>JBQEFB010000003.1:0-154644 GCA_052107635.1 Marinomonas sp. | reverse complement strand
ACATAAAAAGACCCCCAGTAATTGGATAGTCCAACTATTGGGGGTCACTTCATATTGAATCGGCTTTTTTACATCACGATTAAGAGCATTTTTTAAATAAACAACATGACCTTATCGCTTTGCATAATACTATAGCTCAGCAAATTCTTTTTCCCAGCGCTTCGCTTCTTTCTTAGACGGTCCACCCAATACATTAACAGCAGTACGCATACGCGAACGTGAAATATCAGAACCTAAAATAGCCATTGAATCGAACACAGAAACAGACGCGACAGTACCAGAAATAGCCACAAAAACAGGAGCAAAAAAATCTTTCGGCTTCACTTCCATTGCTTGAGCCAAGGTTTTCAGCTCGTTAAAAATGGCGTCTTTTTCCCAAGTACGTAACGCTTCCAGCGTCCACAAAGCAAACTGCATCGCTTTGCGCAGTGTCTCTTCATCCATCTTAACCGTTGAAAAGTCTTCTTTGGTAATTGGTAACATACCTTTTAAGAAGAACCCAGCAACATTAGCAACATCGGAGAATGTTTCTACACGAGGCATAATCAGCGGAATAATCTGCATCAAATACTCAGGATTTAGCGCCCATTCAACATATTTTTGAGCAAATGTCTCAGGCGTTAGATTCTCACGAATCCACATACCGTTTAACCAGCTCAGTTTTTCAACATCAAATACTGGACCACCTAAAGAAACACGCTGAATATCAAAATGCTCAATCATTTCCTCTAAAGAGAATTTTTCACGCTCGTCCGGCATGGACCAACCCATGCGACCAAGGTAGTTGATCACAGATTCCGCCATGTAACCCATACGTTGGTAGTACAAGATACTGGTTGGGTTTTTACGTTTTGATAGTTTTGACTTATCAGGGTTACGCAACAATGGCATATGGCACAATGTTGGCATGTCCCAACCAAAATATTGGTACAACAAGATGTGCTTAGGCGCAGAGTTAATCCACTCTTCACCACGAATAACATGGGTGATCTTCATCAGATGATCATCCACCACGTTAGCAAGGTGATACGTTGGCATGCCATCGGCTTTCAGCAAGACTTGCATGTCGACTTGAGACCAATCGATTTCAATGGTGCCACGCAGCATATCTTGAACAACACAGGTACCTTCTTCAGGAATCTTCATACGAATAACGTACGGGACACCAGCGTCTAGCTTGGCTTGTACTTCTTCAGCGCTCAATGCCAATGCTCGACCATCGTATTTCTGCTGCAAACCTTGTTCTTTTTGCTCAATACGCATTTGATCGAGTTCTTCTGATGTTTCAAAGGCATAAAATGCATGGCCTTTTTCCACCAACTCCAGTGCGTATTGACCGTAAATATCACCACGCTCACTTTGACGATAAGGGCCATATTCACCACCGACATCTGGACCTTCTGCCCAATCAAGCCCTAACCAATGAAGTGCGTCTAGAATCATTTTTTCTGATTCTGGGGTGCTACGCGTTTGATCAGTATCTTCTATACGTAAAATGAACTTACCGCCCATTTTTCGGGCAAACGCCATATTAAACAAAGCGATGTAAGCAGTACCTACATGTGGGTCACCGGTTGGAGACGGCGCAATACGAGTTCTTACCTCTGACATATCAATCTCATTTATCCAGTTCGTGAAATGTCTCTATTATAATCTGCTTGGTGCTATGAGGTAAGGGTCGTTTCACATCTTTTCCAATGTGAAGTTTGGTTGTAGAAAAACATTCAAGATAAAAGCAAAAATAGACATGATAAGAAGATTAATTTATCCATTTTTTATGGCAAGAAATACGCAATAATAGACCTCAAAGAAGCACATAATTTTGAGAAAAAATTAATATAATCAATAAAATACACAAAAAACACACAGCAAAAAGGCTATAAACATGATCAAATATAAGAGAGTCTTATCTTGATCAATACCCAAAAGGAAATGGATGTATGATGCTTGTACTGTTATTAGCCAGTTTTTGCTTGGCAATTATAGCGTTAACCATTTTTCAATATTTTTTAGCCACTAGGCGAGTCAATAAGCGCTCATTAAAAGGGTTAGTAGGCACCCAGCAGCTTATTGCGCTCATTAGATTGACCCAACAACACCGTGGCATGCACTCTGGCGTATTAGATGGTGCAACGTCTTTTTTACAACCTTTAGACGCACTCAAAAAAGAAATTGCCCTGAGTTACCATAACCTGCTTAAATTCGAACAGTCATGTGCTTACCCTAATCACCTTAGCGTTCAAAGTCAGTACACTCAATGGCAATATTTAACCCAATTATCAGATCTTAACAGCAAGGATAGCTTTCAGATTCACTCTAGAATCATTGCTCGATTGCTAAACAACCTTTGGAATATGTCTGACGAGTTCAATTTAACTTCTAACCGCAAACAAAAAGTAAAAGCATTAGCGATACAATGCGTCAAAACACTGCCTGAAATTACTGAGGCATTGGGACAACTTAGAGCCTTATCCGTACAAGTCGCCGCAAAAAAAAGGTTTCATAATGACAGTCAACAGCAGCTTATATTTACTATTAAAAAAATAGATGAACACCTAGTTCAGGTAGATAGTCTTCTTTCTCAACAAGATAAAAAGCAACTCACAGCATTTGTCGAGCAGATGAAACAAGAAATACACTCCCAACACCTGACCAACGCAAATCCTCATATTATTTTCCAAGATGCTTCTCTTATTATTGATCGCCTTTTCAATAATATCTTTACGGAGCTCGACACGTTACAAACAACCATTTATACCCACTGACACATCATGGCAAATAAGCAAGCTGAGACAAACGAACGCCAATCTCCACATCTGTTTTTAAAGAAACCAAGCGACGCGCCAATAAACATTGTTCATATTTATCGCGCAATAGACCTTGTATCCGATCCGTAAAGGTTTCAACGTTTTGATAGATGCTTTCAATCGTTGAATGAGTTTCCATAATGGATAAAGCTGTTTTGGGACCAATCCCTTTAACACCTGGAATACGGTTAGTCGTATCACCAACGAGCGCCCAATAATCTGGAAGTTGTTGCGCCTGTACGCCATATTTCCCCGGTACCCAAACCTTGTCATAGCCAAGCTTTGCAAAATAATCATACTGCAGTACATTGTCGTTTTCGAGCAGCTGCGTAAACCCTTTATCCGTAGATACTATGTAGGATTTAACGCCTTGATTTGCCGCTTTTACTGCCAGAGTCGCAATTAAGTCATCCGCTTCCCACCCAGCTAAACGCAGGCAATGTATCTTGTTATAACGAAAAACATTAGCAAAATCAGGTAAAGCGTCTAATAGCTGATCATCCATTGGTACGCGGCCTAATTTGTATTCAGGGAAAACCTTATGGCGCCATGTTTGTCCGCTCGCATCAAACACCACGACAATATGAGACGGTACAATTTGATCAATCAATTTCACCAGTGCATCAATAGAAATGCTTTGCGTGCGCTCCACTCGACGAGCAACGTCCTGTTCAGACTCAAGCGCTGCATACAGCCGGCGTATTAAATTCAATCCATCAATAATTAATAATCGTTTATCCACTCTAAGTCCTTTATTTACACACTGCGTGATTAATGCCATATTTCGACCGTAGATTAACACGCAACCACCAGCAGAACGACTCTCAATCATTGTCGATAAGAAGGATTTTATGAAAGTTTCGAATGCATTTTTATGCCTATTATTCCCACTTATTAATACGGCGAATGCAGCAAATACACCACCAATTAGAGCGGTCATTAACGCCCAAAACAGCCAAATCGTGGAACAAATTCCTACTGCTCAAGCTCCTAGCCTAACCGTTAATCAAGACAGTTTATTACCTTTAGTTCCGCACTTTTCACCGATCACACAAATACGCGCCACTAATTATAAAGATTGGTCGGCTCAACTCGGTAAACAAGTAACGGTCGTGAATAAACACCGTGATTTTTCTTATCGAGGAACATTAATAAACATTGAAAACAGCAATGGCAGTTTTGCACTTAAGACCAGCAATAACGTTATTACACTACCTAGCAATGACTTTTATTTAGTCCCCTTGCAAACCAAGACAGAAACAGAGAATAGCAACGCGAAATACCCAGACACGGTCAGCTACCAATCTAACGACTTATCTTGGTCGCCTAAACGCACGTTAATCTTTACTGATGAGTCCGTGACTATTATTAACTCAGCAACGATTCATAATGCCGCCACAACGCCTATTTCACTGACGAAAAGCCTATTACAGTACTCTGCGCGCAGTAATATCAACGTATTAGCCAGACAAAACACTATGCCAGTCATGCAAAGCAAACGCAGTGCGGCTGATTACACGAATAACGAAATCACCTTTCCACTCAACAACCTTCATTTAAAAGCAAATTCCGACACGCTCGTAGAACTAAACGCATTAACCTCTGCCATTGATAAAAAGGTCAACACCAGTAACGTCTTCACCTCGTTGAATAACATGAATTCGGTGCCGTTAACCTTTCTAAACACACTCTACTTCACGTTAAGTGACGACACCCTACCGGGGCAATATCAGACCTTCTGGCGCCGCGATGGTTTGATTATTCCAAGTCAAAATACCAATATTACCAGCGCTAGAGCCAAGCAATCTATTCAGGTAGCAACCAATAAAAGTTTTGATGTAACAGGACAGCTCTCCTTGATTAGTAGTACATCGCAAAAACTACCCACTACTCAAATATGGGAAGTAACCATTAGCAATCATTCTAATAAGACTCAATCCTATCTTGTTAACCAAAATGTAGCGGGTATTATTCATCATGTGAAAGGAAAAAATGTCAGTCAGAACACCGCCAGCGGCCTACAAATCATCGGAGAAGTACAAGGTAATAAAACTCAAAAATACACTTATCAAATTCAATTGAATAAATAATTTTCATAAATAGAACAAGGCAATAACACCTAACTGACATAAATATTCGACCTGACAGTTTTTTATTATGATATGGTCATTAGTAATAATAGATATACCCTTATCCCTACTGCCATCTCTTCTCGTCGTAGGGTAATATAGCTATATTTCATACAAAGAGCCTACTACCCCCATGAAAAAGCATATTATATCTTCTCTAATAGTCACTGCGACAATAGGCAGTACGACGCTTCATGCAGAAAGCTTGTATGAAGTGTACAAATTAGCGATCCAAACTGACGCAGAGTTAAAAGCGGCAGCAGAAAATTACAAAGCGAAAAATGAAGAAGTCCGAGTCAAAGAAGGCGATCGATACCCAAGTATTTCCATGTCGGCCAATCTAGGATATGCCAAAGACGCTACGCCTAGTTACAACTATGGAACTGGCAGTGGCGGTGTATCATTTGATTTCAACTACCCTCTTTATTCAGCGGCACTAAATTACAATTTAGATGGCGCAAAACTAGAATATAAAAGTGCTGGCATTGATTTTGAAAATGCGAAAGAAGATTTATCTTTAACCGTACTAACTGCTTACTTCACCTTGTTGATGAAACAGTCAACATTGAGCACAACTATCGAACAAGTAAAAAGCAACAAAAGTGAGCTGGATCAGGTTCAAAAGCAATACGATGTTGGTCTCGTCTCTATTACCGATCTCGAAGATGCTCAGGCAGAATACGATGCTGTAAAAGTAGCAGAATTAACCGATCGTTCTGCGGTTGCTTACGCTCAAAAAGTCCTTAGACGCTATACCAAACGCGTTATTAAAGATATTCCTGAGCTAGCAAAAGATTACCCTATCGTGATGGACCCAGAAACCACGATAGAATCTTTAATCGAAACCGCCGTAAAAAACAACAAAGAGCTGCACATCCTTGATGTTGCTGTAGAAAGCGCAGAAAACAACATAAAACTAAAAGAAGCCAGCGGCCGTAGTCCTGTTCTGTCTCTTGTTGCTTCAGTGTCTCACTCTAATTACAACTACAGCGATTATGGCAACTACCTTGCTGCTGGTACCGGTAGTTATGATGAAGCATCGGTGGGTTTTGCCTTCAACATGCCGTTGTACAGTGGTGGCTCTATTAATGCGTCAGTCAGATCGGCTTCTGCATCAGCAGAAGCGAGCCGTGAAACACGAGATGATGCTTTAGAGAATATTGAACTTAGTATTCGTAGTCTAATGCTAAACCTACAAACCTCTGTTGCCCAAGTTAAAGCACAACAGGTGTTAATTAAATCTCGCGAAAGTGCATTAGATGCCAGTAAAGCAGGTTACGAAGTCGGAACACGAAACCTAGTTGAATTACTAGCGGCGCAATCTAACTTATTTGAAGCGCTTAATGCTTACCATCAATACCGCTATAACTTTGTCTTACAACAACTCCAGTTACTAGAAGTAACGGGGACTTTAAGCGAAGAGAAAATCAAAGAATTGGATAAATGGCTCGTGGCTAGAAACTAGCCCATAGGGTTTATTACTCAGATTAAAAAACGCGATAAAGTATGCTATTAACTGTCATACCCTTATCGCGTTTTTTTATTCTATTTCTTATTATCTACTACTAATACATTATTGCATCAACACAGTAAAATATTAACGAACCGTTAAGGTTTTACGCTTTGTAAAACGCGCCAATACTTTATAAAGACCATAAGCATCATGACTGCCCGCCATCTCTCGAATAGAATGCATCGCAAAAGTTGGTAAACCAATATCAATCGTCGGCACTCCAATTTCACCTGATGTAATGGGACCAATCGTACTACCGCACCCCATATCACTTCGCACTACAAAGCTCTGTACCGTATAATTCTCTTCTGCCGCAATATCACGATACACACTAGAGGTCTCGCTATTCGTCGCATAACGCTGATTAGCATTTACCTTGATGACCGCACCTTTATTAAGCGTAGGCGCATGATTGGCATCGTGCATACTAGCGTAATTTGGATGCAGCGCGTGGGCATTATCCGCTGACACCAACATAGAGCGCTGCATCGCTTGCACATACTGTTCTGGATTAGGTGACAAGCGCCTTAATACATCGTCTAAAAATGGTCCATTAGCGCCACACGCTGACAAACTACCAATTTCTTCATGATCCGTGCAAATCAATAAGCTAGGTCGCTGCATGTCCGAATCTAATAATGACTGTAGACCTACAAAACAGCTCAACAAGTTATCCAGTCGAGCGGAGCAAATATACTCTTCATGTAAACCAACTAACGCAGGAGCTTGCGTGTCATATAGGCTTAATTCAAAATCCAACACTGTCTCAACCTGCGTTTCTGAATGCTGCTCCTCGATTTGTTTTTTAAGCAACAACTGCAGATCAAATGCATTCTCCGCACCACATAAAATAGGCAGTATTTCCGTTTGTGGATTAACAGAAAAAGCCTCATTGGCTTTTCTATTAAGATGAATGGCTAAATTTGGCACCACCGCAATCGGCTTTTTAAAATCAATAAGACGACTGGTGATAGCTCCGTCTTTATTTTTAAAACTGACTCGTCCCGCAATCGACAGATCACGATCTAACCAAGTATGCAGTAACGCACCACCATACACCTCAACCCCCAATTGGTGATGGCCATGTCGCTGAACATGAGCATTGGGTTTTAATTTCAAGCATGGGCTGTCGGTATGCGCACCTATCATCCGCCACCCTGTTTGATGAAATTCTAATTGTGGCGCAGTAAAAGCAATCAATGAAGATTCATTACGCGTCACAAAATACTTACCTGCACTCTCAATTGCCCAACTATCTTCTTCAAATAGCTCAATAAAACCGACTTTCATTAGCGCCTTACGCATGCTATCTGTAGCATGGAAAGGAGTAGGAGAATCCTGTAAAAATGACAACAAAGAATGGTTAAAACTTAAATATTCCATAATTTCCTGAAAGGACAATACCTTAAAAAAGTGACTTTTTAGCAGTTTGGCTGGCCTTACTGCTCTGTGTCTAATATGATTTTACTTAATAACGTAAATACAGCCTAAGAGAACCCATACCGGATGAATTATAAACGCCTATTGTTTTGCCTTTTTACGGGTCTTATCTTTGCCTCGACGCAAGCATCTGCCTACACAGAACTTCACCCACCGCATGAGTATGACACAGTCTCTAAAGAACTCGTCAGTATGCTAGAAAGTGAACACTATAACAAACCGACGATTGACGATCGAATTTCAGAAGAAGCATTTGATTACTATCTAGACTCTCTCGACCCATCTAAAAGCTTTTTACTACAAAGTGATATCGACGCCTTAGCAAAATACAAAGACAGCTTTGATAATGCACTCCGTAACGGCGATACACAAGTGGCTTACACCATTTACAATGTGTTCGGGAAACGCATAGAAGATCGCTTAAACAAAGTGGAAAAAGAGATCCCAGAAATGGTTAAGTCTTTTGACTACACGAAGCAAGAAAGCCTAAACAATGATCCAGACAAACTGATATGGGCCACCTCAGAAACAGAGCTTAACAACTACTGGCACAAGCGCTTAAAAAACAGAGCTCTTGTACTAAAAATGAATGGTGACTCAGAAGAAAAAATCATTGATACATTAACTCACCGCTACAAAAACCAGTTAAGACAAGTTGATCAAACCAAAGCAGTTGATGTTTTTCAAATGTTTGCTAACTCAATCACTGCAACGCTTGATCCACATACATCGTACTTTGCACCTAGAGCGTCAGAGACCTTTAATATCAACATGAGTCTATCCCTAGAAGGCATTGGTGCAGTATTACAAGCGGACGATGATTATACGAAAATTGTTCGTTTAGTCCCTGCCGGACCAGCGGCAAAACAAACTGACTTGGCTCCTAATGACAAAATCATTGCTGTTGGCCAAGAAGGTAAACCTATGGTGGATATTGTCGGAATGCGCCTTGACGATGTCGTAGAGATGATACGTGGCGAGCGTGATACCAAAGTGAATTTGGAAATCATTCCGAGTAAAGGAGATGGTCAAACCAGCAAAAAAGTCACTATCGTTCGTAAAAAAGTAAAACTTGAAGATCAATCTGCCAAAAAAGACATCATCGAAATAGAACGTGGTGGCGAAAAATACAAAGTCGGCATTATTCATCTTCCTACTTTTTACTCTGACTTTGCGGCTATTCAACGTGGCGACAAGGACTACAAGAGCTCCACTCGTGATACTAAAAAGCTGATAGAAGAACTGCAAAAAGAAGGCGTTGTCGCATTAATTCTTGATCTACGAAATAACGGTGGTGGCTCTTTGCAAGAAGCCAACTCACTAGGCGGCCTATTTTTCCCATCTGGCCCTGTGGTACAAATTCGCGACCAAAAAGGACATGTGACGCCGCTTGGCGATGGTGATGGTAAAATCACCTACAGCGGTCCAATGGCCGTATTGGTCAACCGTATGAGTGCGTCTGCATCAGAAATTGTCGCCGGGGCTATGCAAGATTATGGTCGCGCATTAATCCTTGGTAGCCAGACCTTCGGTAAAGGCACAGTGCAAGTATTACAGGATATGGATAAGGGGCAACTAAAAGTAACCCAAGCAAAATTCTACCGTGTCTCTGGAGAAAGTACGCAGCACAAAGGCGTCATTCCTGATATCTCGTTTCCTTCTATTATTGACCATAAACAAGTCGGTGAAAGTGCGCTCGATAACCCACTCCCATGGGACAAAATAAATGAAACCCGTTACCCAATGTATTGGAACATGAAGGCTTACTTACCGATTCTTGAACCACGCCATGAAGCTCGCATCAAGAAAGATCCGAACTTTATTGCCCTTGTGGATCAAATAGACGACTACAAAAAACAAGCTGAACAATACAAAATCATTTCGCTAAATGAAAAAGTACGTAAAGCACAAACCGAAGAAGCGAAAAGCAAAGAACTCGAAATTGAAAACACGCGTCGTAAAGCTCTCGGTCTAGAGCTTGCTAAAACAGTAGACGACATTAAGTCATCTACTGAAGCAAACCTTGATAGTGAGATCAAAGCAGACGATAAAGACGGTAAAAAAGACGAGAAGAAAGCGACTGATAAAAAAGACGCTTATGCGAACGAAGCGTCTGAAATATTACTCGACTTTATTGCAGTCAACCAAAAAGCCGAACAAGAAGCGAAAAGAAAGCAAGCAAGCCACAACTAGTGCCCTTCCCTTTCGATTACATTCAAAGGCAGTGTGATTTCACACTGCCTTTTTCTTTATTAACAAAAATCTCATGCCTTTAGTCTTGGACTAACATCAAAATTCCCACATAATAGCGCTCTCAATTCTATTGACTACAAGGTATTCATGAATGCCGTTGTTAGACTCTCGATTTGTTAAGCTATCGACTTTCTCGACCATTTTTTACTATATGAATTTACTATCATGGCAAAATCGTCCGCCGACAGAAATACTATTGATTTATTTGGTTCATCACGAGGTCGCCCTCGAAGCCAACCGCTAAATCGTAAAGACCAACTAAAAGCTAATAAGCGGATTCAACGGGAAAAAGAAAAGTCCCTTGGACTAAAGCGATTAGAGTTATTGGTCGATGAAGAAACTATCATGAAACTCGATCAACTTTGTGAACTGAATGATGTAAAACGTTCGGAGTGGCTGACTATGCAAATAGCCTTGTCATTTTCCAAATCAAAAACAGGGAAATTAAAAAAGCCATCCAACTAGTGATTCATTCTTCCTGCTAGACGGCATAACACCCGCGATGTAACGCAATAAAAAACATTAATAACACACAACTCGACCACTGTATTTTATGGCCAAACTGTATTTTTATTACTCCGCGATGAACGCAGGAAAATCCACCATACTGCTGCAATCGGCTCATAATTACCAAGAGCGCGGTATGGCAGTTATGCTCTTTACCGCCGCACTTGATGATCGCTACAAAGAGAGAGAAATAACGTCACGTATTGGTATTCATGCAAAAGCGAACTTATTTAGCCAAGATTCCGATATCTGGTCAGACATCGAACAGCAAAATGGAATAACACCTTTAAGCTGCATCCTCATTGATGAAGCCCAATTCCTCACCAAAGAACAAGTTTATGTTCTTACTGATGTGGTCGATATATTAAAAATACCCGTACTCGCCTTTGGCATTCGCACTGATTTCCAAGGTGAACTATTTGACGGCAGTAAAGCTTTGCTTGCTTGGTCTGATAAATTAATCGAGCTAAAAACTGTCTGTCATTGTGGTAGTAAAGCAACAATGGTCATTCGTCTTGATAAACAAGGCAATCCCGTTAAGGAAGGCGTCCAGGTAGAAATAGGTGGCAATGACCGCTATTTATCCGTTTGTCGAAAACATTTTAAAGCAGCCGTGAGACAGTAATTATGTGGTTCAAGAACGCCCAAATTTTTCAACTAAAAGACTCAGAATCACTCGATACTAACGAACTTATCGATAAAATCCCTAAGTTCCCACTAAAAGAGTGTGGCTCCCAAGAAGAGTTTTCTTTTGGCTGGTTACCATTGATCCGTAATAGTGAGCAATGGAGTTTGGCTAGTGATCACTGCCTATTATTCCGCGCAGGGAAAGAAGAAAAAGTCTTGCCTGCTGCGGTTGTTCGTGAAGAACTTGAAGCAAAAGTCGCCGAAATCGAGCTGATCGAAGGTCGCAAAGTGGGCCGTAAAGAAAAGACTGATATGAAAGATGAATTGGTCTTCACCTTACGCCCTAGAGCCTTCTCTAAACGTACAGACATTTGGGCCTATATTGATTTAAAAGCAAAAATTTTGGTTATCAACAGTACTAACGCCAGCATGACAGAAGAGCTTTTTAAACTGTTGCAAACCACCTTGGGCAGCTTCCCAATGTCACCGCTGCAAGCACAGGTATCTCCTGCTTCATTAATGACAGATTGGCTGACCAAAAACGAAGTACCTGCTAGCCTAGAAACAGGTGATGAGTGTGAGATACAAGATGGCTCTGAAGAAAAAGCCACGATCCGCTTCAAATCATTAGAACCACTTTCAGAAGACGTTACCCGCCATTTAGAGCAAGGAATGGCTGTAAAAAGTCTTGCATTACGTTGGACAGAAAAACTTAATCTGGTAATTCATGAAGATCTAACACTACGCAAAATAAAATTTGATGATGCGCTAAAAGAAGCAGCATTCAATGACTCTCAAGGAGGTGGCTTATCCGATATGGATGCTAACTTCTCTCTAATGTCATTAACCATGCGTGAGTTTTACGCGTCTTACTGTCTTTGGTTTGACATTTCTCAGGCATAGAATCGCTTAATGGCATTGGCTATTTTTCCTCAACCTTTTCCACAGATATCGTGGATAAGGTTGGGGAGAACATCCGCGAAGCCAGATAACAAGCCAATCCAGCTAATTAAGCAATAATCAACAGATTTTAGTGCGGCGAATTAAACACAACCTCTAGAACACAGTTACGAGTATTTCATGACAAAATTACAACAAGAACAATCGATTGCGAAAAGAGTCACGTTAATTGGGGCGGTTTGGGATGCTATTTTAGGCGTAGCTAAAATAGCGGCTGGGTATTTTTCTCAGTCTCAGGCATTAGTCGCTGATGGCATACACTCATTATCCGACTTGATCACCGATGTCTTTGTGTATTTCGCCTCATCTAATGCTCGACAAGGCCCCGACGAAAAACACCCTTACGGCCACTTACGTTTTGAAACTGTCACTACCGTTTTTCTAGGCATTATCCTCGTCATTGTTGCCGCAGGCATTGCTCATGAGTCTATCGGCAACCATAACGCACCACAATTTACTTGGTATGGCGCTGCTGCGTTATTGGCTACGATTGGCATCAAAGAGGCCATCTTTCATTACACCAAAAAAGCCGGTGAAGAAATTAGCAGTAAACTGTTGATTGCCAATGCATGGCACAGCCGCAGTGATGCTTTATCCTCCGTTGCGGTATTAGTCGGCCTTATTGGCGTCTATTTCGGTTATGCCTGGGCCGATATGCTGGCGTCTATCGTTGTTGCCGTACTCATCGGTAAGATGGCATTAAGTATGATTTGGGAAAGTTTAACGGAGCTCGTGGATACTGCGCCAGATCCTAAGCTGATCGCACGTATTAAAGAAACAGCAAACGGTTTGAAAAACGTAATGGCGCCGCACGATATACGCGCTCGATCAATGGCTGGAAAGATTTATCTTGATATGCATATCCATGTGTCTAGCCATGCCAGTGTTAGTGAAGGACACTTTCTCGGGGAACTCGTGTCCTATACGATTCGTAAAGCACACCCGCAAGTAGTCGACATACTCGTTCACATCGACCCGGAAGAAGGAATCGAAGCCCCTCTTTCAATTGAAGGAAAACGTCCTGAATATTTGCAACGACCAGCACGAGATCAAGTGCTTGCCGATCTAGGCTTTTTATTACGTCGCCACAGAGATTATTTGAGTATCGACCAAACCCGTTTACATTATCTGGCCAACAGTTTGGACATAGAACTAGTCGGACAATCCGACAAAATTCCTGAAGAGGAAGATATTCAACTGCTTACCCAAGGTATCTACATGGACATTCAAGGCGCACCCTACGCCAAGAAAGTCGATATCCTCTGGTCTTTCCCGAAATCCGAATAATCTTAATGGTCATTTGACTCATCACTAAGGGCGTTGTTAACCCGCTCTTGTGGTAAGGCCTTTGTCGTCTTAGCACCCATGTGTTTTAACTTTTCTGCCCGTGCCAATAAGTTCCCCCGGCCCTGACTCAATTTTTTCAGGGCCGATTCATGACTGCGACTGACCGCATCCAACTTACCACCAATATCATCCATATCCTGAACAAAGGCGGCGAACTTGTCATACATAGCACCTGCTTGACGAGCAATCTCAATGGCATTTTGACTCTGTTTTTCATTACGCCAAATATTTTGAATAGTACGCAACGTCGCTAATAAGTTAGAAGGCCCCACAATAATAATATTGTGTTCAAACGCCTCACTAAATAAGCCGTTATCTGCTTGCAACGCCAAACCAAATGCCGCTTCAATCGGGATAAACAATAATACAAAATCCAACGAACTGATCCCTGGAAGATCATGATAAGACTTAGCACTTAGATCTTTCATATGGCGGCGTACCGCATCAATATGTTGCTTTAACGCTCTATTTCTGGCGTCTTCGGTTTCTGCTTCCATATAGGCCAAGTAACTGACCAGTACCATTTTGGAATCTACTACAATCTGCTTACCTTCAGGCAAATGGATCACCACATCAGGCTGCAAACGTCGTCCATCTTCGGTTTGCACAGAAACCTGAACATCGTACTCACGACCTTTTTCCAACCCAGACTTTTCTAAAATACGCTCCAAAATGACTTCGCCCCAGCCACCTTGTAATTTATTCTGGCCTTTTAGCGCGCTGGTTAAGCTCGTCGCATCATCACTGATTTTCTGATTTAACTGTTGCAAGCTTTTGATTTCCCTTACCAGGGAAAATCGCTCGCGGGCTTCTTCTTGATAGCTTTTATCTACACTTTCTTGGAACTTCTGAATTTGGCTGCCCAATGGCGTTAACAAGGTCCCTAGTTGTCGCTCATTTTCTTTCGCCAATTGCTGACCTTGCTGACTCATAATATCCTGAGCCATTTGCTTAAATTCGGTTTCATTTTGCTTTTTCTGTTCACGATAAAAGGTTTCTTTTTCTTGCCAAACACTTTGCGCTGCAGCAAATTGCTGCTCTAAAGTGATCGATTCTTTTTCAAGATAATGGATCTGCTCCTTCGACTGCTCAACAAGTTGCAATAACTCCGCATTTTGTTGCTGCATTTTTTCCTGTGTATGGTGCCACTGACGGCGCATAGCCTGTACAATAAGACTGGCAAGGCCAGACAGTAGTATCGCGCCCAAACAAAAGCCCGATAACGCCCAAACTGATTGTGAAAGCCAATCTGTCATATGAAGTAAAACCTGCTATTTTTATAGTGAAATCTATCACCCTTGAATTCAATTGATAAGTTTACATGGATTACTACTTAAGCCCAACACACACACAACGCTTCGACCTGGAAATCAAAAACAGTCAGTTCATTACCACTGTGAGCCGCACTAAAGGTCGTGACGCAGCAAAAGCCTTCATTGGTGAAATGCGAAACCGTTATCCAGACGCCAATCACAACTGTTGGACATTTGTGGCTGGCGCACCAAACAACGTTCATTTATGGGATCAAAGTGATGATGGCGAGCCCAAAGGTACCGCCGGAAAGCCCATGATGAATGTGTTACAGCATTCTAATTGCGGTGAAACTACCGTCGTAGTTACCCGTTATTTTGGTGGCATAAAACTCGGCGCTGGTGGTCTCGTGAGGGCCTATAGCCAAGCGGTACAAGAAGCACTATCACAAACAGAATTCGAAAACATTTACCCAAGAGAGCCAGTTCAGCTAACAATCGCCTACTCTTTACTGGGCAAGGTTGAATACTTTCTAGAACACAGTGACATTGAAATAAGCAACAAAACATACACCGACAGCATCGTCATTGATCTTGCTGTTATAGAACGCACTTGGCCTGAGCAGAAGCAAACACTGACTGACTTATGCCAAGGAAGCTTAACGTTAATTGAACCGGACAAAGACTAACTATGTACCAAACTGGACAAAGATGGAGCAGCCGCAACGAGCCTGATCTCGGCGTAGGCATGATCATTGAGAAACAAAACAAATCTTTTTCATTGCATTTCCCTGATGCGGAAACAGATCGTCAATACTCAAACGACCAAACCAGTCTTGTACGTCGCACATTAACACCCGGCGACCAACTAAGCTTTCAAGATGAAACCTACACAGTATTGGAAGTAGAAGACATTGATGGGCTGATTGAATATCGTATTAACGACGATGATGACTGGCTTGAAGAGTCGCTGATTCAATTTCCACGTAACGACAAAAACGAACTGGATTCGATCTTAGCGCTATCTCCAGCTCGTCGTATGTGGTTTGACTTACGTCGCCATACTCTAGAACACCAGGCCGACAATGCCGCCTCTGAGGTTCGTGGTTTAATGGGCCTAAAAGCCGAATTACTACCACACCAAATTTACTTGGCACATGAAATTGCAAATCGCCCACAAGCCCGCGCCCTATTATGTGATGAAGTGGGTATGGGTAAAACTCTAGAAGCCGGTTTAATCTTACATCAACGCCTTTTAAACGGCCTTTGTAAACGCGCGTTAATCCTCACGCCAACCAACCTGCAACACCAATGGTTAGTCGAAATGTTACGTCGTTTTCATCAGCCATTTAGCTTGATCAGTGAAGCGGTTTATGAAGATTTTCTAGATGGCGATGACAATCCATTTGAACAACAACCATTAGTTATTGCCCCTATAGATTGGGCTAGCCAACACCCTAAAGCCGCTCAACATATGCTGGAAGCAGAATGGGACATGGTCATTGTTGATGAAGCCCATCACCTAACTTGGCACCCTGAAACACCCAGCGTTGGCTATCAAATCGTCGAGCGTTTGGCGGCGAACTCTGAGTCTTTATTACTACTCAGCGCAACCCCTGAACAAACCGGTGAACGAGAACATTTCTCTCGCTTACAGCTGTTAGACGCTGATCGCTATCACGACTTCGAACGTTACCAAGCACAACAGCAAGAGTTAAAACAAGCGGCTAATCTAGCCAGTGTCTTGCTGCCTCTAACAGAAGACGACAACGACAATGCCAGCATCGAGCTAGAAGCGGCATTCGGCAACTATCTAGACGAAGTAAAAGCCAAAGAATGGTTTGCGAACCTAACCAACGCCGATAACGACGTTCGTGCTAGTGCTGCCAAAGACGCCATTAGTTGGTTGATCGACCGTCACGGTACTGGACGTGAAATGTTCCGTAACACCCGTGCCGCAGTCGGTGGATTCCCTAATCGAATACTGCACAGTTACCCGTTGGAAAACAACGAATACTTTGCCTCTGCGACTCATCACGTGCAACCAGAAACCGACATTCAAGACGGCTTATGGGAAAAAGATCCACGTTGGAGCTGGCTGAAAGAATTCCTTGAGTGCCAAGCAGATAAAGTCTTGATCATTTGTCATACCGCCGACATGGCCCAATGGATAAATGATCAGCTCACCTTTGCTGGCTTCCAAAGCGCTGACTTCCATGAGCAAATGCCCTTGATCCATCGTGATCGTGCTGCCGCTTACTTTGCCGACGACGAAGGCGCACAAATTTTAGTGTGTTCTGAAATCGGTAGCGAAGGTCGTAATTTCCAGTTCAGCCATCATATCGTCATGTACGATTTGCCTGAACATCCAGATTTACTTGAGCAACGCATTGGTCGCTTAGACCGTCTAGGGCAACGTGATGACGTACAAATTCACGTCCCTCATCTGTCTAACAGCGTTCAAGAACGCCTGTTCCATTGGTACCACGATGCGCTTAACGCCTTCTGCCGTACTACTGGTTCTGGTGATAAAGTAGAAGAAGCATTTGGTGACAGCCTGTACTCCTACCTTCATGGACAAGATGACGACACCAACCTACTAGAAGAAGCCAACGCGTACCACGAAGCGCTGCTCAAACAAATGGAAGAAGGTCGTAATCGCCTACTTGAAATGAGCTCTTGCCGCCCTGAACGCGCTCGTGAATTGATCGAGCAGATTAATGATCAAGCCATCAATGGCCTGCATAAATACATTGAAGACGTGACCCACGCCTTTAATATTCATGCGGAATGTATGGACGACACCCCTGATAAAAGCGCTTGGTTTATTCGCCCTTCTACCGACATGATGCTAGAAGCACTGCCGGGTATCGAAGAAGAAGGCAAAATGCTTATGCTGGATCGTCGCCAAGCAAGCCAACGTGAAAATGTCGCCTTTGCAACCTGGGAACATCCACTAATCACCATGCTAATGGACGAAGTTCAAGGCTTTGATTCCGGTCGATTAACCTCCGCTATATTACCGATCGCAGGCTTACCAGAAGGGACAGTCTTGGTCGAAAGTATGTTTGTCATTGAAGCCACGGCTCATCCGCGATTGAAGCTTGCGCAATCCTTACCGATGACGCCAATGTGGCAATTGTCTGATTCCAATGGAAAATTCCTACATCAGCAATTTACCGCTGACAAATGGGCTGAAAAACTCAAAGGCGTGCCAAACCGTGTTGCAGAACAGTGGGTTGCGGCCTTGCGCAAAAATCTGATTGAAGTACTACAAACTCATCAGTTAAATGCCCAAGACCAAGCTCGCCCTATTGTGCACGCAGCGAAAACGTCTTACCAACATCGTTGCCAGAGCGAAATTGAACGCTTAAGTGAACTTAAAACCTTCAACCCAACGATCACCGAAGACGACATTCAGCTACTCGAAACCAATATGCAGGAAGGCTTAGTACGCATTGATGAACATCAAATCCGTTTGGATGCGATCCGCATCATTTTGACCACTAAACCGGAATAGTTATTCGTGCCAATGCCATCCGTTAAACGAATACAAGCATCGACACTAGAGATTCTCTATGAAGATGACTGGCTTGTAGTGGTCAACAAGCCAGCCAATTGCTTATCGGTACCGGGTCGCGGCCCCGAAAAGCAAGATTCGATCTTGTATCGTGCTGAACAACAGTTTGGTAATGCTTTTGCCATTCATCGTCTGGATGAAGCCACCTCAGGATTGATTCTAGTAGCCAAAACCCATGAATGCCAAAAACGTATGTATGCGCATTTTCGTGAACGAGAAGTCAAAAAAGAATACCGCGCCTTGCTGCGCGGTACACTTTTAGGCCAACGTGGCGAAGTCCGCAAACCACTACGCTGCGACTGGCCAAACCGACCAAGACAAATCGTCTGCACGGACGAATGGAGCAAAGATTCCATCACTTTTTGGGAACCGATTGCCTACGAAAACAACAATACTCGTGTTCGACTTACCCCCTACACTGGCCGTTCTCATCAGCTGCGAGTACATATGCAAAGCATTGGGCATTCTATTATTGGAGATGAATTCTACGACTCAGAATACACGGAAGCAGACCCTCGGTTATTGTTACACGCGTATCGATTAGAGTTTCGTCATCCATTCACAAAAGCATGGGTAGCTTTTGTGTCTCCTTGTCCTTTTTAACCAAATACATAAACCTAATAACGCTTGAAAACGAAGAGACTAAATGCGTTTAGTCTCTTCTCCTTCGACGGATAAGTCGCGCAATAGAATCACAAACGCGTTAGCACCGTCAAAGGAACAATAACCATATGAGCGATCTATATACGCAAATGATCACCGTCTTTTTAGGCTTTTTTGCCATCATGAACCCTATCGCTAACACAGCGGCATTTGCGGGTTTAGTCGGAGAAAAAAGTAAATCTGAGCAAATCAAGATCGCCGCAAAATCGCTAATCCTCACATTCATCGTTATTCTAGCATTTGCCCTCCTTGGCAAAGCCATTTTTCAATTATTTGGCATCACGATTTCTGCGCTGAGAATAACAGGCGGTATTTTGGTATTTCTTGTCGGCTATCACATGCTTAATGGACACACCTCTAAAATGCATTCCGCTGAAGAACATGAAGAGACAGACATAGCGGTGTCACCTTTGGCAGTGCCGCTTCTTGCTGGCCCCGGCACTATTGCAACCGCAATGAATTACTCCTCATCAGGAGGGTTATCTGGCATATTGGTCACCTTATCGGTATTTGCCGTTTTATGTATCATCACTTTTTTCTGCTTTATTTTCAGTTCACGTATTTTGTCACTAATAGGAAAAAGCGGCCTTGATATTGTTACTCGCCTAATGGGATTAATACTCGCTGTCATAGGCATGCAAATGGTCATTGCTGGCGTCACTGAAGTAGTCAAAGCCATGAACTAAAACCACAAGATAATGTAGCGATGAAAATGCCACTAACTCTAACTATAAGGAAAAAAACAGTTGAGATTTTTAACCGCATCACTTTTCGGTCTAGTCTTTTTATTAGGATTAAGTTTTTTAATTACACCCTATTTGAATAATCTATATATTACTTACCACAATATTCAGCCTGGACCTGATGGAGAAAGTGAATTAGTAGGTTTTTTAATTTATGTCCAATGGCCTATCTTCTTTATTGTCGGGTTTATATCAGGTTATGTCGTACATATTAAATACCTTAAAAAATAAGACCTGAATAAAACCATCCTGCCTACAAGGCTCCGATAGA
Organism: Marinomonas sp.; assembly: GCA_052107635.1. Classification (GTDB taxonomy): domain Bacteria; phylum Pseudomonadota; class Gammaproteobacteria; order Pseudomonadales; family Marinomonadaceae; genus Marinomonas. The sequence goes on along the minus strand of JBQEFB010000003.1, from coordinate 134,554 downwards.
GCCTTTTTCCTATCCTAATCCCTCTTCAATTCTGCTCTTTATCCACTCTATGAAAAATTTATTAAATTAAAGTAATAAGCTGGCAAGGTTATGGGGTAAGATATGGGCATCTGCACTGTGTTTTTCAGGCATCTAATGATTTTACGAAGCTCCTCTTCCATTTAAAACATTAGGGACAACACCCGATCTAGCGAAAGTACGATTCGAAAAGTAATGATTTAATCCCACTTTGCAAATTTATAGAATGAAAAGAATACTCTAAGTGGTGAAGTAAGATGTTGCTTTAAAGAATGTGATTTTTTGCCATTTATCACAGAAATTGATACTTTTATCATGTAGATTAAACACCCAGATCAAGAGCGATGTTCTTTCACATCGCTTCGAATACGCTTCATTTTTATACCCCTACTCCACATGGCAACGACGCTCGACTAACCAGACGTTTACTGCCTTTATCGTTGGAGAAATTATGTTATACCAAATTAAGAGACACACACTTTATGACAGACAAGCACTTTATATTTCAGCGCATCCAAAGTTTTGCCGGTAACGATTTCGACCCTACTGCCGATGATCAAATAGCGACTATGTTAAAGTCTAAATTTAATATTTACCTACCACAGCGAACATCGATAGATAAGTCCCTTGAGTCCACCAGCAGCAGTCACGAAATCATCAATTTACTGATAAAATACCGCACCATGGCAGCGTAATCGCTCGGCAAAACTGCTAACTTAAAACCTTGGTCATTCTACTTTTTTGCTTCAGCAGATACATTTTATCTACCTCAGCGAGCACTATGTATGCCTTTCGCACCAGATTCGGTTGGCCGCTTGATGCAATAAACTATGACGCCATGCAACTTTTTCTTCTTGCCTGTCGTAACCGCCACCAATCACGCAAGCGACGGGGATATTTTGCGCCACACATGTTTCTATCATGTAGCGATCGCGCGCTAATACGCCGTTGTCAGTTAAATTGACATAGCCTAATCTATCCTCTTGGTGTACATCCACACCGGCGTCGTAGAAAACAAAATCTGGCTGATGCTCCGCTAATAGCGTCGGTAAAGAGTTTTGCAAAATAGATAAGTAGAGATCATCACCCGCACCTTTTGGGATGGCGATGTTAATGCCTTTTGTCTGTTTTACGCTTGGATAGTTTTCTTCACAGTGCCATGAGACTGGTATTATGTCCGTTCGGTCTTTAAAAAAAGCGACTGTGCCATCACCTTGGTGCACATCGCAGTCAAGTATGAGTATTTTTTGAGCCTTACCCGAGTTAACCAACGCCAAAGCGGCGACGGCTAAATCATTAAAAATACAAAAGCCTGCCCCACGCGCAGGCTGTGCATGATGGGTGCCTCCAGCAAGATGACAAGCTAAACCATATTGCAATGCCAGCTCACTGGTCATTATGGTACCGGAGACGGCTCGCAAGGTTCGTTCTACTAGCCACTCTGACCAAGGTAAGCCAATCTCTTTAAGCTCTTGTGCGCTTAAATCCCCTCGAATAAAACGCTGAACATACCCCCTATCATGAGCTTGCATCAAAGTAGAAAGTGACAATGGACCTGGCTGATATTCGTTTTCTGCGGTCAAAATCCCCTGCTCGCGCAATATGTCTGCAAGCAAACGAAACTTATGCATGGGAAAACGATGGCCGTCTGGAAAAGGAATACTGTAATTGGGGTGATAAACCAGTGGCAGCTTTTTCTGGCTATCAGAAAAAGCGCTGGCCATAGAAGAGGTATTAGTCATAAACAAGCAAGCGCACTACAAAGTCAAAGAATCATGTTATCAGTGATTAAGGACGACGCGCCACTAGGACATTACGAATGGCTACATTAAAGGAGGCAACAAGGTGGGGCGGAAAACCTTTACCGCTTTCTACGTTTACCTGCTGGATAGCATGCATGGCACTTTTTCGATAGTCGCCGCCGGATTTCCCCCACACTCCGTCAATAAACAATATCGCTATGGACAAGATTAAAGCACCTTGTGGAATAAAAGCCCCTTTTAATGCATCCGGAAAACCAGTCCCATCAAAACGTTCTTTATAGGATTTCACCATAGCAACGGCATCATCCCAACCTAGGTGTTTATTGAGTAACTTAGCACCCACTTTAGGGTGATTTCGTTCAGCCTGACATTTCGCCGCTTCATCCCGCTGGTGCTGTAATACCACCGCCATACCCATATTATGCATATAAGCCGCTGCACTTAATTGCGCTTGGTTAACGGCAGTTGAGCATTCTAGGTTGATTAATTGGCAGAGTTTTAAAATTCTCTCGCTGCGCTTTTCGGTATAGCCTAATAAGGGGTTTAATTTGTGACTAAATTGGCGAAACAGCTCAATATCTTTGTGCTGCACGTCGGTATATTTCATTTTAACTAACAAAGAAGCGTTCTTTACAGAAAGAGGTGCATCGCTAAACTCTACTGAAATCTCGTCTAATAAATAACGCGCCAAGCTAGCACGATTTTGTTCGCTTTCACTGGCGTATAAGGTGTCTAAACCAAATTGTAATTTATCCAACATCAAACGGTCGGCACTTTGCTTACTGTACAGTTGTTGCAGTAATCCCCCTACTTGCTCTAACACGACATTGATGACACTACCTAGATCACAGTGATAAGCAATCTGTCCGCTGCGCATGCCATCTACAATTTCTTCTAAGCTATGTAACACGGCAACTAAAGGGTCGATAAAACAGACAGAGCAATTGCCTTTCATGCTGTGTAATGAGCGAAATAATTTATCAAGCTTAGCAACCGAAAAACCGTCGTCTTCAATACCATTGATAATACCTTCAATGTCTTGCAACGCTTCTTGGTAACATTCTAGCAAGTCATCTTTTAGCTCTTTGTCTAAAGCCGAGAATTCTGTACAGACAAATTGACTCATTGCGTTAGTCCATCTCAAAAAGTCGCCACGACCACATTATTTTCTGAACTTAACCTAGCAAGCGCTAAGGCCAATCCGTGGCGTAATGTTGTTATTGTCGATAAAATACTAATGAAAGCGTTTCTATTGAGTACTTTCATCATCATATCGAAGGAAATATATCGTATGTTGCAATACTGGCTAATGAAATCCGAACCTGATGCATTTTCAATAGATGATCTTAAAAAGCAGGGAGCATCCCCGTGGGATGGCGTTCGTAATTACCAAGCTCGCAATTTCATGAAAACAATGAAAGTGGGAGACTTAGTATTTTTTTATCACTCAAGTTGTCAGCCTGCAGGCATTGCTGGTATCGCGAAAGTCACTCGCAGTGCTTATCCAGATTTTACTTGCTGGGATACTAAAAGTGCATATTACGATCCAAAATCCACGAAGGAAACCCCTCGTTGGTATATGGTGGATATTGATCTTGTTGAAAAATTCTCTAGGATCATTCCATTAAGTACACTAAAACAAGACCCTGAACTCGCTAATATGTTACTGGTTAAGAAAGGTAGCCGCCTATCTGTCATGCCAGTGCAAGCCTCTGAATGGCAGCATATCCTCAGTAGTACACGCTTTATTTAACCCACTAAGACAAGGTTAAAACACACAAAATAGACATTTTTAGATAATCATGCGACTGGCATTTCACCGAACTATTTCGCGTTAAAATGATCGGAATGTTAGAGACCTCTGTGATTCAGACTCAATCCCCAATATAATACCGTCAAAGTCGATTAGACGATCTCTATTTTAGGTTTATAGGTTACATGGCAAAAAAACTTTTTATCCAAACTCACGGCTGTCAAATGAACGAATACGATTCTTCTCGTATGGCAGATTTACTTGGCGAAAGTCATGAGATGGAACTGACAGACAACGCAGATGAAGCAGATGTTCTGCTTTTAAACACGTGCTCTATCCGTGAAAAAGCGCAAGATAAGGTGTATCACCAACTTGGTCGCTGGAAAAAGCTCAAACTCAAAAATCCTGACCTTGTCATTGGTGTGGGCGGTTGTGTTGCCAGCCAAGAAGGCGACGCCATTCGTAAACGCGCGAAACACGTTGATATGATTTTTGGCCCTCAAACGCTGCATAAATTGCCAGAAATGGTTAATGCGGCAGGTAAGCACATCCCCATTACCGATGTGACTTTTCCTGAGATCGAAAAATTCGATCATTTACCGGCACCTCGAGTGGATGGCGCCGAAGCGTTTGTTTCGATCATGGAAGGCTGTAGTAAATACTGTACTTTCTGTGTTGTGCCCTACACTCGCGGTGAAGAAGTAAGCCGTCCGTTTGAAAGCATCTTGGTCGAAGTTGTTCAACTGGCAGAACAAGGGGTTCGTGAGATCCATCTTCTGGGCCAGAACGTAAATGCGTATCGCGGCGAAAACGAAGATGGCGATGAAACCGATTTAGCCGATATCATCCATGCTGTTGCGCAAATTGACGGCATTGAACGAATTCGTTTTACTACGTCTCATCCTGTTGAATTTACTGACAGCTTAATTGAAGCGTTCCGTAATGAGCCTAAGCTTGTTAGTCACCTTCATTTACCTGTTCAAAGTGGTGCAGACAGAATTTTAAGCGCGATGAAACGTGGTCATGATCGTCAATATTACATTGATAAGATCAACCGTATCAAAGAAGCGCGACCTGGCATCAGCTTGTCGTCAGATTTTATTATTGGTTTCCCTGGTGAAACAGATGAAGACTTTGTCGATACGATGAACCTGATACAAGAGATTGGTTTCGATCACTCTTTCAGCTTCGTTTATAGCCAGCGCCCAGGTACTCCGGCTTCTAACCTAGAAGACGAAACGCCTGAAGCACTGAAAAAAGAACGTCTTTCCATTCTACAACGTCGTATTAGCCAACAAGCTTACGATATAAGCTTGGCAATGGTTGGTGAGGTTAAGCGCATCCTTATCAGTGGTTATTCACCACGTGATCCAGGACAGCTACAAGGCCGCACCGAGAACAATCGTATCGTCAATTTCCGTGCATCTGATCCTCAGTTAATCGGAAAATTCGCTGATGTGGTTGTGACAGACGCTTATCCTAATTCACTGCTTGGTGAATTGATTAGCTCTGAGCTCGATACTGATTTTGTACTCCACTAAGTTAGGTAACTCTTGGAAACAACACTGACTACACAACAAATCCGCCTAGCGCCGGTCGAAGCCTCTGCTTTGGTCGCCCTATGCGGGCAGCTTGATGAAAACATTAAGCTTATTGAAGCTCGTCTAGATGTCTCTATTCACTACCGTGGCGAATTGTTTGAAATATCCGGCGACGACGCAGAGCGCGTGGCCGCGACTAAAACCTTGCTCGAAAACATTTATCGAGAAGCGGTAGCAGAATCGGTCATCACCACAGAAACCATTCACCTTTACCTGCAAGAATCTACTATTGAGTCTCTCACTCAAAACGCCAACAACGGCGGAGAGCAACTCGTCATAAAAACCCGTAAGGCCTACATCAAGCCTAAAGGCGCTAACCAACAAGGTTATGTCCGTGAAGTGCGTAAAAACGACATCAATTTTGGTATTGGTCCAGCAGGTACAGGCAAAACCTATCTTGCGGTTGCTTGCGCAGTAGAAGCGCTAGAAGCTGACCGTGTTGAACGCATTATGCTAGTTCGCCCAGCGGTCGAAGCGGGTGAAAAGCTTGGCTTTCTGCCAGGGGACCTGTCGCAAAAAATAGACCCTTACTTACGCCCATTATACGATGCTCTCTATGAGATGCTGGGGTTTGAGCTGGTCGATAAATTGATTGAGAAAAACGTCATTGAAGTGGCGCCGCTTGCTTTTATGCGTGGTCGTACTTTAAATAATGCGTTTATCATTCTTGATGAGAGCCAAAATACCACCCGTGAGCAAATGAAAATGTTTCTCACGCGCATTGGTTTTGGTTCCACTGCGGTAATCACTGGTGATACCTCTCAGGTTGATTTACCTCGCGGCACCGCGTCTGGTCTAACTCACGCCATGCATGTATTACGTGGTGTTAATGGCATTAGTTTGACACATTTCACGGCTGCTGATGTGGTTCGTCATCCTCTAGTACAACGTATCGTTGAGGCTTACGAGCGCTTCGATGTGGAAGAAGAAGCTGAGAAAAAAGCACGTACCGAAGCTCGCTTAAAAGCGCAAGCAGAACAACAAGGCAATCAAGTATAATGGCCAATCTAGAACTGGATTTACAAATTGCCACACAAGAATCCGACGACCTACCCAGCTTTGAGAATTTCTCACGCTGGGTTCGTGTCGCACTACCAACGATCGGTGATGACTTTGAAGTGACTGTTCGATTGGTCGATGAAGAAGAAAGTCACGCCTTGAATAAAGAGTATCGTGGTAAAGACAAATCAACCAATGTACTCTCTTTTCCCTTTGAAGCACCCATGGAATTAGACGTGCCATTACTTGGCGATTTAGTGATTTGCACTCAAGTCGTTAACAGAGAAGCAAAAGAACAACAAAAACCTCTTTTGGATCACTGGGCACACTTAACAATTCATGGCATATTGCATTTACGTGGTTACGACCATATAGATGATGATGAAGCAGACGAAATGGAAGCATTAGAAGTTCAATTACTTGCTTCCTTAGATATACCCGACCCCTATTTGATAAAAGAGTGAGTTCACAGCCCCATGAGTGAAGACCGATCGAGTAACTCCAACGATCATAAATCTTGGTTTGAACGATTAGCACACGCGTTTCACGACGAACCTCGTAGCCGAGAAGACCTCGTTAAACTACTGGAAGCCGCAGTAAAGTCCGATATTATCGATCAAGACGCCTTTACTCTCGTTGAAGGCGCTTTAGAAGTATCTGAAGTGCAAGCTCGCGATATTATGATTCCACCATCGCAAATGGTGTTCATCAAATCGGAAGACGACCCTAAAACGTCGATTCGCAAAGTCATTGAATCTTCTCACTCTCGCTTCCCTGTGGTGGGAGAAGAGCCGGATGAAATTCTAGGGGTTCTGCTCGCCAAAGACTTACTGCCGCTATTATTTAAAGACGGTGAGTTGGTTATTGACGATATTTTGTCTCGACTAAGACCTGCCAACTTCATTCCTGAAAGTAAGCGTTTAAATGTATTACTGAACGAATTCAGAACAAAGCGCTACCATATGGCACTGGTACTAGACGAATACGGTAGTGTGTCTGGCTTAGTCACCATCGAAGATGTATTAGAGCAAATTGTTGGTGAAATTGAAGATGAAACTGACCGTTTAGAAAATGAAGATATTCAAGCAACCGATGAAAAAAATGTATTTCTTGTGCCAGCACTATGTACTATTGAAGACTTTAACGAGTTCTTTAAAATTGAGCTAAGCGAAGACGATTTTGATACCGTTGGTGGCATTATTGTGCAGCAGTTTGGTCATGTTCCTGTGCGTGGCGAAGAAATCTCTTTTAGCAACCTTCATTTTCACGTCGTGAAATCCGATGGTCGACGCGTTAAAACCATTCAAGTGTCCATCCCAACCTCTGATACAACGGAATAATATGGCCGATCTCCACCCCGACTTAACCACTAAAGCGGGGCGGAAACGCCCTGCTTTTTTGCCCCTCAACTCCCCTTATGTTATCTGCATCATTGGCCTTTTGGCTGGTGCTCTTGGGGTCACTAGCTTTTCCCCTTATTATTTTTGGCCTAGCTACTTTATTACGCTGATGGTCTTTACCACGCTAACCTTAACAAGCCCATCCGCAAAAGCAGCATTTTGGCGCGGATCTTCCGTAGGATTAGGTTTTTTTGGTGCTGGTATTTCGTGGGTATTTGTCAGTATTGATACTTATGGTCAAGTCGGTGACACCATTGCCACCCTCATCACCTTACTGTTTGTATTGGTGGTTTCTGTATTTTGGTCATTGTCAGCGTGGCTCTCTTGGCATTTAATCCAGCGTTTTAAACATATATCACCCGCGTTACTGATCACCTTTAGCTTTTTGCTGGGGGAATTTGCTCGCAGTCATTTGTTTACTGGCTTTCCATGGCTGCTACCTGGTTATGCAATACAGGAAACCTGGCTATACGAGTTACTGCCTATTGGTGGCATCTGGCTAACCAGTGCCATTGTTGTGCTTACCGCCTGTCTTATTCCTGGTCGCTTGTTCAGCCCTCATAATCACGTGGCGTTACTTGTCATTGTGGCGGTGGCATGGACCGCAAGTCTCTATTTGCATTATTTACCAGAAAACTGGGTGACTCAAACCGGTACTATTAAAACCACATTGGTACAGGGAAATGTCGAACAGGATGAAAAATGGTTAGCCAGCTCCGCCGCCGAGTCACTGGAATATTATAAAAAAGCCACTAAAGAGCACCTAGACAGCGATTTAGTTGTTTGGCCAGAAACCGCTATTACCTATCTTTATCAGCAGATAAACCCTTATCTTGTGCCATTTAAAAACACGTTGGTAAATAGCCAAACGACCCTCATTACCGGAGTACCGGACTACGATCCTGAAAAACACACCTATTACAATGCCATGTGGGCAACTGGTAACGGCTTTGGCTTGTATTACAAACGTCATCTAGTACCGTTTGGTGAGTACATTCCTTTTTCATCTGTTGTCGGGCCTATTTTAGATATTTTTGGTATGCCGATGTCGTCGTTTTTACCGGGCGATGCAAATCAGCCAGTATTACAAGTTGGCGATTGGGCTGCTGCCCCTTTTATTTGTTATGAAATCGTTTACCCAGAGCAAGTACGTCAACGGGCTCGTGAAAGCGACTTTCTTATTAATATCAGTAATGATGGCTGGTTTGGCGCATCGATTGGCCCTTGGCAACACTTACAAATCGCACAATTTCGCGCGAAGGAAACAGGACGTTATTTGGTCCGAGCTACTAATACGGGAATGTCTGTGATTGTTGATGAAAATGGCCACATCATCAGTGAAGCGCCACAGTTCAAAAGAACCACTCTTACATCACAAGTAAAAACCTTTAAAGGTGCCACACCTTATGTAGAATGGGGGTATTGGCCTGTGTTGTTGCTATTATTGGTGAGTTTTATACTGTCTTATAGCAGTAATAAAGTGATTAGCAAAAGACGTTTAACAGAAAAGAAGAGTCATCTTAAAAGCCGACTCTATACCTGATAGTTAGCCATCGATACTAGGTAAAGTCAGTGTTGGCTTTACCTAGTATCGCGAGATTAAGACTAGTGAGTAGACATAATACCGTAATGACAAATCTCACAAGGCGCTAACATACCTTCTTCTTCCATCACATTATCATGCCCACAAGACATACAATGATAGACACCTGGGCGTGCGTTCTCACCAGCAACATGACATTGCTCTAAAGGCAACGCATTGTTATTGGCATGGTTGATTAACCACAACAAAGCAGTATCTTCCTTTTTATCAAGCTCTTCGACGACATCATGCCCTTCATCTAATACAAGATGCCAGTTTGCATCAACCCATGCTTCGGTATAGCCCATTTGATCATCCCAGTAAGCTTTCATTAGGGACATATCATCTAGTAACCAATCTTTCGCTCCTTTCAAGGTTTTACGCGCTTCCTCGACTAGATCCGTATGGTTTTGCTCATTTGCGTGATCTTTTTTCATTGTTTTCATAACTCCCCTTCTATGTGCCTTCTCATTAGTGCTTCATCTCTATAAAATATAGAATATTCTTAGACTCTGTTGGACTCTACGCAAACATTTAATGTAATTCTTTTATGTTTCCTTACTTGGGAAACAATTATGTAGGCAAGACCAACCCAACGCCTTTTACGGGACCATAAAACATCATGCAAGAACAATATAACCCTCAGCAGATTGAACAAGCTGCTCAATCCTTTTGGGATGAGAACAAAGTCTTTAAAGCGGTTGCTGACGCAAGCAAAGAAAAATTCTACTGCTTATCCATGTTCCCGTACCCAAGTGGTCGTCTTCATATGGGTCACGTGCGTAATTATACTATCGGTGATGTTATTTCTCGCTACCAACGTATGCAAGGAAAAAATGTTTTACAACCAATGGGTTGGGATGCTTTCGGTCTTCCAGCAGAAAACGCAGCCATTAAAAACAAAAGCGCACCAGCGAAGTGGACAATGGAAAACGTTGCCTACATGAAAGGCCAATTAAAAGAACTTGGTTTTGGCTATGACTGGGATCGTGAAATCGCCACTTGTACACCTGAATATTATAAATGGGAACAATGGTTCTTCACTCAGTTAATTGAAAAAGGCATGGCGTACAAAAAAACGGCGGCTGTAAACTGGGATCCAATTGACCAAACCGTATTAGCAAACGAACAAGTTATTGATGGACGCGGCTGGCGCTCTGGCGCTCTAGTAGAGCGTAAAGAAATCTCTCAATGGTTTATCCGTATCACAGATTACGCAGAAGAGTTGTTAAACGATCTTGATCAACTGGATGGTTGGCCTGAAAATGTAAAAGCCATGCAACGTAACTGGATTGGCCGTTCTGAAGGTCTAGAATTTAGTTTTGCCGTTGAAGGCAAAGAAGACCGCTTGTCTGTTTACACCACTCGTCCAGACACTATTATGGGCGTAACTTATGTTGCTGTTGCCACACAACATCCACTGTCTCTTGAAGCCTCTCAAAATAATGCCGACCTAGCCACTTTTATCGAAGAAAGTAAGCTAATGTCGACAACAGAAGCCGATATGGCCACTGTTGAGAAAAAAGGCATGGACACGGGCTTTAAAGCCATTCATCCAATTACTGGAGACGTCGTACCAATTTACGCGGCAAACTTCGTTTTGATGGAATACGGTTCTGGGGCGGTTATGTCGGTTCCTGCTCACGACCAACGCGATTTTGAATTTGCTAAAAAATATGGCCTGAACATTAAACAAGTTATTGCCGCTGCTGATGAAGAAAACTTTGATTTAGAGAAAGGCGCTTACACTGAAAAAGGCGTTTTATGTAATTCAGGTGAATTCGATGGTTTGGCATTCAAAGAAGCATTCGCTGCGATTTGTACTTGGATGACAGATAAAGGCATTGGCGAGAAAAAAGTAAACTACCGTCTACGCGATTGGGGTGTAAGCCGCCAACGCTATTGGGGTACGCCAATCCCTACGATCAACTTAAAAGATGGCTCTGTGGTTCCTGTACCACAAGATCAACTACCTGTTGTTTTACCAACAGACGTTGTGATGGACGGCGTTAACTCTCCGATCAAAAATAACCCAGACTTCTCTTCTATCATATTTAACGGTGAAGAGGCTGAGCGTGAAACAGATACATTCGATACTTTCATGGAATCATCTTGGTATTTCGCACGTTACTGCTGCCCAGATTCAAAAGACGCTATGTTAACGGAAGAAGCCAATTACTGGCTTCCTGTTGATCAATACGTTGGCGGTGTGGAACACGCGATTTTGCATTTGTTGTACTCTCGCTTCTTCCATAAATTGTTACGCGATGCAGGTCTTGTAAATTCTGACGAACCGTTCAAACGCCTATTAACTCAAGGTATGGTTAACAAAGACGGCACTAAGATGTCTAAGTCAAAAGGCAACACGGTTGACCCGCAACAAATGATCGAGAAATACGGTGCGGATACCGTTCGCTTGTTCATCATGTTTACGGCACCACCAGAACAGTCTTTGGAATGGAACGACACAGGGGTGGATGGTGCTTCACGCTTCCTACGCCGACTATGGGCATTGTCTTACCGTCATACTAATGCGGGTAAAGTCGGCGCATTAGACATTGCGGCGCTAAATGGTGCACAAAAATCATTGCGTCGTAAGACACACGAAACCATCCAAAAAGTAACAGACGATATTGAACGTCGCCAAACATTTAACACCGCCATCGCTGCGGTAATGGAATTGTGTAACGAAATCAGTAAGTTTGAAGATACGTCAGAACTTGGTCTTGCGGTAGAACGTGAAGCACTAGAAGCGGCAACTTTGTTGCTATCTCCTATTGTTCCACATATATCTCATCAGCTTTGGACAGATCTTGGTCACACGAGTAATGTGGTTGATACACCTTGGCCTACATTAGACGAAGCGGCCTTGGTTAAAGACGAACTGACCATCGTTGTTCAAGTACTTGGTAAGAAACGCGCTGAACTGACTGTTTCTGCTAGTGCCGACAATAAAACGATTGAAGCGGAAGCGCTAGCACATCCTAGTGTCACTAAGTTTCTAGAAGGTAAAACCGTCCGTAAAGTGATTGTTGTACCGGGTCGCCTTGTTAATATTGTTGCTAACTAATACGTCTTACTGGGTGGCAATGCCACCCTTTTCATTCCTGAAAATAAGAGATCATAGATATGCTAGTTTCATTGAATAAAACCACGCGTTACCTTTTTCTAGCGGTTATGGCCATAGGCATCTCAGCTTGCGGTTTTCAACTTCGTGGAAATGTCGATATTCCAGAAGCCCTGCAAACTCTAACGTTAGTCTCAGATGTTGACTCTCAAGACTTTGATATCGCGCTACGTACTACTCTAAAACGCTCGGACATTACGATTGTTAAAGCAGAAGATGCGGCTGAAGGTACTCTTGAGCTAAAAATAAACCCACTAGAAACGAAAGACATCGTTCTAGCGCGTAACGACGAAAACGAAACAACTCAAATACAACGTCGTTTAACCGCAACTTACTTTATTCGTCAAGAAGATGGTAAGTCACTGTATGGCCCTCGTTCTGTGAACACGAGCCGCGTACTTGCAAACCAAAACGCAGAACAAAGTACAAGAGCTGCTTACAACGACCAACAAAACAAAGAAATGAGCGAAGACCTTGCGAGACAGCTTATCTATGACTTAAGCTACGCGCCTATTCAATAAGCTCGTAGACAGGCCACACCATAGATGAAAGTTAGAGCAGATCAACTGCCTCAGCAACTCAATAAAAACCTCTCCCCTTTGTATATTATTTCAGGGGATGAGGTGTTGCTCATCCAAGAAACGGCCGACAGCATTCGTCAAGCAGCACTCGCTGCTGGCATCCATGAACGACTGCGCTTCGTTGCCGATGCGCAGTTTGATTGGCAAGATGTTATTAATGAAAACCAAAGCTTATCGCTGTTTTCCAATCAACGTTTGTTTGATATACAGATAGATAAAATGGGGGAAAAGCATACCAAAGCCCTCTCTCAACTGGCTCAATCACTCACCTCTGATAATACCATCTTGCTTACCCTACCAAAGATAGATGCACGAACCCAAAAAGCAAAATGGTTCACGCAGCTTGAATCTCAGGGTGTGTTTGTTCAAATTTGGCCCATCGATGCAAACCGACTTCCTGCATGGGTTCAACAAAGAGCTCAATCTCTTGATTTATCCTTAACTCGAGACGCCGCCAGCATTATTTGTGAACGTGGCGAAGGTAACTTACTCGCGCTCTCTCAAGAACTGGAAAAGCTGGTATTAATACATGGTACGGGTACCAAGATAGACGCAGAAAAAGTCGCAGAGTCTGTGGCCGACAGTAGTCGTTACTCTATTTACGATTTAAGCGATCGTATCTTGATGGGAAAAACAAAAGAAGCCATGCATTGCCTAGGGCAATTATTAGGTGAAGGCGTTGAAGCGAGTATTATCCTCTGGCTCTTTAATCGAGAGACTCAAACGCTGATGTCATTATTGCAATCTATGCAAACCATGCATTTACGCCAAGCATGCCAATCGCAAAAAATCTGGGATAAGCGCATTCCTTTTTATGAAAACGCCATGTCCCGTCACAACCAAGGGACGCTACCTTATATCCAAAATTATTTGGCCTTAATGGATAAACGCATTAAAGGATTAGAAGGACCTGACTTAACCATAGGCTTTCGTAATCTTGTCATGATGTTTTGTGGCTACAAACCAACGGCGACCGAACTCGACTTACCAGCCTACTAACAGCATCTAATAACACTTAGGCAAATGACTTTTTAATCCATTAATCACCAAAGCATGACATCACCAGTCTGTCCTTATCCTATCTAAAAGTAGATATAGGCTGTTATGGGCTTTCCAATGTACTAGGTAAATAGAATGAATAATGAACCTCTTGTCTTAGAAGAACTGAATGTCTGGAATACTCCACTTTTTGTTACTCAGCTACCAGATCATGAGTTTTTAAAAGAAGCGTTACTCGAACAAGTTTATAAGCAAAAAGCCGCTCAGAGTACGGCAATAGATAGCCTAGTTGCACCAGCCGCCAAGCACGCCATGCATGAAAGCACCTTGGATTTTCTAGACTTAGAAGATCCTACTATCATGGAAACCAAACGTATTTTAGAAGAACTTATCCTGGAAGTGGCCGCCAGTTTAAACCAAAATTTTTGGCCTGAAGATGCCTCAGCAGACGCGCATATTATTGAATCTTGGTATCACGTTACTCAAAAAGGTGGCTACCATGATGTTCATTCACATCCTAATTGTTCTTGGTGTGGAATTTATTATTTAGCGCCTGGTGATGCAGCAGAAGAAGGCAACGGTGGCTTAAACCGTTTTTACGACCCTAGAATTAACGCAGAACATTATACTGACCCTGGCACCGCCTATTTAGGGGCTCAAGGAGTATGGGACTTTACCCCAATAGAAGGACAAATCGTCTTTTTTCCTTCCTATTTAAAACACTCTGCATTGCCTTACTTTGGCGATAAAGATCGCGTTGTTATCGCGTTCAATAGCATTATTGAGCTTTATTAATCCATAGTGAACAATTACCTGCGTTCAATAATCTGGAACGCAGGTGTAGGCTTTCCCCCTAAGACTCTAAACGCACATCAAATCCCCACAATCGACGAAAATGCTTTATTACTTCGATCGTATCTTACTTTAAAAGCCGCTCCCTATTTATTGCATATCGTAATACCACACAGCGGTTACTCGTAATGCTCACTTGCTGTATTTGAATATTCGGTTCACGAGAGTTTAAGTTATATTGTTGAAATAAATGCTCTTTGAGCTTTTGAAAGCTTTCATCATTGTGACTCCCTTTAATCCTTACAAACAAATTTGATTCGTTATCTTCCACGCTAAAAAGAGACCTAACCTTCATTCATGTTTAGCTTGTTAAGCATTATTACCATCTAATCCCTGACTTACGATGAACTCTCGCCCTGCCATAATGAATAACCGTTGCCAATCAGGCATTCACAAACAACAAACACTTGTAGTAATTTAAGGGGGTATTTTATTTTGATTCAAAAGGAAGGCTTATGTTGTTTCAATTTGATCAACTCACCGGAGGTGATCGTTATCACTTGATCACCCAGACAGTCACGCCAAGACCTATTGCTTGGCTATTAACTCGTAATGAAAATAACACCTATAATCTGGCCCCTTTTTCTTTCTTCTCAGCAATTTGTCCTGATCCTGCCTTGCTGGTGGTCTCTATTGGCAATAAATCCACAGAAACACCTAAAGACACCAAGGCAAATCTATTACGTGAGCAAGAGTGTATATTGCATATTCCAAGCGGCGACCATATAAACGCAGTTAACAATAGCGCTGCTACACTGGCCTATGGCGATTCTGAACTTATGAGTTCTGGACTAACATTGACGAATTTTACCGAATCACTCCCTCGTATAGCCGAAGCAAATGTCGCCATGCATTGCCGTCTTTATGATATACAATCGATAGGCGAGTCAACTTTTAGCGCCTGCTATTTAGAAATAATAAGCGTCTATGTCAACGATGATATTTTAAAGCAAGAAAACGGGCGTAATATCATCAATAATAAACAGCTAAACCCATTAAGCCGCCTTGGCGGCAACGACTATGCACTGCTTGGTCAAACAGTAACGATCAAACGTCCTGAATAAGGGCCAAATAACCGAGGTAAAAGAATGGACATCTCTACACACATACAAGCTCTGCCGTTTATGGCAGAAGCAAGTGACGCACTACACACCTCATTGATTAATATCGCTTGTTTCAAAAAACTTGAAGCAGGTGAGATACTGGCAAAACAATTTGAAATAGGCCAATCGCTTTATTTACTACTTGAGGGCGAAGTTGCAATTTCGATCCCCTTGAGAGAACAAGGTAAGTCCTACAATGTAAACTTAATAAATGATAAATACTCACCGATTGGTTGGTCTGCTTTTCGCCATCCAGCACGCTATGCGACGACTTTTCAAGCGACCAAATCTTCTACCTTATTGTCGTGGCCTATTGTCGAACTGAAAAAGCTACTGGATAACGATCTGGATTTTGCCAATGTTTTTCTACGCTTTATTTACGAGCAATCTTTACCAGTACTAACCAGTGTACAAAATAAAACCCGTCCTTATTTTTCGAACGAATCATTAGCCTTTGAAGAAACACGACCTTTTATCAATCCAGATCAACAAACTCAATCATTAAAAGAGTCGATCGCATTACTCAATTACGCCCCATTTTGCGAAACTTTTAACCAGACAGAAATACACGCTCTAGCCAAACAATCCTCTATTTTACTTGCCCACCAAGGCGATATTATCTGTCAACAAGACCAGTATCCTGATGGTTTGTATTTTCTTATCAAGGGTAAGGCAATTATTAGCTACCAAACAGAATGTGGTGACATCATTACAACGCGCTCTATTTCCCGAGCAGGAACGGTTTTAGCTTGGTGCACACCAGGTAGTGTATTAAAAAACAGAACCTCGATTATTTCCTCTCGGGACAGCAGTATTCTATTCATTTCCAAAGACAAGCTGTTTCCTCTGTTTTCAGAGATGCCAAAACTCTCTGTTAAATACCTATACCGACTCACTTGGTTGGTAGGAACTCACTTACTTGCTGCTCGTATGCGTTACTTATCACAAATTGCCAACGATGAGGCGCTCGCCGTCAGTAATGTGATTGAACAAAATGCGGCGGTATTACCCGTCAGCTCAGCTCTTTATAAAGTAGGAGAGCTACTAAAAAGTGCCATCACAACAGATTCTGCTTTTGGTGTGCTCTATGAATGTCTGCATTACGGCAGTGTGCTAGAAAGAACCATTTCAGGTATGTGCCTTGATATACTGAAAGACTTACAGCGAGAAAATGCATTTTACCGTCACCTACAAAAAGCCTATGACAGCATCAATAGTTTACCTGACGAGACTCCAGCGCTCGATGTCAGACGCTTTGCTACCGAACAATTTAAGCAAGCTTTTAAGCAAGTTCCCTATGTCATCAAAGGTCTCGAAAATCTGCCTAAAAAAGCTGGTAGTCTGTTTATTCATAACCATCTATTAGGCGCACCGACAAACCGCCTACCTAATGGCTTTCGATTCTCAATGGACGCTCAATTTATCAGCGCTATGGTCATTGATAATGAATACGGTATTTCTGGCCAACGTATTGTCCGTCGTAGTGATGAAAATGAATTTTGGCGTGATGATTATTATGAGCAATTTGGCAATGTATTTATTAATAACTGGGGAGCCTTAGCGAAAAACACACCTGAATACGAGCAGTTTATCAGCGCGTCACAAGACACATTACGCAACAACTACCCACTCATGATCTCGCCTGAAGGAATGAGCTATAGCACTGATGAATCACCGGGTGCCTTTTTACCTCATGCTTTTGAACTAGCTGGATCAATGGGCAGTGATGAACCTTGGATTGTCCCTATTGTTGTCGCTAACTTTGATCGACGTGCCGACCATAATATTTATACCGTTATTATTAAGCCAGCATTCAAGCTGTCAGATCGAGTAGATTATCAAAACCCTCAGGCATTAAGCGCTTTTCTCACCGCCTACCAAGAAGAGTATCGAGGCTATGTTAACGAAGCCATAGCACTGTCCCGTGAAATTTGTCAGTACCCTATTCTAAGTGGCCGTTCTGGGTATCGTTCAAATGTGATGAGCTTGAATCAACTCGATGTGGAATTTGAATCTGACGTACGTGAACTAGAATTTCGCACCGCACATAAGACTTATACGGATCGCCCAGTTGCATTTTACGGTTCTTCTACTATGCGCTTATGGCATGACTTTGAAACCAAGTTCCTGCCTAAAAATGCCATCAACCTAGGATTTAACGGCGCAACGCTAGAGGCTTGCGTTTACTATTTTGAACGTATTATTTTGCCTCATAATCCACGTTCATTGGTCATCTATGCGGGCGACAATGACATTGGAAATCATTGTGATAGTAACAAAGTAGTAGAACTCTACATTGATTTATTACAAAAAGTAGATCGCTACTTACCCAATATTCCTGTCACCTTAATGAGTATCAAATACAGCCCAGCACGTATTAGCATGTGCGACACCATTAAAAAAGCCAATCAACAACTGGCTCGATTAGCAATCACCCGCCCAAACACACAATACATAGATTTACTGGCAACGATGTTAGATAAACACGGCAACATAAAGGAAAATTTGTTTGAAGGGGATAAATTACACTTAACGGATAAAGCCTATGATATTTGGACAGAAAAACTGCTCGATTTAGAAGACTTTATTTTTCAGAAATAACCATAGCTCTACAATATAATCAGCAGCGGACTAAGCTTTTTACCTTCAAGGCTTAGTCTGCTCTGTCATTATAATGAGCTTATCGCAAGCTAATATAGGCAAGTTTACTATTGCTGTTTTGAAGACTTTGATATTTCAAACGAAAATTTAGACCACCATTAACGTAAGAATATACTTAATCCAAGTATTACCAATAACACTCCCATCCCCCTATCAACCCAGATTTGATTACCGCGCAAGTAACGCAACACTGGCCCACCTGCAAGTAACATAGCGACTAATACATACCATAAGGTATCAATCAAGAAAACAGTGGTCCATAAAGACAGCGTTAACATTATCTCCATATCTGGACGAATAAATTGACTAAATAAGGCAAGAAAAAACAACGCGGCTTTGGGGTTCATCAAGGCAATTAGTGCGCCATCGCGAGCCGCCTCCCAATAAGAGACCGTCGTACCTTGAACTTCTGCATCACTGTGACGGCCTGCAAAGCGAATAGATTGAATACCTAGCCATGCTAGATACACACCACCTGTAAGTGACATGACATAAAATACATTAGGGTATTGGGTCACTAGTAGTGCCAAACCTTGCATCGTAAAAAGCGCCCAAAGACTAATACCAAAACCATGCGCGACAGCAGCAACAGCACCATGCAACGGTGATTGGGATAAAGTAAGCCTTAAAATAACGGCTAAACTAGGCCCCGGTGAAATAGCCCCTAGAAAACAAATTACAACCAAAGAGAGCCAAGTGGTTAAATCCATTACATCATCCACATTTTTGTTGTTTTATATAAGTTAAAACACCTTAACACACTATTTTGTCTATATTCGTCGTTAAATTCCAGATATTTGAGCAGCGAGTATTGACCTTCTCAAACAAAAACGGCAGCATGCAAATCATCAAATAAATAATATGATTTAGTGATACAAAATCTATGTTTCATTCCATCTTAAAAAAATACAACGGCGATAAACGCAAGGCGAAGAAGCTCTGCGATGCTGACGTATGGATATAAGATAAAACTTTCCCCGGCAGCATTCTCTCGCTGACGGGCATCACCTCTCTTCAGCGACATGCTTAACCATATTTAATGAGGTAACAGTATGTTCCACGGTGCAATAACGGCTTTAATTACTCCTTTTCGTAATGGCCAATTAGATGAAGACGCCCTGCGTAAGATCGTTCGTTGGCAAATTGCTCAAGGCATCAATGGCTTAGTCCCTGTTGGTACAACTGGCGAATCACCTACCCTTAGTGAAGACGAGCATAAGCGCGTCATTGAAATTACCGTAGAAGAAACGAATAAAGCCGTACCTGTGTTGGCAGGTGCTGGGTCAAATAATCCAGTAGAAGCGGTAAATTACTCTGAGTTTGCTTACCAAGCTGGTGCGGACGCCACACTTCATGTAGCAGGCTACTACAATCGACCAAATCAAATCGGCTTATATGAACATTTCAAATACGTTCATGATAATAGCAAACTGCCTATCGTCCTTTACAATATCCCTCCTCGTGCCGTTGTCGGCCTGGATGTTGATACTGTTGCCAAGCTTGCTGAATTGCCTCGAATCATTGGTGTAAAAGATGCCACTGGCGACTTAACTCGTCCGATTCGTGAACGTGCCTTGATCAACAAACCATTCTGTTTCTTAAGTGGCGATGACATTACGACCGTCGCTTACAATGTGGGTGGTGGTAATGGTTGTATCTCTGTGTCATCTAATGTAGCACCAAAACAAGTTGTTGAGTTACAACGCCTATGCCGAGAAGGTAAATTTACTGAAGCGTCTCAATTACAAGATAAACTGTTTAATCTACATTGTGCTTTATTTCTTGAACCAAACCCTGCTGGTCCAAAATACGCAATGTCGTTACTTGGTTTCTGTACCGAAGAATGTCGCTTACCCGTTGTACCACTTCAGGACAGCAGCAAAGCGACAATTCGCCAAGCGATGAAAGAACTAGAACTGATCTAAACTACCTATTTAGTGATGCGATATATCAACGAAAGCCAGTATTTTTAAGTACTGGCTTTTTTTATCTTTAAAAAATCATTTTTCAGCACAATATCTTGGTAAAGTGTTAGAAGCGTAAATGGCTCATTCTAGAAATATTTTATCGGTCTACATGACCAAGCAAGTGGCAGTAGTTAGTCACATGTGAGTGTCTATTTACCAAGAACCTAAGGAATTAATGCGTGTTAATCCAATTTGATAATGCAGTCACAAGGAGAATTTAATGGCTAAAGTACACTTTATTGGTGGTGAAAAAGGCGGTGTGGGGAAATCCATGACGGCACGAGTATTGGCACAATATTACATTGATCATGATATGCCTTTTTTAGGTTTTGACTGTGATTCTTCTCATGGTACTTTTTCTCGTTTTTATCATGATTTCTCTTCTCCTATCATTGTTGGAGAAGAAGACAGCTTGGATGGTATGCTTGCCTCCATTGAAGAATACCCAGACCGTGATTTGATCATTGACCTTGCTGCACAAGCGTCTCGACCACTTAATAAATGGATGGAAGAAACCGATGTATTGGGTCTGCTGGATGAAATGGGGTATCAGGTATGTCTCTGGCACATCATGGATGATGGCGCCGACTCCGTCGCTTTACTCGATCAATTATTAGACCGTTATCAACAGCCTTCTGTAGATTTCATTATCGTACAAAATTTAGGTCGAGGAAGTGATTTCTCGCGCTTCAAAAAATCAGACAGCTACAAAAAAGCCCGTCAACGTGATGCGCTAATTATTGAGCTAGCCAAACTTCAAACCAAACTAACGCAAAAAATTGATTTCAATAACACTAGTTTTTGGGCGGTTGCTAATGATCGAAAAATTATGAACATTGCCGAGCGTCAGCGTATGAAAGTATGGCTACGTCATGTTTATGCTGAGTTTGATAAAATAGGGTAGTAACGCATTCAAATAAAAAAGCCAAGCCTAACAGCAAGTCACCGTTGGTTAGCTTGGCTTTTATTCATCACCTAGAACACAAAAAATAACTGACAATACTCTGTAAGCTATTTTTTCTATTCGTTGCTTCGCAGGATTTACTCTTGCACATCCATATACTTATTTGCCCATAAACGGTTTTCTTCTAATGTAGAATAACGTGTCGATAATTCAGAGGGAGTTAATGTTCCTTCTGCAATCCCTCGTTGCTCACGTAAGCAATCGTAGGTTGCTTTAATCGCCGCAAAATACGCAGCATGACCATTAACAACAATACGCACTCCATTTTTAGCAAGACGCTCTTGATCACGTAGCTCAGGGTTATCATAAGCCACTAACATCACTGGAATTGTTAGGTGTTGTGTAATCGCTTCTAGGTGATCAAAATTACGAATACCAACCATACAAATACCATCAACACCTACTGCTTGATAAGCCTTTACTCTAGTGACCGTTTCTTCAATGGTTAACTGACCAGCATTCGTCCGCGCAATGATACTCATCGCCGGATCAATACGTGCTTCTAATGCTGCTTTTAATTTACCAATGGCCTCTTCAAGAGGAATCAAATCTGTGGATTTACGACCATATTTTGCAGGTAACAAGGTGTCTTCGATGGTTAATGCTGCTACACCAGCCCGCTCCAACTCAGTAATCGTTCGCATCACATTCAAAGCATTACCATAACCATGATCCGCATCGGCAATAATCGGTAATCTTGCCACACGACCGATACGCGTCGCTTGCTCAGTAAACTCCGACAAGGTAATTAGGGCAAAATCCGGCGCGGCTAATACCTGAAGAGACGCCACTGACCCACCAAGAATACCTACTTCAAAACCAAGATCAGCGGCGATACGCGCTGACATAGGATCAAAAGTAGAGGCCGTGTAATAACACTTATCACTTTGTAATAAGTTGCGGAAATCGTTACGTAAATCATGCTGAGAAGGTGTTGCCATTTCTGTACTCCTGAAATATCACTGCATCACATATGACTAAATGAGCCGAAAGTATACTCGGCTTAAACAAAGGCTTCATTATTAACCGACCATTTGGTCATATTTTATGAACAAATTATCATTATAAAAGCCTTAATTTGTCACCCTTATAGGGTACTACGTGAATATTTGAGAGAGTCGCTCGGAAAACTAGAGATTATAATGCCTGTTGATTACTGATCATGAGATCTACATTATTATAATGCTATTGAATCAGTAACCTTATTGAAAAAATAGCCAACTTCTCTCGTCGGCTATTTTTCAGATTACTGATGAACAATAGGTGGCTTAAAGGTTAATCTGACAAGTCAAAAACGTTACTCTTTATTAAATTTCGGAATAATATGACGCCCATATTTAGCAATGATTTCTTCTTCATCACCGCTGTCTAGATAAATATTAAACTGCGTCGTTCCTGCCTCCTCTAGTGCTTTTATCTTGGTAAGATGGTCTTCAACTGTTCCTAATACACAAAAGCTTTTAACAATATCTTCGGTAATAAAATCCAAAAATGGATTGTCACTTTGGCCATGTTTTGAATAATCATAGCCACGACGTTTCTCAATATAATCAGTTAAACTTTTTGGAACCAATCCTGAATCACTGCCGTATTTTTCAACAATATCAGCAACATGGTTGCCCACCATCGCTGGAAACCATTTAGTGTGTTCGATACAATAATCCATATCACCAAAATAAGCTGGCGCTGCGGCTTGAACTTTAAAGTTAGACATATCTCGTCCTGCTTTCTTACCTGCTTCAATCGCTTGATCCTTAAACCAAGTTACTAAACTTGGATCGCCAATTTGCAAGATCAAACCATCGCCTACCTCACCTGCCGTTGCTAACGCTTTAGGGCCATAAGCGCCAATCCAAACAGGCAATTCGTAACCATTTACCCAAGGTAATTTAACGGGTTCTGGGCATTCTCCATATTCCACCTCTTCACCACGCACCATGGCTTTTACCTTAGTGGTAAATTCCGCTAAACGTGCCAATGTAGCTGGCTTCTTGCCCATGACGCGCATAGAAGAATCACCTCGACCTAAACCAATATCAAAACGCCCATTACTTTGTAGCGCTAGACTCGCGTATAAGCTTGCTGATAAAGACCAATCACGAATATTTGGATTCGTCACACAAGGTCCAAAACGCATGGTTTTGGTATGCTCCATACACATCGCCATAGCGACAAACGACTCACGCCATAAAATATGAGAGTCGTAAAACCAGCAATAATCAAAACCAGCCGCTTCTGCTTGTCGAACCAAATTTCGTGCTCGATCAGGACTTACAAAACCTTTAAAAGTAATTCCAAATTCCATAATGCGTTCCTTTTATAATTTTTATCTGTTGAGATAGATGTGTGATAAATAGAGTGCAGTAATAGGTACTACGCTTGATAAACGGATCTAATGCTCAGGCGGGCAAATGCGAATACCAGCATGACTAAACGGCACCTCTTTTGAGATATTCAAACGAATCAAAATCGGCGTCATCGCTTCAATACAACGAGCACTGTCAGCAAGCCCTGCGTTGTAGGCTTTCGTTCCCATTACCTCAACCAATGCCATTACTTGTTTTTTCGCAGCCAAATTATTCCCGCACACCAATATGTCGCAGTTAATAGGCCGAGCCAGATCATTCAAAGTAATCGCAGAAACATTGTGTAGTGCGCCAACCACTGGAATACTCTCACCAAGCAGGTTTTGTGCATGCTCTGTTACTGATCCTGCTGCGGGCATGTCAACTGCTTTAGGGTTACTCGGTGCCAATGGCACCACAATATCGACGAGTAGCTTTCCTTCCAACAAAGGTTTTAATACAGCTAAGGTAGTGTCGTGTCCGCTAAAAGGAACGGATAAAATAACTAGATCATCGGCGGCTTGCGTCGCTTCTTCCATTGATAAACCACTAATATCAGCCAATGGTTTTTTTGAAGTCGACGCCATCTCAGCTAACTGGACAACCAACGCTTCTGCTACCGTTTGAGCTTTATTCGCATCTCGCGAACCCAGAACCACACTCACTCCTGCCATTGCTAAACGCAATGCTAAACCTTTGCCTTGTGGGCCTGTGCCACCAATAATGGCAACTTTTCCGATCTCTGAATTCATGCTCTTTTCCTTTTTAATAAACTCTGTCAGTTCGATATGAAATAAATACCTTTACCTAAAAAGATCTTCATTTTGCGCGCGAATAAGGTCTCGACTACCGCTGTCGGTTACTGGCCAATCAAGGCCACGAAAAACTATCACTGGCGCTTTTGCGCTTTTCTCCATGAGCAAACCAGACGCAGCAGCTAACTCATCGGCAAAAGCAGGAGCCGTCACACTAAGTGGTCGCCCAAAACCATCCACTTCGCCTTCCATTTTTATAACCCCAGGTACATTGGCCAGACCAATAGCCACATTGGTTTGGCCTAAACGCCAAGGTCGACCAAAGGTATCGCTGATCACCACTCCCAATTGGCAACCAAAATACGTTTCTAATCTCTGACACAATAAACGTGCGCTTTGATCTGGATTCTCAGGCAACAAAATCAGTTGTCCAGGATGATCTGCATTGGACTCATCTACCGCTGCATTAGCACAAATATAGCCATTCTTATGCTCTGCAATCAGCACACCCTCTTGTTGATCTGGTCGTTTAACTGCCCGTACGATGCGTTTTGATTGAGATAGAATCACTTCCACTTTTCTCGGATCTTTATTCACGCTTTTTGCCAACGCTATCGCATCAGCACTCGGAATAATGTGATCGACATACGCACAAGCCCCTTCACTTTTAGAAACCACTTTATGAGCAATTACTAAAATATCGCCGGCCAAAAGCGCTTTATCCTGCAACAACAAAGTATCGATAATGACTTGCGCAAGATCGTCGCCATGCTGAAAATCTGGTAAACCTTCAAGACGAAACATCGACATGAACTCAGGCATACACTCTCTCCTTACTAAAAGGGTTAACCGATAAAGAGCACCGCGCCAAAAAACGCTCTGGTTGCTGAGCTATTGCCCTCGCTAAGTCATCACTCTGATCAATATCTTGTGATAAATTCACTAGATCTAATTGGCAATAAGACAAACCTAAACGCTGAGCATCTTCACTGTGTTTCGCCGCTGAGTTCTCTCCGTAGTGAAAAGGAATCGCATTGGGAGGTGATGTCATTAGGGCATTGGTGCCGCCATCTTTGGCGTTTGCTACCACCACCTGATAGCACCGCGCAGTATGCAACAAGGTACTAATTTCGTTTTGATCCAATAAGGCAATATCGCTAGGGATAATCAATTGATGACTAAACCCCGCTCTCTCCACCCATTGACATGCTTGGGATAACGCACCATTCAAACCGTTATTGCCCTCTTCTAATAGTGTTTCAGCAGAATAAGCAGACGCCAGCGCCAGCATGTCAGAAGAGGCACTAATCACCATGACCTGCAACCTAGGGAAGTGTGTTTGGAAGAACGCTAATGTATTTCGAAACAGACTAATCGCAAGCGTTTCGCGCTCAGCATTGGGTAAACAAGTGGCTAAACGTTGCTTTGCGAACTGCGGACATTTCATTGGAATAACAAGGCAAATAGAGTCCATTAGGCGGCCCTCCGCTTACGCTGTGATAAGGCAAATTGCACCACATTAGACAGTAGCGCTTGCTTGTCTTTGATATTATTCATAAGAGTAGGAGTCACCAAAACATCGACTCCCTGCTCACCTAACCAAACCTGATCACTAGCATCAGCACCATCAATCACCAAACCATGCAAAAAAGACTCATAACACTGATAAATACCTTTGGAATCGGTGCTTTTACCAACCGCGTGTAACATCTTATCGGCCGGTCCTTTGACTGTTTTCCCTGCAATTAATGGTGAAATGGCCACAATGTAAGCAGGGCTTTTTTCAAGTGCCTCTTGAATCCCAGGTATGGCTAAAATGGCACCAATGCTCACAATAGGATTGCTTGGTGCTAAAATAATCACGTCACTATTGGCAATCTGATGCAAGGTTTCTGAGGTGGCTCTCGCAATATTGGCCCCTTTAAATTCAATGTCGAGTACGGTGGGTTGGCACTGTTCACGAACAAAATACTCTTGAAATGACAACCAACCAGAGACTGTCTGTACTTGGGTCTGCACCACATCATCGGTGGGTAATAATATTGGTATTGTCACCCCATGATGTTTCGCTAATCGCTGCGTAATATGACTGGCCCTTACTCCTCGCTTACGAAGTTCCGTTCGATAAATATGCGTCGCTAAATCCAAATCTCCTAGGGTCATCCAAGTCTCTTGCCCCAATAATGCTAGCGCCTTAAGCACAGCGTAAGATTCATCCTTTCTCCCCCAGCCTCGCGCTCTATCTATCTGATTTCCAAGTGAATAAATTAATGTGTCAATATCTGGTGATACCCATAAGCCATGAAACTCTTGATCGTCTGCAACATTCCCAATAATTTGTGTCGAACTCGCATATTGACTGACAGCCAACCCTTCTGCCGCCTTAGCGCCACCCACACCCCCAGCGAATAATGTAATCGTTAGCTCACTCATTAAGCGACTCCTTGAATAGGGATTAGCAATGATCTTGTACCTTTAAACTCAAACGTTTCTAACGCTTCATATAAGGTATTTCGATGGATCGCCGTTAGCCCAGCGGAATGAATATTAGCCACCATATCTTCTGGCATGACCTCTTGTCCGTGAGTAGCCCCCGCCGCACGAGAAATGCTTTCATTCATTAACGTCCCGCCTAAATCATTAGCACCTGAACGCAGCATTTTCGCCGCCACATCTGGGCCCATTTTTACCCATGAGGCTTGAATGTTATTGATATGACCTTGCAGCATTAATCTCGCAATAGCGTGCATTTTAAAATGCTCGTCACGCGTAGGCCCCGGACGGACTAAATCAGGATTATCGTTATACAGTCGAGTTTCATAATGGATAAAGCCCAGTGGAACAAATTCAGTAAAACCACCTGTTTCTTTTTGTATATCACGCAGTAATTTCAAATGATTTGCCCAATGGATAGGCTGGTCAACATGGCCGTACATGATTGTCGACGTGGTATTCACACCAACAGAATGGGCCGCTTTAAGAATGCGCACCCACTCTTCTGTGGTTAGCTTGTTTTTTGTCAGCTGCTTACGTATTTCTGTATCTAAAATTTCGGCAGCGGTGCCAGGCATAGTGCCAAGACCTAAGGCTTTTAATTCAGATAAAAATACCTCAGGCTCCAATTTTGCTTTTTTACAGCCATACCATATTTCGAACGGTGAAAAAGCGTGTATATGGATCTCAGGCACGCGTTTTTTAACGGCTATGATAAGATTTCGGTAATAATCGGCATCAATATCAGGATGCAAACCACCTTGAATACACACCTCTGTCGCACCACGAGACCAAGCCTCTTCGGCTTTATCAGCTACTTGCTCGACAGTCAGAAATTCTGCTTCTTGATCACCTTTTTCTTTGGCGAAATTACAAAAACGGCAGCCCATATAACACACGTTAGTAAAGTTAATATTGCGTGTAATAACAAAGCTGCCGCTATTTCCAACGCACTGCTCTCGAACTTTATCGGCCGTGTCTAATACCGCTTGCGCCTCATCGCCCTGTGTCGAAAAAAGCACACATGCATCCTCCACAGACAACTCTTCCCCTTGTAAACATGCTGCTAAAATCGCTGCTACTGGCGTATTAATAGTAGGATTTTGAAATACGGTTTGCTCCACGGATACGGGGCTAAACTGAATATTATTCATAGGATAAACTCTCCTTGTAGTGCATTAAATGAATCTGCAGATGAAGCATTTAAGGCTCCGACTCGATGCGCTAGATCCATTGTGAGATAGTCATCTGCTTGATGTTGGAAACGGTCATAAATAGTAAGACGTTCTGCGAGTGAGTAGCCTAATCCTGAGCATGCTTGCGCCACGCTACTAATCTGCGGCCATGCTCTCTCTGGATTAATAAAATCTTTTGTTAATGGCGAAATCCCACCCCAATCATTAATGCCAGCATTGATATAACTGCCGTATTCCACTTCCAGATTAGGAGGAGCTTGAATGCTAATTTCATTGGGTAAAATCAAACGCGCTATGGCAATTGTCCGCTTCATATCATCAAGGTCAGGCTCTTGATAACCCGCCATAGTTGTTCCTGCCTTAGCCCGGAAGTTTTGAATAATAACTTCTTGAATATGTCCGTAACTGAGGTGACGATCTCGAATAGCATATAAACTGTTCAGACGATCTTGCCAAGTTTCACCAATACCAATCAAAATACCGGTGGTAAAAGCAATATCTAATTTTCCTGCTTGGTCGATCGTATCAAGACGACGTTTAGGGGTTTTATCGGGACAAGCATAATGAGCGTGTCCTTTTTTGAGCAAATCATTAGAGACCGTCTCCAACATCATTCCCATACTGGCCGCGACCGGTTTGAGTCGCTTAAGCTCTGCGTAAGATAAAGCTCCAGCATTAACATGAGGCAACAATGTGGTGTGTGTTAGCACGCTCTCACATTGATCATGCAAATAATCCAATGTGCTGACGTAACCTAACTCCGTCAATAAATCTCGTGCCTTTTGGTGGCGCTGCTCTGGACGTTCACCCAAGCTAAACAAGGCTTCTTTACACGCTAACGCCTCGCCATCAAACGCCGTTTTTAACACTTGTTCTGGCGTCATGTAATTAGCATTGGGAGACTCAGGACCTTGTACAAAAGTGCAATAGCCACAAGTATCACGACACATATTTGTCAGGGGAATAAAGACTTTTTTAGAATAAGTCAGCCGTTTACCCCAATACTCATCGCGCACTGTAGACGCAGACTGACAAAGCGCGAACAGATCCGGGCCAGTTGAAAATTCATACGACTTAGCTTCTGAAAAAGAGATCATATTCCCTCCGAGAAACATGGTTTATTTAAAATTTTTACCATTTGGTATAAAAATTAATAACACAGTGTTTTTAGAAGAGTAAATTGTTTTTTTACAGTGCATAAACCGCACTAAATATGAACATAGGCAATAAAACCAGCACGATATAAATCCTAACCAAAAGGTTAACATTATGAAGTGGAATAGTTTTTTTGTGATTTTTTAAATAAAGTGAAGGTTAAAAAAGGCTATTAATGAGAATGATATGAGAGTTTTTTCTGTCTAATTATTTTTTTTAGCACCAAGAGCGCGCACAACAAATTCAGTCACCGCCATTTCAGCACGATCAAAATCTTCTTTATCAAGCCTTGTCTTACCTAACAATATTTCCATTTGAATGGAGAAATCAGCATAAGTTTGAGTGGCTGCCCAAATAGTAAAAAACAAACACTCTGGATCAATATCATCGATTAATCCTTTATTTATCCATGACTTAACTAATACGACATCGCGATCAAATTGAGGTTTGAGAGAACTAATTAAGTATTCCTTTAAGACTGGAGCACCGCTGATTATTTCGTGAGCAAAAACCTTCGAACCATTAGGATAAAGTCGTGAAATCTGCATTTTTTCGTGCACATAGATACGTATAATGTCTTCCGGCGTATCGCCTTGAGTCTCTAAAAAAGACAGCTTTTCAACCCAAATATCAAGCATCTCTTTTAACACTCTTTTATAAAGTAAGTCCTTGTTTGAAAAGTAATAAATAAGATTTTGCTTAGATATTTTGGCGATCTCAGCAATGCGATCCATAGAAGCACCACTGAACCCTTTTGAGGCAAAAACAACCTCTGCAGCTCGCAGTATACGAGTTTCTAGTAAGACCCTATTTATCGATTGCTTAGTGCGCTTTTCTATTTTATTTGTCAAAATTGACTCCTATAACGGTAACACACTGATTTCTTTTGTTTTCTTACACGAATCTATAATGAAAATAGCATAAGAAAAATAATCAAACGAGACGCAAACGATAAAAAGAGTAAAAAACTGGCCTGTTTTTTGCTGACCTTTAAGACAACTTTAAAGAATACTTTTGAAACCATTCATTAAAAATAACTCTTTTATTAATACAAGGAGTAAATGTTTGGTTTTTTTTCGGAATGTATTTTTACCTTTTGGTAAATATATTTACCAACATAAAAAGATTTCTAACTAAATTAGTATAGGAGAACAGAATGAAGGACCTGCGCATCAACGAAAAACGCTTATGGGATACATTAATGGAAATGGGCGAAATCGGTGGTACTGAAAAAGGTGGCTGCAATCGTCTGGCGGGGACTGATCTTGATAAACAAGCCCGTGATTTATTTGTCTCTTGGTGTAAAACAGCTGGCTGTGAGATTGCCGTTGATAAAATAGGCAATATTTTTGCACGCCGCCCAGGTACGAATAATGACCTTCCTGCCGTCGCCACAGGTAGTCATCTAGATACTCAACCAACTGGCGGAAAATTTGATGGTGTCTTTGGCGTACTATCAGGAGTAGAAGTACTCAGAACCCTCCATGACAATAATATCGAAACCCCCACTCCGATGGAGTTTTCGGTGTGGACAAACGAAGAAGGCTCACGCTTTCAACCTGCGATGCAAGGCTCAGGCACCTATGTCGGACGCTTTGATCTTGAAACTGAATTAAATAAAACCGATGTCGATGGAATTAAACTTGGTGACGAGCTAAAGCGTATTGGCTATTTAGGTGATGCGGAATTAGGCAGCCGTCATGTGGGTGCTTTTTTTGAAACACATATTGAACAAGGTCCCATATTAGAAGACGAAGAAAAAATGATTGGTGTCGTCCGACTTGGGCAAGGTATTCGTTGGTACAATATCGAAGTTTGTGGTCGTCCCTCTCATTCAGGCACAACGCCAATGCACTTACGTAAAGATGCCATGGTGCCTGCCTCAATGATAGTTCAAGAAATCGAAGCCATTGCACATCGCTATGAAAATGGCCTTGGTACTGTGGGCTTTATGCAGGTGTGGCCAAATTCACGAAACACAATTCCTGGTCATATTACCTTTAGTGCCGACCTGCGTAATCCTATCCCTGAAGTATTGCTCACCATGCACGAAGAGCTCATTGCCTTTTGTGAAAAGCTCGCGATTGAGCGCAATCTTGAGATCAAAGTCGATCCGTTTTGGTACTTTGCACCAGTCGAATTTAATGCCTCTGATGACGTAAAATCAGCCACTGAAAAACTAGGCTACAGTCATATGGACATTTACGCAGGCGCAGGTCATGACGCTTGTTACATGGCGGATTTAGTACCAACAGGAATGATATTTACACCTTGTTTAAAAGGCATCAGTCATAACGAAGCAGAATACAGCTCTCCTGCAGAATGTGCGGCTGGTGCAAATGTTTTATTGCATACCATGCTTGAAGCCAGTAAACGAATTGCTAATGAACATAAAGTTTAGATAAATATTCGTTATAACTGCTTGCGAAACAATAGGTTATTCAATAACAATAACGCAAAACTGATAATCAAAAGATAAGAGGTAAAGCATGTCGAGCAAATCTATCCAAAAAGGTGAGTTCTATGAACTCGAGGTTGATACTGACCTCCAACAAAGTTCAGCCTACAACGATGATTTAGCCCCAACTAAACTGCATGAACGTACATGGAGTAAATGGAATGTTGCTGCGTTATGGGTAGGCATGGCCATTTGTGTGCCGTCTTATACATTAGGCGGCGTATTAACGTCCTACTTTGGTTTATCTGTGATGGAAGCGTTATTTACCATTCTTATTGCCAATGTCATTTTACTTGTTCCGCTTACAATGAACGCCTACCCTGGCACTAAGTTTGGTATCCCTTTTCCTATCTTACTACGCTCTTCGTTCGGTATCGTAGGATCAAATATTCCATGCTTAATTCGTGGTTTTGTGGCATGTGGCTGGTTTGGCATTCAAACGATGTTTGGCGGTCTAGCGATTCATTTATTTCTATCCGCCATCTCAACTGATTGGGCAAGTTTAGGCAGTGTCGGTGAAGTAATTGGCTTTTTCGTTTTTTGGGTCATGCAAATGGTGGTGGTTATTCGTGGCTCCGAATCAATCAAATGGTTAGAGACACTTTCTGCTCCTTTACTATTACTGGTCAGTATTGGCTTAATGGTCTGGGCTGGCGGTAAGGTCTCTTTTACTGAAATCTTATCGACACCGGCGTCTCGCCCTGAAGATGCAGGCTTTTGGGGGTACTTTTTTGGTGGTTTAACCGCTATGGTTGGTTTCTGGGCAACGTTATCGTTGAACATTCCGGATTTTAGCCGCTATGCAAAATCTCAAAAAGACCAAGTCATTGGGCAAATTATTGGTTTGCCAATTACTATGTTCTTTTTTGCAGCATTAGGCGTAGTACTAACAGCGGCATCATCAACCTTGGTCGGGGAAACAATCTCAGATCCTATCTCTTTGATTGGTAAAATCGACAGCCCATTTCTTGTCGCCATTGCAATGGTCTTGATCATTATCGCGACACTCTCCACCAACATTGCTGCTAATGTCGTTTCTCCTACTAATGACTTCCAAAACATTGCACCTAAATACATTAATCATACTCGTGGCGCGCTACTAACAGGGCTTGTGGGTATTGCTTTAATGAGCTGGGAATTATTGAAAAAAATGGGCTGGATTGAATCCGACGTTAGTGTAGAAAGTCTCTATTCAAACTGGTTATTAGGCTATTCAAGCTTACTAGGCCCCATTGCTGGCATCATGATTGTTGATTACTTCTCAATCAAACGCCAACATCTTGATTTAGTTGCTTTGTATACGCCAAACAGTCTGTACCCTGCGTTCAACATTGCAGGCTTACTTGCCTTTGCTACGCCTGTCGCCATTACTATCATCGCCGTCAATATACCCGCGATTGAATGGTTTTACCGCTATGGTTGGTTTACTGGTGCTTTTACCGGTGCCATTGTCTACTTTGTCCTAGCTAAAATCCAGGCATCATCTACTCAGGCACATGCTGTGGCGTCTTAATAACCGCTGCAATCTGCTTCATTGTTAAACCTAATGTTTCATGATGTATGACATCAGCACACCAGTATCATTTCTGGTGTGCTTTGCATCGGGCTTTGTCACGCCTACTTTTTATCCATGAGATTTACTCGTTTCACATAACGATAATAAAACAAACGAAAAATACCAAAGGACAATATTATGAGTCTATTGATCAAAGGGGGGACAATAGTCACCCACGAGGAAACCTATCAAGCAGATATTTTATGCGACGGTAATAAGATTATCGACATTGGCCAATCCATAACCCCACCCACTAATGCCACTGTTATCAACGCAGAAGGCAAACTCATTATGCCTGGTGGAATAGACCCTCATACTCATATGCAATTGCCCTTTATGGGGACAGTTGCAAAAGACGATTTTGCATCAGGCACTAAAGCGGCCTTAGCTGGCGGTACCACTAGTATTATTGATTTTGTGATCCCTAACCCTCAGCAATCTTTATTAGAGGCTTACCACCAATGGCGTGAATGGGCACAAAAATCTCATTCGAATTATACCTTCCATGTGGCGATCACTTGGTGGGATGACAGTGTTGCTGAGGAAATGGAAATACTGACACAGCAGCATGGCGTTAACAGCTTTAAGCATTTTATGGCTTACAAAAATGCCATCATGGCAACCGATGATATTCTCGTCTCCAGCTTTACTAAATGTGTTGAATTAGGAGCTATTCCAACCGTCCACGCGGAAAACGGAGAGCTTGTTTACCACTTACAAAACAAACTAATAGAGCAAGGGATGACAGGACCAGAAGCCCATCCTTTATCTCGTCCATCCTCTGTTGAGGGGGAAGCCGCTAATCGTGCAATCAGCATCGCAAATACCCTAGGTGCTCCACTCTACTTGGTTCACGTTTCAACAGAAGAAGCCGTAGACGCGATCCGTTACGCTAAAGACCATGGCCATACCATTTTTGGAGAAGTCCTCGCCGGGCATTTAACAGTTGACGATAGTGTCTACCAAAATCCTGATTGGGCAACCGCTGCTGCCCATGTCATGAGCCCGCCTTTTCGCCCTAAACATCATCAAGACGCATTATGGAAAGGCGTACAAGGCGGAACCTTACAAACCACAGCCACTGATCATTGTGCATTTTGCAGTGAACAAAAGGCGATGGGGAAAGACAACTTTACTCATATTCCAAATGGCACTGCCGGTGTAGAAGAGCGGATGATGGTGTTATGGGAAAAAGGCGTCAACGCAGGTAAGATCACTGCAAATGAATTTGTAGCACTCACTTCTACTAATACCGCTAAGATATTTAATATCTATCCAAACAAAGGTTGTATTAGAAAAGGAGCCGATGCAGATTTGGTTATTTGGAATCCTAACGGGGAAAAAAAACTGTCAGCTAAAACACATCAGTCTAATATTGAGCACAGTATTTTTGAAGGGATGACCATTCATGGCATTCCAGAAAGCACTATTTGTAATGGGTCTTTAGCATGGCATGATGGAAAATTACTTGCGCAGCCAGGCGATGGACAATACATAGATCGTCCTGTTTTCGCCCCCTATTATAAAGCCTTAAAAAAGCGTCAAGCGCTGTCACAACCTGAAGCAGTGATCCGCTCGTAATATACGATATAGACAACACAACTAAGCCTTTATGAAGAGACTTCAATAGAAAAGGGAATATTATCGCCCTTTTCTATTGCCTACCTTTAACCATGTAGCGAGCTTGACTGCTCATTAAGATAATCCATCGATATAACAGTATTCCTTATTATTAAAAGTACGAAAAAAATCGATACTAAATAACATATGTAGCTGCAGGCTACGCCTCTTTATCCCACAACAATCGAGAATCATAAGTCCGCGCTGCTAACATGGTTAAAATAACCACACTAGAAAAAGCTAACACTCCTAGACCAGGCTCTACCGATATAATGCCATTAACTTGTATTAATCCAGTTAGGGTTACTACAACAAAAACATCAATCATTGACCAACGCCCAATCATTTTAGTTATTCGATAAAGCCTTCGTTTTTTGCGAACTAGATGTTGAGGCTCGCTACTAGACGAGTGCCAACACAACCACCCCAAAGACAATATTTTTGCAATAGGAATAAATACACTGGCCAGAAAAATAATTATAGCAATCCAATAAGATCCAATCCCCCAGAGTTGATAAACGCCACCTATAATAGTCGATGATTCCGTCATACCTATTAACCGTGTTTGCATTATAGGTAACACATTGGCTGTAACAAATAATATAGAAGTCACCACTAATAAAATGGCGGTACGTTTAATACTGGAAGGCTTTCGGCTATATACTTTATGCCCACAGTGGCTACAACGACGCCTATTTTGCAAAACAATAGCACCACAAGAATAGCAACCGACCAAACCTTGAAGACGCGCACTAACCAAGCGGCTTTCAACCTGCTTTATAGGACCTAACACTTTCCACCAAAAGCAGCGATAATCAACTAGAGACGCCGTTTTTACAAGGCATACAACGTAACCCAAAAAGGCCCAAAAGGAGAAACCCAACCCTATCGTTACCATAGTTTGCATTTTTACTAACGCAACCAGTACCCCGACTAAAAATACATCGACCATTAACCAAGGTTTAATCACAATCACAGAGTACAAGAGCCTCCGTTGAACAAACTTATATCGCTCTCTCTTCATTAGCCAAGAAAGCATAACTACGCCCACCAAGAAACAAATAGGCAATATTAATAAGATAATAACAATGAATATGCCAAGAATAACAAATTGCGGATTTAGTAAGGTTGATAGACTTTGCCAAAAAGTAACCGTTCTGCCAAAACCCGTTGTTGATAAATTTAGAAAGGAGAAACTAAGTGATAAAATCAACATTATTAACGCAACACAGCCATAGGCTAATATTTTTTCCAGTCGGTGCTTTGGGAAACGGGCTAATGTATGACAACAACGTTCACAAACTAATGCCTCACCTACCGCAAACACAGATGTACTATTAACCCAATCACACTCTTCACACACTGTGCTATAGCCACTCAACTCTGAGCAAGTCATACTTATTCTGTCCAAATCAAAAGTACAAAAACCATTAGCGACCGATCCAAGAAAAACGATCAGCCAATATAAAATATTTATTAAATTAAAGTATTAGAGTAAAAACTTTATAAAACACAGACATTAATAAATGCGCACGCTACTTTAACTTTTTTGGTACTTTACTCACAAACACACTAATTTACCTTGCAACGTAAGGGGACGTTTAAAAAAGGATGTGAATTGCACTTTTATGAACAATATAGGCAAATTCCTCACAAAATCTTTTCAATCCCCATACGCCATAATTGCACTATAACGATGTTAAAGCTTTATCATAAGACACTATATAAACAGATATTCAGGGAGTTAGAGCCTCATAAAAATCATTGTGCTTGGAACCGCTTTTATACTCAGTTCAGCATTTTTATTTAGAGCTCATTTTTCTTACTATGCATAATACAAAATCCATTAAATTGTTCTTTATGGCGACCTCGCTTTTTATCTGCGGCTTAGCCCAAGCCGATGCGACTGTCACAGCTTCGCCAGTTGAAGCCAAAAGTGGCATAGCCACGCCATCTCCTAGTAAAGAAGGCGATAATAGTACTAAAGAAGATTATGCGTTCTCACAGCAAACCGTTATTAATATCGCAAAAGAACTCGCTAAGTCTTCTATGAAAGCGCCTGATGTTGCGCCTAAAGAACTGACTGATTTAGATTTTGATACTTATCAGAAAATAGACTTTCAACAAAACAAAGCCGTCTGGGGGAATACTCAAACACCTTTTTCCATACAATTATTTGCTCCTGGATATCTATATAAAGACCTAGTGTCTATTGATGTGGTTGAAAATGGTCGCGCTTTCCCATTAAAAGTATCAGCCTCTTCATTTAACACGCCGACACAAAAAATTGACGATCTTATTTCTAAAGCGGGAAAATTTGCAGGCCTGCGTCTGCATTACCCATTAAACTCAAACGATCAAAATGACGAGTTTATTGTGTTTCAGGGTGCTAGCTATTTTCGCGCCATATCAAAAGGCCAAACTTACGGCCTTTCGTCACGCGGTTTGGCTATCAATGTGGCTCAACCCATGGGCGAAGAATTTCCTAGATTTAAACATTTTTGGATAGAACGCCCTTCTGTTACTCAAAAAGCCATTGTTGTACATGCATTATTAGACAGTAAAAGTGTTACTGGGGCATTCCGCTTTGGCATTTATCCTGGTTCACCAACCAGAGTGGATGTTCAAGCAACGCTTTTCCCAAGAGTGGATATAAAACACATTGGTTTAGCTCCGTTAAATTCCATGTTTATGTATGATGGATCGTTAGACATAGCTGACCGACCTGATTACCATCCTGAATTGCACAACTCAGATGGTTTACAAATTCAAACCGGAACGGACGAAATGTTATGGCGTCCTCTTAATAACCCTAAAACATTACAAATTAGCGCATTTTTAGACCAATCTCCTAAGGGCTTTGGGTTAATTCAACGTCATAATAACTTCAAAGATTACCAAGATTTAAAGGCAGCCTACCAAGATCGTCCTTCAAGCTGGATTAAGCCTTTGAACGATTGGGGCCCTGGGCATATTGAACTGATTGAAATACCTTCTAGTTCTAAAGAAAATGATAATATTGTTGCCTACTGGGAGCCAAAAGAAGGTCTTAAAAAAGATCAAGCATTCTCCTACTCATACCAACTGACATGGCCAAATGATACGCCGACGCTTGCCAGCAAGCCGCATATTGTTCGTAGTGCCAAACACATGAATATCGACAGCAATCACCCAGAAATAGTGATTGATTATAATGACCTGTCAGTAAAAGATTTGGATAAAGTCACGGTGAACGCAACCATTAGTAACGGCAAAATCACTCATACAAAAGTGGTTAGAAACCCAGATACTCATGGTTTAAGAGCCTACATCACCTTTGATCCTGAAGAAGCAGATGTTGCAGAACTAAGAATGCAGTTAAAAGAAAATGATCAACCAATTGCATCCACATGGTTATACAGATGGTTAAAATAAATATGAAAAACACACAAGTAAGTCGCTACGAGCGTCTCGCTTTGCCGCCAGAGACACCGTTAGCAATGCCTCGTCACAAAGTAAATGAGGCTCGTCAAACTGCTAAAAAGCTAATCCAACCCTTTCTATTAAGGACACTGCTGGCTCGCTTATGCGTTATTGCAATTACGCTTAGCTTAACTTGGTATGGCGCGACAGAAATGTACGCCGTCTTAAACACAAATGCCATTGCAGGTTTACAGTGGGCATTTTTAGTACTGTTCTGCATTAACTTCACTTGGATTTCTTTTGCTTTTTCCCAAGCGACGGTTGGTTTTTTATGTCGCTTATGGCCGTTCACTCGTAAGACAAACGAAATTGAGCCAGATGGCGTCACCGCTATTTTGCTACCGGTTTACAACGAAGATCCTGCTCGAATTCGTGCCAGTATTGAAGCCATGCATGAAGACATACTGGCCAAAGCGCCGGGTAAATTTGCATTCTTTATTCTCAGCGACAGCAATCGATCTGCGTCTTGCATCAAAGAAAAACACACTTTTTACCCACTGCTCAATCACGATGATAACGGCTGCCCTATTTACTACCGCCGTCGTCATAATAACAATGAGCGTAAAGCTGGCAACATTGCAGACTGGGTGACGCGATTTGGCGCCAACTACGACAGTATGATTGTATTGGATGCTGATAGCCTCATGAGTGCGGATTGCTTTATTAGTCTGTCTCGTCGCATGGCTGCTGAGCCAGGTCTAGGTTTAATCCAAACGTTACCGACCATTATTAAAGCCAACACGCTTTACAGCCGTATCCAGCAATTTGCCAATCAGTGTTTTGGTCCTGTTTACGCATCCGGTCTAGCAGCATGGCATGGTACTGCATCCAACTTCTGGGGGCATAATGCCATTATCCGTACCAAAGCATTTGCTGAAGCTTGTGGATTACCTATTCTAGAAGGTAAAGCACCATTTGGTGGCCATGTCATGAGTCATGACTTTATGGAAGCGGCTATGTTACGCCGAGCAGGTTGGGGAGTCCGTTTTGACATGGACTTGGAAGCCTCTTATGAAGAAGCGCCGCCATCATTAATTGATGTCATGGTACGTGATCGTCGTTGGTGTCAGGGGAACCTACAACACAAAGCATTCTTGTTCGCGAAAGGCTTTCATTTTGCTACGCGCATTCACTTATTCTCAGGGATTTTTTCGTACTTAAGTGCCGTTTTTTGGTTTTTGCTTATTGCGGTAGGGTTCGCCCTAGCCGTACAGGCTCATTTTGTCAGACCTGAGTACTTTTCAAATCCGTCTTTATTTCCAACTTGGCCGGTCTTTGATTTTGAAAAAGCACGCCTGCTATTTGAACTGTCAATGGCACTAGTATTAGCACCTAAAGTCTTTGGCTGGTTAAGTGCTCTAATCTACCCACGTCGTTGTATGGCGTTTGGTGGTCCAATATTGTTAACGTTAGATATGTTAATAGAAACCGTGCTATCCGCATTGTATGCTCCTATTTTAATGTTTTCACAATTTCTTGTTGTCTTTGATGTACTCAAAGGTCGTGACAGTGGCTGGAAACCTCAATCTAGGGATGATGGTGCAACACCTTGGAAAACAGTTGCTCGTGCCCATCTATCTCATACCTTGTTAGGCGCTGGGCTAGCTGCAGCGGCTTTCTATCTTAGTCCTGAGCTATTCTATTGGTCTTTACCAATTACTATTGGTTTGATTTTCTCCATCCCTCTTTCATGGATGAGTGGTGGTAAAAATCGTGGCAATATACTGTCGAAAATAATGTTGCTACGCTCAGCACAAGAAAAACGCGCAACAGGTATCGTTAAATTACTTAATGATAAGCAACAACACGTTGAGCCTGCTTACCCTTGCGATCAAGAGTCTCTACTGTATACGTTTCTTAATGATGTGAACTTCTATCATTGGTACCTAGCACAACTGCCTGATGAAGAAGAAAATACATTATGCCGTAGCCGTGTTTGTGCAGAATGGCAGATTGAAAAAAGTGATAATTTAACTCAATTAGCAGAACACTTAGAAGAAAGTGAATGCTTGGCCATCTTAAAGCACAAGTCTTTGATGCTTGCGATGGGGAAATTTTTACCTAAATCATAATGACCTTTGACCATGACTGAGTGAACAAATACTCAGTCATGGTGCTACTGATCTACTTTCCTCACTATCCCTATTTTCTCACCTGATAGTAATGCCCTAGCTCAATTCAACGCTCTATGCCTCACAACAATCTATGCCTCACAACAATCTTGCGAGCAAAATACTTAACAATAAATAGAGTCATAAAAAAGAGGTAAACGACTAACCGTTTACCTCTCTATGTTAAGCAGGAAACAAAAAATACATTACCGTGTCGGTCTAGGCTTTCTTGGATTACCTTTTCCAGTCGGTTTAGTACCGCCTGGCTTAGGTCGTTGCCCCGACCTTCCGGGTTTAGCAGGTGCATTTTCGAAAGGACGCTTATGCTTGGTGTTAGGATTTTTAGAGGGACTATTAGAACGGTTAGAATCACCTCCTGACTTCGTATGGTTTGCCGCACCTCCAGCAGCGTTAGTACGACCACCAGAGCTATTTTTAGCACCGCTATTAGGCTTTTTAGAATGTTTATTGGCTGACTTTTTAGCAGGCGCTGCCGATTCAGAAGACGACTCTTCTATTGCTTTAGCAAGGGTATCAACTTCTTTTTTTGTAAAGTCACGCCATTCACCAACAGGGAGGCCTTTTAAACTAATGTGCATAATACGCACTCGCTCTAACTTCATTACCTCGTAACCAAAGTGCTCTGTCATGCGGCGTATTTGACGGTTTAAACCTTGTACCAGAGTAATGCGAAAGACATTTGTAGACTCTTTAGACACTGGACACTTCTTCGTCATGGTCCCTAAAATAGGAACGCCATTAGCCATACCGCTAATAAAATCCTCTGTAATAGTTTTGTTCACCGTCACCAAATATTCTTTTTCATGATTATTACCCGCTCGCAACACTTTATTCACTAAGTCGCCATTATTGGTTAAGAAGATAAGACCTTGAGAATCTTTATCTAAACGACCAATCGGGAAAATACGTACGCCGTGGCGCACAAAATCAACGATATTATCTTTCTCAGTACTTTCTGTTGTACTAACAATGCCTACCGGTTTGTTCAAAGCAATCAACACAAAGTCTTCAGCATCTTGCGGCTCAATCAGTTGTCCATTTACCTTGACGGTATCACCAGATGCCACCTGATCCCCTATTTTTGCTCGCTTACCATTAATAAATACATTCCCCTGCTCAATAAAGCGGTCAGCATCCCGTCGGGAGCAAATGCCACTTTCACTAATGTATTTGTTTAAACGAGTGGTGTTAGAAATATTTAGCATAAATAGAGTCTTATAAATTCTGGGTGATAGCGGTAAGGCATATAGAGCGCAAACGCAAGTTTAGCAATTCAATGGAAATAGATAAAATCTACACGGGAATTATAGGCGATAGGGACAAAATAAACCGTATAAATTCACCTAAAACCTTATCAAAGTGGAGTTAGGGAATCGCTATTGCTAAACTGCGCTCAGATTTAATTTTGAACGGATACATCATTTCATGCTTACCTCAAAAACATCAAGATTTACCCTGCCTACAGCACTACGTTTAGGCACCGTTTCTTTCGTCGCGATACTCGTATTAAGTGGCTGCAGCCAGCCCCCTAAAATAGAGAAAGTAGAAGGTTTCGCCCAAGGCACCACTTACCATATTAGCTTTTGGTCTGATCAACCGGTTCCTTCTGCCGAAGTGAAAACGAACTTTGATAGTACACTTGCACAAATCGATAAAGAACTGTCCACATGGCGTAACGACTCTTATATTTCACAATTTAATCACAGTACCTCCACCAGCTGGCAAGCCGCGTCAGAAGATTTCATTCAATTAATCAAAATCGCTAAAAATATTAATCAAAAATCAGAAGGTTGCTATGACCCAACCATTGGTCCGTTATTTGACCTTTGGGGATTTAAGAAAGATTCATTACACGTCCCTACCAAACAAGAGTTGATAGCAACGAAAGCCAATATAGGCATGGATAAGCTCGAAATAGACGACTCGGGAACACGTATTCGTAAAACTATTCCAGCCTTACAAGTCGATTTCTCCTCTATGGGCGAAGGCTACACCATTAATAAACTCAGCCAG
Source organism: Marinomonas sp. (assembly GCA_052107635.1). Taxonomy (GTDB): domain Bacteria; phylum Pseudomonadota; class Gammaproteobacteria; order Pseudomonadales; family Marinomonadaceae; genus Marinomonas. The sequence goes on along the minus strand of JBQEFB010000003.1, from coordinate 92,000 downwards.
GTTTTAGAGTCTAAGGGCATTAACAATTATCTGGTGGAATTTGGTGGCGATATGAAAATCAAAGGTGCTAAACCAAATGGGGATAAATGGCGTGTGGCGATAGAACGCCCTATTGCCGATAAGGGGAACCCTACGCCTTATCAAATCGTTACCATAGACGACACTAAAGGAGTATCGCTCGACACCTCTGGCACTTATCATCACTATTTTGACGATAACGGCAAAGAATACTCACACATTCTAAACCCTATTACAGGACAACCTACGTCCCATGACCTTGTGTCAGCCTCTGTCTTTGGAACGGACCCTCGTGTCAGTGATGCATGGGCAACGACAATGTTATGTCTTGGTCAAAAAGAAGGGTCTAGAATTGCTCAAAAAGAAAATTTAGCCGTTTTCTTTATCGAAAATAAAACGGGTAAACTGATAAACTCAACCAGTAACAGGCTTACAAACTCAACTCGCATCACTTTTGATCATAAGCAATAATCACGACCAAGTGTTTGAATAAGCACGATATCATTATAAGCCAGATCAAATTTCATCACTGTAAAACAAAAAATGGCCGCTAATCTGCGGCCATTTTTGACTTTACTACCCGTAACACTATTAGCAATAACTATTCGCCAATATGCCAACCATTAGTAATAGGGTAACGACGGTCACGACCAAAACCTCGACCGGTAACACGAACACCAGTTGGTGCTTGACGTCGTTTATATTCATTCACATCAACCAAGCGTAATACTCGATATACAGTATCACGGTCAAACTGATTGGTTGCTAAAATCGCTTCTGCGCTTAAATCTTGCTCAATATACATTCGCAAGATTTCGTCCAAAATGTCATAACTTGGCAAAGAGTCTTCGTCTTTTTGGTCTGGTGCAAGTTCTGCGGATGGCGGGCGCGTTATTACGCGCTCAGGGATCACATAACCCAAGGTATTACGGTAACGGCACAGTGAAAAGACCAATGTTTTAAACACATCTTTCAAGACAGAATAACCACCAACCATGTCACCATATAAGGTTGCATAACCAACAGCCATCTCACTTTTATTACCGGTAGTGAGCACCATTAAACCCTTCTTGTTTGAAATCGCCATTAAGACAACACCACGAGTTCGCGCCTGCAAATTCTCTTCTGTCGTATCCTTTTCAAACCCTTCAAATTCAGGTGCCAAAACATCTGTAAACGCAGACACCATAGGTTCAATCGGTAACACACTGTACTTCACGCCAAGCAGGTTGGCTTCTTCTTCCGCATCGTGGAGACTAATAGAAGAGGTGTAGGTATAAGGCATCATTACTGCTTGGACACGATCAGCGCCAATCGCATCAACAGCTACTGCTAATGATAGTGCAGAATCAATACCACCACTAAGACCTAGTACAATCCCTTTAAAGCGGTTCTTTTCAATATAATCACGCAACCCAAGCACCATGGCTTGATACACACTCGCTTCTACCGCTAAGGCAGGCGCTATAGGTCCAGGAACCGGTTCAACTTTATTGATCTGACTATCATCTACAATCATATCAACACAATATAAACCAGCTTCAAACCAAGGCGCTTGCAAGACTTTTGTCCCATGAGCGTTTACAACAAACGAACCGCCTTCATAGACAAGTTCATCTTGCGCCCCCATATAGTTTACATAAACAATAGGTAGACTAACTTCTGTCGCACGTTGGTGTAATAAGGCTTCTCGCTCCCCCATTTTTTCAATGTGGAAGGGGGATGCGTTTAAGTTAAGGATCAGCTCAGCACCCGCAGCCTTGGCTTGCGCTATTGGCGCAGGATGCCAAATATCTTCACAAATACTCAGCCCAACAGTGACACCTTTTATTTTAACAATGCCAGCATTAGAACCTTCACTAAAATAACGTTTATCATCAAACACTAAAAAGTTAGGCAGCTCTTGCTTTGCATATTCCAATAACTGCTTGCCTTGATAAATCACGCCAGCACAGTTAAATAATTCACCATCAATGCGTCTTGGGTAACCCACGACAACATAAATGTCATAAACCTCATTTAAAATACGCTGCAAAGCAGATTCGATACGAGGATCTAAGCTGGGTCGCAGCAATAAGTCTTCCGGCGGATAACCTGTTAGGGTCAATTCTGGAAAAACAATAACATCCGCTTTCTTTTCATCGCGGGCTTTTTTAGCCTCATCGATCACTGATTGCGTGTTTTTTGCTATGTCACCGACCAGCATATCCAGCTGGGCCATTGCTACTCGTAATGTCATACAGTTGCTATCTCGTTAACTCTGTTAGAATATGTCCTTTATTGTCTGGAATTCCCCAACCTAGGTAAAGTGTATGATCGTCCGATTGATCGTTTTTATTGCTATTTTCGCAATTGGCTGGTGGTTATACCGCCAAGTGCTCGGTTTTCAACGAGCAAAGCCCTCAAACAAGTCTAACTCTCCGTCTAACAACTCAGGAAAAGACGCTCAACAAGAAAGCATGGTTCGCTGTGCACAGTGCAAAATCAATCTACCAAGATCTCATGCAATCCATGATCAAGACGCAAATGCATTTTGTAGCAAAGAGCACTTACAAGCGTTTCATAAAAAAAACTAGCTGGGATTTCCCATGCTAGTGTGTGGCACTGACAATACCTTGGCTGATTAACGTATGATCACGCCACCACCAACAACGATATTGCTGTTGATCTTGCCTGGCACATAAACGATAAAAGCGAACTCCTTGCGTGTTATCGTAATAACGCCATAAATATGTAATATCTTCTTCATTGTTAGAATGCCAAACCATGGTATGAATAAGAGAAGCGCTGGAAATGAGCGAGCAGAAACCAATACAAGTACTGATTTGTGCATCATGAAAAGCAGGAGAAAGAACCCTCTCTTGCTGAAATTTTTGCCAAAGAATCGAACTCTGATTAACATCGTCCAATGTCGCACGCCATTGAAAGGCATCTTGCAAACGCTGCTGATAAGCCAACGATAAACTAGCAACCACCAGCAACAAGACAATCACAGGCAATGACACCCAACCCTGTTGATCGTATCGAATTACTCTCACAAGCCTTCCCCCCTATTCCGTCTCATCGTGTGCACTGGCTCTTAGTTAAACGTCAACCGAACGCTAACCAACACCATTTAACACTATGATTTTATTACCTACTCCTTGGCAAGGTGAAAAATACTCCCATTGATCGCCTCGCATCGTTTGGTAATATTGAGGCTGGTCAAGCTGTGAACTCGCTTTACAATTGTCTAACTCATAAAGATACTCTACCCACACAGCTCGAACTTTACTCAACGAATACTCTCCATATCGTGTTTCTATTGAATCTACCAAGCCATCCGCATCCTCATCCATAAGCGGTAAAATAGCCAATGCTTTGAGGCCAGACCAAAGCTCTAACGAATTACCACTAATTTTAGGTGTCCGCCACAGAGCCTGCTGACCACTTATCCCTTCCCCAGCATACCAATAGAAACCAGCCTGACTTTCTAATATACCAGTCTGATTAAGCACACTACTCCCTGTACTAGTGAGCAAGTCAAATTTCAATTTTTGGTTCGTCGATTGCGTCACCTGTGCTTGTATACTGGCTTCACAGGTTGTGACTCGCACCTTATCTCCGACACTTAGGTCACAACTATTTGTGGTTTCTATCGGATCCTGAATCGCATCAAGAGATATACGGCAAGCACCGAAATCTATTGCTTCTAGCCAATCAGACTGATTCGACATAGACCGTTGAGACAAACGTGCTGGCACATTACTACTCGACCCTATGGTTAAGCGCAGACCAGTGTCTATCGAACATCCAGCAGGTAACAAACGCGCCCAATGTGCTTTAAACTGAGCCGTTAACGCTGACCGAAAAGCCGCTTGATCAAGGTAGATTAACGCCAAATTATGACGTGTCTTCAGCTGCCATAGTGAAGGGATAAGTAATGGCAACATAATAGCCAATACCGCACAAGCGACCATCAGCTCTAATAGCAAACTTCCTTGCTGTGTCGTATGCCTAGTCATCTTCTGGCACCCACTCTAACGTGCTGGATGCCACCTTACCCTGCGATGCTTGAAACCATTGTGTCAGATCTCCCGATGTACACAATGCACAACTAGGGTAACTGCCCTGTTGATGATTATACTCCGCTTCACGCCATGAAGATGATCCAGTAAGTAGAGTCATGACTTCTTGACGAGCAAGATTTTCTCTTAATGTTGCCAGCTCTTCACGGTGCGTAATAACCTGCCATTGACTCTCTGATTGACGCTCAACGAGATACAAAACCGTAGACAATAAAGCCAATGACAACGCCACCTCAAGAGTGACCCAGCCACGCTGTGTGGCACAGTTTAAAGAAAAAGATATTGGTTTCATCCACATGACTCCCCATCAATATCAACAATGTCCGAGGTATAATAACGACCACTTTGGTTGATAATAATGCTCGCTTTCCAACTGAGGTAGCACAGAAAAAACGTGCCATTTTGATAACTCGATAATCCAGTAGGTAAAAAAGTAATAGAAGATTTATTCGCAGGAAAACCATGCCAAATAATATGCACAGCATGGTCTAATAACACACTTCGATAGGTGGTATCTAAAGCACTTGATTGACGAACTTCAAAGCCATCGGACCAGTTGCCACTGCAATTAATACCACCACAAACATAGCTGCTGCTACCAGATTCAATAGCAAGATGGCGCGCCTGCCGAAGAGCATTCGCTAGATTTTTAACATCACTGAGCAATGTCGCTTTGTCTTTACTGTCTTGCTGAGTCGAAAATAAAGAGGTCGCTCCAAAGGCTCCCAAAATACTTAATATGGCGAGAACGCAAATAAGCTCTAATAACGTAAAGCCTTGCTCGTGGCGCATAGAAACCTCCCTGTTTCTTGCTTATTAAAAGCAAGCACCTACTAACCACACCATCCATAGTGGGTATTACGTAGTCACTGCTTTTACCTTATTACAGTATAATTAGTACATAAAATCTAGTTTGGAGAAAACCAATGATTAATAAGATTGGCTATTTGACGTGGTTTTTGAAAAGGTAATGAATGATCGCAAGCACTCATTACCTTGTGTTGCCAACCTTCATTTTGCTCACTGAGCTGTTGATAATACTTGCGTAAATGCTCGTTACTCAACTCCCCAGAAAACAAGAATACGTTTTTTGCAGCATGCACCATATCAACTCTATGATTCGGCTCCTGAGTCAATATGTCGATATGATTTGTCACTGCATCTAAAGCATAAGAAAAGCCATAAGGTCGATGTGCTAAACGAGATTTTGTTGTCGCCTCTGCAACGGGCAGCTTACGTCTATTCGGAGAAACCCCATCCATAAAATAGGCAACACCTTGCTCTACATCTCCCGTTTCTCTGATGATGTTAGAGGCTTGACGGTAATTCTTACGCACCTCAGTTAACTCACTCAGATCTTCCCGGTCAAGTGAAGCGGGTTCCATCAACGCCATTTTAATCGCTGACTGACCAGCAATGACACGTCGATAATTAAGATTTAACGCAATTAATCCTCCTAGTGAGTAGCCTATCATGTCAAAATCTTGCCACGTCAGGTGCTCTAATAAGGCGTCTATATCATCTGTTAACTCTGTAATGGTCACGGGTGCTTCTTTACCATGCAGGTGAAACGACTCCCCCATTCCTTTGATATCAGGAACCAGCATCCAGCGCCAATCCGTCAAATAAGGTACTAATGGAGAATAAGTAATATCACCCGCAACGCCCGCTCCATGAAGTAATAAACAGCGACGATCAGTCGTTGCCTCTTTGTTTTCATAGAGTCTATACGCTATGCGACTACTAGATAAAGCAAGAAAATGTACATCAGACACTTGTAATAACCCTATGGTAGCCCTAATTAAAGGACTACAATTGTAAATTTTTAATCGTGGTTCCATTATGCCAGAAATAAAACGGATAACACTGCCTTATCAAGCGTCTTTACTGTCTCTCTACAAAGCGCTTAGGCAACAACCCTACCCTGTGCTATTGGACAGTAATCACGACTCTTTTCCTGACACACAATTTGATATTTTAGCGGCTAACCCTATTGCCCGCGTTTATGCACTGCAAGGCTCATACCAGATAGAATGGCGTAATCACGTACTTTATCCGCTCGATAACGCTGCTCAGCCGCTACCGCTATTGGATCAGCTGTACACTTTTATTACACAAGAACCATGGGCAAAATCTGCCCCGAAAGACATTCCTTTTACCGGAGGTTTGTTAGGCTACTATGGCTACGAATGCGGGCATTATGTAGAAACATTGCCCGATACCGTTATGCATGACATTAGTCTTGATCAACTCAGCGTTGGGCTTTATGGGTGGGGGATTGTTACTTCTCACGCTAGTAAAAAAACAGAACTTATTGTGACTCCTTGGTGCTCTAAGCAAGAAGAAGACGCCTTACTGGCGTTGATTCATGACACGTTTACTCACATAACTGAGTCCGATTCCTTAGCACGTAATAGACAAAAAACCACTCAATCTTTTAGATTAAAAACCCCCTTTGTCTCAAATATGACAGCGCAGGAATACAAAACTAAATTTGAAACCGTAAAAAACTACATCCTGTCTGGTGACTGCTATCAAGTAAATTTAGCACAACGCTTTTCCAGTACCTACACAGGTGACGTAATAGACGCTTACCAACGTTTACGTGAAGTATGCCCGACCCCCTTTTCTGCCTTTATGGAGCTTGGTGAGCAACAAGCGATACTGAGCCATTCACCTGAGCGTTTTTTATTGTGTAACCAAGGGCGAGTTGAATCAAAACCAATCAAGGGCACTATTGCCCGAGGTAAAACGCCAGCAGAAGACCAAGCAAACGCTGAAATACTGTTAGCTTCTGAAAAGGATCGCGCTGAAAATTTAATGATTGTTGATTTACTAAGAAATGACCTAGGTAGAACCTGCCTTACTGGCAGTATAAAAGTCCCTATATTATTTGATTTAGAAAGTTACGCTAACGTTCATCATCTAGTTTCTACCGTCGAAGGGAAAATTGATGCGATAGATCAATCTATCAGGGTATTTCATGAAAGTTTCCCTGGTGGTTCAATTACTGGCGCGCCTAAAATACGCTCTATGGAAATTATTGATGAACTGGAACCTCATGAACGTTCAGTATATTGTGGCTCTATTACGTATTTCAGCGTTAATGGTCAAATGGATTCCAGCATTACTATCAGAACACTAGTAGCAGACCATGGAAAAATACATTGCTGGGCTGGTGGTGGGCTGGTTGCAGACTCTAAATATCAAGAAGAATACCAAGAAACCTTTACCAAAGTAGGTAAATTAACTCATACTCTTGAACAGGATTTTTTGAAGTAGGCCGTTGTATGTCAGACATTGCGCAGTTTTTAAATGCCCCGCCCATCTTAGCAGACTTAGATGAAATCCGTGCTGCGCTCAACACAACACAAGAAGTACATCAGATCTACAATCATGCTAAAAACATGACCCCTAGTGCTTATAAGTTAAAATACCGCCCTGCCGCCGTCTTGGTGCCGATCTGGCGCTCTTCAGATAACGATCAACTCCAAGTATTAGTCACCCAACGCGCACTGCATATGCGTAATCACCCAGGACAGATATCCTTTCCTGGCGGTAAATATGACCCTGATGATGCGAGTATTCAATACACAGCATTAAGAGAAACATTAGAAGAAGTTGGTCTAGCGCCTGACTGCTTTGATCTTATTGGTGAGTTGGGAGAATACTGCACAATTTCAGGGTATTGTATTAAACCAATTATTGCAGAAATGACGCGTTACAGTGAAATGAGCTTATGTGAAGAGGAAGTTGAATCCGTTCACTGGATTCCATTAAATTTTTTACTAGATCCTAATAACTACCGTTTTAAAACAAAAAAAATAGGCACAGTTACTTGTGGCTATTTTGAAATAACCTACCAAGATATTCATATTTGGGGTGTCACTGCTGGCATTCTTTACGGACTCTATCAGACGCTTTCTGATCACATTCGCTAAGATATTATAAGGTTAGTGTTGTTTCGTATTTTCCAACTCTCCCACAACTTGCTATGGTACAGGCAACATAACTTAGATAGTGGTAAAACATACTATGTCTACTTTCGACTTAGCGTCCTTCGTTGCTAACAACGTTGCAGACGAAGCACAAAAAATCATTCATAACGCCATGAAAGAATTTGATAACATCGCTATTTCATTTAGTGGTGCAGAAGATGTTGTTTTGATTGATATGGCTGTAAAAGCCAACAAAAACGTAAAAGTATTCTCACTAGATACAGGTCGTTTACACTCCGATACCTACCGTTTCATTGAAAAAGTACGCAAACACTACAATATTGAAATCGATATTTTATCACCTAACAGCGAAGCATTAGAAAGCTTCACTCGCGAGAAAGGGTTGTTTAGCTTTTTTGAAGATGGTCATAAAGAATGTTGCGGCATTCGTAAGGTTAAACCACTTAAACGCAAGTTAGCCACACTCGACGCTTGGATTACAGGACAACGTAAAGATCAAAGCCCTGGTACACGTAACGTATTACCATTTGTTGAATTAGACAGTGCGTTTAGTTCTGCAGAAAAGCCACTTTACAAATTTAACCCACTGGCTAACTGGTCGTCTGAAGACGTCTGGAATTACATCAAAATGTTTGATGTACCCTACAATGAGCTGCACGCTAAAGGTTTTGTTAGTATTGGTTGTGAACCTTGTACGCGACCGGTTCTACCGAATCAACATGAACGCGAAGGTCGTTGGTGGTGGGAAGAATCCGAGAATAAAGAGTGTGGTTTGCACATTGGTAACCTTATTCCAACCGCAAAACAATAATAGCTAGATCACACTCTCTACATCATTAATGCAATACCATTGCTCCTAGCACTAAAGAATGAATCAGTGAGCTGAGATTAACTAGCAAGCTGATTCATGTTAGAGAGAATATCTTGCTGCCACGTTTTCATAAAGCCTTCATAGCACGCTTCTAAATTTTTAACATGCTGAAACAAAACGTCTCCAGCATTTGTTAACTCCGTCGTTCTACCATGACGAATAACAAGTAATGCACCTAATATTTGTTCTAGTTTTTTTATATGCTGACTAACAGCTGGTTGCGTAAGCCCCAATTGCTGAGCGGTTTGGGTAAAACTTCCTGTTTCAACCAATGCTTTAAATGTGATCAGATGATGAGTATTTAACATAACGATTCCTTATAGTTATGAACATTATGACGAAGCCTTTCTATGGGCACATTGACCTAAGTCGTGTTTTAATGAAAGACTGATAATTCCTTACATACGTAGAAAATGAGTATGACAAACAAACAATATGACATTTTGCCTTGGCACGAAAGGCAATCCGGTTACAAACAATCTCGCGAAAATGATTACCGAACACCTTATCAACGAGATCGAGCTCGTATCATTCACAGCGCCGCTTTTCGTCGCCTACAATCAAAAACACAAATCCTAGCCATTAGGCAAAACGATTACAGCCGCACACGTCTAACCCACTCATTAGAAGTCGCTCAAATTGGTAATGGCCTTGTTCATCAACTAAAACATAGCTCTCCAGCCGATGCGCCCTTCCAAACATGGTTGGCCGATACTGCATTAATAGAAACCGTCTGTCTAAGTCATGACATTGGTCACCCACCTTTTGGGCATGGTGGTGAAGTTGCTTTAAATTACATGATGAATTGTTATGGGGGATTTGAAGGTAATGCTCAATCATTACGTATTTTAGGGAAACGTGGTTCCTATTCTCCAACATACGGTATGGATGTCACTCGTCGCACGCTACTTGGCATTCTAAAATACCCCGTTTTACATAATGATGTAGTGGGCAACTATCCTGAAAAACCAAATAGCTTCAGACAATTTAAGGCGACTAATTGGGCTCCTCCAAAATGTGTATATCAAGAGGAAAAAGAGCTACTAGATTGGGTTCTCGCTCCCTTTAGTCAAGCCGATAAAAATACATTTCAAAGCACGGCTCGTACCACGCCTAATGGCCATGCTAAATCTAGCCACTCAAGCTTTGATGCCGGTATTATGGATTTGGCTGATGATATTGCTTACGGAGTTCATGATTTAGAGGACGCTATCGTATTAGGCATGGTAACCAAAGATATGTGGTTACAACATCTAGAACCTAAACTAGCAGATCTTGACTCACCCTTCTTAGCAAAGCATCTAAAAACGCTAGAAACACAACTGTTTAGTCGCCAAAGCCACCTAAGAAAAGAAGCCATTGGCAGCTTAGTCAGTTGGTTTATTACTTCTTGCCAAGTGATCGAAAATACGGATTTTGAACACCCACTTCTCCGCTATCAAGTAGCATTACCAGAAGCTCAACACCGCGCTTTATCACTGCTTAAAGAATTTGAAATGCAGCACATAATTCTACGCCCAGAAATACAAATGCTCGTCTACAAAGGCCAGCAAATGCTATTAGAAATGTTTGAGGCATTAGTCGCAGATCCCAGCCGGTTACTGCCTAGTGAAATTGCAAATGAATGGCAAAAAAATATCAACGAAGGTCATGATGGGCTACGTATCATTTGTGATTATATGGCCTCTATGACCGATGACTACGCCAGTCGTATGTACAATAAATTGTTCGTACCAAGCTCAGGGTCAGTCTTTGACCCTATGTAATTAATACACGATGTAAACGCCATTCTCCAAGCCACCATGTAGGAGAATGGCTGTACAGATATTTATCTAGGTTTTAACCATGACCATAATCGACACAGCATACCTTAAACAAAAATACCCATTAATCATCGACTTAATCGCATTACAGGAAGTAAGCTGGTTTAACCCTAATATTACCAATCTAGAAAAAGCCCTGCCTTACGTTGGCCTAAACGAATCTGATATTGCAGACGCTAGTGACAGGCTCTCTAGGTTCGCCCCTTATTTAGCATCAGTATTCCCAGAAACGGCTCGCACCAAGGGAATTATTGAATCGGATATTATTGCGATCCCAAACATAAAATCAGCATTAGAAGCCAAATACAGCACGCCAATCACAGGATCTTTATTCCTTAAAAAAGATTGTCATTTACCGATTTCTGGCTCAATCAAAGCCCGTGGTGGCATTTATGAAGTATTAACTCATGCTGAGAAAATCGCTATCAATGCAGGCTTACTGTCTACCGCTGACGATTATACCAAGCTCGCATCAGATGACTGTAAACACTTATTTAAACAGCATAGCATTGCCGTTGGCTCAACAGGTAACCTCGGCATGTCCATCGGTATTATGAGTGCAAAACTTGGTTTTTCCGTTGCGGTTCATATGTCGGCAGACGCGCGTCAATGGAAAAAAGACAGGTTACGTGAACACGGCGTAACGGTCGTCGAATACAATCAAGATTATGGCGTCGCCGTAGAGCAAGGTCGTAAAGAGGCAGAAAATGATCCCTCTTGCTTTTTTATAGATGACGAGAACTCACAGACCTTATTTCTCGGTTATGCTGTCGCGGGTGAGCGTCTAAAAACACAATTTTCCCAGCAGAACATCCTAGTTGATGAAGATCACCCATTGTTTGTCTATTTACCCTGTGGTGTTGGTGGTGGTCCTGGAGGCGTGGCATTTGGTCTTAAAATGGCTTTTGGTGATCACGTCCATTGTATTTTCGCTGAACCTACTCATTCACCTTGTATGCTATTAGGGGTTCATACTGGTCTGCACGATCAGGTGTCAGTGCAAGACATTGGTATTGATAACATCACTGCGGCAGATGGCCTTGCTGTTGGGCGCGCTTCAGGATTTGTCGGTCGTGCTATGGAACGTTTACTGGATGGCTACTACACCCTGTCTGACGATCGCATGTATTATCATTTAGGTGAAATGAACGAGCTTGAGCAGATCCAACTAGAACCCTCTGCGGCAGCTGGAATCATTGGCCCAATCATGGTTCTAAACAACCAAGAATACCGAGATCGATTAGCATTGAATGATGTGCGAATGAAAAATGCCACCCATCTCGTATGGGCAACTGGCGGCGGCATGGTACCAGCGGAGGAAATGACATCTTATTTAAATAAGGCAAAACAAACGGTAGTGTGATTTTTAGATTGGCTCATATTTCAAATCATCACTATATCAATGGGCAGCTCTCTCACCATGATTCACTGAGAGAATTGCCCATCATCACAACTTATTTAACGCCTTCGCAACACAAATGGCAGAGTGGGCGTCATTTGCAGCATAGAGAACCTGATTGTCTTTTAGAGGGTAGGCTCCCCAATTAGACATTTGAGCGCCCTTACCTAAGCATCGCTGCAATACCATAGCAACGGCTGCGCGAGCACCAATACTATTTTTCTCTCCCGCTAATACCTTTAATGTTACTGACAAATCTTGAGTATTAACAATATCGATATGTAGCTTATTACGCAGCTCTTTATTATCACCCTTAATACCAAAACCAACCTTTTTAATATTAGGATTACTCAATATTTTCATCGCGGCAGATACTGCGGCAGGAAATCGCGTAGGAAATAAATACCCAGTCGTCATTGACGCTATCTGGATTAAAGTAGGTCCTGGGCTCACCTCTCCTTTACGGAAAATCGGCTTACTTTCTGTATCAAATCCCAAGCACACTTCACTCTCTAAGGCTTCGATTGCCTTAGCTGCACTCTCTTCATCCTCTATGATCTTAATATTTGATAGCTTAAGGCCTGCGTATACAGGCAATGCTTTTATCTGATCCTTAGTAGGACGCTCCATACTTATTCTCTTTCGTTATTAACACTCAAACCAAAATATAACACTTTGCGAGCCACTATAGACAGCATCAGAAACGGCCGTGTTATAGTCATCTTTTTATATTGACCAGCGCTAAAGGTTTAGTCCACAAAATGGCAATATCAGCTTACCCTTCAAAACTGAGTTTACCCCAGACAAACCCTGGCGTCGTTACTGTGCTGGACTACCTCATCATTAAGTTCCCTTATGTGAAGGCTGCTGTTTGGCAACAACGCATGGCAGCAGGCAAAGTCCACTGGCACAGTGGCGACTTAATCAACATCGATACGCCCTTTCAGCCACAACAAAGAGTTTATTATTATAGAGAAGTAGAAAGTGAACCCAGCATCCCTTTTATAGAAAAGATTATTTTTCAAGATGAACATATTTTAGTCGCTTATAAACCTCATTTTTTAGCCGTAACGCCTGGTGGGATTTTCGTTAATGAATGCTTACAAAATCGTTTGAGACGACGTACCGGGCTCGACCATTTACAAGCGTTACATCGCTTAGATAGAGTTACTGCTGGCTTAATTATATTCTCGGTCAACCCAGAGACTAGACACATTTATCACGCATTGTTTAAATCCCAAAAAGTACATAAAACTTATCAAGCGGTGGCAACTATTAATAAAGGAGAAAATCTAATTGGTTGCGAGTGGATCATTAAAAATCGTATAGAACAGTCCAAGCCACGCTTTCTCATGGAAGTGACCTCAGGTGATGCCAACAGTCACTCCATTATTCGCTGCGTTCAACAAACCTCTGGGCAAGCATTGTTTGAATTAAATCCAATCACTGGACGAACCCATCAATTACGAGTACATATGCAGACACTCGGATGGTCAATACTCAATGATAAATACTACCCAAGACTACAAGCATTATCAGGTGATGATTACACAGCGCCATTACAATTATTAGCAAAAGAAATTCAGTTTATTGATCCTATTACTCTACAGTTAAGACATTTTCATTCTGAAGAAATCTTAATACTTCCCTTCCTATCATAATATGACCATACATTTAAAAATGCGCTGGGGAATATTCATTTCATAATTGAATAACAAACCTATATAACATTCAGGTTTTTATTAAAAATAAAAAACATTAGATTATATTAACAATAATAAAAATATAGAAAAAATAGAAAAAAACATCTCGTTACTCGATAAACATAGCTCTAAATCCCCCTCTAACTGACTATGAAAACCTTCCCTCCTTTAATCGTTTTACTCAGAATAGTGTAATCATTAGGATGTTAGACTAAAACACTTTATATTAAAGTCATTTATCACTCATATAGAGAGCCTCTATCTCATTAGATCGTCTTTTCAAAGAGAGCTACCATATATATAAAATAAAAACACAAAACTTAAATTATATTCAATATATTTTTTATATATGGTTTGAATTTAATAATTCACAAAAAGAAAAAGTGCAAAAAATAGATAAAAATAAAGGACAGTAATTATAAATTCGTCAATAAATTAGAATTTAAATTGCACATACTAAAAACAAATAACAATAAAAAAACTTTATGGTGCAACAGTATTAAAAAATGCACCATTAAATATCTTTCTAAAATCAAATGACATGAAAATAAAAAACTATTTCAAACAATTCAAACCTATGTTTTTAATAGATAAATATTTTTTATAAAGAAATCGAATAAAATTGGCACGCCCGATGCAATTACATGACAAGCACGACAATAAAGCATCGCATATCAAAGAGTAACTAAACTCACCAATAAAGATTTAGCGATCATAATCATCAAACGGGAAATGAGACATGTTACAACTAAGAAAGAACATAGCGATTAGCGCTCTAGCCTTCATAGGTACTATCTCAACTACTGCAACCTATGCTGATGTAACAGCAAATATAGCGGCCTCATCAAATTACTTATGGCGTGGGCAAGAACAAAATGGTGGAGATGCCGCTATTTCTGGTGGCATTGATTACACCCATGATTCTGGCTTTTACGCAGGCACCTGGACATCCAATGCTTCCTGGGCAGATGACATGACTTATGAGCTAGACTTGTACGCTGGCTTTGCAGGTAACTTTAATCAGAGCGTTAGCTATGATGTAGGTTATATATACTATACATACCCAGATGCGGCCTCATCAGCAGACACAGATCTTTCTGAAGTTTACGGTAACATCAGTGTCGTAGGCATAACATTTGGTGCAGCAGTGCTGGCAACGGCAGCGGGGAGTGGTGACAATACCGATTTTGGCGACTCTCTCTATCTTAATGTAGATTACAGCTTTCCTGTGGGCAGCAACGGAACTGAATTCACTCTACATGCAGGTCGTTATTCTGGTTCTTATATTGGTGATACCGTTATTGATTATGGTGCATCCGTTTCAAATTCTGGTTTTACTTTTGGTTTATCTAATACCGATATCGCAGGCACAGACCTTAAAGTATATCTTTCTTATACCAAAAGTTTCGATCTGTAACATTCCAATACGCTCTAAGCTAAAGTTAACTCGCACGCAAAGTGACCATACTAATTCGTGAGCTTTCCTCATACTTATCGTGACAAAGCTTCATTTTGAATCAAACTAAAATATGATTGAATAGCCGCTTATTAATTGAGGCCTATAGCAGTCTGTAATGAAAAAAATAACCCTATTAGATGGTGGGATGGGGCGAGAGCTGAAACGTATCGGCGCCCCGTTTTCTCAACCATTATGGAGCGCACAAGCTCTAATAGAAGCGCCACATTATGTTACCCAAGCACACCAAGGCTTTATTGCTGCTGGCGCTGATATTATTACCGTTAACAGCTACGCTTGCGTCCCCTTTCATCTTGGTGAAGCTTTATACCAAGAGCGCGGCGCGGCGCTAGCCGAACAAGCGGCGATCATCGCAAAGGAAGCCTCTCATACAGCAGAAAAAAATGTATTAGTGGCAGGTTCCCTCCCTCCTCCATTTGGTTCGTACCGTCCAGATTTGTTTGAAAGTAAGCGTGCTTTTAACATTTTAACCACCTTATTTAATGCCCAGGACAAGCATATAGACTTATGGTTAGCAGAAACCATCGCTAGCATTGATGAAGCTCGCATCATCACAAAAGTACTGAATCGCACGACAAAACCTTGTTACTACGCATTCACATTGAGTGATGAACTTGGTCAATCCGCTACGTTACGTTCAGGTGAATCCGTTACCAAAGCGATAGAATCAATTATTCAAGAAAATATTGCAGGAATTCTCTTTAATTGCTCTATTCCTGAAGTTATTGAACAAGCGATTCGTGACACTAATAGTCTACTGACTAAACATAAAAAACAGATCGACATTGGCGCTTTTGCAAATAGTTTCACACCAATATTAGCGGATCATCAAGCCAACGAGAGCGTACAAGATTATCGCGACGTATCACCAGAAAAATATCTTGAATTTGCTATAAAGTGGCATAGTCTTGGTGCGAATATTATTGGTGGCTGCTGCGGTATTGGCCCCAGTCATATCAAAGCCCTCGCACAATGGAAAAACACGCTAGAAAACGCGCACTCCAAATCTCTTAGATTATAACGAGAAGTTTATCTAACCTAGTTCAAAAAACCAGCACTCATATCACATGTTATTGTTTATCATTATGCTAAACTCAATCCTTCTACGGATCCTGCCAACCCCAAAAAAGCTGAACAGCACCCCGTTTTAACTTATTAAAAGAGCCAAATATGCAAAATTTAACGCTAGACGGACAACAATTAGTTAATAATCTTAGCCAAAAATATAACCTTAGTTACGATGCGGTTATGCACATGCTAATCGCAGTAAATAATGGCTCTGGGAGCATGGCACAATTTAATTGCCCAGAATTAGGCGGTGGCGGGCAGTGGATGCGTGGCGGCATGACGATGGTTGGAGACATGTTTAATAATGGGTTAAAAAATACCGTCGACAATCTTTGTAATGAACTGGCCAATGGTTTGGCTAACTTCCAAGTATTTGTGCCGATTCCAAAAGGCACACCTGGCAGCAGCCAATGGTGGCCTGGTGATTTGGGTCAGCCATTTAGCAGCGGTGCACAAAACAACATTCGCTACGCCGTCTTCCCTAACCGCTTAGCGGTAGAATTAAACGGCCAAGTGACCGTCTACAACACACTAGACAACAACATTGGCGGTGTTAGCCAGCAGCAAGGTGGAGACTCTTCTCTGACTTTTAGCAGTCAATACGGCACCATTGCAGTCAATAGCTTGCCAATCGTGTCAGGGGTCGGAATAGCGCCTGCACCACAGCGTAATTTTGCTGAGCCAACACAGAATACTTATGCGCAGACTAACAATAACCAAACCAACAGCGCGCCACAAAATAACACCAACCTTCCTAGTAACACATCGATTGATGAGGCCTTACAAATCATCGAAAAACTGGCCAAATTGAAAGACTCTGGTGCGATATCAGAAAACGACTACAATGCGAAAAAAACAGAACTCTTGAATCGTATCTAACAAGGCCACTCTCCCACTTCACTCAGCACCTCCTCTTACACTCTTAAGAGGAGGAGACTACAACCCACTTTCTTAATTTTCTAGTGGGTATAGCTCTAAAATTTAGCAACGTAAAATAATCTCGACCGTGTCACTTTCAAAACCAATACTAACGAGCACTAATTATTCTTTAGTTTGTTACCCAACAAATAAAACAACACGATATAAAAAATAAGCCGGCAAGTGGCTTTTAAAAAGAGGGGCAAAGCAGTGTTTTCTTCGCTCTACATGAAGAAAAGGGAAATGAAAAAAATTGAATGATTAGATTATTTTGTAGACGCACTCTTTCAATCCTAAGCACGCCTACAAAAATATAATGCCAGACCTTTTAGCTTATTCTTGATCAAATATTAAGCTAAAAGTAACAGGTACAGCCGTACTGATTGATGGTAATTTTGCGGCTTCACGCAACTTTTCAATACCGTCCGTTAATTTGTATTCATCTGCATAAACAACGATAGGGCTTGCTGATAACGCTAACACTCGATCATCTGCTAATTTCACAACGCGAATATTGGCCGTTACTTCTTTTTCGATGCCATGCAAAGATAAGTTAAAGCTCATCGCTTTCGTGTATGTTTCACCCACTTTCATATCACTCAATGACTTAGGATCTAAAACCGCACTGATATTTGCTTTAGAAAATGAAGTAACATCAAAAAGTAACGCTTTTACTCGAGCATTACGAATAGGTACATTCGTTTCAACGCTTGCCAAATCGATATCAACTGACAACTCGCCATTATCTGTAATGGAACCTTCTAGCTTTTGAAAACTATTGACTTCTACGACTTTCGACATTTTGGTAGAAACATAATTGAGCGTTGAATCCTTCGTATCCAGCTTCCACTGTGCCAAAACACTAGTAGATAATAACAAGGCTGAAAGTACTAATATGCTTTTTTTAAACATCTCTTATTCCTTTGAATTTTAGTATTTTTATACTGTAAGTTGCGCCAATTTCAGCTAATTTAAATTTTCTTGAAAATTACGAGTATTACTATAACTTTCAAGTAGATACCCTATACTTTCTGAATTTTAATAAACGTTATACTTGATAAAAAAGAGACAGCTCATAAAATATACCCCTGCCCCTCTAACTACTTACTAAAGGTTACAATTAGTTACTGACGAACACCATGAGTTTTATGTGCAAATATTAGTCATCAGAAGAAAAGATAATGCACTTTTGGGATAATAGTAGATTAAGCGGAGGACAACAGTGACAACAAAAAAATATAAATACACTGTCGGCTAAATCTAGCACAGTAAAGTATGCAGGCCGTGCTGCGAAGAAAATACATGTATTAGAGCTCAGGAAGGGACACCAAAATATAGCGTCTACACTAAAAACGCTCTCCCCTTTAAGAGCAAGAAGAGAGCACCTTAGATTGGATTACACTAAATTTTTTAGCGCGTTCACTATGTCGCTCGGCTTAGAGCGAGTACGGTAGTCAAGATTTACAAAACGCCAAACAATACTGCCATTGCTATCTATAATAAAAGTTGCAGAGATCGGTAATATATGACTATTACCATTATTGATCGCTTCAAGGTGAACTACTCGTACCTAAAGGCGACGAGCTTCCAAGATAACAGACTAAGCTGCTAACCCTTCTTTTTTGACGCTTCGTTGGACACCGCTAGTCGAGCTTTTGGCTCGGATAGTCTTACGATTGCCTCCACGTCCACTATCTGACTTAGTTCGTAGAACTCCATCGTCAGACAACACCGTTCCAGTGTCTAATATTAGGTTAATTGCCCGTTTCTTAATAACCAATGATGCGTTGTTATCCGCATTGTCAGCATTTCCACAGTGACCGCACACAAATAGTTCTTGTGATTCTCGGTTGTCGGGGTGAGTGTAACCACACTTGACACACTCCTGACTGGTATACGGGGCAGGGATTTTAAAGACAGCCTTACCCGCTTGGTAAGCCTTGTATTTTGTATAGGTTTCTATGATGTGCCAACCAACACTTAGGATGGACTTGTTTAGTCCTGCCTTTTGCTTGGCTTTGTTGGAAACATATCGTCCCTGTTCGTCTTGCTTCGCCTTTGGTTTGCGCGTCATGCTTGAGGTTCGTAGAGCCTCGAACACAATGACCTTTGCTTTGCTATCGACAAGCGAGCGGCTTGTCTTGTGCGTGAAATCGTTGCGGATATTCGCCTTTTTAGCGTGATGCGTAGCAATACGGTGCTTAGTTTTGTGCCTGCGGTTTGAGCCTTTTGTCTGACGCGCCAACTTGCGCTGGAGTCGCTTGATGTAGCGATCAGCTTTGGTCATCTTCTTTTTCTGGTTGTTGCTCTCTTCATCAGAAAAGTCGAACGTCATAGAGCCAGCGTGTACAGGGATGGCAACACCACGGTCTACCCCAATGGTGTGTTCTTCTAAATATTCTTTTGTTGAATCTTGCAGGTACGATAAGTGTTCAGCGTTGCTTGATAGCTCATCTTCACTCTTGTCGTTCTCATAGCAGAAAGACACATAATATTGACCGCGCTCTTTACGCACATAAAGCGAGTTTGGGATCTCGAACTTACTATGGGCCTTAAAAGATAAGTAACCAATATTATTCGTCTTCGTGCCGATAAATAGGCGTAAATTCCCATCTTCGCAACGGTCGAAACGGTCGAAACGGTCGAAACGGTCGAAACGGTCGAAACGGAATACCTCGCGAGTAAGGTAGATGCTACCGCGATCAGTCTTAGGTTTACGCTTAGGTCGCCCACACACACCTTTCATGAACTTTTGGTAGGTCTTATACCAGTTTACAGCGCTGTTTCGGAGGATCTGACTCGGGCATTGAGATAGCCAGGGAGTAAGCTCTTTGGATTTAAACTGAGCGGTCTTGGTGTCGATTGGCGCATACGTACCAACAACACAAAATCGACGTGCAAACGTGCGATAGTACTTTTCCTCGTCTACTTTGGCGTTCCAAATCACACGAGCACACCCCATCCACTGGCTTAATACCTGCTTTTGACTGGGTGTTGGGTGGGCGCGTAGTTTGATGCCGACTAACAAAAAAGACCTCTAATTTAACTATATATACATACAGTTTAATTAGGCATTTCCGAACCGAAAGTCAAGCTCATTCGCCTTGACTCGTGGCTAAAGCAAACGAGTTTGCGGCGAAATCGTGATCAATGTCTTTTATCGAGCAATCGTGGTGACATTGATGCATTTTTTGATAAAGACACCAGCTATTAATAATGGATCGTAATAGCAAGAAAAACTACCCACTACCACTCTTCCTAAATGTAATAAGAAGAGTAACAAGTCTAGGCATATTTTATACTTTTTGAAGCTCCGTCAATAAATCATGGATTTCAGCTTTTAACTCTTTATCAATGATTTTATTACTGTGAACTTTGGCTTTTTCTAACGACTCGATAGCGCCAACATTATTACCCAATTCAACTTTTAATAACGCAGTAGAAAAGCCAATAGAAGAGCGATAATCTTTTGAGTTAATAGCTTCTGCTTTTAATAAAGCTTTATCATAAATAGCAATCGCCAATTCAATGTCATCCGTAAAATCCGCAAGAGCTTCCCATTGTACTGGGTGATCTTTATCGGTGTTCTCATTGTCATCACAGATTTTTTTCAACGCAGAATAACCGTTATCAAAGCCTAGTTGATCTTTTTTATTGGCACACAACATCAAGTCATTCGCTAAGGAAAAGACTTCTTTATAAATTTTTGTATTCATATTTCACTCAAGATTCAGCGTTCAAAGATGGTAAACACCTATGGTAATTTTAATAGCCATGTTATGACAGCATTGTTGTCTTTAAGCAGCCTAATAAGTAAAAAAACACTTTCCTATCAATCACGCCCTTGTTACTGGAATAAAAAGTGTAGTTAGATTCTACCCATGGATCATAATGTAAATTCTCTACCAAGCAGGTAGACATCTTCTGTAATAGCGGCATTGTGAGCGATATTGGGCAATAGTCCCCACTGCTCAAATCCTTGACGTCTAAAAAAACACTGACTGGCAACATTACTCGCGTAGATATAGGCAATTAAATGAGTAAAACCAAGGCTTGGCTGATGTAATTCTAAATAACGAATAAGCTGCTTTCCCAGACTTTTCCTCTGGTATTCACAAGCAACATACAGACTAATCTCTGAGGCTCTATCAAAAGCAGGCAAACCATAAAAAGGCTCAATGGAACACCAAGCAATAGCACGACCCTGATCCTCAAGTACCAACATTGGATGATTACCTGAGGCACTGTCCAACCATTCCATAACATCAATAAGACTAATGCTATTCTGGCGCTTTTCAGCAACAGCAAAGGGATCACATTGCTGAAAAATTGCCAATATAGCGGGGGCATCTTCTAATACGGCAGTACGAATAAAACCAATATTTTGTGTATTCATACCGCCGCCTTTTTTAAATCATATTTTTATGTCTGTTATTAACCTTGCTCAAGCAAGCTACGTAAATTAATCAAAGCCGCATTCGCTCGAGAAAGATAAGACGCCATCACTAAAGAGTGGTTAGCCAATATACCAAAACCACTGCCGTTCAAAATCATTGGCGACCAAACACTTTCTTGTGTTGCTTCTAGTTCACGAATAATTTGGCGCAAGCTAACTAACGCATTTTTGTCTCGCAGCGTCGGTGCAAAATCCACTTCGACTGACTTCAAAATATGAATTAACGCCCAACTAGTGCCGCGCGCTTCGTAAAATACATTATCAATTTGACTCCATGGCGTCTTAACGTATTTAAATACTTCATTATGACTCGCATCTTGCGCACTTTTATTGCCTGCTAAATCGGTATTCTCTCGGACTTTAACAACGCTCGCAGAGAGACGCTGAGACAAACTTCCTAGTCGCGTACTCACATCTGACAACCAATCAACAAGATTGTCAGAGCGAGCGTAAAACTTAGCTGGCTCTTTACGTGAGTTACCGACTAAACGATCCATGTATTCTAATATTTCTTTATTGCCACGCTTATATTCGCTTTCACTGGACGGCAATGCCCAGCTATTGTTATCAAAGTTAAACTGTGGCTCTGCCACTTTTAAATTCACATCTTCAGTCGACTGAGACTGTGAACGACTATATTCTTTACGCATCGCTCGGGCTAAATCTCGTGTTTGTACCAACACACCAAATTCCCAAGACGGCATATTGTCCATAAAAACACCTGGCGGCATAACATCATTTGAGATAAAGCCACCGGGCTTATTCAATAATGTATCGACCATTTTATACAAGGTATTGGCAGTAGTGTAACCTACTACTAGCGGTTTATTATCACCCACATTCCCACGTGCAGTGGCTGATGCTTTTGCTTCTGCTACTACGTCAAATTGACCTGGTTCATTACTCCAGTACATGCCTACCACAAACAATATAATAGTCACTACACAAACTAACGCTACAATCCACTTCCACAACCCAGGCAAAAGAGAACTGCCTTTCCAGAACTGTAACTTACTGAATATACTCGCCATCATTCTTTCACCTTAATCCTGTTGTAATTCGACCATATAGTCTGAGCGATGATAAGTCATTGCGCGCACTCGAAACTCGCTCACTCGACTGTTAATAATTTGATAAAGCAACCGAGCTTCTTTATCGTTCGGCCAATAAATAGCAATTTCACTTTTGTCTTTCGCCACTTTATCGATAATTGGCTGGAGTGTCTTAACAATATCATCTTCACTCAAACTAAACAGATTGTGAGGCAAAAAGAACTGCCCTTCTTTTGCCTGATGCTCAGTCACTTGATCTGTTACCGTTGTCATTGTATTTTGCACTACCAGCGCTTTTGTATTAGTAGGTTGATTGCTTGCAGTGCTAGCACGCTGTGCTTGTTGCCCTTTACTCACCAACTTTTCAACCATAATATCAGATGAGTTACGGATCTTTGTTTGAACCGTTTGCTTTTGGGTAGCGAGTTGTTTATTGATCTTTTTCGTTGTTTCGAAAGCACCACTAGATTGGCTTGATGTTTTCATGGTTGTTTGGCAACCAGAAAGAAAAATGACAGCAAATAGTAAGGATATCGCTTTAATACTCAATTTAACCCCTTATGAGTGGCAACTTTTTTAAGGCTTGATAGTCTATATCCGCAATTCGTATGATGGAATAGATTCATACGGCAAACTTATTTATAAAAGACTTTATATGCGCTTATTTATTGTACTTTTTTTACTTTTGGTTAATAGCACAGCTTTCGCCTTTACCTTCGCTCCGACAAGTTCTCAGCTAAAGCCTACATTTTTACCCGTTGAACAAGCCTTTCAATTGTCGATCGATGCACCACAGGAGGGGAAAATAAACGCTAATTGGTATATTAGCAAAGGCTATTACCTGTACCAAAATCGCCTCTCAATTTCTGGCGATCAAGCGGACAAACTGCATTTTTCCGCACTGCCAAAAGGGGAAGATAAGACAGATAAATATTTTGGCGATGTGATCATCTACAAACACAGCCTATCCATCCCTATTTATTATGACATTACCTTACCCGCTGGTACTAAAATTAACGCAATCCTTAACTACCAAGGTTGCGCAGAACAAGGTTTATGCTACGCCCCACAATCGGTACCAATTGAATTCACTGTGCCTAAAGGAGGTGAACAATACCGCAACACTCTAGTTGATGACACGTCAACCGACTCACACCTTAATACACTCGCACCTTCTGAGGCGTCATCAATTAATCAAATGCTGGCATCAAGTAACATATGGGCTGCGATGGCCGCTTTATTTGGTTTTGGTTTATTGCTCTCTCTCACGCCCTGTGTACTACCGATGATTCCTATCGTCAGCGCGATCGTCGTTGGAACACGTCGCTCTAAATTAGGGGCTTTTTATTACAGTGCTGTTTATGTCCTTGCCATGGCTATTACCTATGGCGCTATCGGGGCGATAGCTGGTATTTTTGGCACACAACTTAATTTACAAGCCCAACTACAAAGCCCTATTTTACTCGGTATCAGTGCGGTTCTATTTATTGCTCTAGCGCTCGCTATGTTTGGCGTTTATGAACTACGTTTACCATCCTCTTGGCAGAATCGTTTACAACAAAATGGCCACTCAGATTCTGCGTCTAGTTTACGCATAACCGCTAATACTTTTATCGCTGGCGTCCTTGCTACATTGATTGTTTCACCTTGCGTATCTGCCCCCGTTGCTGGCGTTTTATTGTATATTTCTAGCCAAGGAGATATCTGGTATGGCGCCCTAATGCTCTCTGTGATGGCGCTTGGTATGGGGATACCACTCTTATTAGTCGGTTTATTTGGCCCGAGTATTTTACCAAAAAATGGCCCCTGGCTACATGACACCAAAGTTATTATGGGGTTTGCCTTACTAACGGTCTCCATTTGGCTCACGACACGTTGGTTACCTGATACAACACACCTGCTGTTGTGGGGAGTACTAGCACTCAGTATAAGCAGTTATTTCTTACATAGAATTAATACAGTTAACTCTCATCCCTTACGCTGGTTTTTTGCTCTATTCTTTGGCGTAATTGGCACTTTTGAATTATATGGTGCGGCCATTGGTGCAACCAATCCATTAAAACCACTTCCTCCCCACCAAGGTTCTGTCGCAGTCACTCAACTACCTTTGTTTAAAACAACGATTAGTGGTCTGAATGATATTCCTGCACTCCTCGCAACGAAAGACACACGACCAATCGTATTAGATTTTTATGCCGATTGGTGTATTAGCTGCAAGGTATTGGAAGAAGAGGTTTTTAAAGCAAACGAGGTACGCTCTTTATTAGAAAAGGTTCAACTGGTAAGAGTCGATGTCACTAAAAATACGCCAGAAAATAAGGCTATCATGGCACACTTTGCGATCTTTGGTCCTCCCTCTTTAATCTTTTTAGACCACTTAGGTAACGAGAAAAAAGAATTAACCTTAATTGGCGAACCCTCAAAAACGGATGTTCTAAACCGCCTAAAGCGGATAACTCATGGTCATTAGCCTTATACCAGAAAAATAGTTTACTAATGATTAAATAAAAACCACAGCAATGATTTAGTGGTTTTTTTACAGCATAACTGGACAATATCCTGCTTTTTAACGATAATTTCTCACTACATGTTTCTGACTACTTAGCATTTAGCCATTTTATGTAAAGAAAGCGTTAAGACTTCGGTTTTACCATACTTAACATAAAATGCCCTTTTGTCAGAGCGTGCCGAAATTAATAATGATTAGCGTCCATAGAAAACGCTAAACACTTTAGACCGACAGAAGAGAGTAACAATGGACATTCGCAAAATTAAGAAACTGATTGAGCTTCTAGAAGAATCCAACGTCTATGAGATTGAGATCAAAGAAGGCGAAGAAGCAGTTCGAATTAGTCGCGGTGGCGCACCTGTTGCCATGAACCCACAAATGTTTGCAGCACCAGCACCTCAAGCTGCACCAGTAGCGGCGCCAGTCTCTTCAGCAGCACCTGCTGCGGTTCCAGAGATTGCAGGACACACTGTCAATTCTCCAATGGTAGGTACTTACTACAAATCTTCAGCTCCTGGCGCTAAAGCATTTATTGAAGTAGGCCAAAAAGTTAACGTGGGCGATACTATCTGTATCGTTGAAGCTATGAAAATGATGAACCAAATCGAAGCGGATAAGTCTGGCACGATTGGCGCTATCCTTGTAGAAGACGGCGAGCCAGTTGAATTTGACCAACCTCTCGTTTCCATCGTTTAATCCACAGCAATAGGTTTCATCATGCTCGATAAGGTATTGATTGCAAACCGAGGCGAAATCGCGCTACGTATTTTACGTGCGTGTAAAGAACTCGGTATCAAAACCGTTGCGGTTCACTCTAAGATTGACCGTGACCTACTACATGTTCGCCTAGCAGACGAATCCATCTGTATCGGACCAAATCCTTCAGCACAAAGCTATTTGAATATCCCAGCTATTATTAGTGCTGCGGAATTAACCGATGCTTCTGGGATTCATCCAGGCTATGGTTTCCTCGCGGAAAATGCTGATTTTGCAGAACAAGTGGAACGCTCAGGCTTCGCTTTCATCGGTCCTAAAGCGGAAACTATTCGCCTAATGGGTGATAAAGTGTCCGCGATTAAAGCGATGAAAGAGGCTGGTGTACCAACTGTACCAGGGTCTAATGGTCCGGTTCCGAAAGATCACGCCGAATGTATTCGTATAGCCCATGAAATAGGCTTTCCAGTAATCATTAAAGCCGCTGCAGGTGGTGGTGGTCGAGGTATGCGCGTTGTTCACAACGAAGGCAGCCTAATCAAATCCATCAGTATCACACAATCTGAAGCAGGTTCTTACTTCGGTGATAGTACGGTTTACATGGAAAAATTCCTACAAAACCCACGTCACGTTGAAGTTCAAGTACTGGCAGACGGTCAAGGTAATGCGGTTCATTTATATGACCGTGATTGCTCTTTGCAACGTCGTCACCAAAAAGTATTGGAAGAAGCACCAGCGCCAATGCTAGACGAAGAATCTCGTCAGGCTTGTTTGAAAGCTTGTGTTGATGCTTGTATTAAGATCAATTATCGCGGCGCAGGTACTTTTGAATTCTTGTACGAAGACGGCGCTTTCTACTTCATCGAAATGAACACTCGAGTTCAAGTAGAACACCCTGTGACTGAAATGGTAACTGGCGTTGATATTGTTAAAGAACAATTGCGTATTGCTAGCGGCTTACCATTGTCTCTTAAACAAGAAGATATCAAAATTAACGGCCACGCGGTTGAAGCACGAATTAACGCTGAAGACCCTAAAACCTTTATGCCAAGCCCTGGTAAAGTAAAATACTTCCATGCGCCTGGTGGTAACGGTGTTCGCGTTGACTCTCATCTTTACAGCGGTTACTCAGTACCACCAACGTATGACTCTATGATTGCAAAAATCATCTGTCATGCACCGGACCGTACTTCTGCGTTAAAACGCCTTTCTGGCGCGCTAGATGAAACTTTCATCGATGGCATAAAAAGCAACATTGCACTACAAAAAGACCTTACCAATGATGTTAATTTCATTGCTGGTGGCGTCAATATCCATTATTTGGAGAAAAAGCTCGGTCTTTAATGATTGATGCTTTTACCCCTAGCGATCGTAAAATCGCTAGGGGTAATCATTTTCTGCTCGCGAACCTTCCCAAGCTTCGCTATCCTACTATTCTTTGTTTGTTTATTTTTCGGACTCTTGCTTTATGCCTTGGCTTCAAATACGTTTAAATACCACACCTGACCATGTTCCAGCCTTTGAAGACACTCTACTTGATTGCGGTGCTATGGTAGTCACCTTTGAAGACGTTCATGATGACCCAGTTTATGAACCAGATCTAAACACGACCCCATTATGGAAACACACAAAAGTAACAGGGTTATTTGAAGCCGACGCCGATATCGACCATATTCGCCCTGTCATTGAACACAAAGCGACTGCGCTAGGTGAAGAAAAGACGCTTGACCTCAAAATTGAAATTGTTGAGGACAAAGACTGGGAAAGGGAATGGATGGACAGTTACCATCCGATTCAATTTGGTAAACGTCTATGGGTCTGCCCAAGCTGGCGCGAAGTCCCTGATGAAAACGCCATTACCTTAATGCTAGACCCCGGCTTAGCATTTGGCACAGGAACACACCCAACAACGGCTTTGTGCTTACAATGGTTAGATAGCATTGAGTGTGAAAACAAAACCATTATTGATTACGGTTGTGGCTCTGGCATTCTTGGCATTGCGGGTTTACTACTTGGCGCAAATAACATGGTTGGTATTGATATCGACCCTCAAGCAGTACAAGCCACTCAAGCAAATGCAGAAAGAAACAATATAGATCCAACTCGTATTGACGTAAAATTACCGCCTTACGAATCAAATCTACAAGCTGATATTGTAGTAGCGAATATTTTAGCCGGCCCACTAGCACATCTAGCGCCTACTATTACGGCATTAGTAAAACCTGGTGGACAACTGGCACTGTCTGGTATTTTGGCAAATCAAGCCCAAGAAGTCATCGATGCTTACCAAGAATCGTTTACTATTGATTCTATTACAGAAAAAGAAGAGTGGGTTCGCATTGTCGGTACTAAAAACAATTAAAACAGATCTATAACCAGTAAAAGAACAAACAGGAAGGCCGTAACGTAATGTCCGATAGCTTAATTACTCGTTGTCCAAAATGTTCAACTGCATTTCGTGTAACCGACGATGTATTAAGTATGGCAAAAGGTAAAGTGCGTTGCGGTCAATGCTTCCATATTTTTGATGCGCGCAATACCTCTTTAGCTCAACCAATGACAGCTGAACCACCGCACACTAACACTCAACAAGTATCGGCAACACCTGTTGAAGTTAATAAAGACAAACAAACAAATACATACCCCAAACCACTATTTACTGCGGCTGACGAAGAACCAAGCCATTCAGAGTGGTTAAATACCCTATTTAATGAAGAGGACCTTGCGCCAGGGACTCCAGACGACCCACTATTTGACCGTCCTCGAGCAGATAATTTAGCCCCTTCTTTTGCAGATAAAAAAACACCAGAAAATCACCACTCTCGCACAGAAAAAAAACCACATACAACAGGTAATGAACCCGAAACGCCTTCTTTACCTAATAATGCTCAACAAAAAAACACATCATCGCAAGAACCTGCTCCTTGGGAGCGAGAACTGGCAGAGGTCGAAGCTGCATTAAACATCACCCCAAAACCACAGCCAATCAAAAAAGAAACCATTGAAAACTTTGTCATAAACAATAAAACAGAAAAAGTAGAGCCTGAGTCAAAATCGGAGCCAGAACCTGATTACATGCTCGCCTTACATTCTCTTACCCAAAGTGCCTCAGAACAAAGCATTCAAAACAAAACAAACAAACAACACACAGCACTCAATGAATTAACAGGGCAAGAGTCTCTAGACCCTTTGATCGGTGAATATGAAACAACTCAAACAAATACGGACAAACCCAAAATACTACTTTGGTTTTTAGGTGTACTGCTTGGCATCTTCGCTCTATTCATTCAGGTTACTGGACACTTTTTTATAGAAGGCAGTAACTCTGAAAATTTTCGGGTGTTCTATCGCACTTTTTGCACTTATACCGGCTGTTCTCTACCTGCTTTTGTTAATATTGATGCCATTAGCATCCAACATGTACGAATCCAAAGTCACCCGACTAAAGCGGATTCACTACTAGTTAACGCGATCATGACAAACACCAGTCGCTATGCTCAGCCGATGCCTAAAGTTGCTTTGGAGTTTTTTGACCTTAATGGAGCCCCTGTCGCGGCACGACTGTTTGATCCCAAAAGCTACCTAGATAAAGATTTTTTAGATATTACTTATATGCCACCTAACACCCCAATTCACTTAGTTATTCCTATTCATGATCCTGGCGCACGAGCGGTCACCCATCAACTCAGAACCTTCCCATCAGGGACTCGCTCGTACTAAATTCAGCAGATTTTGACCAAGCGCAAAAATAAGCACAAAATTTAGCCAGTTTTTGCGTTGTCAAGACTTCAAAAATGCCTATCGACTAGGTATTATGCACGCCCGCTCGACATTGTCGCCGATCTTAAACATCCGATTCAGTATTCAGGAACAGCATGGCATTTGTTATTGGCTCTTATTGCGTTGACAAGCCGGTTATTCTTGCCCCTATGGCAGGCGTGACAGATTTGCCTTTTCGCCGTCTTTGCCATGATCAAGGTGCAGGTTTAGTCGTTTCGGAAATGGTGACATCAGATGTTAGCCTTTGGAACTCTACGAAGAGTCGTAATCGTTTAGTTCACGATGCTGAGATTTCTCCAAGGTCGGTACAAATTGCTGGTGGCGACCCCAAGATGATGGCGCAAGCAGCACAACAAAATGTTGAGCTTGGTGCACAAATCATCGATATCAACATGGGGTGTCCAGCTAAAAAAGTATGTAATAAAGCGGCTGGTTCTGCATTATTAAAAGATGAAGCCCTAGTCCGTGAGATATTAGAATCTGTTGTGAACAGTGTCTCAGTTCCTGTGACATTAAAAATTCGAACAGGATGGTGCCCAGATCAAAAAAACGGTTTGACCGTTGCCAAAATGGCAGAAGATATTGGCATTCAGGCATTGGCCGTCCATGGAAGAACACGTGAGTGTAAATTTCAAGGCCATGCAGAATACGATACCATCGCTGAAATCAAACATCATCTTACTATTCCGGTGTTTGCAAATGGCGATATCACGGATGCGAAAACAGCCAAATTTGTAATGGATTATACAAGTGCGGATGGCGTCATGATTGGCCGAGCGGCACAAGGACGACCATGGATTTTTCGAGAAATAAATCACTACTTACAAACCAATGAACTGTTAGCACCTCCTTCTCCTCTTGAAGTGCGGCAGCTGGTTATCAGCCATGTAAATGCTCTCCACCAATTTTATGGAGACTATTTAGGTGTGCGCATCGCTCGCAAACATGTTGGCTGGTATCTTCAAACATTGGCAGATAAAACACAATTTCGTAGCCAATTTAACCGTATTAATAATACGCAAGAGCAGCTCGATCAATTGAACGAATTTTTTGTTTGTCACACGACAAACGAACCTTGTACTTAATAGGCAAAGACAGCAGAACCATGAAGGACTTTTATCCTCCTTGGATTATGTTCAATGCCTATTACTAAATGGTTAGCTTTAAACTAGAAGGTTATTCAGTGGTAGAACAAACTCATACTAAAACGTTTCAAGCAGCTTCTTCAGAGCAATCACAAACACTACGTGATAATGTTGAAAAAGCCCTGCAAAACTACTTCGCTCACTTGGATGGGCAGCCAGTGACTGACTTGTATCAGTTAGTCTTAGCAGAGGTCGAAGCACCTCTACTAGAGTCTGTCATGAGCTATACGAAAGACAATCAAACAAAGGCGTCAACTATCCTTGGTTTAAACCGAGGTACTTTACGCAAAAAGTTAAAGCAGTACGGCATGCTTTAACAATGAAAAAAGGGCGAATTCGCCCTTTTTTCGTTTTACCTTCCCCTTGTTTATTTATCGTTAATCACTTGCGAGAACCATGATGGCAAATCACACAACAGTTACTCCAATTAAACGAGCTCTAATCAGCGTTTCCGACAAAACAGGCATTGTCGAATTCGCTCGCGAATTGACCGCTCAGGGCATTGAAATTCTTTCGACTGGCGGCACTTACCGCTTACTTCTTGATAATCAAGTTGCTGCAACGGAAGTTTCAGATTACACCGGCTTTCCAGAAATGATGGACGGGCGCGTAAAAACACTGCACCCGAAAGTACATGGCGGCATTCTTGGTCGTCGTGATATCGACGGCGCAATAATGAAAGAACATGGTATCGATGAAATCGATATGGTTGTTGTTAACCTTTACCCATTCGAAGCAACCATCGAACGTCCTGACTGTGACCTTCCAATGGCGATTGAAAACATCGATATTGGTGGACCAACTATGGTTCGCTCTGCAGCGAAAAACCATAAAGACGTAGCGATCGTTGTCTCTCCAGCAAGCTATGATGCTCTACTTACTTCACTAAAAACAGACGGCGGTCTTACCTACGACCAGCGCTTTGATCTTGCAGTACAAGCATTCGAACATACGTCTTATTACGATGGCGCCATTGCCAACTTCTTAGGCAAAAAAGTAGCAGGCGGCAGCGAAGATTTCGCTCGCACTTTCAACTTGCAGTTCAACAAGCAAGAAGAAATGCGTTACGGCGAGAACCCTCATCAAAAAGCGGCGTTCTACGTAGAAGCAAATCCAAAAGAAGCGTCCATCAGCACGGCAAAGCAAATTCAAGGCAAAGCCTTGTCTTACAACAACATTGCCGACACTGATGCCGCGCTAGAATGCGTCAAAAGCTTCGACAAGCCAGCTTGTGTAATCGTTAAGCACGCTAACCCTTGTGGCGTGGCGACTGGCGAAAACCAATTAGCCGCTTACGAATTAGCCTTCCAAACAGACCCAACGTCTGCGTTTGGCGGCATCATTGCTTTTAACCAAGAACTGGACGCAGCGACCGCTCAAGCGATTGTTGATCGTCAATTCGTTGAAGTGATCATAGCACCAAGCGTTAGCAAAGCAGCCGCTGACATAGTGGCGACTAAGCAAAACGTACGCCTGCTAGAATGTGGCCAATGGTCCGCTAACAAGCCGACGGCATTGGACTACAAACGCGTTAACGGCGGCCTATTGGTTCAAGACCGTGACGACGGCGCTATCACGCTAGACGACCTAAAAGTTGTGTCTAAGCGTCAACCAAGTGAAGCAGAACTAAAAGATCTATTGTTCGCTTGGAAAGTTGCTAAGTTCGTTAAATCTAACGCCATTGTTTACGCGAAAGCAGAACAAACTATTGGCGTTGGCGCAGGCCAAATGAGCCGCGTATACAGTGCCAAGATAGCAGGTATTAAAGCCGCTGACGAAAACCTTGAAGTACCGGGTTCTGTTATGGCCTCTGACGCTTTCTTCCCATTCCGTGATGGCATAGACGCAGCCGCAGCAGCGGGCATCACAGCCGTTATTCAGCCTGGTGGCTCGATGCGTGATGATGAAGTGATTGCAGCAGCAGACGAAGCCGGCATGGCGATGGTCTTCACTGGCATGCGTCACTTCCGCCACTAACCAACCGCCACTAAATAGACGTCACGATAAAAGTGACACTCTTTAGCGAATAGCCAGTGGGGAAAACCGCTGGCTTACAATAGAAAGGATGAAGAAATGAAAGTTCTTATTATTGGTAACGGCGGTCGTGAACATGCACTTGCATGGAAAACCGCAGAATCAAACGATGTCGAAAAAGTCTTTGTTGCTCCAGGTAACGCTGGTTCAGCAACCGAAAATAAAGTCGAAAACGTCAATATTGGCGTTACTGATATTGCCGATCTTGTTGCCTTTGCAAAAAAAGAAAACATTGACCTGACCATTGTTGGTCCAGAAGCACCGCTTGTTATCGGTGTGGTTGATGCGTTTGAAAAAGAAGGTCTTGCTATCTTCGGCCCAAGCGCAGCAGCAGCACAGCTTGAAGGCTCTAAGGCCTTCACTAAAGACTTTTTGGCTCGCCATAACATCCCAACAGCGGCCTACGGCAACTTCACTGAGATCGAACCTGCGATTGCTTACATCAAGCAACAAGGCGCACCGATCGTAGTAAAAGCCGATGGTCTTGCGGCTGGTAAAGGTGTGATTCTGGCTCAAACAGAAGCCGAAGCCATCGAAGCCGTTGAAGACATGCTGCAAGGCAACTCTTTTGGTGATGCGGGCAGCCGTGTGGTCATTGAAGAGTTTCTAACCGGCGAAGAAGCTAGCTTTATTTGCATGGTAGATGGTGAAACTGTATTGCCAATGGCAACCAGCCAAGACCATAAAGCACGCGATAATGGTGACCTTGGACCAAACACCGGCGGCATGGGCGCTTATTCTCCAGCGCCTGTTGTAACGCCTGAAATTCATGATCGCATCATGAACGAAGTCATTATGCCAACGGTTAAAGGCATGAACGCTGAAGGCAATCGCTACCGTGGTTTCTTATATGCGGGCGTCATGATTGACGCTGATGGCACGCCCAAAACACTAGAATACAACTGTCGTTTTGGGGACCCTGAAACACAACCAATCATGATGCGTTTACGCTCTGATTTAGCACAAATGTGTTTGGCTGCGATTAATGGAAAACTAGACACCATTAAAGCTGACTGGGACCCTCGCGCAAGCCTAGGTGTCGTCCTTGCTGCTGGTGGCTACCCTGCAGATTACCCGAAAGGCGATGTCATTTCCGGCTTAGACACCGTACTTCCAGAGCATCAAAAAGTATTCCAAGCAGGTACTGCATTAAAAGATGGCAAGGTCGTAACAAACGGCGGACGCGTCCTTTGCGCAGTCTCCCTCGGGGAAACGGTTGCTGATGCGCAAGCAGGTGCTTATGACGTGGTAAAAACGTTATCTTGGGATAAAGTCTATTTCCGTACCGACATTGGCCATCGTGCCATCGCTCGCGAACAGAAGTAATCTTTCTTAGTAGATAAACCACTAAGCAATAAAAAGGCCTCTTATCATATGAGGTCTTTTTATTATTAATTTTTTAATCAGCTCTTAAGCTGTTGTTCTTTTTTGTTTAGCCACATTTTCAATGACCGACCAAGCTCTAAAACGATCAATCCAAATACAACTCCTGCCATCCAATCCAGCGCAAGTAAAAAACCTATTACTGCTATCATGCCATAACCATAGAGTAAGTTAGTACGTACTTTAGGCTTTCGCTGTCTTGTAAACCAAGTAATGCATAACAAGGCCAAACTAAACCAAACATAGTTCTCCAATAAAATTGGATATAGCATTTCATCCCCTATCTAGTTAATAATGATAGCCTTACTTACCATAGGCTGGGCGAGTTTCTTGTTTTCACGACTTATTCTACTATTTTTATTGTTAGCAACCAATTACTCATGGTCTGCAAACGATATCGCTTTGATTGATGACCATCACTGCTCTTTTAATATCACGACTAGTGGCCAGTATTTTATTGATAAAAGCAGTCAGCTATCCATTGATTCTATCGCTTCAGAGAAGTACGCAAACCACTTTTTACCCATCAATAGCCATTTTTTACAGCTAGGACTAGTGAAGGGGAATATTTGGTTACGCACCGATATTTCTATCAGAACAACCAGAAATGAGCCAGCCCTCATTGAGATAAATGCTCCGCGCTTAGAATACCTTGATATCTATATCCCCAGCTTATATGAAAACCAAACACAGGCCCGTCTTGGTGAAGCAAGGCTATACTCCAATCGCCTCATTGAACATCCTAACTATCTGTTCCCAATACCAAGAAATGCCCCTCCTATTTTTACTGTTTACATACGGCTATCTTCGCATTTACCAATCAATATGCAGATTTACCTTAAAACCTTATCGAAGGTCTCTCTTGATTCACAAATGGACTTTTCTTTCACTGGCCTGCTAATGGGGATATTGCTCATTCTGTTCTTGAGTAATATTTTTTTCTATGTAAAAAGCACCCATCCTATGTACATACTGTACAGTTTTTTACTGGTCGGAATTGCCTTATTACATCTCGCCTTACACGGTCAGTTATATCAATTCTTCCCTAATCAAGTCGGCATACAAGAGCGTATATATAACTGTGCGGCTCTAGCCTGTACTGTTGCTATTACCTTTTTCTCTCGACTCTATTTAGACACTAGATCAAACTTTCCAACATTGGATAAAGTACTTATTCTTCTTGGTGTGAGCAATCTATTTTTCACTGTGTTATTTACGGTCTCACCACAGTTCGCAAACATATTGTATTTATCTTTTTTATGCTCTATTACTTTATTTCTATTAACGTTACTGGCCATTTACGCTTATTTTAAAAATGTGCCATTTTCAGGCTATTATTTAATTGCCCGAGCCACACTACTCATTGGGCACTTTTGTTGGCTTATGTCAGTGTACGGCATGCTACCTAGCCCTGTTATTTACGAATGGGGACTCACGCTCGCGATCATTGTTGAGGCGATGATTCATTTCACTGGTATGATTGCTCAGCTCAATCCATTATCAAAAAATCACTCTAGATTATCCAGTAACTCACAGACAACGCTGTTTGATCTTCTCTCTGATTTATCCAGTCGATTACGTCGACAAATTAATGTTATTGACGGCAGTCTCCAACAAGTTGAACAAAATATTAAGAACGAAAAAAATAAAGACCTGATTAGCCATGGATTAATCGCTAATAATAACTTGCAGGAGTTAGCTGATCGACTTGATTATATCAGTACCGTTGAGGACCAAATCCAAGCGGAGCAATCCTTGCCGCTTTTTTTAACCAATATCATCGACGATGCCTATAATCATTTCCAACAGCTTGATCAAGACAATAGCAGCATAGAATTAATCATTAATAATATTGATCATGTCGAGCTATTACATAACGCTGAGCTTATTCAGCACTTAATTGAAACTATCCTATTAGAATTCAAACACTTTACCGATCGAACGCTAACACTTAGCATCACTCGTAATAAGCTGAATCGTGAGGGCATCACCACGCTTGCTTTGCATTGTTACCCTCTGCCATCACGAGCAGTCGACAATGAGAACGCCTTTGATCTCGGAATGAGTTATTTATCTCTTGTAGTAAACAACCTGAGTGGTGAATCCAGCATCACTCAAAATGGACGACATCGAACATTTAATGCGACCATTCCGATTTACTCTCATATTAGACATCTGAGAACCGAGTTAGCACAAGAAAATCTCTACAACTTAATTTTATTTGGGCACCCAGACAAAGACCTTCAACGGGCCTATAACATATTACAATCGAAAACTAATAATATTGAGCATTTCGAACAGCTTGATGAGTTGATCAATGCTTTAGAAAAGCCTGAAAATCGGCACGCAGGCAGTATCATTTTGGTATTCGATAACGGTGGGCACATTCCACATATCACGCATCAGAAAATTCATCCACTGATGAAAGTAGAAGACCAATGCCTACTTATTACGAATAATGTTAAAATGTCTCGTGATTACGCAAAAACCATTGGCTTTGATGAACTACTGTCCTGCAACGAACTTGATAGCCAATTAAAAATGCAAGTATCACGCCTAATAAACAAAGGAGAAAGACTAAAAACAACCTCCTTGTCTCGCATCAAACCTTTGCGTAAAGAACCTTGATGAATCAACAAACGCCGTAAATAATAGAAACATGAGGATTATATGGATTGTTTATTTTGTAAATTAGTCAAAGGGGATATACCCGCTACTATCCTTTACCAAGACGATGACGTCATTGCTTTTGAGGACATCATGCCTCAAGCACCAACACATTTTTTAGTCATCCCAAAACGTCACATTAGTACTCTTAATGATCTTACTGAAGACGATGCGCCAATTATTGGTAAATTAGCCGTTATTGCTGCGAAAGTAGCCAAAGAAAAAGGCATGAGCGAAGACGGCTATCGCGCCGTAATGAACTGTAACGAGATGGGTGGCCAAACGGTTTATCATATTCATATGCACGTACTGGGTGGTCGTGCCATGTCATGGCCACCAGGTTAATTTGAGGAACCACAATGTTTTCTTTTCTAGATAAAACCGTATTGCAATTTGACCGTGCCTTGCAAACACTTGTTCCGCATGCTGCCACCGCCCAGCGACTTTCTCCTGCTAACGCACTAGAAGAAGCGACGCTAAATAATGCTGAGCGTAAACATGCTGCGGGATTAATGCGCATAAACCATACCGGCGAAGTCTGCGCACAAGCCCTGTATGCAGGTCAGGCCAGTACAGCTAAACTGGATTCTGTCAGAGCCGACATGGAGCATGCGGCGGAAGAGGAAATCGACCATCTAGTATGGTGTGAAAAGCGATTATATGACTTAGGCAGCCGACCAAGCTTATTAAATCCATTATTTTATGGGGCTTCTTTTAGTATTGGCGCTAGCGCAGGGCTTATTAGCGACCGACTCAGTTTAGGTTTTGTCGCTGCGACCGAAGATCAAGTCTGTATGCATTTAGAAAAGCACATGATTTCACTTCCTGCCCAAGACCTAAAAAGTAAAGCGGTTCTTGTACAAATGCATGAGGACGAAGCTAGACACAAACAAGCGGCATTAGACTCAGGTGGCTATGCTTTCCCTAAACCTATTATGACGATCATGACACAGCTATCAAAAGTTATGACGTCATCAACTTACAGGATTTAATTATGAACCGTGATCTTCACTCTATTCGACGCGACTATCAATTTGAAGACCTTCTTGAAGACACTGTAGGAACAAATCCTTTGGCTTTCTTTGATCAGTGGCTAGAGCACGCCATCGAAGAAGGAATTGACGACCCAACAGCGATGATCATTGGCACAGTCGACTCTCAAGGACAACCCCACTCACGTGTCGTGCTACTAAAGCATCGTGATGAACAGGGATTTACCTTTTTTACCAATTACGACAGTGACAAAGGTCAGCAACTAGCACTTAACAACAAAGCCAGCCTTACTTTTTTCTGGTCGACATTATCACGACAAATTCGTATTGAAGGAACAGTAGAAAAGGTCTCTCGAGAAGCCTCTGAAAGCTATTTTTCCGGCCGACCTAGAGACAGTCAACTGGCAGCACGAACCTCAAAACAAAGCTCTATCATTAGAAACCGAGGTGAGCTACAAGAAGCCTTTAAAATAGAAGAAAGAGAATTTCATAATCAAAAGGTGACTTGCCCTGAAAACTGGGGAGGCTATGTACTAAAGCCAAACTACATAGAATACTGGCAAGGTCGTCCTAGCCGCCTACATGATCGCCTTTGCTTCACTAAAGATGGTGATAAGTGGCTATTAGAGCGTAAAGCACCATAGCACCACATACTCAAAGCACTAACCTAAGAGGAGTCGAAATGTTAAGCTTATACGCTCCTCTTTTACCCTCTTTCTTTTAGGCAATGAGTGTTGCCATAGCACTTGTGTTGAAGCTCCCATGATAAGCCACGTTGCATTTTCTAAACCAATACTATGCTTTACACTATGATCTGATTTGCGTCGAAACAAAAAATCGCGAGCAACACCTAAACTCAACATCGCAATAACTGGAGCTGGACCTAATATTTTTTCATCGTCTGCATGCCAGCCCATATAATCCTCTCCATCTTGATACCAATTCACTAATACTGAATTAAACTCTTGTCCAGAAACATATTCAGCCTCTTGCTTTACCTCTAATAGCCAATCAGGCCAACCCACACCATAATGATCTTTACCTGAATAACTATAACAACACTCTTTATCTGCTAGAAATGCAACTTTACGCGGTACACAAACCGCCTTGCCAAACATCATAAGAACTTCTTGATGCCACTCTAGATCTGTTTTTAGACGGGATAACAAGGTCAACCAACTTGAGCTAGAAAATGAGTATAGGTATGATGGCCGACTTGCCAGCGACCCACCTTTCATGGACCTACATGCCAACTGATCATGATGCTTTAAACGTTTCACGTAGTTCATTCCTTGATGCTTATCGAGGCCTTGCTGTTTTATTTATGATGGTCTTTCATTTTTGCTGGGATCTAGGCAATTTTGGTTTTATTGAATTTTCACAAACCGCTTTTTTTTGGACAGAATTTCGACACCTGATTGTGAGTTTATTTCTTACTGCTGTCGGGTGGTCCGCGTACTTATCTAACCGTAAAACCCCAAATATCATCCTCTGTCGAAGAGACGCAAAATTACTGCTGGCTGCAATGATACTATCTCTTAGCACTTACCTAGCACTACCTGAGCACTGGATCTACTTCGGTATTTTACATTTTATTTTTATTGCCACCTTCGTGGTACGCCCATTGAGCCGAAAACCTATTTTATCAGCCCTTATTGGCAGTGCCATTATTATGGTTCATCACTCAACAACCTGGCTAAACTTCCCAACATTACTTCCAAATATAGTTCACCATCTAAACCTACCTCATCAGACACTCGATATATTGTTTCCTATACCTTGGCTTGGTGTCGTTCTTATTGGCCCTCTATTCGGACATCTAAACTGGCACACAATAGCTTTACCAAACAATACGAGTATTTCAATACTCACTTTTATGGGGCGCTTCGCTTTGCCTATCTATCTAGCTCATCAAGTTATTTTTTTTGCATTAGTAGGTTCACTAAAAATAGTACTGAACGCTTAATTTTGTTCATAGTTTACACAAGCACTCTCTCTATATTTTTTTATAAAAAATAGCTGAAAAATACCTTAAATGATATTGCCAATTATCAAGTTTGCGCTTCCTATGGCGAGTATCGTTAGTAGCTACTAACAGAGAAAATTAACGCTTACTTCTGTGTTTTTTTCAAGCCTTGATTTTCAACTAAATGCACACTATTGTTCGCTCCATAAGGTAATAGAAGACACTATATGTAGTGTGTCATATATAAAACAGACACTAGATACAGTAAATACCTCCTAAATCACAAATGCACTAATGGGAAGTTAAGGCATGAGCACTCTCACAGTTACTAAGCGTAATGGCAAGACCGAAATTATCAATCTAGAAAAGATTCATAAAGTCATTACGTGGGCCGCTGATGGCTTAGACAATGTCTCTGTCTCTCAAGTAGAACTAAAAGCCCAAATTCAGTTTTTTGAAGGTATCCGCACCACCGACATTCATGAGACTCTCATCAAGTCAGCGGCGGATCTAATCTCAGAAAACACGCCAGATTATCAATACCTAGCAGCTCGCCTTGCTATCTTCCATTTGCGGAAAAAAGCGTTCGGTGATTTCGAACCACCACATTTATATGCTCATGTAAAAAATCTAGTCGAACAGAAACGTTACGATAGTAATTTATTAAAAGACTACTCAGTAAAAGAGTTCGAACAACTCAATGGCTTTATCGATCACTCCCGCGATATGAATTTTTCCTATGCTGCCGTAAAACAGCTAGAGGGTAAATATCTGGTTCAAAACCGTGTGACAGGTCAGATCTATGAAAGCCCGCAGTTTATCTACATTTTAGTCGCGGCATGTTTGTTTGCTGGCTACGATAAAAACGAACGCCTACTATTGATTAAACGTTTTTATGATGCGGTATCTCAGTTCAAAATATCTTTACCAACACCTATTATGGCAGGTATTCGTACCCCTACACGTCAATTCAGTAGCTGCGTATTGATCGAATGCGGTGACTCTCTAGATTCTATCAATGCAACGTCCAGTGCTATTGTTAAATACGTTAGTCAACGAGCAGGCATTGGCGTGAACGCAGGTGCAATCCGCGCTTTAGGTAGCCCTATCCGTGGTGGTGAAGCCTTCCATACAGGTTGTATCCCGTTCTACAAACATTTCCAAACAGCGGTAAAAAGCTGTTCGCAAGGTGGTGTTCGAGGCGGTGCTGCCACTGTATTTTATCCAATTTGGCATTTAGAAGTAGAAAGCCTATTGGTCTTGAAAAATAACCGTGGTGTTGAAGAAAACCGTGTTCGCCATTTAGATTATGGCGTTCAATTTAACCGTTTGATGTATCAGCGTCTAATCAAAGGTGGCAACATCACTTTGTTTAGTCCATCTGATGTTCCTGGTTTGTACGATGCTTTCTTTGCTGATCAAGCTGAGTTTGACCGCTTATATGTTCAATATGAACAAGACGAGTCTATCCGTAAACAAACCATTAAAGCCTCTGAATTGTTCACTTTATTTGCTTCTGAGCGCGCAAGCACAGGCCGTATCTATCTACAAAATGTTGATCACTGTAATACCCATAGTCCGTTTGATCCTAAAGTTGCGCCGGTTAAACAAAGCAACTTATGTTTAGAAATCGCACTTCCTACTAAGCCGCTAAACCGTATTGACGATCCAGAAGGCGAAATCGCCCTTTGTACTTTGTCAGCATTTAACTTGGGGGCATTAGAAAACCTAGATGAGCTAGAAGAGCTATCTGAATTGATCGTTCGCGCACTAGACGCATTACTTGACTACCAAAACTACCCAATTCCAGCAGCACAACGTGCCACCGAATTACGCCGTACTTTAGGTGTGGGCGTCATTAACTACGCGTATTATTTAGCGAAAAACGGTGTGAAATATTCCGATGGCAGTGCCAACGAATTAACACACAAAACGTTTGAAGCCATTCAATATTTCTTACTAAAAGCTTCTAACAAATTAGCAAAAGAATTTGGCCCATGCCTAGCCTTTAATGAAACAACTTACGCCAAAGGTATTTTGCCAATCGATTCTTACAAAAAAGAAATCGACAACATCGTTTCTCCTGAGCTTTACTACGACTGGGAAACACTCCGCAGCGAGATTGTTGAGCATGGTCTACGTAACTCAACATTGACAGCACTAATGCCTTCTGAAACCTCATCTCAAATCAGTAATGCGACAAATGGTATTGAACCACCACGCGGTTTCGTCTCTGTAAAAGCCAGTAAAGATGGGATTCTAAAGCAAGTTGTTCCTGAATTTGAACGCCTAAAAGAACAATATGAACTGTTATGGACCATCCCTTCTAATGATGGTTACTTACAGCTAATTGGTATTATGCAAAAATTTGTCGACCAGGCTATTTCTGCTAATACAAACTATGACCCGCAGAAGTTTGAATCTCAGAAAGTGCCTATGAAGGTAATTTTGAAAGACCTGTTAACAGCCTACAAACTAGGTGTTAAAACACTGTATTACCATAACACTCGTGATGGTGCTGATGATCAGCAAGATGACATAGACGATTGTGCCGGTGGCGCTTGTAAAATCTAGGTTTTGAATGCTTACATTCAATTCGTCTGTTATTTGAAATCTAATCGAGCCTAAATAACGTATATACTAAGCCTCATTTATATTGAGGCTTAGTTACATCAAGCTAAATCAAAACACATTAATCAACACTTAAGACATTGCTCATTGAGAATGCCTTAAGAATTTAAGGAATTACCTAAGCAATGAGTTACTCGACTTTTAACCGTAAGCAATTTGATAGTATGAAAGAACCTATGTTCTTTGGTGAAAATGTCAACGTGGCTCGCTACGATCAACAAAAACACCCTATTTTTGAAAAGTTGATCGAGAAGCAATTGTCTTTCTTTTGGCGCCCAGAAGAAGTCGATCTATCCGGTGATCGAAAAGATTTTCAGCGTTTAGAAGAACATGAACAACATATATTCTTGAGCAACCTAAAATACCAAACACTACTAGACAGCGTGCAAGGCCGCTCACCTAATGTCGCTCTATTACCCATTGTTTCTCTACCTGAACTTGAAACATGGATTGAAACCTGGTCTTTCAGTGAAACCATTCACAGCCGCTCTTATACTCACATCATCCGTAATATCGTCAATGATCCAACTAAGATATTTGACGACATTACTGTTAATGAAGAAATTACCAAACGAGCAGACAGTGTGTCTGTTTATTATGACCGCTTAATTGAAATGGTTAGCCTGTACAACACATTAGGTCTGGGCACTCACCATATTCCGGGGAAAGGTAATGTAGAAATATCCATGCCGACCTTAAAAAAAGCACTCTATATAACGGTTGCCTCAGTTAATGTGCTTGAAGCCATTCGCTTTTACGTTAGCTTTGCTTGTAGCTTTGCATTTGCTGAACGCACCTTAATGGAAGGCAACGCTAAGATAATTAAACTGATCGCTCGCGATGAAGCTCTTCACCTAACAGGTACACAACATATTCTGAATTTAATGGCATCAGGTAAAGATGATCCTGAAATGGCGATCATTGCTGCAGAGTGCCAAGAAGAAGTTCGTAATATCTTTATCGAAGCAGCAGAACAAGAAAAAGAGTGGGCAACCTATCTATTTAAAGACGGCTCTATGATAGGTTTAAACGCTCAGATTCTTGGTCAGTATGTTGAATATATTACCAACGTTCGCATGCAGGCAGTTGGTCTAGAGACTTACTTTTCCACTAAACATAACCCTATACCATGGATTAACGCCTGGTTGGTCAGTGACAATGTTCAGGTAGCACCACAAGAGGCAGAAATCAGCTCTTACTTGGTAGGTCAAACAGACAATAACTTAGACGATTCAGACTTCGATGACTTCGACCTCTAAACAAGATACGCCGTCTAAAGACCAAGTCCATCGAGTATTATTGGGCAAGCAGCAGTTTCTCGTCACTGAAGACGAGCCTTTGCTCCCTCAGCTTGAAAGAGCCGGTATTCACATAGAATATCAATGCCGCGAAGGTTACTGCTCATCTTGCTCAATCAAACTCTTATGGGGTCAGGTGGAATACCCATTTGAACCCCTCGCTTGGGTTCACAGTGGCTACATGCTTGCCTGCTGTGCAATCGTAAAAAGCGACATTGAAATCACGTTTTTCCACGAATAACCCCTCATAGATAAAGATATTCTGGCCATTGCATTGTCAATGGCCAGCCTTTCATCGCACTCCCCCTAAAGCAAGGCACACATAGCGCCTAAGACAAAGTCCGGTAACCTGCGTAGATACGAGTTGCTGTCGTTACCCAACACGCAGCCCCAAACACATAAGCCAACACTGAAAAGTAACTAGGTAGCAGACAAATAAGCACCAAGAACAAGATTGTCTCTGTGCCTTCTGTTAAGCCCCCTAAAAAATAAAGCGACTTGCGACCATAGTCTAAACGCTCGATATTGCGTTTTTCCGCCATGATGGCAAAGGCTAAAAAGCTGCTTCCCGTGCCCATAAACGCAAAAATCAAAAAGCTGGCGGCCAAGGCATTTTCAGCAGGGTTCATCAACGCGAAACCAAACACCACCGCGGAATAAAAAATAAAATCCAACGTAATGTCTAAATAACCACCCAAATCGGTTGGTCCTTGAATACGCGCCACCG
The DNA here is from genome assembly GCA_052107635.1 of Marinomonas sp. Taxonomy (GTDB): domain Bacteria; phylum Pseudomonadota; class Gammaproteobacteria; order Pseudomonadales; family Marinomonadaceae; genus Marinomonas. The sequence continues at coordinate 47,343 of JBQEFB010000003.1, read as the reverse complement.
CGCCATCCAATCCATCCATTGCGCGATTGAACACAATCAGCAACAGAGCCACAAAGGTCATCTCAAAATAGAGGGCTGGCAAGACTAAAATGCCAAACAAAAAACCGACCACTGTAACGCCATTGGCCGTGACGCCGAGTGCATCCAAGCCTTTCGCTAAGCGCGCTAATGGTTGTTTTAAATTTCGAATAAAAAAGGTATCTAACATGAAAAAAAGTGCCTTGTTTGAATGGAAGCGAACAGTCTAAAGACTTGTTACAATAGGTTAAATTCGATGTTGAACAATAAGGTTATTATGATACACGCAAAACAATACGGTGAATCTGGCCCTGCCCTTGTCATCATTCATGGCCTTTTTGGCAACGCAGACAACTGGCACTCTATCGCGCAATCTCTTGCTGAACACTTTACTGTGTATTGCTTAGATTTGCCCAATCATGGCAAGTCCTCTGCGTTAGAAGAAGCCAGCTACCCTAAAATGGCCAGCGCTATTCTAGCATGGGCCAATTCAACTCAGCTGTCCTCCTTCTCTCTTCTTGGACACTCAATGGGCGGAAAAGTTGCCATGCAGATGGCCGCCATGGCCAAGCCAAACCAAGTGAAAAAGCTGATTATCGCAGACATTTCCCCTGTGGATTATCAGCCAGGCCACACCGAAATATTCAAAGGCCTAAAAGCCATTGACCAAGCAGACCTTCAATCGCGCAAACAAGCCGACACCTTATTGAGCCAATTCGAACCAAGCCTGCCTATTAGACAGTTCTTACTGAAAAATCTTACAAAAACAGACAAAGGTTTAAGTTTGGTGCTCTCTCTCGACAACATCGCCAACAGTTACGCCACGATTCTACAAAAACCAGAGATTACTACGCCCATCGATACGCCAACGCTGTTTATCAAAGGGGAAAAGTCGAACTACATAGTGGCCGATTACCAAAGCGCCATCATGGCACTCTTTCCTAACGCAGAATTCAAAATGATCCCAGACACAGGACATTGGTTGCACGCCGAAAAACCCGCCGTATTTACGGGTTTGGTAAAACGTTTTTTAAGCAAATAGCCGCCCATAAAACGCCCTGTTCTCAGGGCGTTTTAATAAGCGCAATAAACGCGGTTTGTGTTAGCGACTAGGAGCGACCTTAATCAGGTCATCGTCATGAAGATGTGTCCATTTGCCTTTCGGCTTATCGAGATATTGAAAGTGCTCATTGGTAAAAGCCCCTTGAATACAAACATAACCTCTTGGCAAACTCGCGACGACTTCTCCCTCTAACACGTCATTCCACACAGTCGGCCCAGTGGTGTTATAAACGCCCTTTTTCTTCAATAATTTATAGGTATTTATATTCAAGACAATTTTATCTATCACACATTTATAATCTAAATTTTTCGATGTTGTCGCTAAAAAAAAGTTAGTGAATTCAGTATGGTTCTTTTTAAACTTAATGTAAAAAGCACTGTTTTCTTGTTTAAGCGTACCTCTAATTGGCCATACTAATGTTGCATCAATATCCATATAGACACCGCCATTTATATATAAATTCACAACTCGCCAAAGATCTGCCTGGGCAGCACCATCATTTAATTTTAAATACGCTTGATAAACCGCCAACGATGCATGCTTTTTCATGAATAGTTCTCGCTCTTCAGTGCTCACATAACGATAGTCATAACTTAAGGACATTAAGCGATTAAAAAGATAATTCACATAAAGAGGTAAAGTACAGCGATTAGAATAATTGGTTTGCCAAATAACATTAGGAATAGCAGAACAAGGTTTACTCTTCAATTTAGCCTTAGAGTATTTTGGAATAGTAAATCTAAAGTTAGGTAGTAAAAAATGGAAAAGAAAGGAAAATATTTTTACTAAATTACCAACCAAACGAACTGTTCGATTAACAATCAATTTAAAGTGTTTTTTCATTAAAAATTCCTATACTCATGAAGATTAGAATGGGAATTTTATTTATTCTGCATTAACGAGTTTAAAGTATCATCGATTAACACTAAGTTAAAATGCCCGTAGGCATGTATTATTAACAGAACTCTTTTACATTTTAATGAATATAGAAGTATCTAAGCGAGTAATTCTAACGAATTAACGCGACTGTTTCAGTCGGTATTCATTGGCATAGTAAGTTCCCAACATACGAATTTCTTCAGAGAAAAATCGTAATTCTTCGAGTGAAATCTGCATCGCCGGATCCTGAAAATGAGCCTCAACATCAACATAGAACTGCGTTGCCGTGAAGTAGCCATTTACCATATAACTCTCAAGCTTAAGCATGTTAATACCATTCGTAGCAAAACCTCCCATGGCTTTAAACAAAGCAGCAGGGATATTACGCACCCGAAACATAAACGAGGTAATATAGATTTGATTAGACTCAAATACTGGCATTTTTTGCTGTTTAGCAAACACTAAGAAACGGGTCGTGTTTCCTTTCGTATCATTAAAGTAAGTTTGAAGTATATTTAAACCATACAGTTCTGCGGCCAACTCCGAAGAGATCACAGCAAGATCTGGTTCATCTTTTTCGACAATGTATTTAGCGGCTCCCGCTGTATCATACATGGCTACGTTTTTTGCACCGAGCGCTTTTATATTTGCATCACATTGCGCTAATGCTTGCGGGTGACTACCTATGCGCTTAATTTGATTCAATGTCATACCATGACGAGCTATTAAACAATGATTAATAGGCTCAAAATGCTCTTTTACGACGTAAAGCTGAGTACGTCTTAATTCTCGATAAATCTCCTCAACTCGCCCAGCGGTTGAATTTTCAACCGGAATCATAGCGTAATAAGCATCGCCTTGTTCAACCATTTGCAAGGCATCTGTAAAGGTGGCACAGTTAACGCTTTTCCAGTTAGGAAAAGTATGCTTACAAGCTAAGTGGGAATAAGCTCCCGGCTCTCCTTGGTAAGCAACTATTTGAGTAGCATCAAAATTTGTAATATTTTCTAACATGGAATATTCGTTTTAGATGAATGGAAATAAGCGCTAAATCGTTCTTATAAAGACAAAGTAACATTATGATAAAAATCGTATTTATTAAACTATTACAAGGCTATCAATTACTAATTAGTCCTTTTTTGGGCAGTAATTGCCGTTTTTACCCTAGCTGCTCTCGCTATATGATAGAAGCTATCGAACGTTTCGGCATTATCAAAGGTGTCTATCTGGGGCTGAAAAGACTCAGTAAATGCCACCCTTGGCATGAAGGCGGCATCGACCCTATTCCACCTTGTGAGCAGTGTTCGGATCGTAATAATAAACCTTAGGCTTGAACACTACCAATTTGTAGTTTCAACTCACTTGCTACCAATACCGCTTGAGTTCGGTTATTAATCTCAAGTTTTCTAAAAATGGCGGTAATATGTGCTTTAACCGTTGCTTCAGAAATCGACAATTCATAAGCTATTTGTTTATTAAGTAAACCTTCATGCAGATAACAAAGTACTTTATATTGTTGCGGTGTAAGCTCAGCAACTTTATGTTGAAGGCTCAAATCTGGCTTGGGTTGGCTTAGTAATTCAGACTCTAAATAGTCCGGTAGCCAAATATCCCCAGCCAAAATAGCATTGATCGCATTAGTATAAATCGCCGGCTCACTGGTCTTAGGAATAAAGCCCAATGCCCCTGCTTCTATCACCTTGGCTACCATACTCACTTCATCACTGCCAGAAATGACAGCAACCGGCACATCAGGAAAGTCCGTACGAATCCGAATTAGACCGAATAAATCACCACTGCCTGGCATATTCAAATCTAACAGAAGAAGATCAACATCCTCCACCTGTCTTAAACAGCACAAGGTTGAATCTAAATCGTAAGATTCTTCTATGGTAATACCTTTCATTTCTGTACGAAGTGCACCACTTAGCGCGCTTCGAAACAGGGGGTGATCATCTGCAATAATAAGTGAAATCACTAACGACTCTTTTTTAAGTGTTATTAAGTCTTCACATTTAAACGGTTATCGATCAATTCATCAACCACACTTGGATCAGCCAAAGTACTTGTATCCCCTAACTGGTCCTGTTCATTGGTAGCAATCTTACGAAGGATACGACGCATAATTTTACCAGAACGTGTTTTCGGCAACCCCTTCGTCGCCCATTGTATAAGGTCTGGCGTCGCAATAGGTCCAATCTCTTTACGCACAAACTGTTTGAGTTCAGCCATTAATTCATCGCTCGGCTCAACCCCATCAATTAATGTTACATAAACATAAATACCTTGTCCCTTAATGTCATGTGGATAGCCAACAATAGCAGCTTCCGCTACAGAAGGGTGAGCAACCAACGCACTTTCAATTTCTGCCGTACCTAAACGATGCCCTGATACATTCAAGACATCATCCATACGACCCGTAATCCAATAATGCCCGTCCTCATCACGAGACGCTCCATCACCAGTGAAATACATACCTTCAAAGGTGCTAAAATAAGTTTGCTCAAAACGATCATGATCGCCATATACAGTTCGAGACTGACCTGGCCAAGAATCAGTAATCACTAAACCACCATCAACTTTGACACCTTGTGCATCTAATAACACACCTTGTGCATCTATTAATGCGGGCTTCACACCATAAAGAGGACCAGTACAAGAGCCAGGTTTCACATCACCTTGAACTATTCGTGGTGCCATCATCATGCCACCCGTTTCGGTCTGCCACCAAGTATCCACAATAGGACAAGATGAATTTCCCAGAACAGAATAATACCAAGTCCACGCTTCTGGATTTATTGGTTCACCTACACTGGCTAAAATTCGCAAAGAATCTCGCTTACTTGATGATATTGCCTCATCACCTTTTGACATAAGGGCACGAATAGCGGTAGGAGCGGTATACAAGAGCGTCACATGGAATTTATCGACAATACGACCAATTCGACCAGAATCAGGATAAGTCGGTACGCCTTCAAATAACAGACTCGTTGTACCATTTGCTAAGGGTCCATATACAATATAACTATGACCAGTGATCCAACCGACATCAGCCGCACACCAATAAACATCATCAGGTTTAAGATCAAATGCCAACTCATGTGTCATAGCGGCGTAAACTAAATACCCTCCAGTCGTATGTACGATACCTTTTGGTTTGCCGGTAGAACCTGATGTATAAAGAATAAATAAAGGATCCTCTGCATTCATCGGCTCGACAGAGCATTCAGTATTTTCTTTTTCAACTTCAAGCGCCCAATCTAAATCGCGCCCTTCAAACCAATCGATGTCTTTTTTAGTATGGCGATAGGTCAATACCTTCTCGACAGTAGGACAGGCATTATTATCTAATGCCATATCTACGTTGTGCTTCAATGCAATGGTATTACCTGCTCGACGACCTTCATCTGCAGTAATAACCATTTTCACAGCACAATTATTAAGGCGATCTGCAATCGCATGAGCAGAAAATCCACCAAAAATAACAGTATGAATAGCGCCTATTCGCGCACAAGCCAACATGCTATAAATCGCTTGTGGGATCATTGGCATATAGATAGCAACTCGATCACCTTTTTGTACACCTTGGCGCTTTAAAACATTGGCAAAACGACATACTTCATCATGTAACGTTTGATACGTAATGGCTTTCTTTTCTGATGTTTCTTCATCACTTTCTAAATAATAGGCAACTTTATTAGCATGTTTAGGTAAATGGCGATCAATACAATTGTAGGCCGCATTCAGCGTGCCATCCTCAAACCATTTTATACTTACGTTACCACGCTCAAATGATGTGTTTTTCACCTTACTATATGGTGTAATCCAATCTAAACGCTTTCCTTCTTCACCCCAAAATACATCTGGATTTTCAATTGACTCTTGGTAGCGTTTTTCAAACTCTACCTGACTCACATTGGCATTTTTTGCCGCCTCTTTTGAGGTAGCACTGTATAATGACTGCATAATCCGCTCCATTGTTAAAGTTGTTTTAAGGATGCTGAAACTACTATAACTTTTTGATTATGATGATCTATTCCACTTTAGTCTTAACCACGACTATTTTATTTTTCTTTCCAACCAAAATACCATAGAGATATTCATTGTGATGGCTCCAGAGCTTATTCCGCTAACACATGATAAGAACTTAATACTGCACGAGCTTCTTCAATACCTTTTACACGATGCGCGTTCATTCCTAATGTACGAGCCATCTCTATGTTTACCTGATTATCATCAATAAACAGAACACTCTCTGGAATAACTTGTAACGATTTAAGAGCATATTCATAAATAGCACGATCCGGTTTTACCGCTGCAATCATGTGTGATGCAAAATAACTGTGAAAGAGCCCTGACAACCCCATTTCATTCATTAATCTAGGCCAATGTGCCGCATTAGTATTTGATAATATGGCTCGGTGATACTGTGGTTTCACCGACTTAACTAAATCAAGAGCGCCTGAAAATAACCCTTTAGGCCACGCTTTAAAGGCCATTTTAAATACCTCCTTATCCACTTGGCTCCCTACTTCTTTAGGTAAACGTAAAGCAAACTCATCAAACGTAATCAGGCCAGAGTCAAAAGCAATAACAGAAGAAGAGTTTAGCCATTTCAGCCAAACATCAGATTCCTCGCCTTGAGTATTTAACATGCCGTGCATTTGGCTTACATCACCAAGATCCACTAGAACATTTCCTAAATCAAACATAACGACACTGATCTCTACATTTCCCATGAATGAATCCTTCTAAATTAGCTGTATAGTTGATTAATGTGCAAAAATAAAACACAATTCGTAAGCATTAATTACACGATAATTTGATTTTTTATAACGCTCTGATTAAACCGGATCAATCACGATAAAAAGGTAATTTTCTATTTTTCAGTCATAAAACACGGCAATAGCGAATCGCCACCAAGGGTAAAATAATAACAATAAACGGTGACACTCTCACCGAGGAGAAAAATAAAATGAAAATGGGATTTTTTACTAAAACCGTTCTTGCAACAGCCGCTGCTGCCACTCTCACTGTAATGGCAAGCAACAGTATCGCCGTAGAAAAGAGAAATTACATTCTTGCCACAGCCTCTACAGGTGGAACTTACTACCCTGTTGGAGTAGCCATTGCGACCTTAAGCAAAGTGAAACTAGAACCTAAATTTGGCTTATCCTTATCGGCTATTAGTTCTGCAGGTTCTGGTGAAAACATCAAGTTACTAAGAGAAAGCCAAGCACAATTTGCTATTTTACAAGGTCTATATGGCGCATGGGCATGGAATGGTGAAGGCCCATTAAAACAATCCGGCAAACAAACAGAATTGCGCTCTGTCTCCATGTTATGGCAAAACGTAGAACATTTTTCAATTAAATCCGATCTTGCTAAAACCGGCACAATTACAGATTTAAAAGATATTGAAGGCACAAATAACAAATTCTCTATCGGGCCTAAAAATTCAGGGACAGAAGGTTCTGGTCGACAAATATTTAAAGGATTAGGTGTTGAGCCAGATAACTTTAGTCTTGCCTATATGGGCTATGGTGCCAGTGCTGACGCTATGCAAAATGGTAATATTGAAGGTATGAACACCCCGGCAGGTGTTCCCGTCAGTGCGGTCACACGTTTATACGCATCAATGGGAGCGGATAAAGTAACTGTGCTTAACTTTACTGATGAACAAATGAAAAAAGCCAACGGTAACTACCATCTATGGACTCGTTATGTTGTTCCAGCGAATACCTACCCAGGACAAAGTGAGCCTATAAATACCATTGCTCAGCCTAATTTCTTAGCAACGCGTGCCGATGTCTCTGACGACGACGTTTACCAACTAACAAAAGCACTCTACGAAAACTTGGGGTACTTAAGTGCTATACATAAAGCGACCGCTGTCATGTCTCTTGAAAAAGCCATCGCTGGATTACCAGTTCCCCTTCACCCAGGCGCGGCTCGCTATTACCAAGAACAAGGAATCAAAATTCCTTCAGAGTTAATCGCTAACTAATCAAGTTTTTTGTAAGTACCACTTCATAAGAGGTGGTACTGCTTTTTACATTATCCTGTTTGTACAAAGGTAGCCTCTATATGACTGCTTCAACTGAGTCGATCAAATCACCTGAAAAAGAAATCAACTTGGAAGATTTCGAAACCAAACACAGAGAGGGTCGATGGCTCACACGAGCAGTCTTCGCTTTATCTATTTTTCTTGCTATTGCTCATATTTATATCAATACGATAGGAACCTTACCCGAACTACGAATATCTGCCTTTCACTTTGCTGGTTTTGGTGCTCTTTGTGCCTTGTTAATACCTGCAAACCCAAAATGGCGTGACAGTAAAATAGCCCTATTCTTTGACATTCTGATTGTCCTAGCACTAATCGGAATGGTGTTTTATATCGTCTTCTTTGAAGACGCTCTCTATGCCCGTGGCGTTACCTTTAATACCGGAGACTGGATTGTTTCCAGCATCGCCGTACTATTATCGTTAGAGCTGATTCGACGAACCAGTGGTTGGTTTATTCCTTTTCTCATTATAGTCGCACTGACCTATGTAGTACTTTGGGGGAAATGGATTGGTGGTCCTTTCTCGTTCCCTGGATTAAGTATTGAGACACTGCTCTACCGAAGCTTTTTCAGTACCGACGGTATGTTTGGATCAATATCTCGAATTTCATGGAGCTTTGTCTTCATGTTTATTTTGTTTGGTGCGTTTCTAGTCAAATCTGGTGCAGGCGACTTTATTATTTCTTTAGCCCGCTCACTGGCTAGCAAAATGATTGGTGGTCCAGGTTTTGTTGCCGTACTAGGCTCAGGTTTAATGGGATCTGTATCTGGCTCATCGGTTGCAAATACTGTTTCGACTGGGGTGATCACAATCCCTCTTATGAGAAAAGCAGGGTTTCCCGCTCGATTTGCTGCTGGTATTGAAGCCGCTGCCTCTACTGGAGGGCAATTGATGCCACCAATTATGGGGGCTGGTGCCTTTATTATGGCATCTTATACCCAAGTGTCTTATGTCACTATTATTGGTGTTGCTACTATTCCCGCTCTCTTATATTTTTTATCTGTTGGTTTTTTTGTACGTGTCGAAGCAAAACGCACCAGAGTAACGGCAGTCCAAGACGATGACGGTATTCCAATATCACAAGTACTAAAAGAAGGTTGGCACAATATTCTACCTTTAGCAGTCCTTGTTACTCTATTAGTACAAGGCTACACACCTACTTATGCAGCAGGACTTGGTATTCTGGCTGTTATTGCCTCATCTTGGCTATCAAAGAAACATAAAATGGGCCCTATCGCCATACTAGATGCGATGGCACAAGGTGCAAAAAACATGTCGACAACGGCGGTATTGCTTATCGGCATAGGCTTGGTTGTCAATGTCATCAGCACTACGGGGGTTGGTAATACATTTTCTATTATGATCTCAGATTGGGCTGGGGGCAGTTTATTCTTAACTATTGTACTCGTTGCTATCGCATCACTTGTATTGGGTATGGGGCTTCCAGTGACCGCCTCTTACATTGTTTTGGGCACACTTTCTGCTCCAGCGATTTTTAACCTCATTGCGGAAAGCCAATTATTAGAAATGATGAGCAGTGGTAATTTACCGCAAGCAGCAAGTGCCGTGTTCATGTTGGTTGACCCAAGTGCCATAGCCAAACTCGCAGTAGGCATGCCAATGGATCAAGCAGCAGCACTACTAGCGCAAGTACCGGCTGATTTTAAAAGCATGCTAATGGATCAAGCTCTTGGAGCAAACAGTGTTGCGATGATTCTGGTTACTGCACATATGATTATCTTCTGGTTATCACAAGACAGTAACGTCACACCACCTGTCTGTTTAACTGCATTTGCCGCAGCAGCCATCGCGAAAACACCACCAATGAGAACAGGTTTAACCGCATGGAAGCTCGCAAAAGGTCTTTATATAGTCCCGTTATTAATGGCTTATACTCCATTAATTGGTGGGGATACCGAGACACTTATTCGTCTGACTATTTTTGCTATCTTTGGGATGTATGCCTTGGTTGCAGCAATGGAAGGTTATTTAGAAGACAAACTTTCTATTCCTTCTAGAATACTAGCCCTTGCGGCTTCTATCTTCATGCTGTGGCCACACTTTGACCTCTGGTTACAGCTTGTAGGGCTGGTTATTTTCTTAGTACTGTTCATTATGGGTAATAGGAAATACGCAAAAGAAAGTGCACTTACAACAAAAGAACAAACGTAGATTACTCTACACTAGAGTATTAAAATCCCCCAATCGTAAGGTTAGCTAACATTGGGGGATTTCATCCATCTATCCTCTCCAGTGACGCCCAATCGATTTAATATTTTATTCACTCATGGTCTAAAACAGTATTTATAATTACTGACCATTTAGTTAATATTTACTCCCTAATTATCACTTTTTCATTACCACTCAATCACAAATACACCCTGCAATAGCGCTAAAAAATGTATACAACATCCAATCAATCAAAAAAACTGACTGAAAAATAATCAAAACTTGTTGTTTTATAAGAAATTTTTATCTTTTTAACCATAAAGTGCGATTTTCTTTTTCATTTTGCTTTTTCATGCTAGATTTCGGACCTCTCTATTTTGCTAAATCATCCGAAAAATGAGATTCCTTCTCATTTTTAGTTTATCAATTAGAGATATTTAGGGTTATTACATTTAACAACCCACAAAAATTATAACAAGAGCCAATCAACAATCACCTTGGAGAATGAGATATGCAAGAATTCATTGACTTCTTAAATGGAGTCATATGGAGCCCAGTATTAATCTATCTGTGCCTCGGCGCTGGATTATTCTATTCCGTACTTACCCGTTTTGCTCAAGTTAGACATTTTAAAGAAATGTGTAACTTATTACTTAACTAAAGCGATTCAGACAAAGGAATATCTTCCTTTCAAGCGCTTGCCGTATCCTTATCTGGCCGTGTTGGTGTAGGTAATATTGCAGGTGTTGCCGCTGCCATTGGTTTTGGTGGTCCGGGTGCTGTATTTTGGATGTGGGTTGTCGCTTTCTTAGGTGCAAGTACCGCTTATGCTGAGTCCACACTTGGTCAGTTATACAAAGTCAGTGAAGACGGCCAATATCGTGGCGGCCCAGCGTATTATTTTGATCGTTGCCTAGGCTGGCGCTGGTTAGGTGTGCTATTTGCTCTTTCTTCTATCCTTGCCTGTGGTGTTTTCCTTCCCGGCATTCAAGCCAATGCAGTTGGTAATGCAGTCGTAGAAATTTTTGGACCTGGCTCCCTAATTACTAGTAGCTTTGGCAATGTAAGCTCGACGAAATTAGTGGCGTTAGCCGTGATCTTGTTAGTTTTGGCTTTCATTATTTTTGGTGGCATCAAACGTATAGCAAACTTTACCCAGGTCATCGTTCCTTTTATGGCATTGGGTTACATTGTCATGGCGTTAATCGTTGTCTTCTTAAACATTCATCAAGTACCTGACATCTTTCGATTGATCTTCTCTGATGCGTTTACTGCACAAGCAGGCTTTGGCGCAGCAATCGGCTGGGGTGTTAAGCGTGGTGTGTATTCTAATGAAGCAGGTCAAGGTACAGGTCCTCATGCCGCAGCGGCAGCAGAAGTAGAACACCCTGCTCAACAAGGTCTTGTTCAAGCCTTTTCTGTATACATTGATACCTTGTTCATTTGTACAGCCACTGCATTAATGATCTTGATTACGCAACAATACAACATACAAGGCAGCCTATCTGATGGCCAATTCCTTGTTCAAAATCTTGATCCATCTACTATCATTGCATCACCGGCTTTCACGCAAATGGCGTTAGCAAGTGTCTTTGGTAATATTGGACCTATGTTTGTTGGTATTGCTTTATTCTTCTTTGCCTTCACGACGATATTAGCTTACTACTATATTGCTGAAACCAATGTGGCGTATCTACGTCGTGCATTGAAATTCAATATTCCATTAACCTTTGTCAAATTATTGATCATGTTTATGGTGGCGTACGGAACAGTAAACACGGCGGGGTATATTTGGAACCTTGGTGATGTAGGTGTTGGCTTGATGGCATGGTTAAACATTATTGGGATTTTGGTTATCTTCTTCCTAGCAAAACCAACCATAAAAGCATTACGTGACTACGAGCGCCAAAAAGCTGAAGGGGTTAAAAAGTACACTTTCAACCCAAAAGCCTTAGGTATTAAAGGCGCTGATTTTTGGGAAGAACGTTATGAGCAGCAACAAGCAGAAGAAGCAAAAAATAAATAGCTTCTACTGTTAATAAAAAGGGCCAGTGCGTAACAACTGGCCCTTTTTTATGTTCTTACTAACCACCGATTAAGGTGAGACAAAACTATTTTATTCAGCTAACCACTCAGCTACTTGCTTTGCATAATAGCTGACAATAAGTGACGCCCCCGCTCGTTTAAAACCAACTAAGGTTTCAAACACCGCTTGTTTCTCATCTAAGGCACCAGCTAATGCTGCAAATTTTATCCCTGCATATTCACCACCTACTTGATAAGACGCTAATGGAAGGTTAGTTTCTCGACGTAAGTTGGCTAATACATCCAAATATTGTGATCCCGGTTTCACCATCAATATATCAGCCCCCTCTTCCTCATCCAATAACGCTTCTTGTAATGCCTGACGCCCATTAGCGCAATCTAATTGATAAGATTTTCGGTCTCCGTGTAATTCACTTCCTACCGCTTCACGAAAGGGTCCATAAAAAGAAGAGGCAAACTTAGCAGAATGGGCTAAAATCCCAACTCGTTTAAAACCAGCTTGATCTAAACCTTGTCGAATAGCCAATACTTGACCATCCATCATTGATGACGGAGCCAACATATCAGCACCCGCTTTGGCAGCAGTAATACATTGTTTAACCAAGTTTTGGACACTTGAATCATTTTCTACATCACCATGATCTACAACACCACAGTGCCCATGATCTGTGTATTCACAAAAGCAAATATCAGGAATAACGATCATCTCGGGACACGCTTCTTTAATGATTAAAATCATACGTGCTAATAAACCATCGTCGTTCCAGGTATCACTGCCAATAGCGTCTTTCTTATGACTAATACCAAACGGCATTAAATAGCGAATACCCAGAGCAAATAAGTCTTTGGCTTCTTGCGCCAGCTCACTTTCAGGCAATCGAGAGATACCTGGAAGTTTCGTCAATGGTATGGCTTGATCAATGCCTTCTTCAACAAACAGAGGATAAATAAGATCATTAAGAGAGAAATCATGTTCTCGCACTAAATCGCGCATAGCAGGGGTGCCACGGAGGCGACGTAAACGTTTCAAAGGGCCTGTAAAATCGGCAGATGACATGGATATTCCTTACTAATAACAGCGTTAAAAAACGTATTCAATAAATAGTCGTGACAAAGAGTACACCCTCGTAAAGGCAAGAGGCTATGGCAAGTAAATGGGATTCATGAAATAAACACATTTCTATGAATTACATCAAGTAAGAATAAAAAATTAAAACACAGCAATGCCTACGCAGCCACCTAGACCGGCAATACCTTACTATGCAGGCAGGCAAACAAGTAACTAACGACTTGTTATGTTTAATAACAACTCGTGTTCAGTCAAATAAATAGGCGACCTTTCACAACGAGCCAGTCAGTATCTTGGCTCGTTGACCTTTCACTCACCATTAGAGTGATCAACCAGTGTGATTAAGCTAATGTCACACCTTCCACTTCAGTAACACTCTTTGCATCAGCCCGTTCTATTATTTTCACTAATACCGACTGGATAGTTTCATCTTCACGGACATCAGTTTCTGACGAAAAGGTTTGCTCTTGTGGTTCATCTCCCTCTTCCATAATGAAGCTGATAGTGACTTTCGTTGCACACTCTTTAGTTTTACCAAAGTACGCTAATGAAATCGCAGGATAACCTTTGAAACCTTTTTTTACTTGCTTAGCGATTCGTTTTTTCGCTTTATCTACTTGCATCTTCACTCCTTACAATGACTGCTTACTTACAGAATTTCAAACGTCGTAATTGACGACTTTTCAAACAATTTATACTAAAAATACCAACAATCAATCTCAACGCTGAATACTCTCGATTCATCCCTTTAATAGCAACTCTATTTGCTCTTAAACATAAAAAAACCTGTTATTTGATGACGTAATAATAGATAAAAAAACGTCACCTTCATAAAGACATGAGACAAGGCTAGCAAAGAGAAGATCAAAGCACTATTGTTCCATCGTGTATTGAAAATATTGCCATAGAGGTTAAGAATATCTCTACGTTATATTTTATTTTGAGTTTAGGAGAGAAGAAAAATTATAATGAAACAAAATGATGTTTACGCACTAGGATGTAAAGAGTGTGCTTCAGCCTGTGACCTTGGCTTTGACTTCACCATGGCTTTTCAACCTATTGTGAATACTCAAACTAACACTATTTTTGCTCAAGAGGCCCTTGTTAGAGGGTTAAAGCAAGAGAGTGCGCACCATGTTTTTCAAAATGTGAATAACACTAATCGTTACCGTTTCGACCAAAGCTGTCGCGTAAAAGCCATCAAATTGGCTGCCGAGTTAGAAATCTATAAACAAAGCTTTTTAAGTATCAATTTTTTACCTAATGCTATTTACAAGCCTGAGCTTTGTATCAGAACAACACTGAATGCGGCACTCGAATACAACTTTCCAAAAGAAAAGATCATTTTTGAATTTACGGAGGATGAAAAGATTGTCGATAACCAACATCTTCAATCCATTATTCATCACTACCAAGAGCTAGGATTTCTCACCGCTACAGATGATTTTGGATCTGGATTTAACGGTTTAAATCAACTCGCTGACTTACAAACAGACATCACTAAAATTGACATGTCTCTGATTAGAAATATTGATCAAGATACAAAACGACAAATTATTCTTAAGAATTTGGTTAATCTATTTAATGATCTAAACGTTATTATCATAGCGGAAGGTATAGAAACCAAAGCAGAGTACCAAGTATTAGAAGATATGGGCATCCATTTATTCCAAGGATATTATTTTGCTAAGCCCAGCTTTGAATCACTCTCAGAGATAAATTGGACGTAATTTTTATCAAGACAACACGCTATTAACTTAAGGCCTCCTCATGTTCGATACACTCACTCACTGGTGGGAAAACCATAAAATCACCAATTTATCAGTCACATTAGAAGAATGGGAAGAAGCTATTTCAGGCTGGCATGTGATGAACCGCTACCAAGGAGAGGAACGTGAAGCATTACGACAGTTAACCATGCGTTTTCTTGTACATAAAGCCATCACTCCTGGCGGAGGTGCTGATATTACCAATGCAATGTGCCTTCGATTAGCGACTATGGCCTGTGTTCCAATCCTGCATTTAGGTCTTAACTGGTATGATCATTGGCGTACCGTTATTCTCTATCAAGGTGATTTCATCCCCAATCGACCTTATCAAAGCGACGATGGTGTGACCCATAATCACGCTCCTGGCCTTAGTGGAGAAGCCTGGTTGCGTGGACCTGTAATACTTTCATGGGAATCAATTTGTGCAACAGGCCCTCATATAAGGCATGGTCAGTCAAGTAATGTAGTCATTCATGAGTTTGCTCATAAGTTAGACATGTTACGCGATGGCGCTAATGGCGCACCTCCTATGCATCCTGATATGCGTCCTGATGAATGGCATGATGCCTTCACTCGTGCATGGAAACGCCTATCAAGCGATTGGCAACATCATCGACCTCTACCATTAGATGAATACGCGCTTACTAATCCTGCGGAATTTTTTGCGGTATGCAGTGAAACCTTTTTTGAATCACCCCATAAAATGAAACGACATATGCCGGCAGTGTATAAATTACTCTGTCAGTTTTACCGACAAAACCCTGACTTAACGAAACTAGAAGAAATAACCTAAAACAGTATTTCTACGCCCTAAATCTAAACATTACAATTAATGCCAATCACCGTTTATCTATTAGGCAACCTCTTTTCATTCTAAAACAGGTAATAAAAAGGATTTATACATCATGCTTCACTAACACTTAAACTATCATGATTTTACCGCTAGAATGAATAGCATCTGGTACTGAGTACTTACTTTTAAAAAGACTGAACGAGCTACTTAACATGAAGATATTGATCAACCTTATTCGTAATCTACTCGGCGTTATCATCGCCACTATTGATCTAGTGACCCGAGGAACAAAGTTAAAGCGTACCCCAGATAAACAACAACAAGTTAATCAAGCGGCACAAAACCTCACTCTTTATCAATTTTTCGCATGCCCGTTCTGCATTAAGACTCGCCGAGCTATTTATAAACTGAATCTACCGATTAAGACCCGTAGTGCTTCAGAAGGCTCCCCTCACCGTAAGGAATTACTAGAGGGCGGTGGTCGAGTAAAGGTACCTTGCTTACGTATCGAAAAAAATGGCAAAGTAGAATGGATGTATGAGTCTTCAGACATTATCCATTACCTTGAAAAACGCTTCTCTTAGTAGCGTCATGATTGCATCAAATACGATTAGATAATCTTATATAAAATACTCAAAACGGCTTCTAAATACAGAAGTCGTTTTTTATAGTGATGTGAATCAATTCCTGCCAAAAACCAATCTACACAACTTATCTTTCTAATAATAAGACCATATTAAATAGACGATAAGCGCTAACATTTTTTCAACGTAAAATGACGTCATTGTTTACAACATTTGAACAACGATGTGCGGCTTTTTACGTTATACTGCGCCCTACTCTCCTTATGACAATCTGTCCGAGCCTTTATGCCATTTTCAAAACTTGGGTTATGTGCCCCGCTTGTAAAAGCAACCAAAGAACTGGGTTACAGAACCCCTACAGAAATTCAACGCCAAGCCATTCCAGTTATCCTTGCAGGTAAAGACTTAGTTGCTACGTCGCAAACCGGTACCGGTAAAACAGCGGCCTTTGTTCTACCGATTCTAGAAAAGCTCAATAAAGAACGTACCCTACGCGGCAAGCGTGTACACGCATTGATCCTGACACCAACACGCGAATTATCCGTGCAGGTAGAAGCCAATATTGCGCTGTACAGCAAAAACTTAAAACTCACCTCTATGGCCGTTTATGGTGGTGTGGATATAGAGCCACAAAAACAACGCCTGATTGAAGGTGTTGATATTCTAGTTGCGACACCTGGTCGATTGCTTGATTTAGCTCACCAACGTGCGGTTCACTTTGATGAACTTGAAATCTTAGTGTTGGATGAAGCCGATAGAATGATCGACATGGGCTTCTCAGATGATCTTTATAAAATCTTAGACCGTCTGCCACAACACCGTCAAAACCTATTTTTCTCAGCGACAATAACAGACAGTGTACGCTCATTGTCTTATGACTTTGCTGACAGCAAAGTCAGTGAAGCAGCCACTGAAATAAAAATTTCCCCAAGAACAAAAACAGCACCAACGATCAAGCAGTGGCTAATCACCGTTGATAAAGACACTAAATCTGCATTACTTAGCCATTTGATCAAAGAACACCAATGGGATCAGGCGCTGATTTTTATCGAGAAAAAACACGGTGCAGCCAAGCTCGTTGCTCAGCTTGCTAAACGTGGCATAGTCGCAGACTCGATTCATGGCGATCGAAGCCAAGCAATGCGTGAGAAAATTCTGACTGATTTTAAATCTGGTAAACTAAAATACTTAGTCGCGACCGGCGTTGCGGCACGTGGTATCGACATTGGCGATCTTAGCCGTGTGGTTAACTACGATTTGCCTTTTAAACCAGAAGAATACGTTCATCGTATCGGTCGAACGGGTCGTGCTGGTGCAGACGGTGAAGCAATCTCTTTTGTTGCTATGGGTGACTTTAAAAACCTTTGCGCAATCGAAAGCCGCTTAAAACATATTATTGAGCGTGAAGAAATTGATGAATTTCCAGTCAGAAAAACTGTGCCAGTTTCTGTTTTGAATTTTGTGCGTAAGAGCAAAGCCCCTGAACGTAAAGGCCCATCAAAACCAAGAAAAAATACGAAACCTAATACCGCAGTAAAATCAAAAAACGACAATCAACGTAACACGTCAGATAAGCAAAAATAGATCGGCATTAAGTACTCATCAAAGTAAGGCGTTTAAAAAGGGAATTTATTAAACGTTTTACTGGGTATTAGAATAAAAAGAAGGACTCTTTTCAAAAGAGACCGTTTATGGTCTCTTTTGGTTATTATCTGAATTCAGCTTAGGGTGGATTTTATGCCAATAATGAACACATCAATCGAATGGATTAACCTTCATTGGGTTACTATTATCATTATTGTGCATATTAGTTTTTCTTTTATTACCTCGCTACATGTTCTGTTATTTAAAGAAAACGAACGTACCTCACTCGCTTGGATTGGCTTGGTGATTTTCTCTCCTATTGTAGGCAGCTTATTTTATTGGTTGTTTGGGATAAATCGCATTAAACGTCTCGCTAAAAAAACCCATCCAGAAACACACAAACAAACACTTCGTCACCCAAAAAAGCCCATTGAATTAAATACCCTTCCTTTAAACTGGCATTCTGCTATTGCGGCGGGATATACCATCCACCCTGTCAATTTCACACCAAACAATCATGTAGTACCCCTTATTAACGGCGATAATGCTTAC
The DNA here is from genome assembly GCA_052107635.1 of Marinomonas sp. Classification (GTDB taxonomy): domain Bacteria; phylum Pseudomonadota; class Gammaproteobacteria; order Pseudomonadales; family Marinomonadaceae; genus Marinomonas. The sequence goes on along the minus strand of JBQEFB010000003.1, from coordinate 28,748 downwards.
CCCGCTATGCTAGAGTCGATTCGTCAAGCAAAGCACCATGTGGTGTTATCCAGTTATATATTTGATTACGATTCACTAGGACAACAATTTGTTGATGCCCTCGCAAAAGCGCATCAACGAGGCGTCACAGTAAATGTATTATTAGACGGCATAGGAGTTGGTTACAGTTGGCGAAAATCAGATCGAGCATTAAAAAAACTTGGTGTTAAAACCGCTCGTTTTTTACCTGCTATCTCATTAATGGGAGTGCGTTTTATTAACCTTAGAAATCACAGGAAGATCCTCTGTATAGATGGCGAAGTGGCTTATATGGGAGGAATGAACCTAAGCAAAAATAATGTGGTGAAATCCGCATCACACCCTATTGATGATGTTCATTTTAAAATAACCGGCCCTGTCATTGACCAAATTAGTCAGGTTTTTAAAGAAGATTGGTTTTTTGCCACCAACCACTTAATTGAATTTCCCACCTTCAATTCAAATACCCCTAGACAGGACAAAGAACCTTCTGTAGTAGCTCGTATTGTTCAAGATGGTCCTGATGAATACCACAATCAAATACGCTGGACATTAATTAATGCTTTAGAATGCGCACAAAAAACAGTCAAAATAATTACCCCCTATTTTATTCCAGACCAGACTTTGATGACGTTTCTTCATGCAGCAGCATTACGTGGGGTCTCTGTTGACATTCTTGTGCCTAAACACAGTAATATCCTTTTTGTAGACTGGGTAATGGAGGCAAACTTCTCTAGAATATTAGAACATGGCATACAAATATATAAAAATAAGCGACCATTTGATCATAGTAAAATGGTTATTATTGATGATATTTGGACCTTCATCGGCTCAACTAATTGGGATGCGAGAAGCCTAGAATTCAACTTTGAAATTAACTTAGAATGCTTTGATACGCGCCTAAATCACGAACTCAGCATATTATTTGCCTCAAAGAAACTCGATTCTGAACAAGTCATTAAGACGACCGTAGATAACTTGCCTCTCTATAAAAAAATTCGTAATAACTTATTTCGGTTATTTTCACCTTATCTGTAATCCAATAAACAAACACTGTACAAGGCAACGCGCCATGGAAGGGTTATGTCATGATTAAAAGTCGATACAGCAAAGTAGAATCGCTTACCGTTATGGGGCATTCTTCAAAAAAAGTACTCGGTCCTAATATCCAAATATTATTATGGAATGTTTTTAAGTGTAAAAAGAAAGGGTGGCAAAAAGATTTTGTAACACTGATTCAAGAAAAAGACTTAATCCTTTTACAAGAAGCGGTTATTAATTCACCATTCGATGACATATTTACTCACTCGTCGAGCTGCCAGTGGATGATGGCAAGTAGTTTTAAAAACCTAAAAACCAACATCGAAACCGGAGTAAAAACAGGGTCTACGGTGGCGGCAAAACAACACTATTTTTCTGCCTCAGCTTATGGTGAGCCCCTAACAAATACTAAAAAAATGCTTCTAGCAGCAGAATACCCTCTCACCGAGGAGACTGAATCAACAAGCCAACAATGCTTATTAGTAATTAACACTCATATCATTAATTTTGTTTCTATGACTAAATTCAACGCGCATTTAGAGCAAGTCGCTGACGTGATAAAAGGCCATGAGGGCCCGATATTATTAGCGGGAGATTTTAATACATGGAATAAAAAAAGGTTAACTGGCTTTAATCAACTTGCTGCCTCCTTTTCGTTAGATAAAGTCGATATGATTCGTCAACCAAGACTCAATCATTTTTTTCGACATCTGGATCATGTCTACTGCCGAGGGTTAGACGTTATCGACGTTCAGGTCCATACAGAAATTCACTCATCCGATCATTATCCTATTAGCTTATCACTGCATATCACTAATACCACTAGTTGCCAGCAACGACGTCAATAATAACACTAGCAATCGATACAATACCGTCATTAACACCAAGTACTGCGACTCTTAACCAACACTATGCTAAAAGTTGGGTTATAAATAAGTCTTAAGACTTTCCTAATGATATTGCCATCTATTTTTTATGCACCAGAAAGCCTACATAAATATGGCGAACCCTACACTTAGGTTTCGCCATATGGTCTCTATGCTTAATGCTCCCACAAAATATGGTTAACCTCTAAAGGTATTGAGACACCATCTCGACAAGGAATAATTCGTAAGGTGTAATTCGTCAATGTTTGTAATGCAGGCACCGTCAGTCGATATAAGTACACTCCCATTTTATCCGTAGGGACAGAGTCACAATCCATCACGTATCGTAATGCATCATGCTCGCTGTCACTGTCAGCATAAAGCTCAACGCTAATATCTTGTGGCGTTAATCCATTAAGCAAAATACTGGCAGCAAATAGATATTGTTTATCTTCCTCTTTAACGGTCATGCCATCGACACGTAAGCCTGCCCATTGTTGCTCAATAGTACGTTGCCAATCTGCAATACTCTCTGCCATTTCCCCATGGTTAGCAGCACGAGCACAGTAGGCTTTAGCCGCAGGAAGATAACGCTGTTCAGTGTATTCACGCACCACTCGATTAGTTGAAAAATGAGGGGTTAAACGCGCCATACTTTCTCGCATTCGTGTTGTCCACTCAATCGGAATTCCTTGTTCATCTCGTTGGTAAAATTCAGGAATAACCTCCTGCTCAAGCAAATCATAAAGCGCTTCTGCTTCTGTTGCATCCCAGTCAGGATCATTACCATGCTCTTGACCATCTCCCAATGCCCAACCAACATCAGGACTATAAGCCTCTGCCCACCAACCATCTAATTCTGATAAATTAATCGCCCCATTGACCAATACCTTCATACCACTAGTACCACTCGCTTCCCAAGGTCGCTGAGGGGTATTTAGCCATACATCAACACCAGCGACTAAATGCCCACTTAATAACATATCGTAGTCACTCAAAAATATTACATGCTGTCGCACTTGTGGCTGTCGAATAAACTGAACCCACTGCTCTATTAAAGCCTGCCCAGCCTTATCTGCTGGATGCGCTTTACCAGCCATAACAAGCTGAACAGGACGTTCTGGATTGGTTAATATCCGCAATAAACGCGCCGGATCATGCAGTAATAAATTTGGGCGTTTGTAAGTGGCAAAACGCCGCGCAAAACCAAGCGTTAGTACTTTAGGGTCGAACAAATGTTGCGCCTCATCCATTTCGGCTTGTGCAATTCCTGCGGCCTCCATTTGGCGCACAAGGTGATCGCGTACATAGGTTACAAAGGTCTGGCTCGCCGCTGTTCTAAACTGCCAAAGCTCTGTATTTGATACCGTTCGAATGGATTTCCCAAGATTGTCTGTGGTACCAAGCCAGCGATTCTTACCACAAACTTTCGTCCATAATTCATCGGCACTCGCAGAATCCCAACTCGGTGTATGCACACCATTCGTAACATGCCCTATAGGCACTTCATTTAATGGCCATCGAGGAAACAAAGAGGCAAACAAGCGCCTGCTCACTTTCCCATGTAATGCGCTCACGCCATTAATCGCACCACTACCTCGTATGGCCAAATACGCCATATTAAAATCAGCACTAATATGGCTAGCATCTTCCTGCCCCAACGCTAACAACTCTGCATTTGAAAGACCCAACTCATCATTAGCATAACCACTCAGCCACTGCTCAATTAAAGCAGGAGAAAATCGATCGAAGCCCGCTTCTACTGCCGTATGAGTGGTAAAAACATTACCTGCTCGCGTTGCTGACAGCGCTGCAGGAAAAGCCACACCTGTTTTATGCATGAAACAGCGAGCACGCTCTAGTATCGCAAAAGCAGCATGACCTTCATTCAAGTGACAAACCTCCGGCTCGATACCAAGTTCACTCAATAAACGCCAACCACCAATTCCCAACACCAATTCCTGCATCAAACGTAAATCAACACTGCCACCATAGAGTTCACTAGTAATCGCTCGAAATGGCGCATAGTTTGCGGTGTCGTTACTGTCTAATAGATACAACTTTGTTCTACCAACTTGTACTTGCCAAGCTCGTAACCAAATTGGGTGCCCAGAGAGATCCAGCTTTATTCGTAACCATTCACCATTCGCATGACGCAATGGGGATATTGATAATTACCCTGGGTCGTTATAAGGATAAACCGCTTGTTGTAAGCCATTTTTGTCGATGATCTGGCGAAAATACCCTTGCTGATAAAGTAAGCCCACACCAATCACTGGCACCCCCAAATCGTTGGCGGCCTTTAATTGGTCTCCAGCAACGTTCCCTAAACCACCGGAATAAATAGGCAAAGCATCACTTAACATAAATTCCATGCTGAAATAAGCCACCGCTTTTAACGGAGAGTTAGGGTAAGTTTGCTGAAACCATGCTGGGGCTTGTACTGCTTCACGTTTTACTCTAACCAGTTTATCAAGTTGCACTCGGTAAACTGGATCAGCCAACAGCTGGCAAATTCTTTCTCGCGATACCGTTTGCAACAATCCCCAAGGATTATGAGTTAATGCCCATAATTCAGGATCAAGCTGTCGCCATATATCATCAGTTGCATGATTCCATGAGCAACGTAGATCAAGCGCTAGCTCCGCCAACATATCAAAACCTTCTAACTCGGTAGGAAAAAGAGCCGTCAGTGGTGAACTACAAGGGGTTTGAGTATCCATATCGCTTCCTGCTTGGATTGATTAAGGGCCATTCGTTTAGGGCATTGGGGCACTGGAGATTAAGACTAATTTTCTCACTCAGAAAACATAACACCTCAGCCGACAAGCTTAAAAATATCAGCTGAATAGCCCCTTGAAAAGGCCTTTAGAAAGAAGTATTGACCTACATTAAGTCTTCACGCTCAGATGTGCTAAAAGACAATAAATGACGTGGTGAGAACCATAAAAGGGACGATAAGAAGGGAACAAAAAAGGGCAACATGCATTTACCCTTTTTCTGTCGTGGGGAGATAGCCAACATGCGACGCTTTAGACAAATGATATTCTCGACGAATAAAGCCTAAAAGCGCGTAGAAACAGACTTAAAATACGTTGAGCAGTTCCGCATTGGTTGGGTATTCTTTTAGCAAGGTGACCAGTTTTTGCGTACCATCGAGCGGTTTTAAATTGGTAAAAGCGCGGCGTAATGTTCTGACCTTTTCAAGGTCGTTAGGATCAATTAACAACTCTTCGCGTCGCGTACCGCTTTTGGCAATGTCTAACGCAGGGAAAATTCGATGGCTCGCAACCTCTCGTGACAAGACGATTTCCATGTTACCTGTGCCTTTGAACTCTTCAAAAATCACCTGATCCATACGACTACCAGTGTCCACCAGTACCGTCGCAAGAATCGTCAATGAGCCGCCATTTTCTATCTTTCTGGCCGCACCAAATAACTTACGAGGAATCTCTAATGCCCGCGCATCAACCCCACCCGACATGGTGCGACCACTGCTTCGTTGCCCTGCATTATGCACACGAGACAAGCGCGTCAAAGAGTCGATAACAATCATCACGTCCTGACCTTCACCGGCTTGCGCGCACGCCATGTCCAGTAAATCGTCAGCGATACGAACATGCTGAGCATGGCTGTTATCTGACGAAGAGGCGTGCACTTCAGCTGACACACTGCGTTTGAAATCAGTTACCTCTTCTGGACGCTCATCAATCAGCAAGGCGTAAAGCTTGATCTGCGGATACGCTGTGCTCACCGCCTGACAAATGTGCTTCAACAAGGTGGTTTTCCCAGATCCCGGAGGGGCAACAATTAAGCCTCGCTGTCCCATGCCAATCGGTGAGATCAAGTCCATAGCACGAACCGACAATTCAGCAGAGCCAGATTCCAGACGAATGCAGGGAGAAGGATGCACAGCTACGCCATTGAGAAAGCGTTTTTGGGGGTCATTCGGATACAGATCCTCAAGACTTTCCTCTACTGGGTTAAGGTCTTTGGCTCGCTTGCCCTTCAAACTTAATATTTTTCTGGTCATAATTGGATTAATTGCTCTGAATAATAAAATAGTAAGGCTGACTTTTGTCGTCTATTAATCGCTTAAATAGACAAAAAAGACTGAACCTCTTGATGCGTTAAATAGCGCCAATGCCCCACTTCTACATCCAAGTAAACGGCGCCAATTTGCTCGCGATGCAATGCCACTACGCGATTGCCCATCGCTGCAAACATACGTTTTACCTGATGAAACTTACCTTCTGTTAAGGTCAGCAATACTTCTGTAGGGGTGATGACTTGTAACGTCGCAGGCAAGGTAAGCCGCGACTCTCCTTGAAGCATAATGCCATGTTCAAATTGCTCAGAAATTTCCTTCGCTCGTTCACCAGATAAGGCTTGCGATAAACAAACTCGATACACTTTATGGCATGCTTTACTAGGTCGCGTAATATCAAACGACCAGCGTCCATCGTCGGTGATAAGCACTAAGCCGGTCGTATCCGCATCCAAGCGCCCTGCTATGTGTAACTCGGAGCACTTATCAATCTCTAAGCCAGTGAACAAAGAAGGATAGGCTTCATCGATATTCGAACAGATAGTACCTGCGGGCTTATGCATCAATAAATAGCGAAAAGGCCGAGGCTGTAGTCTAACACCCTTTAAGCAAATCTGATTATTCTCATGCACTTGCTGGGCGGCTTTTGTTACCACCTCGCCATTGACGCTCACCTCACCACGTTGAATACAACGCAGTAGGTCACACTGACTTAGCTCAGTGCTTTTCGCAACAAATTTATCAAGCCGCATAAAAGCTCATACCAGTACTTGTCGCGTGTTCGCAATGTACTCATGTACCTGCTCTTCGACCTCAGGGGCGATCATGTCTTTCGGTCGGCAACTATTAGGACAAGCCAGATTTGGCGTCGTGCCAAATAGTCGGCAAATCAATGGTCGCTCATCGTATACTTCACAGCCATTTGGCCCCAAGTGTACACAAGAAAAATCCGCTAGCGCCGCGTCATGCTCGGCGTCTGTTTTGATCGGTAAACGCGACATTTCCTCTGATGAGGTCGTCACAGGCCCACAACAATCGTGGCAACCCGGCGTGCATTCAAAGGAAGGGATATTACTGCGCAAACGCGCGATGATGTCTCGATTAGTATTCATTTACTGTCGCCTTTTGTAGGGCTCATTCACACTCTTATTTGACATTTTTACTGACATTTTTTACAGCCAGTTAGAGATGTCGTTTCGGTGCATTAAACCAATTCTTAGCTAAGCCTACCATGAGTCTGCCTCTAGATAGACATGCGCTGTTATTTCACTAAGCGAATACCGGAATATTGCCATTGAAAGTGCGGATGGAAGAAATTTCGATAGGTCGCCCTTGAATGCTCTTCAATCGTGGCAACAGACGCCCCTCGCAACACCATTTGATTGACCATAAACTTGCCATTGTATTCACCTACGGCGCCATCGCTGATGCTAAATTCTGGATAAGGATGATAAGCGGAAACCGTCCACTCCCAGCACTGTCCCCAAGAAAATCGTGATGACGCGATCTCCCATTCAAACGCCGTCGGCAAACGGCTCTTTTTCCAGCAAGCCAACGCCTAAAATAAAAGGCGCCTATTATGCCTAACATTCCATTAGAGGGCGACCTCAGTTAAATCGAGCACAAGCTGTCGATACTCTGCCTAGCCACTGACTGGTAATGAAATGAGTCAGCATAAACGACTTTCTTTAACTCTCTTGCTCAATAATCTGTGTGACGATACCACCCATGGTGGTTGCGGTAATGTCCACTTGGCGATATAAAGGGTGATAGATCGCTGGTGTGCGAGCAATGTAGGCGGCTTTCATGCCCGTTGATAACGCACCATGTGTATCCCAATCGTGGGTGGCGACCAATCTCAATGACGGCAAAGGCTGCTTTAATTGTTCGGCGGCGAATTCGTATGCTTTAGGATCGGGCTTAAAACTGCCCGTCGATTCAACAGAAAGTATCTCGTCAAAATATTCAGACAATCCGGCATTCTTGATTTGCGATGCGACCAAGCTCAAGGACGAATTAGAAAAAGCCACGGTACGAAAGCCTGCGTCTTTTAAGCGACGTAATGCAGGTTTGATATCATCATGAGCAGAAAGATTCGCAAATCCAGCTAAAATATCGTCACGTATCTGAGCGGATAAAGTCACCCCTTTGCGCGTCGCAAGTGACTCTAACATGAAGCCAGCTAAGGCGGCGAAGTCTGTTTTGACACCGGTAACAACACACACAGTAGATGAATGTAACAGCATAGAAAACCACACCAACATCACGCTGTCATCGCCAAAAGCCGCTTTGAATTTAGGCTTTAACGCCGCTAAATTCAGTACCGTTTCATTTATGTCAAACAGGATAGTCTTTTGTTCCATAACGTTTTCTCACTTCTGCATTGTAATAAGAACAGTCTACTCAAAGCGTTACATTCTAATCAAATAGGAAAATATAACGCCCCATTTAGATGAGCAAGATACCATTTATCAATCATAGATATGTGCTAACACAGTACTAAAAAACGTCAAACATTGACACAATGAATGCCAGCCAACACTGTCGACAAAAAAGCCCCTTTTCTAACATTAGAAAAGGGGCTGTTGCGCGATTAATAGTTCAACGCTAGTCAAGCCATGACGCCTGTGATCAAGCGCCCTGCTTGGCCGCAAACTCACGCATAAAATTGGCCAACCTCGTGGCATCTTCAACGGTCACACCGTTATACAAACTCGCTCTAAGGTAATCACCTACCCCAAAAGGCGTTAAAGTACGTAAACCAATCATGCCTCTATCCCAGCTTTCAATCAGAAACTTATTCGTCATCTCTTCATCTCCGCCTTTAATATTAAACGGAACATTCATACGACTACGTAATATTTTTTGATCAACTGGAGTACCATAAAAATCATTGGAACTATCAATAACATCGTATAAGGCAGTTGCTTTAGCAATCGAACGTCGCTCCATCTCATGAACACCACCCTCCTGCTCAATCCAATCCATAAGAAAACCAACTACTTCAATATTAAAAGTAGCAGGGGTGTTCCATAAATTTCCTGCTTCACTATTAGTCGTATAATTAAACACGCCAGGACAAAGTGGTGAGGCTTTATCTTTACCCAGTAGATCCTTGCGAATAACCGTCATGGTTAAACCCGGATGCCCTATGTTCTTTGACGCGCACGCAAAAAGTACACCGACACCACAACCATGCCAATCAATCGGTTTGGTAGAAAAATCCGAACTCGCATCGACGACTAATGGAATGTGCTTAAGGGATTCTGGAAGCTTAGGCAATCTATGTAACTCAATACCATTGACGGTTTCATTTGAGCACAAATAAACATACTTACTGTTAGGGTCGATATTCGCTTCAGTCAATTCAGGAAAGCTTGTAAAACCACCTGTTTTAGGATCTCTTCCATCAATGATCTTAACATCGCAGTATCTCTTAGCTTCATCCACTCCTCTTGATGACCAAGTACCATTAACAACATACGAGGCTATATCTGACTGATTATGGCAAAGGTTTAATGGCAATGCTGCAAACTGTCCATGTCCGCCACCATGAGTAAACAACACTTCGTAATCTTCAGGTATCTCCATTACTTTTCTAGCGGTTGCGATAGCATGATCAAGTATTTCTAAAAACTCAGGGGCTCGGTGTGACAATGATAAAGACGTCAATCCAGTTGTATTAAAGCTTGCTGCAATTCGTACTTCTACTGCCTTAGGTAAAGATGTAGGACCTGGGCTAAAATTAATCATTTCTTCGGACGGAGCAGTAGAACTAAGTGAGCCAAGAAGGGCTGGATGGATAGTTGCATTCATTTGTTTTCACCTTTCATAATCAAGACTTCTTGTTTCTATCAATAAGTCAGCATAAATTGCGCTTTTATTAACCTGCGATAAAACAGATTTCAGCTCCAAATTAGATTTCCTAATAGACAGCAAAACTGTAGCGCGTCAAAAATTCTATTTAATATAACAACACCCTCAGTATGTAACTTCGCCAGCTTATATGCTTAGAGCCAGTACCATCTTTCGTTAGGACCAAGGTAGTTTGTTGGTTATTATTAAAGTCGAAGAAACATCTATGCTTTCAGCCATCTCACTTGAAACGACCTTAATAGAGATCCTGGAAATGGCTTGTAACGGATACATCACTATCAGAGGGAAAAGAGAAAAGTCGTAAATATTACTGCACTCTAGGAAGAACGCTAAAGGCTGTCTATGATTAAAAACAAGAGGTTGCCATGATGCCAGTATATGATGAATATCTGCTTTCTAAGCTATTCATTCGCCATCAAAAAATAAGTCATTCACTAGAATCAAAAAGTAGGTTGTTGAACATTAAACCCTTTCAAAGAAGTGCTTTCTAGATAACGTGAAAAATAATGAACGAACTCTTGGTCTACAACTTCACCTTTCAATAAGCTAGCATTACGAATATACAAACGACCATTTTTGCGTATCGCTATAGCTTGATGAGTAATGTTGATATTTGTACCGATCAAGCGCTTTATATTGTAATTAGGCCTAACCACACTGATCACACTACCTGTGGGTATACGATCCAATAAAGCTTGATTGATTGTTGAGTTCGCTAAACTAAGTGGCTCCTCACTCGACATTACGTTTTTTTGAAACACCGAAGATAAGGGAATATAAGGCGTTACAACACTTTCCGGTTGAAATTTTTCACCCTCTTTTTTTAACATGGTAAGCAAGGTCGTTTTAGTCTGATCCTCGCTCGCAGCACCCTTGATACGATTAAGAGTTAAATGCTGGTACCAAGACCTTTTATCAATTACCGTTTTGGCAGATAAGGTTGCGTTACCTCCTATTTTTTGAGTGATATCCTGTAACATCCAACGATTATTAGGCAGCCAATCAGTACTCGCAAAATGATTACGGCTGGTAAAAGAAACTTGTCCATTTTTATAACGAATTCGAAGCAGGTTCGGTAGAAAATCTATAGAGGTATGGGAGATAGCACCTGCCAAAACCACCTCTACGTAGGTCATACAGTCAAACTCATCAAAGCGACTTAAGGGATCTTGATCGTACTTTCCTTGCACGCCTTCCCCTAGATTACCATCAACATAAGGCGCACCAAGCAGGGTTGCGCTAAGTCGTACAATTTTTTGCGCCGTGGTCATTGGTTGATCTGCATTAATTTCTATCGCATTCTCAAAGTCCACTTTTCGTTTTTCTGCTGGAGTGATATTAGCCTGAGTGTAGGTCGATGCAACAAGCAAAAAACCACAACCTATCCTGATATTTAGTTTTTTAAACATACGCTCACAACAACATAATTTGATTCAATAAGCCTAGCGTAAAACACGACCAATGAAATCAAGCTTTACAGTCTTATCATTATCTCACCGCTTAAAAACGGCTTACCATATGACAAGATAAAATGAGAAAGGCTGATCTAAACGATCAGCCTTTCTTATAAAATAGTCGGTAATGACATAATTCTATTGCTGTGGATGCCAAGCATTTAGATGGGCTTTACGCATTTCATCTTTTTCTGCCGCTGAAGCCCCCCAATTACCATCGTATACTTTACCTTCCCAATCACCATAAGAAGGGTTAGGTAACATAATAAACTGGGTGCCGAATAAAGCTTTGTTTTTTTCTACTGCAGCATAACTTTCTTTTAAACTTTTGGTTTTAAAATCATTAGAGAAATCATTGAGGTTATCCCCCATAAACAAAGCAATATCATAATTTTCTGTTATCTTTTGGCGACGCGGTTCTTTATTACTCGTGGTTGTTTTAAGCATTAGATGTGCATCATCTACATCTGGAAAACCAAGCTCTTGTAGGTTTTTTCGAGTACCTTCTAAACCGGTTATTTTACGGTTTGTCACATAAAAAACCTCCGCGCCACGCTCTGTAACATGGTTTAAAAAATCCACTGCGCCTGGTAACGCGGTTGCTTTGGCATCACTCATCCACTGCCCCCACGTCTTACTGGAGTAGCCTTGATTTTGTCCCACAAGCCATGATTGATAAGCACTATTACTAATAATAGTTTCATCCGCATCAACCACAATGGCAATTTTCTTGTTCGTTTTATGAGTGCTGATGTAATGATCAAATTGCAGCGTTGCCAGATTAAATGCTTGATAAGATAAGGCTTGGAACTCAGCGGATGTCTGCATCCATAAGTTCGACATTACTAACTGTTCATTTAAATTTTTTGTCGTATAGGAATTATCATCGGCTAATGCTGGTAAAGAAATACTGCCAACTAATAAAGCGGTTGAACAAAACAATGTTTGTAATCTAGTCGGAACCATTTTAAAAATCCTTCGAGTGAATGAGTGAAGTCAAAGACGTTCTAAATATAATTATTATCCGACAATATGATTACAACATTTTAACCACTAGGTCAAAACTGAAAAGTTTATTTACTATTACTAGATAAAATTCACTTGATTGCGACCAGAGTTCTTCGACAAGTACAACGCATTATCAGACGCCTTCAACGCCTGATCTACATTCACCTTGCCCTTTGCAGCTGATGCTCCAATAGAGGTTGTGATATGACCATGTATATCTGTGTAGCCAAGTACATCCATATTAGCGATAGCAGTAATAATTTTTTCCGCCACTACTCTCACTTCTGATTTGGTCATATCGCTTAAAAAAATCGCAAATTCTTCACCGCCTAAACGACAAATTAAATCTTCACTACGAACAAACTGCTGCAAAATTCGAGAGAATTCAATAAGTACTTTATCACCCATAGCATGACCAGAAGTGTCATTGACCCTTTTAAAATGATCAATATCAATCATTAATACCCAAGAGGTAGGTTGATGAATCATCTCTCTTTCTTTCACTAACTTTTGACTCACTGAAGCCATAAAGCAGCGTCTATTTGGTAATTGAGTTAACTCGTCTGTCATTGCGGTATGTTGAAGTAAGCGCTCCATTTCACGGCGTTTACTGTCGACCCTTTCTTGCATAATGGCACTGACAACAACAAGCAAAGCGATAAACCAGCAAATCGATACGACATAAATACCAAAAATACTATTTTGGTTAGAGTTAACCAGTGAACGTATCACCATATAACCAATCAATAAGGGAACAAAGTATCCAAGCAATATTTGTATACGTGCAATTTTCCCACCAATATAAGGAGATAGTACTGCTCGAACACCACCGGTATCAGCAGTAATGGCCAATGTACCCAAACAAAGAAATACCCCGAAAGTGGTCGAAAGTAATGACATGGAGCCATAAAACGAGGTTAAGCCATAAGCATAACCAGTAATAGAAACAACAGGCACACACAAAGCAGTGAATGATAATAACTGGGAAACGATTGGAAGCTTTACGTTATAGAACAAATGAGATGTCGCTAACAACAACAACATTAAAGTAGTATTTAACCCCATCGAATTACTTTTACCAGACAAATTATCTCGATCCACAATAGACTGAAAGGGCATAATAATATGAGAAAACGTCGTATCAAAAGCAATATCGATCATGTGTAAAAGGCAAATAGCCGCTGCCGTCGCCGCCAGTAATAGTGGAATCACCTTGTGTATTGGTCGGTTACTCACCTCGATACTTATCGCGACAAACACCACGGCCATGGCTGTTAATGGGTTCGTAGCAGGTCCGTTTGCGATAGGACGAAATAAAAACTCAATATCAAAAATATAACCAACAAAGGAAGCTAAGCCCAATAGAGCTGTCACTAATCCAATCGTTTGACCAACTTCTTTGATAAAAACACGCAATTTAGAGCGATTCAATTGCTCGTCAAGTAAATAATTTTTCACATTAAAAAATGGCATAGATATATCTCTGTTGCGCGTTGTAGAGCAGGCTTTTATTTTGCATACATAATGACCATGGTTAAGTCTAAATAATAAAAGCGAGTACATACTAACGCGATAGCGCGTTAATTACCTTTAACTATTAAACATTTAGTAGATTAAATAGTTAGTGTATTAATGATCGCTGAAAACGTGCACTCCAATTGCCCTGATGACTTTTTAAACAAGCCTCTTCTGTATCAAAACTCACATATTGACTGACATTTTTTAAAGTAATGCCTAGGGTAGTAAGTTCATCATTAATAAGTTGAAAGAGTAGCGCATCTTGCTTTTCTGCTAATGCTTTTTCTAACATCTTATCTTGATTAAAAACACAGACAATTCGAAGAGATTTTGGGTAGGTATTATAATCAACAAGATGCGTGATCCAAACAAAACCATCCAGTCGATATAATGCATGATCACACACCTTGGTTAGAGCCTTTCTTAGTGCATTTTCAAGCTTTTTATCCGACTTCCGCATTCGTTTCCCTTAACATTAAATCTATATTTACATGGTGATCATGTGAAAAAAGCCTGTAATTTATTCATATCTGCCTTTCTATTATCGCAATCTCAAGCCACGCAGACAACAAAGAACTCAGCGTTAACACGTAAAGAACAAAGAAGATGAGACAGACAATAAAAAATAACGCTAAGGAGCACTCTATTCAGACCAGATTTTTCACTTTAAATGGCTTATTATTGACTCTCTGGCTTATCAAGGCCCCACTATTTCAAGACCCCATTTTTCTATGATTAGACTTACGAATATCCAGCTTCCTTTAGATCATAATGACAGCGCTTTAGAAAACGCTATTCTGTCCACTTTAGGCATTAAATCCGACCAATTAGTTCGCTTTAATATTTTTCGCCGCGGTTATGACGCCAGAAAGAAAGCTTCTATTCTTCTAATCTACACCTTAGATGTAGAAACACTCAATGACCAAGTATTATTAGACCAATTTGCCGATCATCAAAACATCAAAGCAACACCAGATTTAGAATATCACCAGGTTGCGCATGCTCCAGTCACGCTAACCGAACGCCCTATTGTTATTGGCTTTGGACCTTGTGGTTTATTAGCGGGGTTAGTTCTTGCGCAAATGGGCTATAAACCGATTATTCTCGAACGAGGTAAAGAGGTACGAGAACGTACAAAAGACACATTTGGCTTCTGGCGTAAAAAAATTCTCAATACGGAATCTAACGTACAGTTTGGTGAAGGTGGCGCAGGCACATTTTCAGACGGTAAACTTTACAGTCAGGTCAAAGACCCAAAACAATACAGTCGAAAGGTTCTTAATGAGTTTGTTACCGCAGGCGCTCCAGACGAAATTCTGTATGTTAGTAAACCTCATATTGGTACGTTTAAACTGGTTGCCATGGTTGAGAAGATGCGAGCTCAAATTATCGAACTGGGTGGCGATATTCGTTTCAGCGCACGCGTCGATGATATCCACATTGAAGACAATCAAATTACTGGCATTACTCTTGCCGATGGTGAGCGCCTTCACTCTAAACATATTGCATTAGCAATCGGTCACAGCGCTCGTGATACTTTCGAAATGCTACACGAAAAAGGTGTTTATATTGAAGCTAAGCCGTTCTCTGTAGGCTTCAGGATTGAGCATGAGCAAAGCGCCATCGATAAAGCCCGCTTCGGCTCTAATGCTGGTAACGAGATTCTTGGCGCAGCCGATTACAAACTCGTGCATCACTGTAAAAATGGCCGCTCCGTATACAGTTTCTGTATGTGTCCAGGTGGCACAGTGGTCGCCGCGACCTCAGAAGAAAACCGTGTAGTTACCAACGGTATGAGCCAATATTCACGAAATGAACGTAATGCGAACAGTGCCGTTGTCGTTGGAATAAATCCTGAAGACTACCCTGGAGGACCTCTGGCAGGTATTGAGTTTCAACGCCAGTTAGAAAGCCATGCTTTTGTTATGGGCGGCAGTAACTACGATGCTCCAGCACAAACCGTCGGAGCTTTTTTACGAAATGAGATACCTGCGGATGTTGGTACTGTGGAGCCATCCTTCAAACCGGGCATTAAGTTAACGAATCTGGCTGACGCATTACCTGATTTTTGTATTGAAGCCATTCGAGAAGCTATCCCGGCATTTAATAAAAAGATCAATGGCTTTGCCTTCGAAGACGCCTTACTAACAGGGGTAGAAACACGAACTTCAGCGCCGATTAATATCAAGCGAGATGAAACCTATCAAAGTATTAATACCAAAGGCTTATACCCAGCAGGCGAAGGCGCTGGCTACGCTGGCGGCATTATGTCTGCCGCGATAGATGGGATCAAAATCGCAGAAGCCATGTCATTAAGCATGAACCAAACGGCAGAATAACAGTGACAAGAGTCCATGCTTAAGACTCACATCTTAGGTATGGACTAGTACATTTTTGGATGATCAATTTCATCAAAAAATAATGGCTCACGCTTAAATAATATCAAAGTGAATCACGCTTTCTATCCCTTTTACTAATGTATTAGTACCAATAGAATCAACGGTAGAAACAAGACCATTTAATGTCCCTGTGATAAAGAAAAATGCTGCGCCACCATAACCACGACGAATACACTCACGTATCCCTTTATTAAGCACTTTGCGTTTTTTTACCGCGACTTCTTCCATTGAAAAAGCAAACGTATATTCTGGATTCCCTCCCTTAAAAAGTAAATCACCAGTGACAGACTTTGAAGAAATTAACACCCCGTAATTAAAGTAAAAATCACAGACAGGGTTGTTTGAGACATTTATTGCTGGACGAACGAGCTCAACGGCAACATAGGTATTAAGACCACTAACCGGCGCGTACGCGATATCATGGGATGTCGGCACCATTAGTTTAAAACATACCTCTGTTTCAGTACCAATAACCGCTTTGCTGGGTATGACCTCCCCATAATCAGAAAATACTTGAAAATCAAAGATTGGGGAAATAACAACACTATCCTGTGCTTCAAGAATTTTCCAACCCGCTATTTTGGCGCCCTGCTCAGTCAACAATTTGATCAAACGATCCTGCGCATTTAGTAATTCACCCAACTCTGACTGAGTTACTGTTGCCAGTTCTATGCTGCTTAACCCATTATCATAAAAGGTTTGTAGCGTCGTCTTATATGCGTTGTAATTCATGTTTTATCCATCCTCGATGATATTTAAAATAATGATGGTATGACACCGATAAAAAAAAGCGCGCTTAGTTAGCGCGCTTTTTTTATACAGAGGATAATATTTATACCATAACAACTTATAGAGGCTGTCCATCGTATTTATTCACCAAGCAATCTTGGCCTTTCTGTTTCAACATATTACAAAAATCAACGCCATAAGCTTTTTCTATGAATGGGCCAATTTTTAATTGGTACATAGTACGACCATTCACTTGTTTTTCATTAACATGTGGTTCTAGGTTTACGTATGTATCAGGTGATCCATTAAGTAAAAGTTTCCAACCACGAACGGCTTCAGCACGATTGCCATAAGAAGCAAGCTGTACACCATAGTTATTTACTTTTTCAGGCTCTGCTGCTTTAGCTGTTGCTATCATTGGTGCTTCTGCAGGCACTCTAGTCTGAGATGCTGGTACGTAACCAACCTGACTCGTTGACATATAGTCATACTCATCTGCATCACTGGATTCATTCTCTGTTACCGTTGGGGCTACATTAGCCGCAATTGGAGCACCATCTTCTGCCGTATTGTTATCAGATACTACTGAAGAACTTATCGGCTGATTTTGTACTACATCACTATTAGATTTTTTCAATTCTGCAACATCGGCCTCTACTTGATCAATACGATCTAATTTACCTTGCGCTGCTTTTATATCAGTACTGTTTGATTTTACTTGATCTTGAAGATCTTGATATGTCATGAAAGTGTTTTTACCTTCAAATGCAGAACAAGCACTAAGCGATAAAGTGACAACGATTAACAAGAGTTTTTTGTACATACCCATCTATTAGAATCCTCTGTGTACAGCAATAAAATAAAAATACGGTTAATTATTCAGCAACCAACTTTGTCCCCATAATAATAATGCATATCTTGACGCCTTACCGACAAAAACAAAAGGTAAAAAATACCTTATTGGCGTATGAAATACACCTGCAACCAAAGAAATAGCATCGCCAATGATAGGCAGCCATGTAAAAAATAACGTCCAGACACCATATCGATTAAAAAAACGCTCTGCTTTAGCGCGACTTTTAATGCTTACAGGGAACCATTTACTATGTTCGTATTTGGCCAAATAGCGACCTAAATACCAGTTTGTTAATGCTCCCAAAGTATTACCAACACTTGCCCAAAGCCATAACCACAATACAGCGGAGTTTGCTTCGCTCACGTAATACAACAAAACCCCTTCGGACCCTAAAGGCAAAATCGTTGCAGATAAAAATGAAACTATAAAAACAATCAGATAGTTCAATAAACAACCTAACTAAAGTGACTCGAATAAGTTTCTAGTTTACCTTGTTTAAGGAGTAAAAATAGAACACATCAACACGACTTATAAAACCTTTTATAGTCATGTTAATAAATAGGTTGAGTTTGCTATCCTTGATTCTTTATTCTGTGATCTAGGTCAGGGGTTTTGGTTCGAGTTCTAAGCCACTCCTCCGTAGAATGAGCGGTATATTCTAAGGAAAATTCTATGTTGCAATGTATTAATAATATAAAAATACGCTACAAGTTATGGGCTATTATTGGACTCATGTCGATGGGCACAACCGCCTTAATTATGGTCTCATTAGGAACGCTTTTTCAAAGTAATATTCATGACCGAGAAGACCATACTAGAGACACTCTTAGTATTGCTCATTCTATTATTGCACCTATCTATCAAGCCCAAACAGACCATAAAATCACCGCGTTACAGGCAAAAGAAAAAGCTTTGCAAGCTTTATCATCTATTCACTACGGAAACCAACAAGGCTTCTGGATTATTGCCGATTCAGGATCACTATTAAGCGCACCAAGCCAATATAGCAACAAAAAAACACCAAGCAGCCTTGTCGCCGCTTTATCTATGACGAACTCATCGCCACAGAAAAATTTGTCTAACACTGCATTAGCTCTGCAGACTCTGCGCTTTCATTATGTTGATCAGAACAATAAAACAAATAATATGATCGCAAGCGCCTATGCTTTTCAACCATGGGAACTAACGATTGTGGCGACCGAATCCATGGATAAAGTGTGGCGTATTTTCTTAGATGCCGTGATCGATTACGCAGTTCTCGTTGGCGTGCTGACCTTATTAGTCGGTGGCACCGCTTTATACATTATTCATTTAGTCACGACACGTATTACGCTTCTATGTAACACCATGACATCGGTAAAAGAATCTGGAAACTTAACCCGTCGTGTTGTATTTAATGGCAATGATGAAATGGGAGAAATGGCGCAGGCTTTTAATAGTATGACGGGGAACTTCCAGTCCATTGTACGCAAAGTCAGCCATTCAAGTGAAATGCTCGACGACATTGTTAACCAAACTAACTTATCCACTAAAAAAACAGTCACCAGCGTTGCTACTCAGTTAAATGATACAGAACGTGCTACATCATTAATGCAAGGTGTTCTGATGTCAGTTGAAGAAACACACAGTATTGCTGAGCAAGCAAGTAGTACAGCACAACAACTGGATAGGCACTCTAAACAAGGCTTGGGAGTTATGAGCCAAGCCAAACAAGAAATCCAGCAACTTTCTAGCGAAGTAGGCAATGCAACTGAACAAATTTACCAATTAAAAGAAGATGTCACGAATATAAATGAGCGTCTGAGTATTATTTCAGAAGTTGCCGATCAGACAAATTTACTGGCACTGAATGCTGCGATTGAAGCGGCACGAGCAGGAGAGCAAGGTCGTGGCTTTGCCGTTGTTGCAGATGAAGTTAGACAGTTAGCACAACGCTCACAATTAGCCGCTACCGAAATAGGTAAGCTTATTGATGAACTCACTCAACAAACCCTAACCACGGTGAGTGTAATGGAAGCCGCGCAACATACCGCTAACGCAGGTGTTCAAAAAACAGCAGAAGCAGAACAAACGTTTAATGACATTGCTAATGGTGTCTTGTCTATTTCGGATTTAAACAGCCATATTACCGAAGCGGCTAACCGCCAACACGATTCATCTAATACGGTTAATAACACCTTAGAAAGCATTGCCCAAATATGTGAAACAACAACCCTTAATTCAAATGACATTCAAACGTCTGTAGAGCACTTACAAAACTGTGCTACTCAACTACGTGAATTAATAAAACAATTTAGTACTTAATGCTGTCGAACCATGAGTAACAACTTAAGTATGAGTCGGCATTAATTTTGCAGCTCTTCATTGATAAAGAAACTCGTAACACCCTAATTTAGCGTATCGTCAAATACGAACTAAATAATGAATAATTATAAGAATGCCTTTTACTTCTTTATCTTAGCGGCAAGTCGCCATATGCTGAGAAGAGAAAGAAAAGGCAATTTCTTTCAAATCGCTACCAACAGTAAATGCGACAACGCATACGGTGTGGTTGTTTAAAAACGTTTTTGCTTCAGGAGGAATCAAATATGGCGTTCGACATTCAGGAAAAGTTAGATTCTCTTTATAAACATATCCAAGCCGTTATTCTAACTCGACAACATCCCGTGACCGGTTTATTCCCTGCCAGCACCAGCATCAACAACCATGGCGACTATACCGATGCTTGGGTACGAGATAATGTCTATAGTATTCAAGCCGTTTGGGCTTTACACCTAGCCTACAAACGCGCCTCTAACCCTGATAAACGCGCTCACGAATTAGAACACGCCTGCATTAAAATGATGCGCGGTTTACTGTTTGCCATGATGCGTCAGTCTCATAAAGTCGAAGCCTTCAAACACAGCCTTGATCCTAAAGATGCTTTGCACGCCAAATACGATACTAAAACAGGGCTAGAAGCGGTGGCGGATGATGCTTGGGGGCACTTACAAATTGATGCCACCAGCTTTTACTTACTAATGCTTGCACAAATGACCAAAGCCGGTAGTAGTATTATTTTCTCCCGTGATGAAGCCAACTTTATTCAAAACCTTATTTATTATATTTCACGTACCTATCGCATCCCCGATTACGGCATCTGGGAACGAGGCAATAAGGTCAATAATGGTAAGGCAGAAATTAATGCTAGCTCTGTAGGAATGGCGAAAGCAGCAATGGAAGCGCTGGATGGTTTAAATCTATTTGGAGAAGACGGTCCAGAATGGTCGATCATTCATTCATTCGCTGATGCCGTTGCTCGTGCAGGCTCGGTACTGGAGTCGCTGCTCCCTAAAGAGTCACGCTCCAAGGAAGTCGATAGCGCCTTACTCAGTATCATTAGTTTTCCTGCCTTTGCCGTCAATGATGAAAAACTTGCCCGTAAAACCCGTCAAGAAATCATCAGTAAACTAGCGGGTGAATATGGTTGTAAACGATTTTTATTAGATGGACACCAATCAGCTCTTGAAGATCAAAGTAGAATGTATTATGAATATAATGAGTTAATTAATTTCGAACATATCGAATCTGAATGGCCACTGTTTTTTACCTATTTATATATCGACCGACTATTTGCTCGTGATTGGGAAAGTGCCAATTTTTATCGTTATAAACTCGAAACCTTAATGATAGAAAAAGACGGGCATATGCTGCTTCCTGAGCTGTATTATGTTCCTCAAGAAAGTATTCTGGCGGAAAAAGAAAAACCAGGATCACAAACACGTCTACCGAACGACAACCTGCCTCTTGTCTGGGCTCAAAGCTTATATTTAGTCGGTAAAATGCTCGATGACGAACTGATTAAAACCGATGATTTAGACCCTATTGGATTGCATAAAATCCAATATCGCCCCAACACAGCCACGACGTCGGTAGTGATCTTAGCGCAAAACGACACCGTTAAGCAGAAGCTTTTAGAGGTAGGCTGTCTATGCCAAACAGTGGAAGAAATAGCTCCTCTAAAAGCTATTAGTGCAAAACAACTGGTCGAAAATTACCAACATCTTGGCGCATCAAAAAGTCTTGGGTTAAGCGGCCGCCCAAATCGAGCGTTGAACAGCCTAGCTACGTCACAACCTTTTTATATTAACGAAGAGCATTATCTGTGCTTATCCTGGATTCAAAACGAAGACAACGACTATCGAAAAGTCGATCCTGCCTTATTACAAACACAAATACGTAATGAATTAAACACCATTGCTCAGTATTGGTATTACCCAACCAATGCGGTTTTTACCATTCTTATCGATGAAGCCATGAGTAAAATGCAAGGCTCTGATGAGCTATTTGAATTTATTCGTCAGTTGCAAAAGCGTGAACTAGAAGAGTTTCGTGTCATCTCACAATCAGCCAAAAATGCTTTTAAATCAGGCAATAGAAGAACCATCACCATCAGCTCCCCTGAAGAAGATAATCTAGGTACAAGCTTACCACTCCATCAAGTACCTTGGCCTCTGGCCACAGAATACAAAGAGTACGATGCCACTCAAATTCACACCATAGCCACAGACACTCTACTTATTCGATTAAGTGAAAGCCCTTGTTTAAAAGAAGCGAGTGATAATTTGTTAGAGCTTGGAGCACGCCGCGCACTAATGAGCTCTATTCCTGGAGCGACTCCAGCTATTACCGCTTATAAAGTCTTAAGCTCAGTTTATACTCAAGTACTATTACAAGGTAACTGGCACGTTGCTCGTCGGTTATTTTCTCTGATGTTAAAACCCTCTACCGATCTCGCCACTTACATTGCGGATATCACCGTACGCCAAAGAATTCTGGTATTAGGTGAAACACCTGAAGAGGAAGTCGATATCACCTCGCCTTTGCATCAAGATGACATTATTGAACTATTAAGAACTACTTCATCCTCTTCAATTACGCTGGTACTCTGTCATGAGTTAATCGCGATTGCTGGCACCTTAATCAAAATACACCCTGAGTATTTTACTGGGGTACGAACATTACGCATCCACAGTTTAGCCATGCTTTGTGCTCGACATTTTGACCCAGAAGAAAATACATCTGTCGTCGAGACTTTGTCCCATGTGTCACCAAGTAACTTATACGATACACTCGCTCAAGTATTACAACAAAAACACGCAGACTTTACTCAAGTGGCTAACACCATTCATTACCACCACAATGTGGATACGAACAATATCAAAATGGAAGATGTGGACTGGTTTGATTGGCGTGAAGTACAAGGCATGATTACCAAATTACCAGACTCTATGCTGCAGCAACTGTGGGAAAGTATGAGTCATGTGGATTCCATTGTTTTTGGGGATCTACAAAGTAATACCACCTTGAATTGTAAGGGAACGCTTAGTTCCATGACCCCTGGCGAAGATACATTTGCCGTATTAGTTGAATCACTAACATCAGACATTCATCCCAGTTGGTATAAAAGCTTAATATTTGAAGGGTTATATGCCTTTATTCAATTCTGTCAGCAACATAAAGGCTGTCACTTTGAGAAAGAAATCAACTTACCTGTTCTCGTTTCACACGCGGCATTAGATCACGTAAAACAGCACAATGTAGGTCACACAGAAAACAGTCTACCAGAAGCGGGACTGGATGAGTTCGCACAATTAACACCCAATAAAGTAAATCAATACTTACGCTGGGCGGTCAGCAAGCTGCATAGCCGCCAACATCAAACCCTATAAGTATAAAAACCTAACCCTTGGTTGGAGAAGTAAATGGATCTGCTTGGAAATGTTCTTATTAATGATGTTTTGAACGCACGTTGTGCCGACCCATTTGGTTGCTTAGGCTTGCATCAAGAAGACTCAAAAAAAGGACTCTCTCTGACCGTCTGGCAGCCAGGCGCAACATCTATCAGAGTCTTAGACATTAGTAGTGACAAAGCGTTAGGCGAAATGGACATGATCGCCCCAGCAGGTCTGTTTTATTTACACTTCCCAACACAGAACATCATTTTTCATTACCGTATTCAAGTGTCCTATGGCGATAAGACCTTCACGATTGTCGACCCTTATCAGTTTTCGACCACAACCTTTTCTGATCCAGCTCACCATCAAGCCTGCTTATATAAAAACCAAGGTGCGATTAGACTCGGAGCAAAAATTAACAAAAACCTCACCATCAATGGCACTCGATTTGCTGTCTATGCGCCCGCTGCGCGCTCTGTTTCTGTTGTTGGTAGCTTTAATAGTTGGAATGGCAGCGCTCATCCTATGTCCAGCAGTGGTGATGGTATTTGGCGTTTATTTGTTCCTGATGTAAACAACGGAGCTCAGTATAAATACGAAATTCGTGCTAATGATGGCAGCCTACTTCCACACCGAACAGACCCTTACGCACAGCGGATTGAGCAGTACCCTTCTTTTGCGAGTGTGACTTGCTTTGATGATACATATCAATGGAAAGACAACCATTGGATTTCTCGTCCTATTAAAGATATCTACGAACAGCCCATGAGCATCTATGAGTTGCATGTCGGCTCATGGCGACGCACAGAACACAATGACCCACTAACCTATCTAGAGCTGATTGATGAGTTAGTCCCTTACATAGTAAAAATGGGCTATACCCATGTAGAACTATTACCTATTACCGAGTACCCATTTGATGGATCATGGGGTTATCAGCCTGTTGGTTTATATGCTGTTACATCACGCTTCGGCACACCAAATGACTTTAAAGCACTGGTAGATGCATTTCATCAAGCCAATATCAGCGTCATTATGGATTGGGTTCCTGCGCATTTTCCAGCAGACAGCCACGGCCTTGCGAACTTTGATGGCTCTAAACAATACGAATACCCAGACCCTAAGAAAGGCTGGCACCCGGAATGGAACTCACTCATCTATGACTTTGGTAAAGAGCATGTCGTAAATTATTTGATCAGTAATGCCGTCTACTGGTTAGAAGAGTTTCATATTGATGGCTTACGTGTTGATGCTGTTGCTTCTATGCTGTATCTGGATTATTCGCGCAAAGAAGGTGAATGGGTACCCAATAAAGATGGAGGCAACCATAACTACGAAGCCATCGCTTTCATACGACGCTTAAACGAAACCGTTTACTTAAACCATCCTCGTTGCTTTACCGTAGCAGAAGAATCTACTGCCTTTCCAGGCGTCTCTAAACCTACTTATATGGGTGGTCTTGGTTTCGGTTTTAAATGGAATATGGGGTGGATGAACGACTCCCTGCAATACATCAAAAAAGACGCTTTCTACCGTAAGTACCATCAAGGAGAGCTCACTTTTAGTATGGTATACGCCTACGATGAACAATTTTTACTGCCAATTTCTCATGACGAAGTGGTTCATGGCAAAGGCTCAATGATCGAAAAAATGCCCGGTGATACATGGCAGAAGTTTGCCAACCTTCGAGTATTTACTGCTTATATGTACTTTCATCCTGGCAAAAAACTAAATTTTATGGGTAATGAATTCGCCCAAGGTCGAGAATGGAGTCACGAACGATCATTAGATTGGTATTTACTCGATATTGATTACCATCAAGGCCAACAAAATCTGAGCTGTACGTTAAATCACTTATATAAAAAGGACCCTGCATTGCATCTCGATCATTCAGGTCTAGGCTTTGAGTGGATAAGTTATGACGACAACGCTAACAGTATTTTGGTATTTGTACGCAAAGCAAAAAACGATCAATCCCATGGTATTGCAATTACCAACTTTACTCCTGTACCACAAGGCAGTTACCGCATTGGTGTACCGGAATCTGGCCGATATCAAGTCGTACTAAATACCGATGAAGGACAATACAAAGGCAGTGATTATTTATTATTTGAAGGAATGGAAAGCCATTATATTTATCACACGGAAAAAGTATCCAGTCATGGAAAAGCGCACAGTATTGTAGTCAAGATCCCTCCTTTATCGGGTGTTTTTCTCAAATGGCTAGGCGCGTAAAGGCGCGTTCTTATTAGATAGCGTACTAAGAAGATACTTCTCGTGATTTCTTGATTAAAAACAATACTCTATAAACACAGTAACGACAGCATGTGGTTACTGGCCTTACTCTCATTAAGGAGATGTTATGAGCACTTACATCGTTCACCATGGTCAACCTTTTCCACTAGGTGCAAGTGTGACAGAAAATGGGGTCAACTTTGCAGTGGTCTCTGAAGATGCCAGCGCCTTAATCCTGTGTTTATTTGATGATAAAGATAACGAATTTCAGCAATTGCCTTTTAGCAATAAACAAAATGGTGTTTGGTACATGGAAGTATTAGGCATCACAGAAAATCAGCGTTATGGTTTGCGAGCAGAGGGGCCCTTTGACCCAAAAAGGCAATGGTTATTCAACAAGAACAAACTGCTAATAGACCCGTACACCAAGGCATTAACGGAAAAGCTAGTATGGCATCCAGATCAAGCTGCCATAACAGAGACAGGTGAAGTCCATCTTACTGACTCCGCCCACTGTGTGCCTAAATCGATTGTCAAAATGGTAATGCCTACGCAAAATCGACCACCGCGAGTAAAGGTAACCCCTTCACACCGCGCAATTTATGAACTTCATGTTAAAGGTTTTAGCCAGCAACTCCCTATTGATGAAGCTCTAAAAGGTACTTATTTAGGGGTAATTTCAAAGCAAGGTATAGCGCACCTTACTGCTCTAGGCATAACAACCATTCAATTAATGCCATGCTTTAGTTTTGCTAATGAACAACATTTACAAGCACTTAATTTGCGAAATTATTGGGGCTATAACCCTATTAGCTTTTTTACCGCTGAACCCTCTTACGCACAACATGATGCCACTTTAGAGTTTCAAACAATGATTGATGGACTGCGCACAGCAGGATTTGAAGTCATTCTAGATGTAGTCTACAACCACACAGCAGAAAGTGAATTAACCCAATCGAGTGTTTGTTATCGTGGCTTAGACAATGCGCGCTATTATCGACATGCCAATGGCCAATACCTCAATTTTACCGGCTGTGGTAACTGCCTAGACACCTATAATACGACCTCTATTCGTCTTATCTGCGATAGCATGCGTTACTGGGTAGAAACCATGGGAGTAGACGGCTTTCGCTTTGATTTGGGGGTTGATATGGGCCGAACCCATCATGATTTTTCTGCTCAAGCACCGTTACTTCAAGCCATTTTGCAAGATCCTATTTTAAGTAATACTTGCTTAGTCATGGAACCGTGGGACATTGGGCCTCATGGCTATCAGGTAGGTCAATTTCCACGTGGTTTTTTAGAATGTAACGACCAATATCGAGATACCATACGTCGCTTTTGGCGAGGAGACAAAGGCGTTACGCCAGAATTTTCAACTCGCTTGATGGGCTCACGGGACTATTTTTATAAAGGACAACGTAGCGCTCTTCACTCCGTAAATTACATCACCTATCACGATGGCTACACCTTAAATGACTTAGTCTCCTACCATCACCGCCACAATCTAGCCAATATGGAAAATAACCGTGATGGTCATGGTGATAACATCAGTCAAAATTTTGGTGTCGAGGGTGAAACAGACGACACAGAAGTGAATCATCAACGTCTCAACCAGCAACTCTGCTTTATCGCAACATTACTGTTAAGCCAAGGAACACCCCATTTTTTAGGTGGAGATGAACTGTCTCATAGTCAACAAGGCAATAATAACGCCTACTGTCAGGACAATGAAATAACCTGGTTATCATGGCAAGAAAGTGAGGTCCGTAGCATCCTACAAGAGGCAATTTCTAATTTAATGACCATCCGTAAAGCCTACCCTATTCTAGCTGAAGCCTACCTTGAAGATGATCCACTTTATCAACATCTTGCGGCAGATCATATTGAATGGCTAAACGAATACAGCCAAATCATGTCAGATCATGAATGGACAGAGGGCGAACGAGATTATCTAGCATTAACACTGACATCAGCCGATATATCTAACCGACTCTGGTTAGTCTTTTATCGAAAAGATCACCCATTGAAAGTCCCTCTGCCAAACAATACAAGCGACCTAGAAGTGCTTTATCAAACACCTAGTATGATCATCAAAAACAACACTCTAGAATGTGGATATCGTGGCGTATTATTGGCCAAACTGATAGAGCGATAATGCTGTAACTGTCCTTGGAGCCTTTATATTTTCAACGAAAGACCTACTTCTACTTCTGTTTGTCGTTCACGATAGGAAGCACCAACAGATTTATTAGCAAAAGAAATATACGGTGAAAACATTTTTGTGAGCTTATAATCTAACTCTATTTTATGTTCATAGTCATGGCGTGAGTGATCATAGAGATTCTGATTACCATGATAATAACTGTATCTATAAGCCAACGTCGCTTTATCTATATCTTCAATAAAATACAGATCTGTATGATCTACTTTTTTGTTATCACCACTTTTATCGGTAATTTCTTTACGATATCTTATAGCGACATTCGTCGTATCATTTAGAGATTTTTTCACTTTTAAAAACGGTCGATACTTATACGCATTTTGTTTACGTATAAATGAAAAACCTGGCTCTAATACCCAGCCTTTATCTAAATGTATACTGTAAGCCGCTTTGAGTTTGGTTTCGTACCAACGTTCACTTTGAAACGGCAAACCACTGTCACCATTGGCTTGATTCTCTGGTGCAAACTGTACGGTTCCCGATAATTTAAAGCCAGAAGCAAAATGCTGTGCAATTTCTACTTCATCCACTGTGGTTTTATCAAGATCGCGGTACAAATGATCAATGGTTAACTCTGTGCTATTTGCCTTTTGTACACTGACTATCAAGCTAAAAAGAAGAACACCACCACGAATAAGTAATTTACTATTTTTCAACTTGCATCACTCATGCGTATATAATTCGATAAATGATACACAACAAATGCCCTGAATTCAAGTCCGAAGTGCGACACTTTTCACTTCAAGCAACTAAGCACAT
>JBQEFB010000002.1:607-232942 GCA_052107635.1 Marinomonas sp. | reverse complement strand
AGAATTACAAAAAGTGGCTTAGAAGACCTACAGGATTACTTGACCATTACACATTTATTTGAAAGCTGCTTAATGCATCTTGAGGAGGAACTATAAGCATCCGTGATGACAGTAGTTTTGCTAGCCCTTGAGGGTCTATGTAGTTGTGATAAGCGTAGGTTAATTCGCTGAGAGTCAGAGCTTCTTCTAAGTATATTGTGTTGATGGGAGTGGACTTGATTGTGCCAATAGTGGCAAAAAAAGCCTTTGCTACCTCGTCAATGTGTTGGTTGCCTTGGTCGGTTAAGCGGATTTTGGTGCAAAATAACGCGTTTTTTTGATAATCAGGGCTGATGTTGCTGTCAATGCTGTTTATGAAACCTTTATTTTTTAATGTGTCATATAGGGAGCCCTTGCTTTCATTGCTGAGAATGTAAGACAGATAGCGAATAGGGCGTGTGCGGTAATGGGGGTTTTGGTTATCTAGTTGATAGCAAAATGACACTATGTTTGTGTCTATATTAGGTCGTGTAAATTGTAATTGTGGCATTCCTTGTTTGATTAGGGGGTGTGCCGCTGGTCTTGGTTTTATTTGTCCTGATGGAATGGCAGAAAAATATTTTTTGGCCAATGTTGCAAGTTGTTCGTAGGGTAGGTCGGCTACTAAAACGAGTGCCATATTGTTGGCTAAGTAGTTTTGTTTATACAGTGTCATTAATTGTTGTTGAAGTGGGTTTTTTGGTCTGTCTTTTAATGTACTTAAACTGCCGACGGTAAATTTGCTTTGGGGGTGGTTTGGGTTAATTAAGTTTTTAAAGGCTTGGTTAAGTCTTCGGCGCTCGCTGGTTAATTTGGCTTTGTATTCGGCATCAACGGTATTTTTCTCTCGTTGTGCAGAATCGGGCGTTAATAGTGGTGAAATAAAGAATTGAGAGAAGCGATCGAGTCCTTCTTCGTAAGTATTTCTCTGTATGTCAAAGAAGAAGTTAGTGCTGTTGATGCTGGTGTAAGCGTTATAGGTTCCGCCATGGCTGCTAATAAAAGACTGGTAGCTGCCAGGGCTAGGGTATTTGGCTGTGCCTAGTAGTAGCATATGTTCTAGAAAATGGGCTAGGCCTTGTTGGTTTTTAGGGTCTTGGTAGCTGCCAACATTTACTGCCATAGAAGCGGCAAAACGTTCGGCTTGCGGATCGCTCACGAGAATGACATTAAGGCCATTGTTTAAGGTAAGAAGGTGATAGTCATTACTGTCACTAACCGCTTTTTCTAACGGTATATTGCTATCGAACGTAGTTTTTTTGGGAGCTTGTGGTGAGAATAAGTAGTAGCAACCGAACATTGCAATGGCGATAAAGAATAATGTGATTAATACTTTAAGTGTCGGTCTCATCATTCCATGTTAATAGCTTGGTAAGAAGCGCGCAACGGTTTTTGATGCCCATTGCGCGACAAGTTATTTTATTTGGGCGTCTAGGGATTGTCCGTTAATGTTTTCGCTGTCGGCGCCCATTAAGTAAAGATAGACTGGCATTATATCTTCTGGTGTAGGGAGTGTTTCAGGATCTTCTGCTGGGTAGGCTGATGCGCGCATAGCAGTACGAGTTGCGCCAGGGTTGATCGCATTGGTTCTAATGTTTGATGTGTTGGCTAGTTCGTCTGCTAGTAGTTGCATCATTCCTTCTGTCGCAAACTTAGACACAGAGTAAGCTCCCCAATAGGCTCTAGCTTTTCTGCCAACACTTGATGAAGTGAAGACAATGGAGGCGCTGGGGGATTTTTGTAAAAGAGGTATGATTGCTTGATTGAGCATGAATTGACTAAATACATTTACTTTCATTACTTGCTCAAAAGTATCGGCATTATAAGACGACAGAGGAGTGCGGCTACCGAGTTGGCTGGCATTATGCAATACACCATCTAGATGACCAAATTCGTTTTCTATCGTATTGGCGAGCTCGATGAAGTCATGCTCGTTAGCGCTGTCCAAATTAAGAGGGACGATAGCAGCTTGAGAATAGCCGAGTTCTTCAATAGTGTCATAAACTGCTTCTAGTTTTTTGGTTGTTTTGCCTAATAAAATAACGGTGGCGCCATGTTGGGCATACGTAATAGCGGCGGTCTTTCCGATGCCATCTCCTGCTCCTGTTACTAGAATTATCTTGTCTTTAAGCAGTTGCTTTTGGGGGTGATAATCAAACATAGCGCCTCCTTAGATATTGTTATGCAATTGGTTTCTGAGTGTGCATCATGTAATTAACAGATACGTCTTTATCAGTTAATTTATAGTGTTTTGTTAGGGGGTTGTAGTTTAAACCTGTCATGTGGCTAACTTCTAAGCCAACATTTCTAGCGTAATTATTTAGTTCGGCTGGTTGTATGAATTTAGCGTAGTCGTGT
This sequence comes from Marinomonas sp., assembly GCA_052107635.1. GTDB lineage: Bacteria > Pseudomonadota > Gammaproteobacteria > Pseudomonadales > Marinomonadaceae > Marinomonas. The sequence continues at coordinate 230,566 of JBQEFB010000002.1, read as the reverse complement.
GTGCCTTTAGGTAGCATTTTCAATATATATTCGGCGCCGACAATAGCGAATAGGTACGCTTTAGGGTTGCGGTTAATTGTTGAGAAGAAAACGTGTCCACCTGGTTTTACCAAAGACATACAGGCTTTAATGACAGAGGCTGGGTCTGGTACGTGTTCTAGCATTTCTAGGCAAGTGACTACGTCGTAAGTGCCAGCTTCGCGATCTGCGATTTCTTCTGCTGTGATTTTTTCGTAATCAATATCAAGCTTAGATTCTTCTAAGTGTAGGCGAGCAACAGCCAATGGCGCTTCACCCATATCGATGCCTTTTACGTGTGCGCCCAGTGCAGACATTGCTTCAGATAATATTCCGCCGCCACAGCCAATATCGATTACCTTTTTTCCTGATAGCTGTGCGCGTTCATTAATGTAGTTTACGCGCAGAGGATTGATGTCATGTAATGGCTTGAATTCATTCTCTGTATCCCACCAACGACTCGCTAATGCTTCAAATTTAGCGACTTCATTTAAATCCACGTTGATATTCTGTTCTTTGATATTGGTCATGTTGGCTTCCGGGTGGTGTGGTGGAGCGCTGCTCGGCATCTGTTTTTCAGTTGTTAGGATGCTTAAAATGGAGTTCAGCGTTGTTTGTAATAGATGCGATTAAGCTATCATTTATATTATAGTGAGATCAATAGAAGCGACCAATAGCAAGCTTGAATCGCTCTTAATGTTCTTTAAATAACACCACTTTGTTAGGTCGTCGAAACACAAACAAAAGACTCTCTCGCAGAGGTGTTATTTATTTCCTTATGATACAATACAGCGCTTATAAAAAGATATCATGGCGTCTGTCAGACTCCGAGGCATAAGGATCGGTTGTATCTATGGGTGAATTAGCCAAAGAAATTATTCCCGTCAGTATCGAAAACGAACTAAAGGGTTCCTACCTCGATTACGCAATGAGCGTAATCGTTGGACGTGCATTACCAGACGTACGAGATGGCTTAAAGCCAGTCCACCGTCGTGTTTTGTTCGCAATGAATGAACTGAAGAATGATTGGAATAAACCGTACAAAAAATCCGCGCGTATCGTCGGTGATGTAATCGGTAAATACCATCCACACGGTGATGTTGCTGTTTATGACACTATCGTACGGATGGCTCAGCCTTTTTCCATGCGTTATACCTTGGTCGATGGTCAAGGCAACTTTGGTTCTGTGGATGGTGATAGCGCTGCTGCAATGCGATATACAGAAATTCGCATGGCAAAAATTGCTCATCATCTATTAATGGATCTTGAGAAAGAAACCGTGGATTTCGTGCCTAACTATGATGGCACAGAATTTATGCCATCGGTTATGCCTTCTCGTGTGCCTGCGTTATTGGTTAACGGTTCTGCAGGTATTGCTGTCGGTATGGCGACGAATATTCCACCTCATAATTTGGGTGAAATAATCGATGGTTGCTTAGCGGTTATCGATAATGCAGATGTCACCATTGAAGAGTTAATGGAGCATGTGCCGGGCCCAGACTTTCCGACTGCAGCATTTATTAATGGTCGTGCAGGTATTGTAGAGGCTTACAAAACAGGTCGTGGCCGTATTTATATGCGTGCACGCCATCACATCGAAGATATGGAAAAAGGCAATCGCCAATCCATTGTTTTTACAGAGATTCCTTATCAGCTTAATAAAGCTAAAGTGATTGAAAAAATTGCTGAGCTGGTAAAAGACAAAAAGTTGGAAGGTATTAGTGAGTTACGTGATGAGTCTGATAAAGACGGCATGCGTATTGTTATTGAGTTACGACGTGGTGAAAATCCAGATGTTGTAGTGAATAATATCTTTACTCAAACTCAGCTACAGTCTGTTTTTGGTATCAATATGGTGGCCTTGGTTGATGGTCGCCCACAGTTACTTAATTTAAAACAGATTTTAGAATGCTTTGTTAAACATCGCCGAGAAGTGGTGACGCGTCGTACTATTTTCGAATTACGAAAAGCGCGTGAACGAGGTCATATTCTTGAAGGTTTGGCGGTTTCTCTTGCCAATATTGATCGTGTTATTGAGTTGATCAGAATGTCACCTGCATCAGCTGAAGCCAAAGAGCGATTGGTTGCTGAGTCATGGGAGCCAGGCAATGTGATGGCAATGTTGGAGCGAGCGGGTTCTGATGCCTGTCGTCCTGATGATCTTGATGTGCAATATGGTTTTGTGGACGGTGCTTATCACCTTTCTCCAGATCAAGCTCAAGCTATTCTAGATTTGCGATTGCATCGTTTAACTGGTTTAGAGCATGAAAAACTTATGGGAGAGTATAAATCTCTTATTGAGTTAATTGCTGAGTTGCTAGAGATTTTGTCGAATCCTGATCGTTTGATGGAAGTAATTCGTGAGGAGCTTGAAGAGGTTCGTGATTCTTTCGGTGACGTGCGTCGTACTGAAATTTTAACTTCTCGCCAAGATCTTACTATTGCTGATTTGATTGATGAAGCGCCAATGGTGGTGACTATTTCGGATACTGGTTATACGAAATCTCAGCCATTAGAAGAATACAAAGCACAGCGTCGTGGTGGTCGTGGTAAATCTGCGTCAGCCATGAAAGATGAAGATCATATCAGTCATTTATTAGTAACAAGCAGCCATGACACAGTTATGCTGTTTAGTAACTTTGGTAAAGTGTACTGGTTGCGTGTGTTTGAAATTCCAACAGCGAGTCGTAATTCTAAAGGTCGCCCAATTGTTAACTTGTTGCCGCTTGCTGAAGGTGAGCATATTTCAGCTTTGTTACCATTAACGGCACCTGAAAAAGCAGAGGCTGATGCTGAAAGCGTAGAAGCAGAAGTTAAAGATGAAGATGTTGTTCAAGACGCAACAAGCTACATCTTTATGGCTACAGCAAATGGTACCGTGAAGAAAACGGCCATGGAACATTTTGCACGTCCTAGATCAACAGGTTTGATTGCGTTGAGTTTGGATGAAACAGATGCCCTTGTAGGTGTTGCTCAAACAACAGGTAACGACGATATTATGTTGGTATCTAGTTCGGGTAAAACAATTCGCTTCTCTGAAGGTGATGTGCGCGCAATGGGTCGTACTGCGGCGGGTGTTCGTGGTATCCGCTTGGGAGAAGAGGCAAAAGTTGTTTCTTTGATCGTTCCGCAAGAGGGCGCAGCTGTCTTGATGGCGTGTGAAAACGGTTATGGTAAACGAACTGCAATCGATGACTTCCCAGTCTACGGTCGTGGTGGTCAAGGTGTTATTGGTATTCAAGTATCTGATCGTAATGGTCCGGTAGTGGGTGCTACTCAGGTTGATGAAACTGATGAAATTATTTTGATTACAGATCAAGGTACATTGGTTCGTACTAGAGTGACTGAAGTGTCTTGCCAAGGTCGTAATACCCAAGGTGTTACCTTGATTCGCTTAACGAACGATGAACACTTAGTGGGTGTTGTTCGTGTGGTTGAAGATGATGAGGATGACGTGGAAGAAGGGGATATCCAAGAGGTAGATGAGGCGGCAGCGCCAATTACTGCTTCTGGTGATGAGCCTGATACCACCGAAGACCAAGAGTAATAAAAGCGACGCACTTAGGTGCGTCGCTTTTGTTTAAGTTAGATCCTGGATACTAGAGGTAAAAGCAGGATGAGCCGAGTTTATAATTTTTGTTCTGGTCCAGCAGCGCTTCCTGAAGAAGTGCTTAAGAAAGCGCAGTCTGAAATGTTGGATTGGCATGGTGCTGGTGTTTCTGTGATGGAAATGAGTCATCGTAGCACTGAATTCATGTCTATTCTCGCGTCGGCTAAGGCGCGTTTATCGCGTTTACTTAATATTAGTGATGATTATGAAATCTTGTTTGCGCAAGGTGGGGCATCTACCTTGTTTGCGCAGATTCCAGCGAATCTAATGAATGGTTTCGAGTCTGCTTGCTATTTGGATACAGGGGCTTGGTCGACAAAAGCAATTAAAGAGGCTAAGAAATACGGCAACGTAAATGTGGTAGCGTCTTCTAAAGAGCAGAGTTACCACACAGTGCCAGACTTTTCTTCTTTTAAATTAGATGAAAAAGCAGCCTATTTGCATTTATGTCCTAATGAAACTATTGGTGGTTTGGAGTTTTCAGCACTGCCGGAAACGACTTTACCGATTGTTGCGGATCTATCCTCTACTATCTTGTCACGTAAAATTGACGTGAATAAGTATGGCATGATTTACGCGGGCGCTCAGAAAAACGTGGGCCCAGCGGGTGTGGTCATTTGTATTATTCGTAAAGACTTGTTGGCGCGCAGCAGCGATGACTTGCCGACAACGTGGAATTTTGCAACCTTGGCTAAAAACGATTCGATGATCAATACTCCACCGACTTTCGCGATTTACTTAGCGGACTTGGTGTTTGAGTGGTTGGAAAATCAAGGCGGTGTAGACGCCATTGAGCAAGCCAATATCCGTAAGGCTGAAGCCTTGTATAGTGCTATTGATGCTAGTGATTTTTACTCTAACCCAATTGATCCAGCGTACCGTTCGCGTATGAATGTGCCGTTTGTGTTGGCGGATGCGTCTCTTGAATCTTTGTTTTTAGAAGAATCGGAAGCGGCAGGATTAAGAACGCTAGCAGGTCATCGATCCGTCGGTGGGATGCGAGCAAGTATTTATAATGCGATGCCAATGGAAGGGGTTCAGGCCTTAATCGATTTCATGCATTCTTTTGAACAGCGTCACGGATAGTAACTATGTCGAATACGAAACAGCCTGTGCCTGAGACATTGCCTTTATTGAGAGATCGAATTGATTCAATTGATTCTCATATACAGGCTTTGATCAATGAAAGGGCGCAATGTGCGCAGAAAGTAGCAGAAGTGAAGTTGGCTGAACAAGGGGATGAAAAAGCGGTTTTTTATCGTCCCGAACGCGAGGCGCAAGTGCTGCGTCGTGTCATGGATCGTAATGAAGGCCCTCTTGGTAATGAGGAAATGGCGAAGATATTTCGTCAGATTATGTCTTCTTGTTTGGCTCTCGAAAAACCGATGCGCATTGCCTTCTTAGGTCCAGAAGGGACCTTTACGCAACAGGCGGCGTTGAAGCATTTTGGTAAATCCATTGTTAGTGCGCCTATGGCAGCTATTGATGAGGTGTTTCGAGAGGTCGAATCTGGTGCTGCAAATTATGGTGTAGTGCCCGTTGAAAACTCAACGGAAGGTGTGGTTAATCATACGTTGGATAGTTTTCGTGATTCTCGTTTGAAGATTTGTGGTGAAGTAGAGGTTCGCATTCATCATCATTTGCTGGTTAGTCCTAATATAAATGCAGATGATGTTACGCATATCTATTCGCATCAGCAGTCTTTGGCACAATGTCGGGCTTGGTTAGATCGTTACTGGCCGCATGCAGAACGCATTGCAGTTAGCTCAAACGCTGAAGCGGCACGTTTAACGGCAGAAGCGGCTAAAAATGGTCGTGCTGTTGCGGCGATTGCTGGTGAAGTGGCCGGTGAGCTATACGGGTTAAGGACAGTCTCTGCTAACATCGAAGACCGACCTGATAATACCACTCGATTTTTGATCGTTGGTAATCAAGATGTGCCTGCTAGTGGCAAAGATAAAACATCTTTATTGATTAGTGCTAAAAATGAACCTGGTGCTTTATATCGATTACTGGAGGCTTTTGAGCGTAACGGTGTTGATATGACTCGACTTGAAACACGACCTTCTTTAACGGGATGTTGGGGGTATATTTTTTACATAGATTTCATTGGTCACTATCAGGATGAAGGTTGTCAGGCTGTTATTGCAGAACTGAGGTTACGCGCTTCTGAAGTGAAAGTGCTTGGTTCTTATCCTGTTGCTGTTCTTTAGTATGATGGTTGGTGTTGTTTGTGAATAATAATAAGTCAAACAATGAATTTAGCGCTGAAGTTAGGGCTAAATCATTCGGTAATGTGTTGATTGTTGGTCTTGGTATGATTGGTGGTTCTTTCGCTAAATCATTGAAGGAAAAAGGGCTTGCTACGCTTTATGGTGCTGATCGTAGAGAGAGTGAGTTGGCTCTAGGTGTTTCGACTGGGGTTATTGATTACCCTGCTAAGCTAACAGCAGATTACATTGCTAAGATGGATATTATTATTTTAGCGACACCTGTTCGGGCAATGGCGTCCGTGCTATCAGAAATTCAACCACACCTTAGTCGTACGACATTGTTGACCGATGTCGGTTCGACTAAAGGTAGTGTCATTGAAGCAGCTGAGAAAGTATTTGGCTCGGTGCCAAGGAATTTCATACCAAGTCATCCTATCGCAGGGGCTGAAAAAAGTGGTGTTTTAGCAGCTAACTCCCATTTGTTTGAAAGGCATATGGCGATTGTGACACCGCTGGTGAATAGTGACCCTATTTTATTGGATCGTTTGCATCAGCTGTGGGCTGCGGTAGGTGCGGATGTGGTTAGTATGGATGTTGAACATCATGATCATGTGTTGGCCTCCTCTAGTCATTTACCTCACTTGTTGGCTTATACGCTGGTCGACGCTCTTGCGAATAGTGATCGTAGTCAGGATGTGTTTAAATTTGCTGCAGGTGGTTTTCGTGATTTCACCCGTATCGCGTCAAGTGATCCTGTTATGTGGCGAGATGTATTCTTATCCAATAAAGACGCAACATTAGCTACTTTAGATCACTTTACTGAACGATTGGCTGTCATGAGAGCTGCTATTGAGCAGGGTGATGGCGCGAGTATGTTTGGTGTTTTTACACGAGCTAAATCCGCTCGTGATCATTTTTTACGATTGTTAGAACAGCGCACTTCAGACGTAACAAAAGATGTGAAGTCTGTTTCTATTAGTGTTGCTCCAGCCTCCGCTATTAAAGGTGATGTTTCTCTTCTTGGTGACAAGTCATTGTCACATAAGGCTATTACTTTAGCCTGCTTGTCTCATGGTGTGAGTCATCTACGTAATATCGACTTAACGGGTGATGTGCGTGTGACAATACAAGTCTTTAGGGATATGGGGGTGGTTATTGAAGAAGTTTCTTCGCAGCAACTTAGAGTTCATGGTGTAGGGTTGAAGGGATTGAAAGCACCAATAGCGCCTATTAATGTTCATCAATCGAGTATGAGTTTGCACCTTCTTCTTCCTGTATTGGCTGGTCAGAGTTTTCCAGTGACTTTGACTGGTGAAGGGCGGTTATTAAATCAGCCATTGTCTGAGTTATTGGGTATTGTTCGCTCAATGGGGGGCGAGGCTTCAGCTTCTGTTACTAATTGTTTACCAGTCTACTTAGAGCCTGGTTCTTTAAGTAATGTCTCATTAGTGCTGGCTAATGGTTCAAGGGAATTGTTTTCTGCTGCTTTGCTGGCAATGCTTTATTCGCCAATAGAGGCAAGCTTACACACTTATCAGCAGCATGTGACTCAGGCTGAAATATTATTTCGGTGTTTTGGGTTAGAGATGGTTCGTAATGGGGATAGGGTTCGATATGCACCTCTTGTTCCTCAGTGTGTCGATGTTGAATTGCCTGGGGATGTTAGTAAAACAGCATGGTTAGCCCTGTCTGCGGTGTTGCTACCGGGTTCATCGTTAAAAGTGGCCAATGCTTTAGTAGGTGAAATGGCATCGCCTTGCCTGTCATTTTTGCGATTAATTGGAGCAAATATAAGTATTACCCCAGCAACCTCAGATGGTTTTGACGTGGGTTGTGTCAGAATATTATTTTCACCTTTGTCTGGTTTTGAGCTTAGTTCAGATCAAGTTTATGGTTTGCGTGAAGAGTTGACTTTGGCTTGTGTGGCCGCGGCTTATGCTACAGGTGTCAGCGTACTTCATGGTGTCTCTAATTTGCCATATTACTATGAAGATCGTGTGTTGGTACTTGTCGATGCATTGCAGCATTTTGGCATTGTTTGTGAATATCACTCAGGAAGTTTATTTATTACTGGTGGTATGCCGCTCGGTGGTGATTTGGATTGTGCTGGCGATTATCATTTGGCGCTTGCTATGTTGATGCTTGGTTTGCGAAGTCGCGAAATGACCAAGGTGCATGATTGTCAAAAATTATTAGAAGAATTTACAGAGTTAGAGAGTATTACTGCGCAATTAGGGTTTCATTGTGCGGTAATGCAATAGAAATTTAAGAGGAATGTTTATGATAAATCAAGCTCCAGTCATCGCGATTGATGGTCCAAGTGGTGCCGGTAAAGGTACTGTCAGCCAGTTGATCGCAGAGAAACTGGGATGGCATTTGCTTGATAGTGGTGCGCTATATCGATTGTTGGCTTTAGCTGTGTCTCATCATGGGATGTCAGTAGGGGACGTGGAAACGCTAAAAGTGTTGGCGGAGCATTTAGATATTCAGTTTGAGCAATCCGAAGATGGTAAAGTTGAAATCATTTTAGAAGGTGAGATCGTTACTCAAGCGATTAGAACTGAAGAAGTTGGTAATAACGCCTCAAAATTAGCGGCTATTCCTGAGGTGCGAGAAGGCTTGCTATTACGTCAGCGTGCTTTTGCTCAGGCGCCAGGCTTGGTTGCTGACGGTCGAGATATGGGAACAGTGGTTTTTCCGGATGCGCCGATTAAAGTGTTTTTGACGGCTTCTGCTGAAGAGCGCGCCCAAAGACGTTTGCTTCAATTAGAAAAGAAAGGCGCTGTTGTTAACTTTGAAGAGTTAGTGAAAACAATAAAAGAAAGAGATGAGCGTGATGCTAATCGAGCAATTGCGCCCCTTGTGCCTGCCGCAGGTGCCTTGGTGATTGATAGTACTGAGCTTACAATAGAGCAGGTTGTTGAGATGATTTTTGCTGAAACAAGCAAGACAGGTCTTATATAACCTGTTCTTTTGTTCGTGGTAAATGTGCTAGAATAGATTAAATGTTATTCAAGTCGATAGAAGACCAGCAACGCTTCTATTGCAACAATCATAAAAATTGACCCGTATTTGCTGGTGATACGGATAAGACCAAGATTTTTTGGTCAACTATATAGGAAATACAATGACTCAAAGCTTCGCAGAACTGTTTGAAGAAAGCCTGTTAACCGTCGAAATGGCGCCAGGCTCAATTGTTACTGGTCTTGTTGTCGATATCGACAGCGAATGGGTAACTGTTCATGCAGGTCTTAAATCTGAAGGCGTAATTCCTCGTGCTCAGTTCCTAACGGAAAGTGGTGAGTTCAACGTTAAAGTCGGTGACGAAGTTAAAGTTGCACTTGAAGCTGTTGAAGATGGTTTTGGTGAGACTAAATTGTCTCGCGAAAAAGCGAAACGTGCTGAAACTTGGGCTGTTCTTGAAAAAGCCTACGAAGAAGGCGCCATCGTCAATGGTGTTATCAATGGTAAAGTCAAAGGTGGCTTCACAGTTGATATCGCTAACATCCGTGCTTTCTTACCTGGTTCTTTGGTAGATGTTCGCCCAATCCGCGACACATCTCACCTAGAAGGTGTGGATCTAGAGTTCAAACTTATCAAGCTTGATCAAAAACGTAACAACGTTGTTGTATCTCGTCGTGCCGTTATGGAAGCGACTAACAGCGCTGAACGCGAAACACTACTTGCTTCTCTAGAAGAAGGCCAAGAAGTTAAAGGTATCGTTAAGAACCTTACAGACTACGGTGCGTTCGTTGATCTTGGTGGTGTTGATGGTCTTCTACACATCACTGACATGGCTTGGAAACGTATTAAACACCCAAGTGAAATCATTGCTGTTGGTGATGAAATCGACGTTAAAGTCCTTAAATTTGACCGCGAGCGTAACCGTGTGTCTCTAGGTCTTAAACAATTGGGTGAAGATCCATGGGTTGCTATTAAAGCGCGTTACCCTGAAGGTACTAAAGTAACTGCTAAAGTTACTAACTTGACTGATTACGGTTGCTTCGCAGAACTTGAAGAAGGCGTAGAAGGTCTAGTACACGTATCTGAAATGGATTGGACTAACAAAAACATCCACCCATCTAAAGTTGTTCAGATCGGTGATGAAGTTGAAGTTATGATCCTTGATATCGACGAAGAACGTCGTCGTATCTCTTTGGGTATCAAGCAGTGCACCATGAACCCATGGGAAGAGTTTGCTACATCTTTCAACAAAGGCGACAAAATCTCTGGCGCAATCAAGTCTATCACTGACTTTGGTGTGTTCATTGGTCTTGACGGCGGCATTGACGGCCTTGTTCACCTATCTGACCTATCTTGGGAAGAAACTGGCGAAGAAGCCGTACGTGCATATAAGAAAGGTGATGTTCTTGAGACTGTTGTATTGTCTATCGATGCAGAGCGCGAGCGTATTTCTCTTGGCGTTAAACAACTTGAAGAAGACCCATTTGTTGGTTTCGTTGCTGAAAACGACAAAGGCACTATCGTAAACGGTACTGTCTCTTCTGTTGATGCTAAAGGTGCGGTTGTTGCTCTAGCTGAAGGCGTTGAAGCTACTTTGAAAGTATCTGAAATTAGCCGTGAACGTGTTGAAGATGCGACAACAGTATTGAAAGAAGGCGATAAAGTAGAAGCAGCGATCATCAGTGTTGATCGTAAAGCTCGTACTATTGCTATTTCTATCAAGCAAAAAGATGCTACAGAAGAGAAAACAGCTCTTAAGAATCATTCTGAGAAACAGCAAGTTGAAGCGAACGGTCCTACCACTATCGGTGATTTGATCAAAGCTCAACTAGAAAACCAAAACTAAGTTTTGATTTTCATTGGCTATTAAAAAGCGGGCTTAGGCCCGCTTTTTTTATGTCAAATTTACGATAACGCGTTGACAAGAAAACTATACATAAAACATGTGGATAACTGTGGGTATAGACTCTGTGTGATGCATCATCGAAGCGATTTGAGAAGTGTTTTCGTGTCCTCTTCGTCCCAGTCTTCTTTTTCTAATAACTGTTTCAGTGAGTTGCTTTCTTGTGTTTGCTGAAGGTTCTTCTGAAATTTAGCAAAATGCATGTCTTTGATGAGCTTCTCATCATAAGGAGAGCGATACAGTGGCGGCGTTGATTCGCTGTTTGAAACGTCTGCTTGCTTCAATTTGTCTATGTTTTGATAGGTCTTTAGAAAGTCTTTTTTATTCATACCTGCTCTCCCTATTCGGTTTGTTCTATATGGAGTATTTCAAAATACTCTGGATGAGCGCGCCATCTAATGTTCAGATCCCATAATCTTATGCCATGCTCTTTGCCGTCTTTTTGTTGTAAGTAGGACGGGCGAGGATCTTGCTCGATGACTTGTTTAATTAAAGTCTTAATATCTCGCTGATGCAATGATTGGTAGTGAGCGCATTGTTCTTGTGCCAGCTCGGAAAATATTACAGGGGTAGTTTGATCTGCAAGAGGTGCGAAACCTCCTTGAGCATTAAGGATGTTGTCAGCATAGGGAATGTAAGGTTTTATATCTAACACTGGAGTGCCGTCCAGTAAATCTGCTCCATGTAGATCTATAAATACTTTGTTATTTGTTTGATAGATCTTACCTAATTTAACCACAGATAGTCCTATCGGATTAGGTCTGTGGGTAGCACGAGTAGCAAATACGCCCATTTTAATTTTTCCACCTAGACGAGGCGGCCTTACTTTTGCTTTCCAGTTTTCGGTCATGCACGCGTGGAAAACAAATTGTATCCAAATGTGTGAAAAATCACTTAATCCATCGAGCGTATCTAGTCTGTTATAAGGTGGGAGGAGTTCTATTTTTGCGGTGGACTCGGTCACTAATCCTGGTTGTCTGGGGATGCCGAATTTTTCTTTATAGCATGAGTGAACGATACCAATTGCGGTTAGGTTGAAATGCAGTGGAGCTGACAAAGTGCTTCCTTTTTTTGATTGTATTCGGGGGTAAAGGATTAAAACGTTTGTGTTAGTATACGGGCAAGATGGTCGTATCGACGATAATTTTATACGCTGCCAATATTATTTTTTAACGCAATTAGAGATTAAAGATGTCTTTAGAATCCTATATGAATCAGATCGGTCAGCAAGCTAGAGCGGCATCTCGCTTACTTGTGAAAGCTTCCACAGAACATAAAAACAATGCGTTATTAGCGATGGCTGATGCGTTAGAGAATGCTCGACCTCGATTGATAGAAGAAAACACCAAAGACATTAGTAATGGCAAAGCAAAAGATTTGGACTCTGCGTTGTTAGAGCGATTGCTACTTAATGATGCACGTATCGACGGTATGATTGAAGGACTTAAGCAGGTGGCTGCTTTACCTGATCCTATTGGAGAGATAACCGATATGCTTTATCGACCATCTGGTATTCAGTTAGGAAAAATGAGAGTGCCGTTGGGGGTTATTGGTATAATTTATGAATCTCGTCCCAACGTTACGATTGATGCCGCCAGTCTATGTTTGAAATCAGGGAATGCGACGATTTTAAGAGGTGGGTCAGAGGCTTTTTATTCAAATCAAGCGATTGCTAAGGCAATAAGCGTTGGTTTAAAGGCGGTTGGCTTACCTGAAAATGCAGTACAGGTACTAAATACGACTGATCGTGATGCGGTTGGTAAATTGATTGCTATGCCTGATTATATTGATGTCATTGTGCCGCGTGGTGGTAAGGGGTTAATAGAGCGCATTAGTCGTGATGCTCGGGTGCCAGTGATTAAACATTTAGATGGGAATTGTCATGTGTACATTGACGATGAAGCTGATTTAGAAAAAGCCTTTAATATAGCGCTAAACGCAAAAACACGCCGTTATGGTGTATGTAATGCCATGGAGTCTTTATTAATTCATAAGGCGGTAGCAGAGAAAGTTCTTCCTAAACTAGTGGCTGCTTTTAAAGAGAAGCATGTTGAGTTGGTTGGTTGTGAATTGACGAGATTGATTGATGCGTCAATAGGTATAGCAATTGATGAAGATTGGTTTACTGAATACCTAGCTCCTAAATTATCGATCAAAGTAATGTCGGATATGAATGAGGCGATAGAACATATCAATCATTATGGTTCTCATCATTCGGATGCGATCATTTCTCAAAATTACTCTAAGACGCGAGCGTTTATGACAGAAGTGGATTCATCCTCTGTTATGGTTAATGCATCCACTGCTTTTGCAGATGGCTTTGAGTATGGATTAGGTGCAGAGATTGGTATTTCTACGGATAAAATTCATGCTCGTGGTCCAGTGGGTTTGATAGGTTTAACCAGTCAAAAATACATTGTATTAGGTGATGGTCATACTCGTGACAATTAAAAAAGAAAAAGTGCTTCAGTCATCTGGTCTGGCAATTATGGGAGGCACATTTGATCCAATTCATAATGGTCATCTTAGAGCTGCAGTGGAAATTCTAGATCGATTTAATTTTAAAGCTTTAAAGTTAATTCCTTGTTTTCAACCCGTGCATAAAGGTGAACCTAGTGTAACGGCGGCTCAGCGATTAAATATGGTTGAGATGGCGATTTCGAGTGATGATAGGCTGTCGGTTGACTCAAGAGAAATTACTAGGAAAGGCCCGAGCTATACTATAGATACACTAAAAGATATTCGGGCGGAGATTGGCCCAGATGAGCCGCTTATTATGGTATTAGGGATGGACAGTTTTCTGTCTATTTCAACTTGGGGAGATTGGCGGGATTTAATCAACTATGCGCATATATTGGTGGTTTCTCGACCTGGCTGGGAGCCAGACTTGATCTCGGAATTGCAGGCTTTCTGCAAAAACTATCGTGCAGCTTCATCGCATGAGTTACAATGCGCGCCCTCAGGTTCTATTTGGCTAGAAACGCTACCTTCTTTGGAGATTTCCTCCAGTATGATAAGAAACTTGTCTAATAAACAAGAATCTATAGCGTATTTGTTACCAGAACCCGTACAAACTTACATTATACAAAATAAATTATATCAGGATATCGTAACTTTATGAGTCAGCCTAATCTCACAGCAGATCAAATCTTAGCTTTGGCAGTGGAAGCACTGGAAGATGTAAAAGGAGATAAGATCACTGTGTTGAACGTCTCAGAACATACAGACATGATGGATTACATGGTTATTTGTACTGGTACATCTAAACGACATGTGAATGGTTTGGGTCAAAACGTCATTGAGCACTTTAAATCTAAAGGTCTTCAACCATTAGGTTTTGAAGGGCGTGGAACAGGCAGTGATTGGGTCTTAGTTGATCTACATGATGTTGTAGTACACGTTATGACTGAAGAAGCGCGAGCTTTTTACGACCTGGAAAAACTTTGGGATATTAAACCAGAAGCACTTTAAGGTAGCTAAATGCGCGTTCGATTGATTGCTGTCGGCACAAAAATGCCGAAATGGGTGACGCAAGGCTATGATGATTATGCCAAACGACTGCCTAAAGATTTTGCTTTAGAGTTAGTAGAGATTCCTATGTCTCCTCGTGGGAAAAATACTGATATTCCTAAAGCGATTCGTAAAGAAGGCGATCTGATGCTCGATGCCATTCCTCAAGGTGATAAAATTATTGCGATGGAAGTGCTGGGCAAAGAGTGGTCAACGCATCAATTAGCAGATCAAACAGAACAATGGCGAATGGACGGCTATAACGTTAGTTTGCTAGTGGGTGGTCCTGACGGATTAGACCCACGTTGTACTTCTAAAGCAGATCAAGTCTGGTCACTTTCTCGCTTAACGCTGCCACATCCCATGGTTCGGGTTATTCTTGCTGAGCAAATATATCGTGCTTGGACTTTGATGAATAACCATCCATACCATAGATAGAGGGGGCATTCGTTGAGTCGTCGATATCAAAATTTTCGCAATTACCGCCAAGAAAAAACACTCACACAGTCTCGTATTATTATTGCGGGACTCATTGTGTTGCTCTTGGCGGGTGTTCTGATGGTTCGCCTGTTTTATCTTCAAGTATTAAATCATCAACTTTATCAAACAAAAGCCGATGATAATCGAGTTATGTTAGTGACTGAGCCCCCACCACGAGGGCTTATTTATGATCGGAATGGTGTTGTGCTTGCTGATAATCGCCCGATACACAGTCTAACGCTTACCCCTGAACGCATAAAAAACCTTCCTCAACTCAGAGCAACATTGACGAGCATGATCGACGTGAGCTCAGAGGAATGGGATGATTTTGATGAGAGATTAAAAGAATATCGACGCCCTTATCAATCAATCACTTTAAAAACCCAGCTGACAGACGAAGAATGGGCTCGTGTTTCGGTTAACTTATATAAGCTCGATGGTGTGCAAGTCGAAGCGAAGCTGACTCGATATTACCCTTACGGTAAAGATAAGGCATTTGCTCACTCGGTCGGCTATGTTGGTCGTATTACGACTAAAGATTTAGCGCGTGTCGATAAACGTGCTTATCAAGGGGCATTATTTATAGGTAAAACAGGTGTAGAAGGTTATTACGAGTCTACCTTGTTTGGTCAAGCGGGCATTAAAAAAGTAGAGGTAAATGCTCGTGGTCGCATAATGGAAGAGCTTGGTCGTGAGAGTCCTATTCCTGGTAAAGATATACACCTTTATATGGATGCTCGATTACAGCAGTACGCTTATGACTCATTGGGTGATTTTAAAGGTTCTGTCGTAGCCATAGATCCGAATACTGGTGGTATTTTGGCATTGGTCTCCAAGCCGGGATTTGACCCTAATTTGTTTGTTATGGGGGTTTCTTACAAAGACTACTCTGTTTTACGTAACTCTAAAGACTTACCATTATTCAACCGAGCATTGCGTGGTGGTTACCCACCAGCCTCGACAATTAAGCCGTTTATGGCATTAGCGGGTCTTGAATATGGCTTCTCATCTTGGACGGAGCGTTACTTTGCTCGAGGCTATTATCAAATAAATCCAGGTGGTCGGCGTTATCGTGATTGGAAGCGTGGTGGCCATGGTTGGATTGATCTGCAGCGTGCAGTTATTGAGTCAGTAGATACGTATTTTTATCAATTGGCCAATAAAATGGGAATTACCCCTATACATGACTTCTTGTCTCGTTTCGGCTTCGGTCAAACAACGTTGTTGGATTTGGATGGTGCAAGTAAAGGTCTATTGCCTTCTAATCAATGGAAAAAAGCAAAATATAATGAACCTTGGTACCCAGGGGACTCGGTTAATGTGGGTATTGGACAAGGGTTCATGGTTGCTACGCCTATTCAAATTGCCACGGCGGTATCAGCTGTTGCTGCTAGAGGTCATTATTACTACCCTCGTATGGCTCAAATGATTGGTAACAAAGCGGCAACATTTGAAGATAAAGCCGCTGGTAGACATGACATCATTCTTAAGGATCAGCGTAATTGGGAGAAGATTGTCACTGCAATGCGTAAGGTAATAACAGACCCTAAGGGTACTGGGCGACGTTTGCAGGGGACGGATTACGCTATTGCAGGTAAAACGGGAACGGGACAGGTGTTTAGTCTACAAGATGGTGAAGAATATGAAGCGGATAAATTGGCGAAAAAGCTTCATGACCATGGTTTGTTTATTGCATTTGCACCGGCTCAAAAGCCAAAAATCGCTATTTTCGCTATTTTCGAAAACGGTGGTGGGGCTGCTTTACCTGCAGATCTAACTAAGAAACTGTTTGATGCCTATATTGATGGTAAATACCCTAAACGCTACGACTATTTAAAAGGTAATGCTCAGTGAGTGAAAATATTTATAAAAGGACGCTTTCTTTTGTTAATGCTCGCCTCTGGAAGCTAATCCATATTGATATTTTGCTTTTAGGCGCATTGTTGTTATTAATGGCGGGGGGGTTGGTAGTTCTGTACTCTGCCGCTGGTCAAGATATGGGGACGGTAGAGCGTCAAGCGTTACGTTTCTGTATTGGTATGGGGGTTTGCTTAGGGTTGGCACAATTGCCGCCTAAATATATGCGTAGAGCTTCTCCTGCATTATTTGTATTTTTAGTATTGCTCTTAATAGGGGTTCTTTTGTTTGGCGTGGGTGCGAAAGGAGCACAGCGTTGGTTAGCCTTACCTGGTGGTTTACGGTTTCAGCCTTCTGAAATCATGAAAATTGTTATGCCAATGATGATTGCGTGGTACTTCTCAGATCGTCAGTTACCACCAAAATGGAAAGAAGTTATATCTGTTCTTGTTCTTATTATGATTCCTGTTTTTATGATCGCCAAGCAGCCTGATTTAGGAACCGGATTATTGGTGGCTGTATCTGGTATATTCGTGTTGTTTTTAGCAGGTCTGGGGTGGCGTTATATTATTGGTGCTGCTTTGCTGGCGCCAGCGGCTGGCTATGTGCTTTGGCAGTTTATGCACGATTATCAACGTCAGCGAGTCCTGACATTTTTAACGCCTGAAAGTGACCCACTTGGTTCTGGTTGGAATATTATCCAATCTAAAACCGCAATCGGTTCGGGTGGATTATATGGTAAAGGTTGGTTAGAAGGTACTCAGGTCCAGCTTAATTTTTTACCAGAAAGTCATACGGATTTTATTGTCGCGGTGTTGGCCGAAGAGTTTGGCATGCTGGGGTGCGGCATATTGATTCTTTCTTATCTTTTGGTTATTTCACGTGGTTTATATATTTCTGCTACAGCGGAGGATAATTATGCCCGTTTGTTAGCAGGAAGTTTAACACTTACTTTTTTTGTTTATATGTTTGTAAATATCGGTATGGTGTCAGGCATTTTGCCTGTGGTTGGGGTACCCTTGCCGTTAGTCAGTTATGGCGGAACATCGATCATAACGATTATGGCGACTTTTGGTATTCTTATGTCGATACAAACACACAAAAGGGCGAGGTGATTATGAAACTAGCAGTAGGGACATTACTAGTGCTTAGCCTAGTTGGGTGTAGCAGTGTAGATCAAGCTGATGCGAAATTATTGGGAGAGAAGCTCAAGGTTAGTAATGAATTGTTAGAGAGTGCTCCTGACAATTTTGATTCTTCTTATGCCTCTAATCCTGATGTTCAAGCGTTTATTGCCAGTTTAGTTAAAAAAGATGCTTTTGATAAAAATAGACTAGAGCTGGCTTTTTCACGTATTAAAATACGTGAAAAAGTAATTAAAAAATCTAATAATCAACCAGAAGTACTCGTGCCGTATTATCAATACCGGACACGTTTTTTGACAAGTCAGAGAGTCGCAAAAGGTAAAGCGTTTGCGGAGCGTAACAAGTATTGGTTAGAGAAAGCTGAAAAAGAGTACGGCGTAGATTGGCATATTATTGTCTCTTTAATCGGTGTCGAAACTTATTATGGTCGTATTACCGGTTCTCAGGATGTATTTACATCATTAACCACGCTTGCCTTTGATTATCCTAGACGCCAAGCTTATTTTCAAAGTGAGTTAAGAGCATATTTATTATTGGCTAGAGATAATGGCTGGGATATTGGAGCGACAAAAGGCTCTTATAGCGGTGCAATGGGGATGGTTCAATTTATGCCTACAAACTACCGCAAACTAGCTATCGATTATGATGGTGACGGTAAAGTGGATCTTTGGCACTCTGATGCGGACGCTATTGGCAGTGTGGCGAATTATTTAAAACATCATAATTGGGAATTTGGTAAAGCGTGCGTTGTGATAGCCACGGTTAAGTCACCTGAAGCAGTGTCTGAGTGGGTTAATTTTGGAAAAAAATCTATCAAAACAACAGGAGAGTGGGCTGCACTTAATGTGTCAGCCAACGCCGAGTTTTCATCTGATAAAACCGGCTTGGTTGGGTTGCGCTCAGGTGAGCATGAGTTTTCTTATTGGCTAGCCTCTGAAAACTTTTTTACTCTTATGGACTATAACCCTAGTAGACGCTACGCCATGTCGGTATTGGAACTTTCGCAAAGCATAGGTAAGAATGATTAATCGTAATTATGTGTTTTTACTCATTGGTATATTTACTGTGCTATTGAGCGGTTGTGCTAGTAATAAAAAGAGTTCAGCT
Source organism: Marinomonas sp. (assembly GCA_052107635.1). GTDB lineage: Bacteria > Pseudomonadota > Gammaproteobacteria > Pseudomonadales > Marinomonadaceae > Marinomonas. Next base: position 211,759 of record JBQEFB010000002.1, on the reverse strand, counting down.
GACTATGATAAAGCCTCCGGTGGAGGGCGTTATACTATCCTTAAAGATCATGCGCCTGACCATGATGTGAAAGTAGATCATTTACCAGATTTAGTGCCAAAGTGGGAACAGAAAAGTCGTGGAGGCAATAAAAGCCCTTATGAGGTCTGGGGAAAGAAATATTGGGTAATGAAATCTGCTCAAGGTTATGTCGCAGAAGGAACGGCCTCTTGGTATGGTATGAAATTTCATGGTCACACCACGTCAAATGGGGAAACATATGATATGTATGCCTTTTCTGCTGCCCATAAAACACTTCCTATTCCGACTTATTTGAAGGTAACTAACCTTGATAATCAGCGCTCTGTTATTGTGAGAGTCAATGATCGAGGGCCTTTTCATGGGGATCGCTTGATCGACCTGTCTTATGCTGCAGCGATACGGTTGGGGTATCAAAAAAAGGGATTAGCTCATGTTAGAATTGAAGCGATAACACCTCCAAAAGGTGGTGTTTATCAGCCTAGTTCAGTGCCGTCTACTGTGGCAAGAAAAGAGCCTAGTCCCCCAGTTGTATTGACTTCGGCCCCTGTGGAAAAGTCGCTTCCTAGTAAGGCAGGAACGTCTGTTTTTACGCACCTTCAGTTAGGTGCTTTTTCTACGCAGGAAGCCGCTGAACGTTTGAGAACACAGTTATTTTCGGTATTTGACACACAAATAAATGTGAAAATAGTGAAGCAGACAGATGCTCTTTATAAAGTATTAGTTGGGCCTTATACAAGTAATGTTGAATTGTCTGATTGGCAAAAAAGACTTTACGATGCGGGGTTTGCTAAGCCAATACGAGTTGTTATGTAACTGTAAAGGAAAATGACACGGACTAGAGATTAGTTATTTCCTCTAGTATTATTTATAAACTTTTATTAACCAGATGATGTTGTAGAGTATGAAGCGACTCCTAATTATTTTATCCGTATTTCTTGGCATTTCTGCCAATGTCCTCCACGCAGAGCCGTCACTGATTCCTGCACCACCAGAATTAGCAGCAAGCAGCTATATTCTGATGGATGCTTATACGGGTGATATTTTAGTTTCTCATAATGCTGATGAGAAACTACCGCCTGCCAGTCTCACGAAGTTGATGACGGCTTATGTTACAGAGTATGAACTAGCGCGTGGTGACATATCTCTCGAAGATAAAGTTACCATTAGTGAAAAAGCATGGCGTATGAAAGGTTCTCGAACCTTTGTTCGTGAAGGTACTCAAGTGCCATTGTTAACTCTTATGCAGGGCATGATAGTACAGTCTGGAAACGATGCGACAGTTGCTATTGCTGAGCATATTGCAGGTAGTGAGTCTGCCTTTGCTGATTTAATGAATCAACACGCTAAGCTGCTTGGCATGAAAGACTCTCGTTTTGTTAATACAACAGGCTATCCTGTCGAAGGTCATTATTCTAGCGCTCATGATATTGCGATCGTAGCTCGTGCCACGATTACTCAGTTTCCTGAGAATTACCCTATCTATGCAGAAAAGTATTTTACTTACAATGGTATTCGCCAACCTAACCGTAATCGCTTGTTGTGGCGTGATCAGTCTGTAGATGGTTTAAAAACAGGCCATACAGAAGCGGCTGGGTATTGTTTAGCAGCCTCGGCGGTACGAAATGGTACGCGCTTGATTACGGTTGTTATGGGGACTAAGTCAGATGAAGCTCGTGCGGGTGAGTCTCAAAAATTATTGAATTACGGTTTTAGATATTACGAAACACGTAAACTCTACAGTCGTGGACAGGTTGTTAATAATGCACGTGTTTGGGGTGGTAGTCAGAATACGGTGAAAGTTGGTTTTACTGAGGATGTATTAGTTACTTTACCTCGTCAAAATGCAGACTCGCTGCCAGCTAGCTTGCAAATGAATCCTGAAATTGAAGCGCCAATTAAAGTGGGTGATGTGCTTGGGAAGGTTGTTGTAGGTACTGCAGGTAATGAAGTATTAGAGCGCAATGTTGTAGCACTTGAACCTGTTGAACAAGGTGGCTTCTTTAAGCGAATTTTTGATAAAATCAAACTCTTTTTCATGAATTTATTTTAGACCTAAAAGGTCTATTGGAACTTTAATGGCACTCATTACGAAAGATGGCGATCAGGCAGAGAATGCCGTTAATGCGCCTAAAATTGAATTTCCTTGTGATAATTACGTTATTAAAGTAGTTGCGCTGGATGTAGAAGGGATTCATTTAAACATTGTTGAATGTATGCAAGTTCATGCACCTGAGATGGGGCATGAAGCAAACAATGTGAATCGTTCAAGTAAAGGTCGCTTTGTTAGTTACAGTTTTAGAATTTTAGCGCAAAGTGAAGCTCAATTATCAAGTATGCATAAAGACTTGATGGCACTTGAAGCAGTTAAGATGGTTTTATAAATGGATCAACAGCTTGTTTGTCGTGATCTGGGTCGCGTTGAGTATGAAACGACCTGGGAACGAATGAAAGAATTCACCCAGGTTCGATCTAAAATGGATCAGGATGAAATTTGGTTATTAGAACATCCTTCTTTATTTACTCAGGGACAAGCCGGAAAAGCAGAACATCTGTTGGCTCCAGGCGATATCCCTGTTATCCAAGTGGATCGTGGTGGACAAGTTACTTACCACGGTCCAGGTCAACTTGTTGTGTACGTCATGATTGATTTGAAACGACTTGGGATGGGAGTAAGAGAGCTAGTAACCGCTCTTGAGAATGCACTTGTTAAAACGCTACAGCTAAATGAAATAGAAGCTTATGCGAAACCTGATGCCCCTGGTGTCTATGTAGACGGCAAAAAAATTGCGTCTTTAGGTTTACGAGTGCGACGAGGTTGTTCATTTCATGGCTTGGCGTTAAATGTTGATATGGATTTAGCTCCGTTTGATCGCATTAATCCATGTGGCTATCAAGGTCTTCAAATGATTGATATGGCTCGACTTAACAGTCATATAGACTTTTTTAATGTTAAAGTTCAGTTAGCGAATCAGCTTGCTGAACAGCTCGGATACCAACATCCGACTATCCAACAAGGGTGGAAATAGAATGACAGCTGAACGCAAACGCGTTGTCCAAGGTGAAAAACTTCGCGGTGCCGATAAAATGGCTCGCATCCCAGTCAAAATTGTACCGACTGAAGAAATTCCACGTAAACCAGATTGGTTACGTGTGCGTGTCCCTGCTTCTCCTGAAATTGCACGGATCAAAAAAACATTGCGAGAGCACAAGCTTGCATCTGTGTGTGAAGAAGCTAACTGTCCTAATCTAGGTGAATGTTTTAGTAATGGTACTGCCACTTTCATGATTATGGGTGAAATTTGTACTCGTCGTTGTCCTTTCTGCGATGTAGCACATGGTCGTCCGAATGCTCTTAGTCCTAATGAACCCAAAGAGTTAGCCGCCGCAATTCGTGATATGAAACTCAAGTATGTGGTAATTACCTCAGTCGATCGTGATGATTTACGAGATGGTGGTGCGCAACACTTTGTAGATTGTATAACAGAAACTCGTGCTTTAAGCCCTAATATTGAGATTGAAACTCTAGTGCCTGATTTCCGTGGCCGGATGGATGTGTCTCTTGATATTTTACAAATTGCACCGCCTGATGTGTTCAACCATAATTTAGAGTCTATACCGCGTCTATACCGTCAGGTAAGACCTGGTTCAGATTACCAATGGTCTTTAGATTTATTGAAAAACTTTAAAGACCGTTGTCCTGATGTACCAACAAAGTCGGGTCTGATGGTTGGTCTAGGTGAGACATTTGAAGAAATTGTAGAAGTGCTGAAAGATTTACGTGCTCATAATGTTGAGATGTTGACTATAGGTCAATATTTACAACCTTCCAAGCATCACTTTCCTATGGCGCGTTTCGTGCCGCCAGAAGAATTTGCGCGTTATGAAGAAGTAGCAAAAGAACTTGGCTTTAAGCATGCTGCTTGTGGCCCTTTAGTGCGCTCTTCTTATCATGCCGACAAGCAAGCTCACGGTGAACGAGTTTCTTAAGTTATTATTGCAGTACTGAAAAAGCGGAGTTGAGGTTTTTCCTTGGCCCCGCTTTTTTATTAGGTATTAAAAAAAATAAACAGTGAATATGAACCGTGATAGCTTAAATTTTATAATGGTTGTTTTGGTCTATTTTAATGTATTGTGACAGATTTAGGGAGGCTATATGACGCCTTGGTCAGTAAAAGATTCTATTGAACTTTATAATGTTACTCATTGGAGTGCTGGTTTTTTTTCTATTAATGATCAAGGTCGTGCCATTGCGCTTCCGGATAGAGAAAATAGTATTGATTTGACGGAGCTTGCTAAGGCGTTAAAAGCGAAAAATGTTCCTTATCCATGTTTGGTTCGTTTCCCTAATATTTTACATTCTAGAATTGAGAAGATTACCAATTCATTTTGTCAAGCGATTGAACATTATAATTATCAAGCAAATTACTCCATTGTTTATCCGATTAAGGTTAATCAACAAAGGCGTGTTGTTGAGGAAATTGCGGGATGTCAGCTTGATAATCCATCTACAGTAGGGTTAGAGGCTGGTAGTAAGCCAGAGTTGATGGCTGTGTTAGCTATGCATCAATCGCCTGATGGTATTATTGTTTGTAATGGCTATAAAGATAGAGAGTTTATTCATTTAGCCTTGATGGCTGAAAAAATGGGGCATCAAGTTTTTATTGTGGTTGAAAAGCTTCATGAACTTGATCTTATTTTAGATGAAGCTAAGAAAATTAATATAAAACCACGTATTGGTATTCGTATTCGTTTGGCCTCTACCAGTTCAACCCATTGGAGTAATAGTGGTGGAGAGAAGTCCAAATTTGGACTGACGACCTCTCAGTTATTGCGAGCTGTTGATCGATTGCGCGATATAGGTATGGTGGAATGTCTTGAGTTGATTCATTTTCATCTAGGATCTCAAATTACCAAAATTCGAGATATTCAAAACAGCTTAAAAGAATGTGCTCGATATTATTCAGAGCTGCATCAGATGGGGGTCCCTGTTAGGTGGGTCGATGTCGGTGGTGGTTTGGGGGTAGATTATGAAGGTACTCGTTCGCAAAATGCGTATTCTGCCAACTACAGTATTAGTGAGTATGCCAATAATGTGGTGTTCGCCTTTCATAATGTTTGTGATCAATATAACTTACCTCATCCACACTTGATCTCGGAATCAGGTCGTGCCGTCACTGCACATCATGCCATGATGATTGCCGATGTATTTTCATATGGCGCTGAACTATTGCCTATAGAAGCGCCTAGTGTAGATAGTGTGCTCGAAATACAGCGCCTATGGGATTGTTATCAAAGTTTAAAAAATGATGAGGGAAACGACAGTCGATCGTTAGTGGAAATTTATCACGATTTACTGGATGACTTTAATGACAGTCTGACGTTTTATAATCACGGTCAGCTTAACCTTGAACAAAGGGCTCAGGCTGAAAACCTATTTGTTGTTGCCTGTCGGAACTTATTACCTAAATTAGATAATCGTAACCGTGGACATCGTCCCGTTATTGATGAACTTAATGAGCGTCTTGCTGAAAAACTCTTTGTGAATTTGTCTGTATTTCAATCTATGCCGGATGCTTGGGGGATTGATCAATTATTTCCTGTGCTACCGTTACAAGGATTGGATCAAGCCCCTTCATTTCGCGGAAAAATTCAGGATGTGACATGTGATTCTGATGGTTGTTTGTATCGCTATGTTGATGGGCAAGGCATCGAGTCCTCGCTACCATTGCCACCACCGCCAATTAATGATGATTACTTAATGGGCTTTTTTCTAGTGGGGGCGTATCAAGAAACATTAGGCGATTTACATAATTTATTTGGTGATACTTGTTCTGTGGATGTTTATCTTACAGATAATGGTTTTAGCATTGATCATGTTTTAATGGGAGATAGTGTTCAAGATGTACTCAAGTATGTTAGCTATGATGAAAAGGCATTGTTGTCTTGTTATCAGGATAAAGTATCTGCGAGTGGGTTGAGTGAAAACGAGCAAATTCAGCTTATCGAAACCTATAAAAAAGTCCTACGAGGTTCAACGTATCTGTCTTAGTTAATAAATGATGGATAATTTTGTTTATAAGTTAGTGTAACTCGTTTATTTTTCCATTCATTAGGGTTGGTGATAATGCGTTCTCAATCAGATACCTCCTGCTTTGCTGTCATACTGTCTAGTTCGGTTATGCTGGAAAGTATGACGTACAGAATTATGGTGGATAAATTATGTGATTTAGCAAAACAGCAGGCGGGCTTTGTCGGATCAGATTGCTCATTAGGTGAAACGGATTTACTGTTAACGTATTGGCAAGATAAAGAAACCGCTGTGAGCTGGTTAAATAACACTATCTTACGTAGAACGCTGTCATTGGCTGAGCAGTTTTGGTTTGAATCGTATTCTTTGCGCTTGGTAAAAGTGTTAGACACTTATCATTTTCAACAAAAGCAAACTGAGGCGTATTCTTCTCGGTTTCCTCGTATTGAGACAAAGCGAGGTGTTCTGACTGTGCTTGATGAATCCCAGGCTGAATTGTTAAGAGCTTTTGTGACTGAGGAAAAAGAGTTTCTTGTTCCGTGGGAGCCTGCAAGAGCTGATGCGTATTATTCATTAGCGCTTTGTCAGTTACGAATACGTGAAATGCGACGAGACTTCATCGATGATCAAGGCGTTGCTTTTTGTTTTTTGTCGACAGATGAAACTCGAATGTTGGGATATGCAAATTATTCCAATATTGTCCGAGGAGTCTCCCAATCTTGCCATCTTGGTTATAGTTTAAAAGAATCGGAGCAGGGCAAAGGATTAATGCATGAGCTGCTGGATGCGGGTAACGAATACCTTCAAAAAGAGTGTGGTATTGACAGGATACAGGCGAATTATATGCCTAGAAACGCCCGGAGTGCTGCTGTACTAGACAAGTTACAGTTTGAGAAAGAAGGGTATGCTAAGCACTATTTAAAAATCAATGGTCAGTGGGAAGATCATATATTGACCGCCCTAGTGCGACGCTAGTGCGAGTTACATTACAGCGCAAATACTCTATCTTTAATTGGGTAAGGTGTGATGACGTTTACTACATAGATACTGTCGTTATTGTAATTGAATAAAGCTTTACGTGTTGTTTTTGGTAAGAACTTCCCCGTTTTAGGGCAGATACTAAAAGGTTGCTTATTGATGGAGAGAGCAAATTCACCCACTAAAGAGAGTAGAAATTGATTGGTGTTCTTGTAGTAATAAGGCGTCTCTTTGTAATGTGCTGGGTATAAAATAATCGAAATTATGCCATTTTTTGCTTGATAGATAGACCAAGTTGTTACACCGCTCTTGCTGGTGTTCGGTATTACCGTGCCATAGTAACGGTTGGTAAATTGCGTAGTTTGTTTAGCGGGCTTGCGGATAGCTGGGAATTGCAAGACAGCAATTTTGACGGTTGGAGACAGTAGTGTGGTTGTAGTTGTGTTATCACAGGGTAACCAGCATCCTTGATTTTTTTTCAGAAGAACATCTTTAAATTGATGTTTCAAAGAGAGCTCACCGTCTAGAGCAAATAGAAAAGTCGGTACAGTAGCATGATAATGGCGTATTGAAATATCTTCCTGATGTAAACTTTCATGGCTAATGCTTATGTTGACTGCTTTTTTTGCCATCGAGATATAGCTTTGTTTTCCAATAGCATATCGAAGAGGGTTACTTGTAAAATAGAGCGGTGAGTTGTTCATACAAATCCTTGTGATGATAAACTGCTTTATTGCTAAATTAGAGTGATATATTCCTGCGTAAACTATTGGTATAAGGTTGCAGGTGATAACCTAGTTTCTTTATAGTACGAACGAATTATTTTTTCAATTATTGGTGTGTAATGACATGCCACGCCAAAAATGCAGTAGAAGGAAATCCTCCTTGAGTGAGCCGTTAAATTTCGAGTCTAATGAAACGCTTTCATTAAAAGACTATACAGAAAAAGCATACTTAAACTACTCCATGTACGTCATACTAGATCGTGCTTTACCGCATATTGGTGATGGTTTAAAACCTGTTCAACGACGTATTGTTTATGCGATGAGTGAGTTAGGTTTAAAAGCCTCTGCCAAGTATAAAAAATCCGCTCGAACGGTGGGTGACGTACTGGGTAAGTTTCATCCTCATGGAGACAGCGCTTGTTATGAAGCCATGGTGTTGATGGCACAGCCATTTTCTTATCGTTATCCACTAGTTGATGGTCAAGGTAATTGGGGGGCGCCAGATGACCCTAAATCTTTCGCTGCCATGCGTTATACCGAATCACGATTATCTAAATACGCTGATATATTACTCGGTGAAGTTAGCCAAGGTACGGTAGATTGGGTGCCGAATTTTGATGGAACATTACAAGAGCCTTCCGTACTGCCTGCCCGATTACCTAATTTATTGTTAAATGGTACTACAGGTATTGCTGTTGGTATGGCAACGGATATTCCTCCGCACAACTTAAGGGAAGTAGGCGAGGCATGTGTTCATCTTCTGAATAATCCCAAAGCGGAACTGGATGATCTACTGGGCTTTATTCAAGGGCCAGACTTTCCAACGGGGGGGGAAATAGTTACTCGACGTAGTGATATTCGTAAGCTTTATGAGACGGGTAAAGGTCAAATTAAAGCGCGAGCGCGTTACGAAGTGGAAGAAGGTGAAATCGTAGTTCATGAGTTGCCTCATCAAGTGTCAGGCAGTAAGATCCTTGAGCAGATTGCAGCGCAAATGCAGGATAAGAACCCTGCTAAGAAGTTGTCTATGGTAGTGGATCTTCGTGATGAGTCCGATCATGAAAACCCAACGCGTTTAGTTATTGTGCCTAAATCCAATCGAGTCAATGTTGGCTCTGTCATGACCCATCTTTTTGCAACGACGGATCTAGAAAAGTCTTATCGCGTTAATATGAATGTCATTGGATTAGATGGTCTACCACAAGTAAAAGCGCTGAAAGACTTCTTAACTGAGTGGTTGCGCTTTCGGATTGATGTGGTACGTCGTCGTTTGCAATTTCGTTTAGATAAAGTGATGAAGCGACTGCATATATTGCAGGGCTTATTAATTGCCTTTTTAAATATTGATGAAGTGATTGATATTATTCGAACGGAAGAAAAGCCAAAAGTTAAGTTGATGAACAGGTTTGCGTTAACAGATACGCAAGCTGAAGCAATACTTGAGTTGAAATTGCGTCATTTAGCTAAGCTAGAAGAAGTACGTATTCTAGCAGAGCAAGCAGAATTGGAAAAAGAGCGTTTGGCGCTAGAAGCACTTTTATCTTCTGATAGTAAATTAAAGAAATTAATCACGACAGAAATTCGTGATGCTATTGATGCGTTTGGTGATGATCGTCGTACGCCTATTGTTGAGCGTAAAGAAGCGCAAGCCTTTAATGAAGAAGATTTACTTTCAAACGACCCTATTACTGTAGTGATTTCGAAACAAGGCTGGATTCGTGCCGGTAAAGGGCACGATTTGGATGTAGAAGGGCTCAGTTATAAATCGGGTGATGACTACTTGGTTAGCGCTAAAGGACGCTCGAATCAGACGCTTGTGTTACTTGCTTCTAATGGTCGAACTTATTCAATGAAGGCGCATTCTTTGCCTTCTGCTCGCGGTCAGGGAGAGCCAATTACAGGGCGTATTAGTCTTGAAAAAGACGTTTCTATTGTTGCAGCGGTACTGAATAGTGAAGACGCACATTATCTTATTGCTAGTGATGCGGGATATGGATTTGTTGCTCAGTTAAAAGATCTTTATGCCAAAAATAAATCAGGTAAAGCCACATTGACCTTACCTAAAGGTGCTGAAGTTATGCCGCCGGTGTTGGTTGAAGACCCTCAAATAGGGCGAGTGGCGGTGGTGTCTAATGAAGGTCGTATGCTGGTGTTTGACGTTGCTTCTTTGCCTAAAATGGCGAAGGGCAAAGGGAATAAAATGCTCAGTATTCCAACAGCGCGAGCTGCCGAGAGAGAAGAGTTACTTGTATCAATGGCTTGTATTTTGCCCAATGACCTACTGATGGCGTATGCGGGTAAGCGCTTTATGTCCTTTATGGCAAAAGATTTATCAGATTATGTAGGTGAACGAGGACGTCGTGGTTTAAAATTACCGAGAGGTTTTCAGCGCATTGATACGTTTGAAGTTAAGGTTGGCGAAGGCAAGCCTGTATGAATTGCGAACGAAGTATTAACCGGTCAAGATATGCGTGATTAAATCAACCATTTTTAGTTGAGTTCATGTTATGAACCGTAGAGTGACTTTATAAGTTAACAAGGAGAAAAAATGAAAGGTAGTCAAAAAGTTATAGATAGCTTGAACAAGCTTTTAGCTGGCGAGTTAGCATCAATCGATCAGTATTTTGTACATTCACGTATGTATGATGATTGGGGTATGGATAAACTTTATGTACGACTAAATCATGAAATGGAAGAAGAGACTCAACACTCTGATTTATTGATCAAACGCATCTTGTTTCTTGAGGGTGTGCCATGTATGACGAAGCGTCGTGACCTAATGATTGGTTCAGATGTAAGCTCTGCTATGGCTAATGATCTTGTTTTGGAGCTTGAGGTTGTTGCAGGAGTGCGAGAAGCGATTGCGATAAGTGAAGCGGAAGGTGATTATCAGACTCGTGAAATGCTTGAAAAATTGTTGTTTGATACAGAAGAAGATCATGTTTATTGGTTAGAGCAACAAATTGGCTTGATGGATAAAATTGGTATTCAAAACTACATTCAATCACAAATGGGTAAATAAGGAAGCATTTATGAAAGGGGATAGTAGTGTACTAGCCATTCTAAATAAGGTGCTAGCCAATGAGCTTGTGGGTATCAACCAATATTTTTTACATGCTCGTATGTTTAAAGACTTTGGTTTTAGCGCATTAGACAAAGCGGATTACAAAGTATCTATTCAAAAAATGAAAAATGCAGATCGTTTGATTGAGCGGATTTTGTTTTTAGAGGGGCTACCAAATCTTCAAGATTTAGGTCGTTTGCGTATTGGTGAAAACAGTGAAGAGATGATTTCTGCAAACTTAGAGTTTGAACTGGATACGGTTAAAGTACTTAAAGAAGCCGTTGAACTGTGCGAAACCAAGCTTGATTTTATGAGCAGAGAAGCGCTAGAAAATATCTTAGAGGAACAAGAAGAGCAAATTGATTGGCTGGAAACTCAACAGCTACTTATTAAAACATCAGGTCTTGAAAATTATCTACAGTCACAAATGTAAGTAGTTTAAGCCACTTGATAGTGAGTTTCTGCAATTTGTAGAAGCTCATTGTTGAGTATTTTTTTAGCACATTGGCAGCATTTTCCGCACTGATTACCTAAGTTTGTTTCTTTATACAATGCTCTCATAGTAGTAGCACCTTCTTGAATAGATGCTTTGATTTGATTATCTGTTACTCCATTACAAAGACATACGTACATAAATGAAAATCACTCTTACTAATGTTGGGATCATTCAATTATGATGTTAATGAAAACGGTTATCAATACTTAATATTTTATCTATTCAATCAGCCTGATAGATTTTTTCTTTGAAAGAGTCAGTACGAGCGATTAAATTACCCCTCGTACTGTTTCGTAAAGGTTAAGCTGATTGGCTTTTTTCTGCTATGTCATTGAGTGTCTTGAAAAAATCTTCAGGAGAGTGCGCGCCATGGATCATATACTTATCATTTATTACATAAGTAGGCGCAGAGTTGATTTCTAGTTGCTTAAGACGTGCTATTTTTTTATCAACGATGATTCGCGCGTTTTCTTCATAGGCATATTGAATATCGCTGTCTTTCATACCGATACTGAGTGCGATCTCTTCCAGTTTAGCTTTTTTCCCAATATCTTGTCCGAGAGTAAAGTGAGCATTAAACAGAGCGAGAACCAATGGCGTTGATAAGTCTACTTTGTTTGCCGCTAAAATAAATTGATGGGCGAGCTTTGTATTGGGTAGACGGTCTTTTTCAGAAAAATTAAATGTAATGCCGTTTTCTATGCCGACTTGTTGTAGGGCGTGAGTCGCTTCATTCAGCCTTTCTTGACTGCCAAAGCGTTTGGTTAAATAGTTTTCTCGATCTTCCCCTTCTGGGGATATATCTGGATGTAGCTCAAATGGTTGCCATCGGATATCGATCCGATAATCGTCTCCTAACTGATCTATTGCTTGTTTTAATCTCGTGTACCCTAGATAGCTCCAGGGGCAAACAACATCTGAGATGATGTCGATGCGTAGGTCTGCCATGTTATCTCCTAAACTGTAATTCTTAAAACGAAAGTTAATTGATGCTCATTGCAATGCACTGACTGATCTCATTGAAAGATCGACCACTTTCTTTTTGGCAATGATTAAAAGCAGATTGTGCTGCTTGGTGGGCAGATTTTGTATCTTTTCCAGTGTTAATAATGCCATGAAGACGTAAGTATCCTTCTATATCTTTTGTCATTAAGAAGGTATCTTTACCCATGATTCTGAGAGTGTAAGGCCCTGTGTTTCCCCCCAAACGTTGACCGTTTTTCTTGAGGTAAGCCCATAAGCCAATAATGTCATCTGATGGCCATTGCGCAATAAACTTTGAGAATGAGCCGTGTGAGTGCTGACACTCGCTTATCATTAAGGCATTTTCACGAATGGTCATGACCTTGCCAAAGTTACGAATAATACGAGTGTCTTTGGCTTTTTCTTCCCACATTTCGTTATGGATAAGCAACATTTTTTCTATATCAAAGCCAAAAAATACGGTTTCAAATCCAGCCCATTTATTTCTAACGACTTGCCAGTTTATTCCAGACTGAAATATTTTTTGAGAAAACGCTGATAACCAACGGTCATCTGTTATTAGGCTGAGCTGGGTAGACGTTAACGGTTTGGTAAGTTGCTGTTCCAAATTTTGTTTGCCACCGTGTCTTAATGCGGCGCGGTCAAAAATGGTTTGAAATGGTTCGTAATGCATCACTACTCCTTTTTACTAAGTGAAGTTTACCACAAGGAGATGAAATGGGATTGGTAAAGGGAATTGATGCGGTATTTTAGTGAAGTCAGGTAATGCTTTGCCTTATAATGCATTGAAATACCTTTAGACAGATCGAGAGAAGTTAAATGACACACTTAAGCGTTAACTTAAATAAAATAGGCTTACTTCGCAATTCTCGTGGCAGAAATTACCCAAATATGGTTGATATGGCAAAGCGTAGTATAGAGCTAGGTGCATTTGGAATTACGATTCACCCAAGACCAGACCAACGCCATGCAACGTATCAAGATGCTTATGACCTAAAAGAACTACTAAAAAATTACCCGAACACAGAATTAAATATCGAAGGTTTTCCTGATGCACAGTTTTTGGACGTGGTCTTAGAGGTTGAACCTCATCAATGTACCCTAGTGCCAGATGATCCAAACCAGCTGACTTCTGATCATGGTTGGAATGTTGCGCGCGATCAAGACGCCTTACGTCCAGTCATTGCTAAGTTAAAAGAAAAAGGCATTCGTGTCGTGTTGTTTATGGACCCTGATGCCGACAATATGGCACTTGCAAAAGAAGTTGGCGCGGATCGTGTTGAGCTATATACAGAAGAATACGCGAATCATTATGGCGAAGTAGGATTCGAGTCTATTGCGCAGCGTTATCAAGATACAGCTCAAGCTGCTTTGGATATTGGTTTAGAGGTTAATGCAGGGCATGACTTGGATCTGTCGAATGTCGAGATGTTATGTCAAACTGGTCGAATTACTGAAGTATCGATTGGTCATGCGCTAACCGCAGAAGCATTAGATTTGGGTTGGGATAATGTGATCAAAGCGTATCTAGAGAAACTGTCTTAACAGATGTTAAACGACAAACGCCAACGTTGCGGTCAGTGCTATTTTTTGCAAACTCAATGTGTTTGTCATTTATTACCATTAAGTCGACAAGTTGAAACACGCATTATTATTTTGCAGGACCCTAAAGAGGCAAAGCATGCAAAGAACACGGTTTCTTTGCTGACGCTGGCGTTGCCTCAGGTTGAATGTATCAGTATGAATGATCCTGTATTGCTGGCGAGATTGCAGTGTTTAGATCTGACGCAATGGCGTTTAATCTTTCCTAATGACCAGGCGCAACCGATTGAGCAATTGACAAAAGAAGAGACAGGACGAATTAAAGGGATCATTTTAATTGATGCAACATGGCGTAAAGCGAAGCGATTCTATTTTAGCCATACATGGTTGCATGTTATTAATAGTCTCATGTTTGAGGCGCCTCCCATGGCTAGATATGAGATTCGAAAGTCACCTAATGATAAAGCATTATCAACATTAGAAGCGTGTTGCTATGCTGTTGAACAGTTAACAGCAGAAGATATGCAACCAATTAAAGACTTTATGGTCGCATCCATTAAGTGGCAATGGCGGCGTCAATCGAGTGAGCATAAGTACATCATCGCGACAATTGATTAAAAAAGTAGGGTGAGTTCATGGATAAGCAGACTGACATTGAAGCGGCCGTATTTCGTCGCTTCCTGAAACATTTAGATGATAATAAATCCGTTCAAAATATTGATCTCATGAATCTTGCAGACTTTTGTCGAAACTGTTTGAGTAAGTGGTATATGGCGGCAGCTGAAGAAAGAGGTGTGGAGATAGATTATGATGCTGCTCGTGAATATGTGTATGGCGAGCCTTACAGTGAGTGGAAGGAGAAATATCAGCCTGCTGCGAATGCTGATCAATTAGCTGCCTTTGCCGCAAAATCTTCTAAGTAAGGTTTACCGTGCAATTTGTCTCTTTTGTGGCTATACAGAGTGTAATCAAAAACATAAAAGTTCGTAAGCGGTTAATCTGCTTAGCGGTCGCTTTATGTGTTTTGCCACAACTCTGGTTATATGCTGATATCTCAAACAAGTATTTTGCTGTTGCTCAAAAAGTCGGGCAGCAATACGGGAAAAATGCTCAAAAGCGTGTACTGGCCTGGCGCACGTTGGTAGATGAATCTCAAAATCTTTCTATTGTTGATAAGCTTACTAAGGTAAACAATTTTTTTAACCAGTTGGATTTTGTTTCGGATATAGCTCATTGGGGAAAAGAAGATTATTGGGCGACGCCTATTGAATTCCTAGCGACGAGAGGGGGGGATTGTGAAGATTTTACCATCGCAAAATACTTTACTCTGCGTGAGTTAGGCGTGCCAGATAAGCAATTGCGTTTAGTATATGTTAAAGCATTGAGGCTAAATCAGCATCATATGGTATTGGCTTATTATCATAAACCAACTTCGATTCCGGTTATTTTGGATAATTTAGATAAAGAGTTGAAGCCAGCTTCTCAGCGCAATGATTTATTACCAATTTACTCTTTTAATGCAAAAAATTTGTGGCTGTCGAAAGAAAAAGGGCGTGGTCAGTTGGTAGGGGGGTCGTCGAGACTAAGCCTCTGGACTGATTTGAATAACCGACTTGCTACGTACAATAACTAGGAGCATCAAAGTGACATTGTTTCGCCAGTTGATGATGACGATTATAGTCATTTTTTCAGTAATACTTGTGGTTGTAATGGGGATTAACTTCAATACCACCAAAGGCTATTTAGTCAATCAGTTAGAGTCTACAACACAGGATTCAGCGACGTCTCTTAGTATGACTGTGTCTAATTTTATGGCTCAAGAGGATTATGTCTCAGTTGATAGTGCTATTAATGCCGTCTTTGATAGTGGCTATTTTTCTAATGTTAGTATTCATGTATACGCGACAGATAAGGATATTACTCGCAAAAATGACACCAAAATTATCGGTGTCCCTCAATGGTTTATTAAACTTATTAATTTTGATGTGCCTCAAGCTAGCGCGGTTATATCCAGTGGTTGGAATGAATTAGGTCAGGTTTATGTTACTGGTAGTGCTGGGTATGGTTATTATCAACTTTGGTTGGCTAGTCGAAATTTATTAGTATCCTTCTTTATTATTGGTGTCATCACCATTTTATTAGGCAGTATTGCATTGCGTTATTTATTTAAGCCGCTAGGGGAGGTGGTCAAGCAAGCAGAAGCCATACAGCAACGTCAATTCATTAAAATGGAAAATCTGCCTAAGACCAAAGAACTTAAGTCTGTGGTACTTTCTATGAACCGCTTAACAGAAAAGCTTGAGAAGGATTTTGATGCAGAGGCTGAGACGGTTCAATGGCTGCAAGCGAAAGCGTTTAAAGATCCTATTAGTGGTTTAGGTAATCGCCACTTTTTCGAAAGCCAGGCGAAGTCTTATTTTTCCAGTAGTGATCGCACTATGGATGGTTTAGTGTTGGTGAATTTATCTGATCTTGGAAAGCTAAATAATGAACGAGGTTACGAAGCCGCAGATATGTTTATTCGTGCATCAGCGAATGTTATGGCAGAAAAGGTAAAAGCGGTTGCTTCGTCTGTGTCGATAGCGCGTTTATCAGGTGCTGATTTTATTATTTTAATACCTGATGTGGATCAAATTCGTTTGAAGCAGATAGTAGAGGATATATTGTCAGGTTTGATGGCGCTTATTCCTAATCAAATAACCTATGCTGATGCTGCTGCTAATATTGGTGCGGTGTCACTTACGGGGAAAGTGAGTCGTTCTAGTGCTATGGCTCAAGCAGATGCCGCCTTACGTGAGGCAAAGGCAGCAGGTAGCAATACGAGTCGTATTTTTGATGCTATAACCGGGCAAAATGTTGCTATTGGTCGCCTTGCTTGGAAAGAAATGTTGGAATATGCGATCGAGCATCAGTCTTTCATCTTGAGAAAACAGAAAGTCATCTTGTTTGAAGGTTCTAGTGTTATGCATGAAGAGGTTTTTGCCAGTCTTGAGTACCAAAATAAGCAGTATCATGCTGGGTACTTTATTGGTTTGGCTGAACAGTTTGATTTGGGTGATCAGTTGGATAAAGTCATTATTCTTCGGGTAATTGATTTTATTATACGTCGAGAGTCATCATTACAGTCCCCTTTAGCGATTAACCTTTCAACCTCCGCTGTTACAAAGCCAAGCTTTATTGATTGGTTGGATAGCACTTTACAAGGTTTAACGGATGCGGTTCGTAAGAAGTTAATTTTTGAGGTCTCTGAGCAAAGCGTATTAGCTGCTGAAGAACAGATAATTAGGTTATCGAAAGCATTACAAAAAAATGGAGTGTTACTGGGGATTGATAATGTAGGTAAGCAGTTTACAACCTTTCATTATTTGCAGTTGCTATTACCTGATTATGTGAAAGTAGACCCTTCTTATACTAAGATGGCGACAGGCAAAGAGTCTGAATCTTTCTTTATGCATATCTTGTGTAAAATGTTCAGTAGTCTGAATATTCAGGTCGTTGCAACTGGTATTGAAAGCCCACAACAATTAAGTCGTTTAGAAAAATTTGATATTGCCGCAGGGCAAGGTTTCATCGTAGATCAGGCTCAAGATATGTAATTAAGTTGATAGATGACAATGGCTTGCTAAATCAAAGAGTCATTGTCGGTATCTGATATGACTTCTTCAATAAGACCGTCATCACTGCCGTTATGAACTCCGCGAACCCATTTTCGACTTAGTAGTTTCTTTTGTGCAGCCATAGGTAGTTCTGTAAACTGGATGATTCTTTTAGCGCTTAGTAGGTCAATCAAATCCTCTATGACACGCATCATATCATTATCAGAATTGGTTAACATTTCTTGCGTCTCAGCTTCAACATCTATGAACTTAGACTCTAATAAAGCCGCAACTACGGGATCGTTAGGCGCAACGAGTAATTTAAAATCGTCAGATTGTGACGTTGATACATCAATAATGTCGCCTTGTTTGTTTACTTTTGCGTAGAGCATGGTAAATCTCCATGTTTTATTTTGTAGTGTTTGATCATCAAGCTTTCTATCTTACTTAATAAGCACTATTCTAGACTAGGATTATTTAAAGTGGTTTTCTAACCCCATGTTTTTTTTAATATTTAGGGAGTAAAGGAGTATGTCTGACTCCATTCGTCCAGATCAAGGAAAGAATACAGATCTGAATTCTAATGAAGCAGAAACTGATACTAAGTTAAATAATGATGCCAGTATTGGAACTGCTACGGATAACGAACAGCCTGCCTCGACATTAGGTAATGAGTCATCCAGTGATGAGCCTACGCTAGCTCAATGGAATGTTAGTGGAACAGATATAGAATACCCTAACCCACTTTTAGATTGTTTGGTTTTGCTAAGCAAATATTTCCACAACCCTTATTCGGCAGATTCAATTGCAGCCGGTCTTCCTATTACAGATAATGATATGACGCCTGCATTGTTTAAACGTGCAGCAAAGCGAATCGGTATTAGTTCTCGGTTTATCAAGCGTCCCTTATTAAAAATTCCAGAGATGGTGCTGCCTGCAGTGTTACTGCTTAAGGACCAGCACGCCTGTATTCTTTTGAATATTGACCACCATAGTGGTGTTGCAAACATTATGCGCCCTGAAGCGGGGGAAGGTGAATTTACTATTTCCCTTGAAGAACTCGCTAAGTCATATAGTGGTTATTGTTTCTTTGTTAAGCCTATTTATCAATTTGATAAGCGGTCAGAGAAAGAGAGTGAAAGAGCCAATAAAAAACATTGGTTTTGGGGGACAGTTACGCAGTCGTGGAGGATTTATCGAGATGTCTTTATCGCTTCATTACTGATTAATATGTTTGCTGTAGCTAGTCCGCTTTTTGTTATGAACGTATATGATAGGGTGGTTCCGAATAATGCCTTTGATACCTTGTGGGTACTGGCAATTGGTGCTGCTGCCGTTTACCTATTTGACTTCTTATTACGTACTTTAAGAGCCTATTTTATTGATATAGCAGGTAAGAAATCCGATATTCTGATTTCCGCGTCTATTTTTTCTAAAGTAAATAACATTAAAATGGCATCAAGACCTCAATCTGTTGGGGCATTTGCAAGAAACCTTCAAGAGTTTGAGAGTATTCGTGACTTTATTACCTCTGCATCGATTACTACCTTGGTCGATATTCCTTTTATGTTCTTGATTGTAGCGGTAATTTGGCTGATAGGTGGACCTGTTGGTTATATCCCTATTGTGACTATCTTTTTGATTTTAGCGTACAGCGTTATTATTCAGGTCCCACTTCGTCGTTCTATTGAAGAGAGTCAAAAAACAGCGTCCCAGAAAAACGCAGTCCTTATTGAAAGTTTGTATAACGCTGAGAGTGTTAAGTTAAATAACGCGGAAGGCGTGTTGCAGAAACAATGGGAAAATGCAGTCGGTAATATTGCAGATTGGGGCGTGAAAACTCGTCAATTAGCGCAATCTTGTTCTTCTTTTGCAATGGTGGCGCAACAACTTACAACAGTGGTTATCGTTATTGTCGGTGTTTATCAAATATCGGAAGGCAATATGAGTATGGGGGCGTTAGTTGCGTCGGTTATGTTAACGGGTAGAGCGCTGGGTCCAATGGCACAAGTCGCAGGACTGGCAACGCGTTATAACCAAGCTAAATCTGCTTTCACTTCGTTAAATGCGATTATGAGTTCCCCAGTTGAAAATCCTGATGATGTTAAGTTTGTACATCGTTCTAAGTTTGATGGGGCGTTTCAGTTTGACGCAGTAAGTTTTGCGTACCCTGAGCAAGAGCAGTCCGCTATTAGTGCTATTAATATCACGATCAAGCCTGGCGAAAAGGTTGGTATTATTGGTCGTATTGGTTCAGGTAAATCTACATTAGGGAAGCTAATGACAGGCTTGTATACCCCTGTAGATGGTGCTGTGCGTGTAGATGGTGTCGATGTTCGTCAAATCAACCCAACAGATCTACGACGTAATATTGGTTCAGTATCCCAAGATGTCACGCTTTTTTATGGTTCGATTCGAGATAATATTGTTATGGGTGTGCCGTACATGGAGGATGAGGCTATTCTTCGTGCTGCTGACTTGTCTGGCGTATCTGAGTTTGCGAACCGTAAGCCAGGAGGTTTAGATAGTATTGTGGGCGAACGAGGTATGTTGTTGTCAGGCGGGCAGCGTCAAAGTATTGCAATTGCACGAGCATTACTTTTTGATCCCTCGATACTTATTTTAGATGAACCGACAGCCTCAATGGATAATACAACTGAAACCCGTATGAAACGACGCTTGATGGAGGTTGTAAAAGATAAAACACTGATACTGATCACACATAAAGCGTCGATGTTAGATATGGTAGATAGAATCATTGTGATGGATAACGGTCGCCTAATCGCAGATGGACCAAAAGCACAGGTTCATGAGGCGTTAAGACAAGGCAAGTTGAAGGTGAGTTAACATGACAAAAAAATCGAGCAAGATATCGCAAAATGATTTAGATTTTCTAAATGATAAAAACTCAGCTTTGATGTTAAAAACCCCACAGGGTGGGCGCATTATACTTTGGGTGATTTTTATATTTATCATGGTTGGCTTGATTTGGGCTGATAATACGGACTTTGATGAGTTAACCGTAGGTATAGGCAAGGTCATTCCTTCCAGCCAAGTGCAACAAATTCAAAACTTAGAAGGTGGTATTTTAAAAGAAATTAATACCCGAGTCGGTCAAACGGTCGAACGCGGTCAGATCTTGATGACTATTGAGAATACCGAAGCGCTCTCATCACTAAGAGAGCAAGAAGTTGAATCTGTTAACTTGCGTGCTAGAGCGATTCGATTAAGAGCAGAAGCATTAGGTAAAGTGCCGGATTTTGATTCCGATATGAGGGCGTTACAACCAAATTTAGTGAATCGTGAAATGGAGTTGTATGTAAACAGATCTAACTCCTTGACCAGTAATCAGCGTGTCTTTGATCAGCAAGTTGCGCAGAAAAAACAAGAAATAGTCGAGCAGGAAGCAAAATTAAGCAATCTTCAAAGAAGCTTTGAATTGTCGACAGAAGAACTTAACTTAACACGTCCTGCATTCGATCAAGGTGCAGTATCACGTGTAGAGCTACTCCAGTTGGAGCGCCAAGTGAACCAACTTGAGGGTGATCTAAATGCAACTAAGTTGGCTATTCCTAGGGCGAGATCTGCGTTAAAAGAGGCAGAAAATAAACTCAAAGAAAGCACTGCTAAATTTAGAGCGGATGCTCAAGAAGATCTAACAAAAGTACGAAGTAAGCTTGATCAATTAAAAGAAACGAACGTATCGTTACAAGATAAAGTTTCTCGTACTCAGGTAAGGTCTCCGGTAAAAGGGATTGTGAAGCAATTACAGATTAATACGGTTGGTGGGGTAATTACGCCAGGTATGAATCTGTTGGAGATTGTTCCTATTGAGGATTCTTTGTTGATCGAAGCGAAAGTGAGCCCGAAAGATATCGGCTTCATTAAACCAGGGCTTCATGCTGTTGTTAAGTTAACAGCTTATGACTTTGCTATTTATGGTGGATTGCAGGCAACGGTTGAGAATATCAGTGCAGATACTATCTTAGACGAAGAAGGAAATAGCTTCTATTTAGTACGTGTTCGGACCGATAAAAACTATTTGGGAAATGATGAGCAGCATCTAGAAATTATCCCAGGGATGCAAGCCACAGTGGATGTTATTACTGGTAAGAAAACATTATTAGAATATCTATTGAAACCAATTATTAAAGCGCAACAAAACGCTTTACATGAAAGGTAATGATAATAAGCAGTTAGTTGTTGTATGGATATAACAAATAGACACAAACTGTTGCTTCGATACGAGTAGAATTAACTTCAATAGAATTTGGTAGATGAGGGATGCTTTGAAAATTTTATGCTGGAATACTGATGATGCAGTATGGAACCATTGGGAAAAAGTGGTAGGGAAAGAGGCTATTTTAACTCGTGCCTTAGATCTTGATAAGATTAATTTTCATCTCGAATTTGAAAAGGGCGAAGAGTTCCAGTATCTTTTTGTTTTTTTAGAAGATAAAGACTTTTCTAGAAAAGTAGAAAATGTTGTCGAATTGCGCCGTCAATACCCACAACTTAAAGTGGTGGTTTTTCCTAATAAACCGAGTCAAACTGCAGCGTTGCGATTATTTTCTATTGGCGTTAATGGGCAGTGTTCGCCTTATATTGGTAAAGAGCAATTAGCTTTAGCATTGTCGGTTATTGAGTCAGGTGAAATTTGGGGTGGACGATTATTTATTCAAAATCTAATATCTCAATCGGTAGCTCAATCAACAGAAAGTCCTGATGATATCTTGTTGAGCGAATTGTCGGGAAGAGAAGGTGATGTTGTGGGTTTTGTTGCTCATGGATTGTCAAATAAACAAATTGCCCTTGAAATGGACATTACTGAAAGAACGGTTAAATCCCATTTAACCGCCGCTTTTAAGAAGACCCATACTAAAGACCGCTTATCATTGGCTCTTTTGGTGCAAGGGTCATCTTATATGCACTAGTATGTTACTAGTGTTGTTGATTAAGTAAGTTGGTCGTTTGATTAGCCTCTAACTTACTTAATTATATACAAAAAAATAAAGAGTTTACTTTCAGTAAAGGCTTTATCCTCCTGTCTTACAGCTTCTATTGCTTACTTTAATTTTATCGTCGCGTATTGCCTGTTTCTTTATGGCGCATTTATTGCTTCATTTACGTGATTATGGATTTTCGAGAGACTACAAATGATATCTCCTCCAACAAAAGAACTTACTGTCATGCTTGTTGATAATGAGCCCGCACGAGCGGCTATTGTAGAGCAAGCTATGTTGGACAGTGGTTATCGTGTCATTCGACGTCTTGAAAACGCTCAGAATTTGACAAAAGCAGTTACTGAGTGTCAGCCAGATATGGTTATCATTGATATTGAGTCTCCTGATCGAGATATGTTGGAAAATATGTCTCGTTTAACTCAAGATAATCCAAGACCTATTGTAATGTTTGCTGAAGACGATGACTCAGAATACGTAGAGGCCGCTATTCGAGCAGGTGTTAGTGCTTATGTGGTTGATGGTGTTCAAAATGGTAGTGTTAAGGCGTTGCTTCAAGTGGCTATTGCCCGTTTTCGTGAGTTTCATGCGTTACGTTCTGAGCTTGACTCGGTTAAAAGTCAGCTTGAAGATCGCAAAGTGATTGAAAAAGCGAAAGGCTTAATCATGAAACATCAGTCTTGTGATGAACCTGCGGCGTATCAAGCATTAAGAAAGTTAGCAATGGATCGTAGTCAACGGATGATAGATGTGGCAAATAATATCATTTCTGTGATGGAGTTGATGGGGGGACCAAAATGAGTGTAATCAATGCAAATAAAATAATTAAAAATAGTGAGCCTGTACGAGTCGGTTTTATTGCTTTAATTGACTGTGCTCCTTTTGTGATTGCTTATGAAAAAGGTTTCTTCTTAGATGAGGGCGTTTATGTCGAATTATCGAAAGAAGCATCATGGGCAAGTATTCGAGACAAAGTTGCTTTTAATTTATTAGATGGCGCTCATATGCTGGCATCATTACCTGTTGCTGCAAGTCTAGGGATTGGTACAGTAAAAACCCCAATGGAAACCAGCTTTACCGTTAGCCACAATGGTAATGGTATTACGGTGGGTAATACTCTTTACCAACAAATGCTTGAATACGCCGATTCAGTAGATGATATCCGTAGTGGAAAGGCCCTAAAGCGTTTATTAGATAAGAGACCTTCAAGCTCTCCAGTGCTTCGTTTTGCGATGGTTTATCCTTACTCCTCTCATAACTATCAGCTACGTGATTGGTTATCTCAGGCTGGGATTGATCCAGATAAAGATATTCAAATTATCGTAATTTCACCTACCCAAATGATTGGTAACTTAAAGCAAGGGGAGATAGACGGCTATTGTGTGGGCGAGCCTTGGAATAGTTTAGCGGTTGAAGAAGGCGTAGGGCATATGCTGGTGACTGGCTACGACATCTGGGGAAGCACACCAGAAAAGGTATTTGGTGTAAATTCTTTATGGGCGCAGAAAAAACCTGATGTGTATTTGGCGATGATTCGAGCCTTAAATAAAGCGTGTGCATGGGTGGAAAATAAAGAAAATCAATCAGAACTATTAAATATTTTAAGTCATCCTGATTATTTGAATTGCTCAGTTGAGCAGCTTGTTTATGGGTTTAGTGCAGTGAAACCAAAAGGTGAATTTGGTTGGCCGATTGAGGCATATCAGCGATTTTCAGGGCCAAATATTAATAAGCCTCTACCAAATTATGCATTATGGATGATGGCACAGATGTATCGTTGGCAGCAGTTGGCAAAAATACCCGCTTTAAGTCAAGTTGCGGCGCAGGTTTACCGACAAGATCTTTATTATCAGGCGCTTGGTAAAGATCAGCCTCTAGAAGAAAATTGGAAGTTAAATGTCGAGCAAGAAAAAAACTTTTTGAATGCGGCAGTGTCCGGAAAGATGCATCCGCATAGTGATGGTATTTTAAAGGGGTTTAACTTTTAATGCCTGAGTCATAATGGTGCAAATAGAGTGCATTGATGAGCGAGTATGGTGTATAAAATATTTTATTATGGGTTTTAACCAGTCTTATATTAATTTAATCATTTTAAATCAATGTCTTATTTTTTTTGGCATATATTATGCTTTTAATCATACATAAGAAGGTTTCCTTCTAATAAACAGTTTGGTGAAATTGACAACGATGGTTAATTGTCACCCACATTTTTAATAGCTCAATGTTGAGTAGTTGAATAATGGCAAAGGCGCCAGTGAACACATGTATTGTGATTCACTTGCGCCTTTTTTTGTTTTTGTTGCCTTAGCGGAGTTTTTGATTATGAAATTAAGATCTAAGAAAACCTTATTGCCTTTAGTTAAGCTTTTATTAGTCAGTAAAAAAGTAACCGTTTCTTTACTTATTGGCTCGGCTATTTTATCAGCGAGTGCTCAAGCAGAGCTTGGTTACCCTGAAAAAGAAGAGTTAACGTTTGGTTTTATTAAATTAACAGATATGGCTCCGTTTGCTATTGCTTATGAAAAAGGGTATTTCGAAGATGAAGGCTTATATGTGACGCTAGAGGCGCAAGCTAATTGGAAGGTGCTGTTAGATCGTGTGATAGACGGTCAGTTGGATGGTGCGCATATGCTAGCAGGACAGCCGCTGGGTGCCACCATAGGATATGGCACTAAAGCGCATATCATTACGGCATTTAGTATGGACCTAAATGGAAACGGTATTACAGTATCGAATGATGTTTGGGCACAAATGAAGAAAAACATTCCCAGTGATGTTGATGGTAAACCGATACACCCAATTAGTGCGAGTGCTTTAAAACCAGTCATCGAGAGCTACAAAGAGAAAGGCAAGCGATTCAATATGGGGATGGTATTTCCTGTAT
This sequence comes from Marinomonas sp., assembly GCA_052107635.1. Classification (GTDB taxonomy): domain Bacteria; phylum Pseudomonadota; class Gammaproteobacteria; order Pseudomonadales; family Marinomonadaceae; genus Marinomonas. The sequence goes on along the minus strand of JBQEFB010000002.1, from coordinate 186,480 downwards.
CTACACATAACTACGAGTTGCGTTATTGGCTAGCGGCTGGCGGTATTAATCCCGGTTATTATTCTCCTAAAAATGGTGATATAAGCGGACAAATTAATGCAGATGCTTATTTGTCGGTCACGCCGCCTCCGCAAATGCCAGCCACTATGGAAGCAGGTACTATTTCTGGTTATTGCGTAGGAGAACCTTGGAACCAACAAGCCGTGTTTAAAGGGATTGGTGTTCCGGTCATTACAGATTATGAAATTTGGAAGAATAATCCTGAAAAAGTATTTGGAGTGAGCAGTGAATGGGCTAAGAAATACCCCAATACCCACATCCATGTGGTTAAAGCCTTAATTCGAGCATCAAAATGGTTAGATGAAAACAATAATGCTAACCGTCCTGAAGCGGTAAACATTCTCGCGCGCAGTGAGTATGTTGGTGCCGATGAAAAAGTCATAGCAAATAGCATGACTGGTACATTTGAGTATGAAAAAGGTGATAAGCGCGAGATTCCTGATTTCAATGTTTTCTTCCGCCACAATGCGACATATCCCTACTACAGTGATGCCATTTGGTATCTGACTCAAATGCGTCGTTGGGGACAAATTCCTGAAGCGAAATCGGATGACTGGTATATGAAAACAGCCAAGGAAGTTTACCGTCCAGATATTTATCAAAAGGCGGCAGAGTCATTAATTGAAGATGGCATTATGGCAGCGTCTGAGTTCCCTGATTTTGCGAAAGAAGATGGTTTTAAAGCCCCTCAAAGTGAATTTATTGATGGTGTGACTTATGACGGTAAGCAGCCAAATGCCTATCTAAACAGCTTCAAAATTGGTTTGAAAGGAGATGATCAGATTTAAGTCGACAACTCAGGTCGCGAACAATCTCGCGACTTTCTTTAAGACCAGTAGTATAGAGAGTGAGATTATTATGAATGGGCCAATCGTATCAATGACAGTTTTTAAGGAATGGCTTGCGAGCTTTTCCTTAAAAACCGTATTTTTTCCAATTCTTGGCATTGTGGTCTTTCTTTCCCTGTGGCAAGTAGGGGCAAGTAAAGTGCATACCTCCTTGGGGGAGTTTCCAGGTCCAAAGGTGGTTTATCAGCAATGGAATAGCTTGGTTACTGATCACCGGAGAGAAAGAATAAAGGAAACTAAGTTTTATGAGCGACAAGAGAAGCGTATCGCCGACCGTCAAGCCAAAGACCCTGATTACGTTGGTAAGGTTCGCAGCTATACCGGTAAACCAACATTCTTCGATCAAATTTTTACCAGTCTTTATACCGTGCTAGCAGGGTTTGGTTTAGCCACCCTAATTGCAGTACCTATAGGTATTCTGATTGGTCTAAATGGGTCGGTATATAGCGCACTCAACCCTATCATTCAAATTTTCAAACCTGTCTCTCCGCTGGCTTGGCTGCCATTGGTCACTATGGTAGTGAGTGCTACCTATGTGACTGACGATCCTATGTTTTCTAAGTCGTTTTTAACGTCTATGTTTACCGTGACCCTGTGTTGTATGTGGCCAACCTTAGTAAATACGGCGGTTGGTGTCGCGGCAATTGATAAGGACTTATTAAACGTTTCTAAAGTGCTGCAGTTAGGTTGGGTTACGCATGTTATTAAGATTGTTATTCCTTCGGCTATTCCTTTGATGTTTACCGGACTTCGTTTGTCGCTTGGTATCGCATGGATGGTGCTTATAGCTGCCGAAATGTTGGCACAAAATCCTGGGTTGGGTAAGTTTGTTTGGGATGAATTTCAAAACGGCAGTTCCAATTCTTTAGGGCGAATTATGGTTGCAGTGCTGATGATTGGTTTTATTGGCTTTTTGTTGGACCGAGTTATGTTAACGGTACAGCGATTCGTTTCTTGGGATAAAAGTCAGTTATTACGCTAACAGGAGAAGAGTATGTCTACACATCTTGATATCAGTAAAGTATCGATTGAGTTTCCAACACCTAAGGGGCCTTTTAAAGCATTGGATGAAGTGAGCTTGAAGATCTCTAAGGGAGAGTTTGTTTCATTGATAGGGCATTCAGGTTGCGGTAAATCCACGGTGCTCAATATAGTTGCAGGTCTTTATGATGCGACTGAAGGTGGCATCTTATTGGATGGCAAAGAAGTGCGAGGTCCGGGCCCTGAGCGAGCGGTTGTATTTCAAAATCATTCTTTACTGCCGTGGTTGACTGCTTATGAAAATGTAGAGTTAGCGGTTAAAAAAGTCTTTAAAGGAAAAAAGTCTAAAAAAGAAATGCATGACTGGATTTTGCATAATTTGGAGTTAGTGCATATGACACATGCTGCCGATAAGCGACCAAATGAAATTTCCGGTGGTATGAAACAAAGGGTAGGTATTGCGAGAGCATTAGCGATGGAGCCAAGTGTATTGTTAATGGATGAGCCTTTTGGGGCGTTGGATGCATTGACGCGAGCGCACTTACAAGACTCTTTGATGGAAATACAAAAGGATCTGAATAACACCGTGATTATGATTACTCATGATGTGGATGAGGCTGTTTTGCTATCAGATCGTATCGTAATGATGACTAATGGCCCAGCAGCGACAGTTGGTGAGATCTTAACCGTAGATTTGGAGCGACCTCGTGACCGTTTAGTGTTAGCGAATGATCCTAAATATGTGGATTATAGAGCACAAGTCCTAACCTTTTTATATGAAAAGCAACGTAAAGAGGAGCCGATAATGGAGGCTTCGAAAGCAGCTAAGAAAAAAGCAGAGAATGCCTAAAGTGCAGATACTTGAGTTTATTTAATGTCGTTTTAGTTTTTCAAATGATTGTTAAAGCTAGGTCATTGAGATCAGGCTGACTATAAGTGAGATAGGCTATGAGTAAGGAGTCATCAGAGTATTTGAAAGAGCATATCGTTATTGTTGGTGGGGGCATGGCAGGTAGTAAGGTAGCTCATGATTTGTTTCTTGAGCAAGGAGAGCGCTTTCAAATTACCTTGATAGGAGAAGAGAGTCAAATTGGATATAACAGAATACTGTTGTCGTCTTTGTTAGCCAAAGAGGTAACTCATAGTGATATGGCATTAGTGAACCTTGAGAGCATGATCTTATCTGGTGCTAGAGTGATATCAGGTGACCCTGTTGAGTGCGTATCCACCAAAAGTAAGAGTGTTGAATTGGCGAGTGGGGAGGTCATTTTTTACGATAAGCTTATTTTGGCCACAGGATCTCGATCGGCGATGTTACCGATTGAAGGTGCATCTGCTGAAAATGTTATCGGTTTTCGAAATTGGCAGGATGTCAGTTTAATGTCGGCAATGGTAGGGCCTCAGCCTATATGTGTTATTGGCGGTGGGTTGTTGGGTCTTGAAGCGGCAGTCGGATTGGTAAAAAGAGGTCATAAAGTAACCGTACTTCATCGTTCTTCCTGGTTATTAAACAGGCAACTCGATAGAGAGTCGGCACAGTTATTGCAAAATAAATTAGAAGGAATGGGGGTTGATTTTTATTTGGATCAATCGCCAACAGAATTATTACAAAATGATCAAGGTACTGTTACTCATATCAGAGTGGCCAGTGGTGAACTTTTGACCGCTAACTTGGTGGTTATGGCGGCAGGGATTACACCCGAAATTAGTTTGGCCGCTCGTGCTGGATTACAGACAAATCGGGCGATTAAGGTTAATTCGCAAATGAAAACATCTTGTGAAGATGTTTTTGCTTTAGGAGAGTGTTGCGAATTTGATAATCAGACCTTTGGTCTTGTTGCCCCGATTTGGTCGCAAATAAAAGTACTGTTAAAGGTGCTTTCTGGTAAACAGGACGATTTTTCGGTTGAGCCTGTACCAACAAAATTAAAAGTTTCTGGAGTGAATCTTTTCTCTGTTGGGAGGATTCAGCCGACACAAGATGATACTTGCATCTTTTTTAAAGATGTCGAATCCAATCATTATCGCAAACTGGTAGTCAACGATGGCTTGCTAGTTGGCGCAATTCTTTATGGCAACGTCGCCGATGGTAGCTGGTATTTCCAGCTTATTCAAACTAAGACCAATGTCTCTGACATGCTTGATTTACTGGTCTTTGGCGAAGCGTACTGCCAACCCAAAGTAGCCTAAAACAAACTTTTCTAGACGTTGTCAGCCTATGGGCAAACCGATACTGGTAGAGGAATCTGTGATGACTTTAAGTGAATTGAAAAAAACGACGAAACCACATTTAGTGATTATTGGTAATGGTATGGTTGGGCATCATTTTGTAGAGCAACTCATCGCTCTAGATGGTCATGATGCTTACCAGATTACTGTGTTTGGTGAAGAGCCTCATCTTGCCTACGATCGTGTACATTTAAGCGAGTATTTTACCGGAAAAGGGGCCGCTGATTTGGCCATAACAGACGGTACTTTATATGATGAAAATGGCATTCGCTACTTTACTGATAGTCAGGTCACAGAGATTGATCGTAATGTAAAAACGCTTACCCTAAAGCATGGTGAAATACTTTCCTACGATAAGCTAATTTTATCTACTGGCTCGTACCCCTTTGTTCCACCTATACCTGGTCATCAGCGTGCTAATACTTTTGTTTATCGTACGCTTGAAGATTTGGATGCCATTAGAGAGTGCGCTAAGACGGTGACCAGAGGTACCGTTGTTGGTGGTGGCTTATTAGGATTAGAGGCGGCAAATGCGCTTAAAAATCTTGGCTTGGAGACCAGTGTTGTTGAATTTGCACCACGACTAATGCCGGTGCAATTAGATGATAAAGGGGGTGAGGTTTTAAAAGGTATGATTGAAGGTTTAGATGTAAAGGTCTACACCAATACGGCAACACAAGATATTGTCGACGGTGAAGGGGCTTTTCATCGGATGAATTTTGCTGATGGCACACACCTTGAAACCGATTTGGTTTTATTTTCTGCAGGAATACGGCCACAGGATACCTTGGCTAAACAATCAGGTTTGACTGTTGGTGATAGAGGCGGAATTGTTATTAATAATGACTGCCAAACCAGTGATGATGATATTTATGCGATTGGTGAATGTGCTGTTTGGAATAATCGTGTATTTGGTTTGGTTGCACCTGGTTATGCGATGGCGAAGACGGCGGTAGGGCATATTTTAGGTAATACATCCTTGTCATTTACTGGTGCAGATATGAGTACCAAACTGAAACTATTGGGGTGTGACGTAGGATCAGTAGGTGATGCTCATGGTCAATCTCAAGGTTGTAAAGTCTTTGTGTATCAAGATGAAGTTAGTCAGAGTTATCGGAAAATGGTGGTTTCAGAAGATGGAAAGAAATTACTGGGTGCTGTGTTAGTTGGTGATAACAGTTATTACGATACTTTGTTGCAGTATTTTTTGAATGCTATTGATCTGCCAGAACAAGCTCAATCGCTTATTCTTCCTGTAATAGACGGTGCTCCAGTAGGGTTAGGTGTGGATGCATTGCCAGCAACAGCCTCTATTTGTAGTTGCCATAATGTTTCTAAACAAGATATTAGTGAGGCGGTATGTAGTGGCGCTTTGTCCGTTGGTGATGTAAAAGGCATTACTAAAGCTGGGACTGGTTGTGGTGGTTGTGCCGCGTTACTAAAAAAAGTCGTTGATAATGAATTGCTGTCTTTGGGCGTTGAGGTAAGTACTGATATTTGTGAGCACTTTGCTTATACCCGCCAAGATTTATATAACTTAATTAAAATAGAAGAAATCAAAAGTTTTAATGCCTTGTTAGCTCTGCATGGCAAAGGTCATGGCTGTGAAATATGTAAGCCTGCGGTCGGTTCTATTTTGGCCAGTGTGTGGAATGAATATGTTCTTAAAAAAGAACACATCTCTCTTCAAGATACGAATGATCGTTTCTTGGCTAATATGCAGAAAGACGGAACCTACTCGATTGTGCCGCGTATTCCGGGGGGGGAGATTACGCCAGAAAAGCTTATTGTATTAGGCGAAGTGGCAAAAGAGTATCAACTTTATACTAAGGTGACAGGTGGTCAGCGTATTGATTTATTTGGTGCGACCTTGCCGCAATTGCCAGAAATTTGGAGTAAGTTAATTGATGCTGGTTTTGAGACTGGCCAAGCCTATGGAAAATCACTGCGTACAGTGAAGTCTTGTGTTGGTAATACCTGGTGTCGTTACGGTGTCAACGACAGTATGACAATGGCTATTGATTTAGAGAATCGTTATAAAGGGCTTCGGTCTCCCCATAAAATAAAATTTGCTGTATCCGGATGTACTCGAGAGTGCGCCGAAGCGCAGAGTAAAGACATTGGGGTGATAGCGACAGAAGGTGGCTGGAATTTATATGTTTGTGGTAATGGTGGGATGAAACCACGCCATGGGGATTTGTTTGCAACCGATCTAGATGATGAGACTTTAGTAAGATATATCGATCGTGTGCTTATGTTTTATGCAAAAACAGCGGACCGTTTACAGCGTACCTCTGTTTGGATGGATGGATTAGAGGGTGGCCTAGACTATCTAAAAGAAGTGGTTATTGATGACAAACTGGGGTTATGCAATGAATTTGAAGCGCAAATGCAGCTAATTGTTGAGACCTTCCAGTGTGAATGGAAAACCACCTTAGAAGACGAAGAGGCGCTCAAAACATTCCGCCAATTCGTGAATTATGAAGGCCAAGACAGTAATGTTGTCTTTGTTGAAGAGCGTAATCAAGTGCGTCCGGCGACTGATTCTGAAAAACTGCAACTTATCGCAAAAGTAGGTTAAGGAGAGTAACTATGCAATGGCATTTAATTTGTAAGCAAAATGATCTTGTCACTGATGCAGGAGTTGCCGCGATGATAAATGATGAGCAGATAGCGCTTTTTTATGTGCCAGAAGCGCCTGAAAAAGTATTTGCAATCGCTAATTGGGATCCGATTGGCAAGGCGAATGTGTTGTCACGAGGTTTAGTGACTCATCTAAATGGAAGTTGGGCTGTTGCTAGCCCATTGTACAAACAGCATTTTTCGTTATCGACGGGAGATTGCTTAGAAGCAGAAGTAAGTGTGCCGTCTTGGTTGGTTAAGCTGGAAAATGGAGCTGTGTATATTCAGTCGTTAGATTGATGCTTGGTAATAATAGTGCCTAAGCGCCCCAATAAAGTGCATTTAGTTTGATGTTTACGGATTTATTTTTTGATGGCGCCAGCGTTTTTATCTATCTTCATGAAAAATAACATTATTTTTATTTTATCTTGATGCTTTTAACTTGGCCTTGTATTTGCATATATAAGACCATACTGCACCGAGGGCCGATGAAGGTTTTCATATAAAGCAGACGAATATCATAAAAGGCAACGAAGCCCAACCACATTTTTATAGATGTGGTTGGGCTTTTTTTTGTTTAGGAGAAAGTCATGACAGCAACAGGAAAAACGACCTGTCCCTACTGTGGTGTAGGATGCGGTGTTAATTTAACGGTCCCTACTCATTCTGATGATGTTGTACCACCTGTTTCTGGTGACATTGATCATCCAGCCAATTACGGTCGTTTGTGTGTAAAAGGCAGTAGTTTAGCGCAAACATTAAAATCAGATGGGCGTCTTTTGTCGCCTAAAGTGGCTGGCCGGACAGTAACATGGGGAGATGCGGTCGACACTATTGGTCATAAAATAGCTCAAGTGGTGAAAGATTATGGTCCGGATTCATTTGCTTTTTATCTTTCTGGCCAGATACTGACAGAAGATTATTACGTCGCGAATAAGCTTGCCAAAGGTTTTATTGGTACTGCCAACGTAGATACAAATTCTCGACTTTGTATGGCCTCTGCTGTGGTTGGCTATAAGCGTGCTTTTGGTTCTGACACTGTACCGTGTAACTACGAAGATTTAGAGTTATGTGATTTATTAATTATGGTTGGGTCTAACGCTGCTTGGACTCACCCTATTTTGTATCAGCGTATTGTTGCGGCAAAGCTGCAGCGACCAGAAATGAAAGTCGTCGTCATTGATCCTCGGGAAACGACAACGTGTGATATAGCCGATCTCCATTTAGCTATTCGGCCCGGATCGGATGCTGCGGTGTTCACTTTTTTACTGCAAGCATCTGTTCAAGCGGGGGTAGTGGATACGGAGTTTGTCGAGCAGCATACAGATCATTTTGAGAATACTCTCCGACAAGCGCAACAATCAACGCCTGATGTTATTGCTACCGCTTTATTCTGTGGTGTTGATGAAAAAAATCTTGTTACCTTATCTAGCTGGTGGGCAGCGTGTTCGAAAACTGTTACTTTTTATTCTCAAGGCATTAATCAATCTTCTTCGGGTGTGGATAAATGCAACGCTATTATTAATTGCCACCTGGCGACTGGGCGCTTAGGGAAAGAGGGAGCAGGTCCTTTTTCTATCACTGGACAACCGAATGCAATGGGTGGGCGGGAGGTGGGTGGATTGGCCAATCAACTCGCTGCTCATATGGATTTTGCTACACCGGGCGCATTAGATCTCGTTCAGAGGTTTTGGAGTGCCCCTAACATGGCTACTCAAAATGGTTTAAATGCGGTGGATTTATTCCAAGCAGTTGAGGCAGGCAAGGTAAAAGTGCTTTGGATTATGTCTACGAACCCTATGGTGAGTTTGCCAGATACTGCTCAAGTGAAGAGAGCGCTTGAAAAATGTGAGCTGGTAATTGTGAGTGACTGTAAGGAGCATACAGACACTACCTCATTTGCCGATGTTTTGTTGCCTGCGACTGGATGGAGTGAGAAAGACGGAACGGTAACCAATTCTGAGCGTAGAGTTTCTAGGCAGCGCGGTTTATTGCCTCCACCAGGTGAGGCGAAACATGATTGGTGGGCGATTTGTGAAGTGGCTAAAATGCTGGGATATCGCTCAGCTTTTTGTTATCAAAGTGTGCATGAGATTTTTGCGGAACATGCTGCCCTTTCTGCCTTTGAAAATAATGGTAAGCGTGACTTTGATATCGGCCATTATCGTCACATGACAAAAGACGATTATGATGCATTCATACCAACGCAATGGCCAGTACCGGAAGGAAAGCCTGAAGGTACTAAGCGTATGTTTACTGATGGTCATTTTTTTACACCGAATGGTCGAGCGAAATTCATACCAATTACGCCTATGTTGCCAATATCTGTAGTGACAGAAGCGTGGCCATTTATATTGAATACAGGCCGAGTTCGAGATCAATGGCATACCATGACGCGTACAGGAGATGCCGTTGCTTTATCTAAACATACAGAACAGCCCTATGTGGATATTCATCCACAAGATGCTCAACAGCTTGAGGTTAAAGATGGAGAGCTAGTTCGCCTTATTTCGCCTTATGGTAAGGTGGTTCTAAAGGCAAAATTAACGAAAACGACGATTCAGGGGAATGTTTTTGTCCCCATTCATTGGACTCAACAGTTTGCTAATGCGGCGGTGGTCTCTAACTTGATTCCGCAAGTAGTGGATCCATTATCCGGTCAGCCAGAATCTAAGCACGCTTGTGTTCGGTTAGAGAAAGTAGCCAATATACAATATGGGTTAGTTGTATCTCATGTAGAAATGTCGTTCCCAGAGGCGATTTACTGGTGCGCTATACCGGCAGATCAAGGGTTTCGCTATGAGGTGATTTTGCCAGAGGGTGAAACAATAGAGTCACTTAAACCGTATTTTTGTACTTCAGGAAATGCGGCGGTGCAGTGGTTAGAGTATGTTAATGCAGCCACTGGTCAAATTCGTTTAGCTTGTTTGGAAAATGCTCATCTGCAATCTCTCGTGTATTTAAGTCATAGACCTGAAACCATTGCAACAGATTGGTTGTTGTCTAAATTAACGTCAAAAGAAGGTCTTTCAGATGCTGATCGCGTGGCTCTATTAGTTGGTTTACCCGCAAATATTGAAGATAAAGGCAATATTATTTGCTCGTGTTATCAAATCGGTAGTAAACAAATCGAGAAAGCCATAGCATCAGGAGATACATCGATAGAATCTCTTGCTACTCGCCTTAAATGTGGCAGTAATTGCGGTTCTTGTATTCCAGAATTAAAGCATTTTTTACCGAAAAAGAGGGGGTTATCTGCATGAGTCAGGCATTTACGCAATTCGTTAAAATACTAGGTCGTGGCAAAAAAGGAGCCCGTAGTTTAACGGAGCAAGAAGCGGAACAAGCAATGTGGCTGATGCTAACAGGCAGTGTCGCGCCAGAGCAAGCTGGTGCTTTTTGGATGCTGATTCGAATACGTGAAGAAACAATTGATGAGACAGTTGGTTTTACTCGCGCTACGCGTCGATTTTTAGCTATGAACGATAGTATAGATCATAAGGTTGAACTGGATTGGCCTAGTTATGCAGGTAAGCGTAATGAGTTACCTTGGTTTCTGTTAGCGGCCTTCGCGCTGGCTAATTATGGCGTGAAAACCGTAATGCACGGTCACTCTTTTAGAGGTGAGGAGCGTATTTATGTGGATCAGGTGTTGGCGTCGTTAGAACTGCCTATTTGTCAGACGAGAGAAGAGGTGAGTAATCAGCTAGCGCATCATAATTTTGCCTATATTTCACTCGCTAATATCGATGCAAGACTGAGCGCTATGATGGATTTAAAGTATGTTTTAGGGTTGCGCTCTCCCGTGAATACCGTGGTTCGAATGATGAATCCTTTTAATGCGCAACATAGTGTTCATGGTGTCTTTCATAAAGGATACGATAATCTACATCTTGCCGCTTCTGAAAAATTAAATGACTCATCTGTGTTGATATTTAGAGGAGGGAATGGTGAAGCGGAAGTGAATCCAGAGCGAGATGTGGTATTAGGTAAGTATCAAAATGGTATTGCATCGTGGACTAGTTGGACTAAAGCGGAACTTATGCATAAGCGCTTGAAAGATAACCTTGATTTATCACGACTGACTGATCATTGGTGTGGTGGTGAGGTTGATCCATTTGGCGATCAAGCGGTTAGGCAAACTTTAGCGTCAGTAGCAGGTTTGGTCTTTGAGGTTGAGTCTCATGAAGACTGTTTAGCATTGGCAGATACTATTTGGTTGGCAAGAGACAAGAATCAGTTGTTATCAAAAGGGATGGTGTGATTATGCGTACTCTTGCAGGAGTAGTTATAGCGGGAGGTAGAGCGCAGCGTATGTCGGGTGTTGAGAAGGGGTTGGTGTGCTATAAAGGCAAGCCCATGATTTTATGGGTGGCTATGGCCATGTCCAAAGTAAGTCAAACAGTGCTTTTAAATGTTAATCGTCAGTTGTCTGATTATCAGCTGTTAGGTTATGACGTCTTTGAGGATACTGAAAGATATGCTGATAGAGGGCCGCTTTCTGGTTTGTGGAATGCTTTAAATAAAGTCAGCACGACGCACTTATTAGTTTCACCCTGTGACACTCCTAATATTTCGGCAGAAGCATTTGTTAGATTGAATGAAGCTAGCCTTGATCGGCCCGATAAAATACATTGCTTAGAAGGTGAAAGTGGAATGCACCCATTGCATGCGATTATGCCTGTTGAATCAGCGTTAGAATGTCTAACTGCTTTTTTTGCAGAAGCAAAAGGTAATAGCATGATGGCGTTTTATCAACGCCATGGTTATGAGTGTTTGCACTGGGGATTTGCCAATGAATTGTTAAACGTAAACTATCAAGAGCAAGTTGTAGCTAGTTAGATTTTTTTAAAGACTCAATATCCAGTGTGTAAGCATCCCCGTCTTTTTCCTTATGAGTGAGTTTGACTAATAAGTAATCATATTGGGGAGCAAACCAAAAAGATGTTGTCTTTTGGGTATTGCGGTCATCGATACGCATGACTTTTATGGCAGACAGTTTGCCGATCTTAGTGTTAATCGTTTCTGTATTCAGTCGTTTAAAACGCCAGTTTTTAGTATGTCCACCGTCAGCTATAAAGTAGTTGAAAGTGTCTTTTCCTTGTTTTAAGTCTTCTCTCACTTGAAGTTGTACGCTTAGCTTATCAATCGTTTTAGGTTGAATGGACATATTCCAAGGCTTATTTTTTATGTCATTTCGAACCTGCATTTTTTTCCAATCAAAGAGTAGTTCTGCTTTTTTCTTTTTGCCAAGCGCACTGCTTTTATAAAGATAATGATGAGGAATTATCTGATGGTCTTTGACAGAGAATTGGCTTTGTTCATTGAGCGATGCGAAGAAATTGTCTGCGGTAAAAGAAAAAAGCCAAGTATCATCAGCTTGTTTAGTTAGGGTTTGTTTGCCTTTCACTTTCATGGTGATGCCCTTTTTCCAGACGGTACTGTAAGTCGCGGAATAAGGGGAGAGGAATTCGCTTTGATGCTGTGGTGCGCTATAGGCGGGTAGTATGGGCAAAGTCAGTAAGCTTGCAGTGATAGAAATTAAGAACTTATGAATGCCCATATATTATCCCTTACATTATTGAAGCACTTCTTTGTATTCGACGCCACTTGGTAAAAGAGGTTGGTTATCTAGAAGTGCTTTTCCATTTTGAACAGTCAACCTACCTTCACTAAACCATTTGATGGAGAGAGGATAGATGATGTGTTCAAGCTTATGGATTTTATCTGCTAATGAGTCAGCGGTGTCCGTTGCCTCGATGAGTGTTCTAGCTTGCACTATTACTGAACCTGCATCAAGCTCAGCACTGACGAAGTGCACAGAGACTCCATGTTCTTTATCATTTGCATCGATAGCGCGTTGATGAGTATCAAGTCCTTTGTGTTTCGGCAGTAACGAAGGATGGATGTTGAGCATTCGGCCATCGTAATGTCGAGTAAAGGTATCCGTTAAAATTCTCATGAAACCAGCTAATACAACCAACTTAGGCGTGTATTGATCAATCGTTTCTTGTAGTGATTGATCGAACGCTTCACGATTAGCAAAGCTTTTGTGATCCAGCACATGAGTGGGAATACCAGCTTTTCGAGCTCTTTCCAAACCGTATGCATCTGCCTTGTTACTAATAACCGCGCTGATTGTAACATTGAGCTTCCCTTGCAAGCTTTGATCAATCAAAGCTTGCAAGTTGCTACCGCTGCCGGAAATTAAGACAACGATGGGAAAACTCATGCATTTTCCTCAAGATCGGAAATTAGAACATCTTTGCCACCATTACGATCGCAAATGTCGCCAATAATCCAAGCGTTTTCACCTTCTGCTTTTAGGATTGCTAAAGCGTCTTGTGCTTTGTCAGCATCAATAGCGAGAACCATGCCGACACCACAGTTTAGGACACGGTACATTTCTTCTTGCTCTACATTGCCTTGCTCTTGTAACCAATCAAATACCGCAGGACGTTTCCAGCTTGTTGCGTCGATACGAGCCGCTGCACTTTCAGGTAATACACGTGGGATGTTTTCAAGTAAGCCACCCCCTGTAATGTGAGATAAGGCATTAACAGAGATAGATTCCATTAATTTAAGAATCGATTTCACATAAATGCGAGTAGGCTCCATGAGTGCATCTTTTAAAGCCACACCATCAATGTCTATATTCAGCTCAGCTTTACTAACCTCAAGAATTTTACGAATTAATGAGTAGCCGTTTGAATGAGGGCCAGATGAACCTAATGCAATTAGAGTATCGCCTGCTTTGACATTGCTGCCATCAATGATGTCGTCTTCTTCGGCAACACCAACACAGAAACCGGCTAGGTCATAATCGCCTGCGTGATACATGCCAGGCATTTCAGCTGTTTCACCACCTACAAGGGCACAGCCAGCTTGTAGACAACCTTCACCGATACCCGTTACAACATTGGCCGCTACATCAATATCTAGCTTGCCTGTAGCGTAGTAATCTAAGAAAAGTAATGGTTCTGCACCAGCGACAATTAGGTCGTTAACACACATCGCAACTAGGTCGATGCCAATAGTGTCGTGCTTGTTAAGATCCATAGCCAAGCGAAGCTTGGTACCAACACCATCAGTGCCGGAAACTAAAATAGGTTTTTTATATTTAGTTGGAAGACGAGTCAGAGCGCCAAATCCACCTAGTCCACCCATTACTTCAGGGCGGCGAGTTTTTTTGCTTACGCCTTTGATACGTTCAACAAGTTGATTACCAGCGTTGATATCTACGCCTGCGTCTTTATAACTAATTGATGGTTTGTCCGACTTGGTCATTGCCTATGCCCTATCATCTATCATGGTACGAGGAAAAAGAGGCATTTTAGCATAGTGACGCATTAGGGCTATGGTTCTTTGGTATTAAGACAGTAGAATAAGCAAATAAACGAAGGAAGGGTTATGAATATTCGTATATTAGTGGTTTTATTCAGTGTTTTTTTTGTGTCATTGGTGAATGCAGTCCCTGTAAGTAATCTTTATCGGGCAGATATTCAATTACCGGTAGTGAATTCAGAAGAGGAAATGCTTGCAGAAGCTTTTTCTCAAGCGGTTGAGCAAGTGCTTGTTCGAGTGTCTGGTGATAGAAGTGCCATTAGTGGTGACTTATTGCAACAGGCCCAATCGAAAGCGCCAACCTGGGTTGCTCAGCACTCTGTTGTTTCTTTACCGCAGTTACTGCCATTTAATGGTGAGTTGGTTTCTGGTAAAAAAGTGAGTGTGGTATTTTATCGCGCTTCCATAGACAGTTTTTTATCGCAACATAATTTGCCTGTATGGGGTAGTAATCGACCTTCTGTCTTAGTATGGGCAGTTAGCGAAGACAATGGGGTGAGGGTGTTAGCAGGTGCGAATAGTCCTTCTGAGTTGTTAAATGATTTTGCTGGCTCCGCAGCTATTGCGGGTGTGCCTATTTATGCCCCTTTGGTTGATTCAGTAGATCAAAGTGTTGTTTCTCCTGCGGATGTTTGGGGGTTCTTTGAGGATTCCATTGCTCAGGCAAGTAAGCGATATCAAACGGACGCCGTAGCAGCTCTGCGTGTGAGTAACTATGCAGGCGCGGTAAGTGGTAGCTTGTTGATATTATTCAATGATGGTACGACGAGGCGCTTTTCGTTAAATGGAGAATCTTTGCAGTCGTTGACGGATCAAGCCAGTGCCGATATGGCAAAAGTGCTTTCAACGCGTTATGCGGCGGTGAGAAATGGTTCTGCTGAACGTCATTTAGCAATTCGAGTGTCGGGTGTTCGCAGTTATAGTGCTTTGAATAAAGTGCAGGCTTACCTAGAAAAAGTAGGTGTGGTTAGGGATGTTTTTGTCTTAGCTGCACAAGATGATGTAGTGACATTCTCGGTGACGATTAACGGTGATAAACAAAAGTTAATGAGTAGTATTTCTTTGAGCAGTTTGTTGCAAAAAGATAATGAGCCTAAAGCGTTCATTGCTAAAAAGCCCATTGCTAATAGTTTTTTAAATCAACAAGCTGACGTGTCTGTTAGTCAATCAGGCCCTGCATTGGAACCAGTAGAAACCTTCAAATATAATGGAGCTCAGTAATGGAAGAGTTAAATAACGATCCTGTAGAAGTGTTGGATTTTTCAGCTCGACCTGAAGAAGAACAGCAGGATTTTTTGCGTCAAACTTGGTGTAATGAGTGCATGGAAATGGACCTGGGTATGAAAAATCCAATGGAATATGCGACGTCTGATCGCGTTTGGATTGAAGGTGATTGCGTGAAGTGTTCACAGCAAGTGATTACAGAAATTGTAGAGGAAGATGGCGAGTAGTCAATCGCAGAGTTTCTTGTACAGGTGAAAAAAACCGCGCTTAATAGCGCGGTTTTTTTTGGTAAATCAATGAGTAAAGCCTACTTGTCAGTAGGGTAGTCTCTTTGTGGTTTACCAACATACAACTGGCGAGGACGGCCAATTTTGTACGGTCCAGCGATCATTTCATTCCAGTGTGAAATCCAACCAATAGTACGAGACATGGCAAAAATCACCGTGAACATACTAGTAGGGATGCCAATAGCCTTCATGATGATGCCTGAGTAGAAGTCTACGTTCGGGTACAATTTGCGTTGTACGAAGTAAGGATCTTCAAGGGCAATTTGCTCAAGACGTTTCGCAATTTTTAGAAGTGGATCATCAGACATGCCCAACTCTTCTAAAACTTGATCACAAGTTTCGCGCATTACTTTTGCACGAGGATCAAAGTTTTTATAAACACGATGACCAAAGCCCATTAGGCGGAATGGATCGTTTTTATCTTTTGCTTTAGCGATAAATTCGTCGATGTTTTCAACATCACCGATTTCTTCAAGCATAGTCAATACAGCTTCGTTTGCACCGCCGTGAGCAGGCCCCCAAAGTGTTGCAATACCTGCAGCAATACAAGCAAATGGGTTTGCGCCAGAAGAACCAGCAAGGCGAACCGTTGATGTAGATGCGTTTTGCTCATGGTCAGCATGCAAAATAAAGATGCGATCCATTGCTTTAGCAAAAACAGGGTTCACTTTATAATCTTCGCAAGGTGTTGCGAACATCATGTATAAGAAGTTTTCTGCGTAAGATAAATCGTTACGTGGGTACATAACAGGTTGATCTTTAGAATACTTATAACAAATGGAAGCAAGCGTTGGCATTTTTGAAATTAAGCGGAATGCTGCAATTTCACGATGCTTAGGGTTGCTGATATCCATGTTATCTTGGTAGAAAGCAGATAATGCACCTACTAGACCACACATGATAGCCATTGGGTGGGCATCATTACGGAAGCCTTCAATGAACTTGTGCATGGATTGGTTAACCATGGTGTGTTTACCAACAGTAGCATCAAATTCTTCTTTCTGCTTCTTGTCAGGAAGTTCTCCGTAAAGCAGTAAGTAACACGTTTCTAGGTAGTCAGAATTTTCGGCAAGCTGGGCAATAGGGTAGCCACGGTGCAAAAGAATACCTGCTTCACCATCTATAAAAGTAATAGATGATTCACAAGACCCGGTAGACATGAAGCCTGGGTCGAAAGTAAATACACCGTTAGCGCCTAATGAACGGACATCAATTACATCTGTTCCAGCAGTACCTGAAAGGACAGGTAGTTCGATAACTTTATCGATTCCGTCCACTTTAAGTTGAGCTTTTTTATCAGCCATTTATGGTCTCCTTCGTATTCTGGTCCGGGCTAGAAATCAAAAATTGATCTACCTAGTCCAGAAGGTGAGCAAAAAATACTGTCTACACACTATAAAAGTCAATGATATGTGCTTGCGAACTACTTACATAATTGCCGACAAGCTTGTAATTATCTGACAAAAAGAAATATTATAGCATTTTATATAACTTGTTTTTTTGTATTTAAGTATTTGAATTTAATTGGTTTTTTGTTTTTTTTGGTTTTTATTTTTTTGTAATTAAATACCATTATTGTTTTGGCTTATGGCCATATTCAGCGTGTGAATGACGATCATTGAAAACCCTTGCTCTAGTCTATTTGTCTTAGCAATTTTCGCTGGTCTATAATTGTGACATTGATGATTTCAATGATTTGTTTACGTATCGATAATTAAGAGTAGTTATTTTATCAAAGCTCGTTTGCAAATCGATGAGATTTTCAAAGTAGGCCTATGATGCAACGGCGCTTTACGAAAGTAAGTGTATAGATGCATATAGATATTGGGTCGTGATTGACCATTCAATCGATAAGATGGTGTATAGAGTCGTGAGTAAAAAAAGACCAGTCAACCTTGATATTTTAACAATATCGCAACCCGTTACAGCAATAGTATCAATTCTTCATCGTGCAACAGGACTCATCCTTTTCGTTGGTTTGATTTTCTTGTTCTACGCATTTGATGTTTCACTAGAATCTCAAGAAGGTTTTGATCAAGTTGTTGATACGCTTCAACACAACTTCCTCGCGAAGTTTATTATTTGGGGTGTTGTATCCGCCTTGATGTACCACCTTGTGGCAGGTGTAAAACACTTGTTCATGGATCTTGGGCATTTTGAAGAATTAGAAAGTGGACGTTTAGCAGCTATCGCTAACTTAGTGATCGCCGCTGTCCTAATCGTTTTAGCAGGGGTGTGGATATGGTAACTCAAATCACAAGTTTCGGCCGTTCAGGCCTTTATGATTGGATGATGCAGCGCGTTTCAGCTGTTGTATTGTCTCTGTATACAATTTTTATTATTGGTTACTTGTTACTGCACCCTGATCTTACTTTTGATCAATGGAGTGCTCTTTTCGAAACTACTTGGATGCGCATCTTTAGTTTAATGATGTTGCTATCTATTGGAATGCATTCTTGGATTGGTTTGTGGTCTATTTCAACAGACTACATTAAAGCAACCGGCGTTCGTTTCTTCTTTCAAGCTCTATGCGGTTTATTGATGTTTGTTTACATCGTATGGGGAATTCAGGTTCTTTGGGGGCTATAAGTAATGGCAAATATTCGTACTATTTCTTTTGATGCCATTGTAATTGGTGGTGGTGGTGCTGGCATGCGTGCTGCATTGCAATTGACCGAATCTGGTTTGAACACAGCGTGTATCACAAAAGTATTTCCTACGCGCTCACACACAGTATCTGCGCAGGGTGGTATTACCTGTGCAATTGCAAGCGATGATCCAAATGATGATTGGCGCTGGCACATGTATGACACCGTAAAGGGGTCTGATTTCATTGGTGACCAAGAAGCCATTGAATACTTGTGTTCTGTAGGTCCTCAAGCGGTTTATGAGCTTGAGCACATGGGTCTACCTTTTTCTCGTACTGAAGAAGGTCGTATTTATCAGCGTCCATTCGGTGGTCAGTCTAAGAATTACGGTAAAGGCGGACAAGCGGCTCGAACTTGTGCTGCAGCTGACCGTACTGGTCATGCTCTATTGCACACGCTTTATCAAGCAAACTTGAAAGGCGGTACTACTTTCTTAAATGAGTGGTATGCAATTGATCTGGTAAAAAATAGTGACAATGCTGTTGTCGGTGCAGTAGCTATTTGCATCGAAACGGGTGAAACCGTTTACCTTAAAGCGAAAGCGACTGTTCTAGCTACTGGTGGTGCGGGTCGTATCTTCCAGTCTACAACAAATGCTCACATTAACACTGGTGATGGTGTTGGTATGACGTTGCGCGCTGGTTTCCCTATGCAAGATATGGAAATGTGGCAATTCCACCCAACTGGTATCTACGGTGCCGGTACACTAGTAACAGAAGGTTGTCGTGGTGAAGGTGGTTATTTGATCAACAAAGATGGTGAACGTTTCATGGAACGTTACGCGCCAAACGCGAAAGACCTTGCTGGTCGTGACGTGGTTGCGCGTTCTATGATCATCGAGATTCTTGAAGGACGCGGTTGTGGTCCAGAAAAAGATCACGTGCTTCTTAAATTGGATCATCTAGGTGAAGAAACGTTGAATAAACGTCTTCCTGGTATTCTTGAGTTGTCTCGTACTTTTGCTCACGTTGATCCAGTTAAAGAGCCAATCCCAGTTATTCCTACTTGTCATTATATGATGGGTGGTGTTCCAACTAACATTAGTGGTCAAGCGCTAATGCAGAACGAAGCTGGCGAAGATGTAATCATCGGCGGTTTGTATGCTTGTGGTGAGATCGCATGTGTGTCCGTTCATGGTGCTAACCGTCTAGGTGGTAACTCACTACTTGATTTGGTTGTATTTGGTCGTGCTGTTGGTTTGCATGTTAAGAAAGTTTTGGACGAAGGTCTTGAATTTCATGATGCAGACGACGCGACTATTGAAAAAGCCATGGCTCGTGTTGAGCGTTTGAATAACACCACTGGTGGTGAGAATGTTGCAGAAGTTCGTGCCGAACTTCAAAAAGTCATGCAGCTTTATTTCGGTGTATTCCGTGATGGCGCAATGATGCAGAAAGGCTTGAAAGAGCTTGAAGTTCTTCGTAAGCGTGTAGAAAACTTAAACCTTAGTGATAAGAGTCAGGCGTTTAACACTGCACGAATTGAAGCTCTTGAACTTGAGAACTTGTTAGAAGTTGCTGAAGCAACGGCTATTCCTGCAGAATTCCGTAAAGAAAGTCGTGGTGCGCATGCCCGTAACGACTTTACAGAGCGTGATGATGTTAATTGGTTGAAACATTCATTGTTCCATCCAGCGACTAAAGCAGTGACTAAGCGTGATGTGAATGCGTCACCAAAAACTGTTAAATCTATACCGCCTATGGTTCGTAAATACTAAGGAGTGCTTGAATGTTAGTCAGTATTTATCGTTACAATCCTGAAGTGGACGATGCTCCATATATGAAGGATTATCAAATCGAGTTGCCGGTAGGTAAAGATTTGATGGTATTGGATGTTTTGAACTTGTTGAAAGCTCAAGATCCTAGTATTTCTTACCGCCGTTCATGCCGTGAAGGTGTGTGTGGTTCTGACGGTATGAACATGTCTGGTAAAAATGGACTGGCTTGTATTACGACGGTTTCAGAAGCAGCGAAGAACGGCAAACTTGTTTTGCGTCCGCTTCCTGGTTTGCCAGTAATACGAGATCTTGTTATTGATATGGGGCAGTTCTACAAACAGTACGAAAAGATCACGCCTTTCCTTATTAATGACACGCCAGTACCAGCGATTGAGCGTTTGCAAAGCCCAGAAGAGCGCGAAAAGCTTGATGGTCTTTATGAATGTATCTTGTGTGCTTGTTGTTCTACAGCGTGTCCGTCTTTTTGGTGGAATCCTGATAAGTTTATTGGGCCTTCTGGGTTGCTACAAGCTTACCGTTTCTTGGCGGATACACGAGATACAGCAACACAAGAACGCTTAGGTAATCTTGATGATCCGTTCAGTGTGTTTCGTTGTCATGGAATCATGAACTGTGTTGCTGTTTGTCCTAAAGGATTAAACCCTACAAAAGCCATTGGTAATATTCGTACCATGCTTTTGCAGAGAGCAACTTAGAAAATAATCTTGTTCATATGATTTATATTTTGTGAATAAGACTGGGCGGCCTTGAATGTGCTCTTCAATGCCGCCGTTTTTGCATCTTTTGGTGTAGAGAACTATTTAAAAAGAATTTAAAATTTGTAACATGCTTATAAGGATGTACTTAGAGAAACTATTGTTTTTTTTTGCTTAGGCAACGAGTTTCGAGAAAACGACCAAGGATGATAGTTTTGTATAAAATGCATTGAGATAAGTTCTGGGAAAAATTGACAATAAATCGAGGCTTTAACAGCCTTACGGGCCTAATGACACTATTAACATGAATAGGTTCATGCCGGGACCCCGGTAGCTGGCTCGAACATAAGGGTGATCGAGAATGCACGAAAGTTTAATGGAGTTGCTATGGAGTACCTCTCAGTTTTCAGGTGGTAACCTGGAATATGTTGAGGGGTTGTTTGAAAGCTACCTAGTCGATCCGAACTCAGTATCGGAAGAATGGCGCAAATGTTTTGATCAGTTACCTCGAATTAGTGAGGATCAATCAACAGATGTACCACACTCAGTAATCCAACAACAGTTTGTAGAAATTGGAAAAAACAAGTTCCGCTCAGTACCTGCTTCAGTTGGTGCTGGTGTAAGTTCTCAACATGAACAGAAACAAATTAATGTATTGCAGTTGATTGATGCTTACCGTGTTCGCGGTCATCAGCACGCATCATTAGATCCACTGGGTCTTCAAAAGCGCGAGAAAGTCGCTGATTTAGACATTAGTTACCACCAGTTAACCGGTGCTGACTTTGATACTCAGTTTAAAACGGGTTCTTTGTTCTTTAATAAAGATTCCATGAAGTTAAGCGATATCATCGCTGAACTTGAAAAGACCTATTGTAAAAGTATTGGTTATGAATTCATGCACATTGTTAACACGCAAGAAAAAGCGTGGCTTCAACAACGTGTTGAATCAGTAAGATCTTGCCCTGAATACTCTCCTGAAACACGTCAAAATCTTCTTGAGCGTCTAACCGCTGCAGAAGGTCTAGAAAAATACCTAGCAAGTCGTTACCCAGGAGCTAAACGTTTTGGTCTTGAAGGTGGTGAAAGCCTTATACCAATGGTGAATGAATTAATCCAGCGTTCTGGTGCACTTGGTGCAAAAGAGGTTGTGATTGGTATGGCTCACCGTGGTCGTCTAAACGTCTTGGTTAATACACTAGGTAAGAGCCCTAAAGACTTGTTTGATGAGTTTGAAGGCAAGCTAAAACTTGTTAAAACATCAGGTGATGTTAAATACCACCAAGGTTTCTCTTCTAACGTGATGACAGCAGGCGGCGAAGTTCATATCGCACTTGCGTTTAACCCGTCTCACTTAGAAATCGTTTCTCCTGTAGTTGAAGGTTCTGTACGAGCTCGTCAAGACCGTCGTAAAGACACAACAGGTAAAACAGTAGTTCCTATCTCTATCCATGGTGATGCTGCTTTCTCTGGTCAAGGCGTCGTAATGGAAACCTTCCAGATGTCTCAGACTCGTGGTTACCACACTGGTGGTACGGTTCATATCGTTATCAACAACCAAGTTGGTTTTACGACTAACCGTCAAGATGACTCACGCTCAACAGAGTACGCAACAGATGTTGCGAAAATGATTCAAGCGCCTATCTTCCATGTTAATGGCGATGATCCAGAAGCGGTATTGTTTGTTACGCAACTGGCATTGGATTACCGTTACGAATTCGGTCGTGATGTTGTTATTGATATGGTTTGTTACCGTCGCCGTGGACACAATGAAACTGATGAGCCTTCTGGTACTCAGCCATTGATGTACAGTGTGATCAATAAGCTTCAAACAACACGTACACTATATGCAAATCGCTTGATCGCTGAAAACGTGGTGACTGAAGTTGAATCTGCAGGCATGGTGAACGAGAACCGCGAAGACTTAGATAACGGTCGTCATGTAGCGAAGAGCTTGGTGTTAGAGCCAAAATCTGAGTTGTTTGTTGATTGGAAACCTTACCTAGGTGTTGAGTGGACTGATGCAGGTGATACTGGTTACCCTCTTGCTAAGCTACAAGATGTTGCGAAAAAATTAACAACGATTCCTGATGGTGTTGTTGTTCAGCGTCAAGTTCATAAAATCTATCAAGATCGCGATAAAATGACTGCAGGCGCTTTACCTCTTAACTGGGGTTACGCTGAAACATTGGCTTTTGCGACTTTGTTAGAGCAAGGTTATCCAATCCGTCTTACTGGACAAGATTCTGGTCGTGGTACTTTCTCACACCGCCATGCAGTAATTCATAACCAAAAAGATGGCAGCACTTACGTTCCTCTGAAACATGTTGCTGAAAATGAAGCGACATTGGATCTATACGATTCATATCTTTCAGAAGAAGCGGTATTGGCGTTTGAGTATGGTTACTCAACCACTGCTCCAAAAGGCTTGGCAATTTGGGAAGCTCAGTTTGGTGATTTCGCCAACGGTGCACAAGTTGTTATTGACCAATTTATTACCAGTGGCGAAATCAAGTGGGGCCGTTTATGTGGTCTGACTATGTTGTTACCACACGGTTATGAAGGTCAAGGTCCTGAGCATTCATCAGCACGATTAGAGCGCTTCTTGCAGCTTTGTGCTGAGTACAATATTCAAGTCTGTGTTCCGACTACACCAGCACAAATTTTCCACATCCTTCGTCGTCAAGCAATTCGTCCAATGCGTCGTCCGCTTGTTATCATGTCTCCTAAAAGTTTGTTGCGTCATAAACAAGCAATTTCAACATTAGAAGATTTGTCAGAAGGCAGTTTCAAAACAGTATTGCCTGAAACATCTGAAACTATTAAAGCCGATAAAGTAAAACGTATTGTCTTGTGTAGTGGTAAAATTTACTACGACTTGATCAATCGTCGTACAGAACTTGAAAAAGACGATGTTGTGGTTATTCGTTTGGAACAATTGTATCCGTTCCCTTACGATGATCTTGAGTCAGTATTGCAACAGTACAAAAATGTTGAAAGCCTAGTTTGGTGTCAAGAAGAGCCTAAAAACCAAGGTGCTTGGCATGCAAATCGTCACCGTATGTATCGAGTATTGGAAAAACTGTACCCAGAGCTTAAAATTCGTTTCGCAGGCCGTAGCTCGTCTGCTGCGCCAGCTGCTGGTTACATGTCTATCCATGTTGAAGAACAAGAAGCGCTGGTTAACGACGCACTAGTTGGCTAGCACCATAGCCTGTCAGAGAGATAAGGGTATAAAATGACTATTGAAATTAAAGCACCTACTTTTCCAGAATCTGTAGCAGACGGTACTGTTGCTACTTGGTACAAGCAACCAGGTGAAGCTTGTGCTCGTGATGAGCACATTGTTGACATCGAAACAGACAAAGTTGTCTTGGAAGTTGTTGCTACTGCTGATGGCGTATTGAAAGAAATACTGAAAGCAGAGGGCGAAACAGTTCTAAGTAATGAAGTATTGGGTACGTTTGAATCAGGCGCTGTTGCCGCTGCTGCACCTGCAGAGGAAAAAGCAGCTGCCCCTGCTGCTGCGACAGAAAGCGTTCAAATCAAAACACCAACTTTCCCAGAGTCTGTTGTTGATGGAACGGTTGCTACTTGGTACAAACAACCAGGTGAAGCTTGTACACGTGATGAGCACATTGTTGATATTGAAACTGACAAAGTGGTTCTAGAAGTAGTTGCTCCAGCGGATGGTGTGATCGGCGATATTCTAAAAGCAGAGGGCGAAACTGTCCTTAGCAGTGAAGTATTGGCTAACTTCTTAGTTGGCGCAGCAGGTGCAGCAGCACCAACTGCAGCGGCAGCACCAGTTGCAGCGGCAGCTGAATCTGAAGAAGATAGCGTTGCAGGCCCAGCGGCCCGTAAAGCGCTAGCAGAAGCAGGTCTAACTACTTCTCAGGTTAAAGGCACTGGTCGCGGCGGACGCATCACAAAAGAAGATGTTGATGCAGCTGTTAAAGCGAAACCAGCAGCAGCGCCAGTTGCGAAAGCAGCACCTGCACCAGTTGCAGCGGCAATGCCTGCATTGAATGCAGAAGGTCGTATCGAGAAACGTGTTCCAATGACACGTCTTCGTGCCACTATTGCGAAACGCCTTGTTGAAGCACAACAAACAGCAGCACTATTAACTACGTACAACGAAGTTAATATGGGCCCGATCATGGAACTTCGTAAGAAGTACAAAGATCTGTTCATCAAGACTCATAACGGTACTAAATTGGGCTTCATGTCTTTCTTCGTGAAAGCAGCAACAGAAGCACTAAAACGTTACCCAGCAGTAAACGCATCTATCGATGGCAACGACATGGTTTACCATGGTTACCAAGATATCGGTGTTGCCGTATCAACGTCTCGTGGCTTGATGGTTCCAGTGCTTCGTAACACTGAAGCAATGGGTCTTGCTGATGTTGAGTCTACTATCATGGACTTCGCTTTGCGCGGACGTGATGGCAAACTTGGCATGGATGATATGCAAGGTGGTACTTTCACTATTACTAATGGCGGAACATTTGGTTCTCTATTGTCTACGCCAATTATTAATCCACCTCAAACTGCAATCTTGGGCATGCATAAAATCCAAGAGCGTCCAATGGCAGTTGATGGTCAAGTTGTGATTCAACCAATGATGTACTTAGCACTTTCTTACGATCACCGTATGATCGATGGTAAAGAAGCAGTACAATTCTTGGTGGCAATCAAAGATCTTCTAGAAGATCCAGCGCGTTTGTTGCTTGAAATCTAAGCACTGAGCTCTACGCTATAAAACCTCAGCATTCGTACTGATGTCATGAGTACGAATTGATGTTGCTGCAGTCCCATAAAGACTGCAGCATTTCTATAGGATAAATGGAAACGCATATGTCTACTAAATTTGATGTTATTGTAATTGGTGGCGGCCCTGGTGGTTACGTTGCAGCAATCCGTGCGGCGCAACTAGGCCTAAAAACAGCTTGTATCGAAAAATGGTTGGACAAAGATAATAAGCCTCGTTTAGGCGGTACTTGTTTGAACGTAGGTTGTATTCCTTCTAAAGCATTGCTTGATTCTTCACAAAAATACCATGAGACAAAAGAATCTTACGGTGTACATGGAATCAGTGTTAGCGATGTTGCTATGAATGTAGATACTATGGTTGATCGCAAAGACAAAATTGTTGATCAATTGACTGGTGGTATTGCAGGTCTTTTTAAAGCAAATGGCGTTACTAGCCTTGAAGGTTTCGGTAAAGTTCTAGCGAACAAGAAAGTTGAATTTACTGCACATGATGGCACTGTATCAGTACTAGACACTGATAATGTTATCTTGGCAACAGGGTCTATCCCAGTAAACATTCCACCTGCGCCACGTACTGGTGACATCATCGTTGATAACGAAGGTGCATTGGATTTCCGTGCTGTACCTAAGCGTCTTGGCGTCATTGGTGCTGGTGTTATTGGTTTAGAGTTGGGTTCTGTATGGGCTCGCCTAGGTTCTGAAGTAGTTGTATTGGAAGCACAGGATTCTTTCCTAAGTGTTTGTGATCAAGATTTAGCAAAAGAAGCGGCTAAAATCTTCAAAAAACAAGACCTAGATATTCGTTTGGGCGCACGTGTTACTGGTAGTCAAATCAACGGCGAAGAAGTTGAAGTGACTTACTTGGATGCGAAAGGCGAAGAGCAAAAGCAAACGTTTGATAAATTGATCGTTGCTGTTGGTCGTAAACCATTCACTCAAGGCTGTTTCTCTGATGACTCTGGTGTAGAGCTAGACGAGCGTGGTTTTGTGTTTGTTGATGAGCAGTGCCGAACATCTGTTCCTGGTGTGTTCGCGATTGGTGATATCGTTCGTGGTCCAATGCTTGCTCATAAAGCGTCTGAAGAAGGTGTTATGGTTGCAGACATTATTGCCGGCCATAAAATGCAAATGAACTACGATTGCATACCTTCTGTTATTTACACTCACCCAGAACTAGCTTGGGTTGGTAAAAATGAGCAAGAACTTAAAGCAGAAGGCGTTAAGTTTAAAGTTGGTAAATTCCCATTCGCAGCTTCTGGCCGTGCTATGGCAGCAAATGATACAGATGGTTTTGTTAAAATCATTGCTGATGAAGAAACAGATCGTATTTTAGGTTGCCATATTATTGGTGGTCATGCGGCTGACTTGATCGCACAAGCTGTTATTGCAATGGAATTTGGCTCTACAGCAGAAGATATCGCATTGACTGTATTCGCTCACCCAACAGTAAGTGAAGCAGTACATGAAGCCGCATTGGCAGTAGATGGCCATGCTATTCATATTGCAAACCGTAAAAAAAGATAATAAAGCCTAACCCTCAGCTTTATATCGGTAATATGTCTTAACTGGCAGAACATTATTCAATAATAAATATAAGAGGAAGAATGTCATGAACTTACATGAGTATCAGGCAAAGCAACTGTTTGCCGATTATAGTCTGCCAGTATCTACCGGATACGCAGTTGATACCCCTAAAGCAGCGGTTGAAGCTGCAAAAAGCCTTGGTGGCGATAAATGGGTCGTGAAGGCTCAAGTCCATGCAGGCGGTCGTGGTAAAGCAGGTGGTGTAAAACTTGTTGAATCATACGATGAGGTTGCAGAATTTACTCAATATTGGTTAGGTAAAAACTTAGTTACTTATCAAACAGATGAGCATGGTCAACCGGTATCAAAGATACTTGTTGAGTCTTGTACTAATATTGCGAATGAGTTGTATCTAGGCGCGGTCGTTGACCGTTCAACACGTAGAGTCGTTTTTATGGCGTCTACTGAAGGCGGTGTTGAGATTGAGAAAGTCGCTGATGAAACGCCTAAACTAATTCACAAAGTGGTGATTGATCCTTTAGTAGGAGCTCAACCATATCAAGCTCGTGAGCTAGCGTTTAAGCTAGGTCTCAATGCTATTCAAACTAAGCAATTTACGAGTATTTTTCTTGGTTTGTCTAACATGTTTCATGCCTATGATTTTGCCTTACTGGAAATTAATCCATTAGCGATTACAGATGAAGGTAACCTGCTTTGTTTAGATGGAAAAATTGCCATTGATAGCAATGCGGTATATCGCCAGAAAAAAATACAAGAGTTCCATGACCCATCACAAGATGATGAGCGCGAAGCGCACGCGGCACAATGGGAACTCAACTATGTTGCTCTCGATGGTAATGTAGGTTGTATGGTAAACGGTGCCGGCCTAGCAATGGGCACAATGGATATCGTAAACCTTTATGGCGGCAAGCCTGCTAACTTTTTAGATGTTGGTGGTGGCGCAACGAAAGAGCGCGTTGCTGAAGCATTCAAAATCATTCTTTCTGATAGTAATGTAAAAGCCGTATTGGTTAATATTTTTGGTGGGATTGTACGTTGTGACATGATCGCTGAAGGTATTATTGGTGCCGTAGAGCAAGTAGGTGTTACTGTGCCAGTTGTTGTTCGTTTAGAAGGAACGAACGCAGATCTTGGACGTGACGTACTGGCGAAGTCTGGTCTTGATATCATTGCTGCCACCAGTCTTAAAGACGCGGCACAGCAAGTGATCAAAGCTGCGGAGGGCAAATAATTATGTCTATCTTAATTAATAAAGAGACGAAAGTTATCTGCCAAGGCTTTACTGGTGGACAAGGTACCTTCCATTCGGAGCAAGCGATTGCTTACGGAACGAAAATGGTTGGTGGCGTGACACCAGGTAAAGGAGGCCAAACTCACCTAGGTCTTCCTGTCTTTAATACGGTAAAAGATGCGGTAGAACAAACCGGTGCTGAAGCGTCTGTTATTTATGTTCCTGCTCCTTTCTGTAAAGACTCTATTCTCGAAGCGGCCAATTCTGGAATCAAACTCATCGTTTGTATTACAGAAGGCATTCCAACACTTGACATGCTCGACTGCAAAGTGGTTTGTGATCGGTTAGGGGTTCGTCTTATCGGCCCTAATTGCCCAGGTGTTATTACGCCTGGTGAGTGTAAAATTGGCATTATGCCTGGTCATATTCACATGCCAGGAAGAGTGGGCATTATCTCTCGTTCTGGTACCTTGACCTACGAAGCCGTTAAACAAACAACGGATGCTGGTTTCGGTCAGTCGACGTGTGTCGGTATTGGTGGCGATCCTATTCCCGGGTCTAACTTTATCGATATACTGGAAATGTTCCAAAACGATCCGCAGACTGAAGCGATTGTGATGATCGGTGAAATAGGCGGTACTGCTGAAGAAGAAGCGGCAGCTTACATCAAACAGCATGTGACCAAACCAGTGGTTTCTTACATCGCAGGGGTAACCGCCCCAGCAGGTAAGCGTATGGGTCATGCTGGCGCTATTATTTCTGGTGGTAAAGGCACAGCAGAAGATAAGTTTGCGGCATTAGAAGATGCTGGAGTGAAAACAGTTCGCTCTTTAGCTGACATAGGTGCGGCTTTGAAAGAGATTACCGGTTGGTAAGTCGATAATTTTCTAGGAAACGCTTATAGTAAAATCCCTACTTTGATAGGGATTTTTTTTGCCAATTAATAATGCTGGTATTCTGTTCGTTTATGATGACATGTCCTTTTTGCTCACAATTGACTACCTGCACTGCGAATGAACATTGTTGGTGTTTTGCGCGGGTAATCCCTGATGAGTTACTAACACAATTACCCGATGCCGAGGTTGGACGTAACTGTATCTGCGAGCAGTGTCTTAATGCGTATCAAAGTGACCCTGAACGTTTTATTGCGGCCGCGATGACGAAACCTAACGGCTAACCCATGGAGTGCAACGACGATATGAGTAACCTAGAAAATGTAACCTATGATATTACGGTTGTTGGCGGTGGTATTGTTGGTTTATCAACCGCTTGGCAACTTCAAAAACGTTATCCGACGTATCGCATTCTATTATTAGAAAAAGAAAAAACCGTCGCGCAACATCAAACAGGACATAATTCAGGTGTCATTCATGCTGGTGT
Organism: Marinomonas sp.; assembly: GCA_052107635.1. GTDB lineage: Bacteria > Pseudomonadota > Gammaproteobacteria > Pseudomonadales > Marinomonadaceae > Marinomonas. Next base: position 156,878 of record JBQEFB010000002.1, on the reverse strand, counting down.
GTATTATACGCCTGGCAGCTTGAAAGCGACCTTTTGCCAGCAAGGGGCGAAAGAGACGAAAGCGTTTTGTCAAAAACATAATATTCATTTTGAAGAGTGCGGCAAGCTTATCGTAGCAACCAACGCCCAAGAAAAAGAGCGAATGGATGTTCTTTTTACTCGTTGCCAAGAAAATGATCTGAATGTTTTTCGTTTAGACGCCGATGCTTTGTATCGGCGTGAGCCTAATGTAAAAGGCATCGCCGCATTATTTGTGCCCTCGACGGGCATTGTTGACTACCGAGAAATATGTCAAAAGTTAGCGGAATTGTTTGTGCAAAAAGGCGGTGAAATTCGTCTTGATAGTAAGGTCAGCGCATTAGAAGAAAGCCAGGAAAAGATTTCTATTCAGTTGGGACAAGACTTAGTGAATACGCGCTATCTTGTTTGCTGTGCTGGCCTTATGGCTGATAGATTAACGAAGATGTTATCGATCCCAACAAACTTCCAGATCATCCCGTTCCGTGGGGAGTATTATCAGCTGTCGCGCCGTCATAACCAGATCGTTAATCATCTTATCTACCCAGTTCCAGACCCTGAGTTACCCTTCTTAGGCGTGCATCTTACGCGGATGATTGACGGCTCAGTCACGGTTGGACCGAATGCAGTGCAAGGCTGGAAACGAGAGGGCTATGGTGTGATTAATATCAGCCCTTATGATATTTGGGAAATGGTTCATTTTCCTGGTTTCTGGAAACTCATCCGTAAGAATTGGCGAGTAGGGATAAAAGAAACGAAAAATTCTTGGTGTAAATCTGGTTATCTTGCAGAGGTTAGAAAATACTGTGATCAAATAGCGGTGGAAGATTTGCAAACTTATCCTGCTGGTATTCGAGCTCAAGCGGTGATGGAAGATGGCAGTTTAGTACATGATTTTCTGTTTGCAACAAGCGCGCGTTCTTTGCATGTGTGTAATGCGCCGTCACCAGCAGCGACCAGTGCGTTTCCAATCGGCGGTTATATTGTTGATCAGCTTGATGATTTAATGACCACTATTTAGTGGGTTAAAGGGATTTGACTGGGATTGGTGGTTTTTTACGTTCCATTCAAACGCTTTGTATTCTTGAGCTTTATTCCGCTCTGCTGAGCGTGTAACTTTTTGATAGCGCCCAAAAAGTAACCAAAAATTCGCCTTAGACCTTTAGCGTATGATTTCCGTGCTAGATGAAAGCGTTTGTACGTCGATCGTTTAAGGAGGGTGTTTAGCACCTTTTTAGATTGATATATTTCTTCAAACACTGCCTCGGAAATATCTTCAAGTCGCGCAACTTCGTTGCATCGAATGGAGGTATTTATAGCGTTAAGATTACGACTGGGGAGTTTTGTACGTTCCATTCAAACGTTTTGTATTCCTGAGCTTTATTCCGCTCTGCTGAGCGTGTTACTTTTGCCCAGATCCGCAAAAGTAACCAAAAGGGCTCTTTAAGACCTTTAGCGTATGGTTTCCGTGCTAGATGAAAGCGTTTGTATGTCGATCGTTTAAGGAGGGTGTTTAGCACCTTTTTAGATTGAGGTATTTCTTTAAACACTGCCTCGGAAATATCTTCAAGTCGCGCAACTTCGTTGCATCGAATGGAGGTATTTATAGCGTTAAGATTACGACTGGGGAGTTTTGTACGTTCCATTCAAACGTTTTGTATTCCTGAGCTTTATTCCGCTCTGCTGAGCGTGTTACTTTTGCCCAGATCCGCAAAAGTAACCAAAAGGGCTCTTTAAGACCTTTAGCGTATGGTTTCCGTGCTAGATGAAAGCGTTTGTATGTCGATCATTTAAGGAAGGTGTTTAGGGCTTGGTCTGATTGAGATATTTCTTCAAACACTGCCTAGGAAACACCTTCAAGTCGCGCAACTTCGTTGCATCGAATGGACGTATTTATAGCAATTTGAACATGGAAAGTTACTGCAAAACTGGATGAACAGTACGATTTATGTCTGTCGTTAGTTTCTTCCCCTTTCTCTTCGAGGGGAAGACGGAAGATAGGGTGTTCTTGAACTTTGTCGGTAGTGAGTTATCGTGACAGCAGGCTTGGTTTTAGACTAAAAAACCACAGACAAAAGTGACTCTTCATCATAAAAGACCATGCATTATTTCTATAGTTACAGACATTGTCTAAAAACAATCTATCTTGTTGCGCGTTTGTACTGGTAGGTTGATAAAAAGGCTATTAATATCAATGAACAAGTATTTTCAACGCAAAGATAATGTGCTGGAGATGAAAGTAATAACGAGCATGTGCGTTTAGACAGATGTCGATTTTGTGGGTAGCTATATAAAACACTGGAAATTCAGTTAGTTATAGTAATATTTAGAGAGTTTTGGAAATGTGTAAACACGTATACACTAATAACATGTTAGGTGTAAATAATGTCAGACGACAATTCAATATCACTAGTTAATGTCGGCAAGCTTTCTAAGCCTGCTAATACGTTAATTAAAAAGGTTTCATCTGCCGTTGGTGGCGTATTTGAACCGTGGCAAATAAAGCGTGTTGCAAAAGCGGAAGCTGAGGCGAGTTTGATAAAGGCAGAGTCAGAGATAAAAATTACTGACTTACATCGCAGAGCAATGCACCGTTTTGTTGAAGAAGAATCGAATCGTCAAGAAAACATGGAGGAAATTACCAAAAAATCTATTCCTCATCTTGACGAAACATCTAATCCTGAAAATATGGAAGATGATTGGCTCACAAATTTCTTCGATAAGTCGCGGATCGTTTCCGATGAAGAAATGCAAGCTATATGGGCTAACGTTCTTGCTGGCGAGGCAAATACACCAGGCTCATTTTCAAGACGTACGGTAAATCTGCTAAGCGATCTTGATAAAAGAGATGCAGAGCTATTCCAGACTTTATGTAAGTTCGGGTGGGGTGTCGGAAATTTAACGCCATTAGTCTTTGATAGCCAAGTACCAATTTACAATAACTTAGGGATTAATTTCAACACTTTGTCTCATTTAGATAGCTTAGGGCTAATTCAATTTAATCCAATTTCAGGGTTTAGCCGACAAGGATTGCCAGAAAAAATTAAGCTAGCTTATTACGGTAAGTCCTTAGCATTAGAAATGAAAGATGGGAACAACCAACTGTCCATAGGTCAAGTAGTACTCTCGCAAGCGGGTCAGGAGCTAGCAAAGGTAGTTCGAGTCCCCGGAGTTGATGGATTCTATGACTATGTAAAAGACAAGTGGAAGGCGCATATTCCTCGTGAAGAAAACACCTAACAAGTAAGGCAAAAAGATTCCGGTGCTATCGTGTTTCTGCCTTTTACTTAAGCGTGAAGGCTGTAGAACTTCCTCAAAAAGAACATTTCCATGTTCTTTTCTAATCATAAGTCTGTTATTCCAATTGTGAGAAACAAAAGACTTTATGGGGTTGGGCTGAAATTACTATGTGGGGTTTAACCGACGCTCACGACTGTTATCTGATCAGTTTTATTCGCTACAGTTGAATGTGATGGTTTATTCTTAAAAATAAAACCCAGTTGGTCACTAATGAATTTTTAGAAGACGTACTTATTCGATTATTAAGTAAGAAGGTTAAAATGGATAGTGACAATATGGAACACTCAGAGAAAGAGTTAGCAGAGTTTGTAACGAGATATACAGGAAACCCAGATTTCAATTACGATGATGAAGAGGGAGAAGAAGGTTTTATGGAAATCTTTAGTCCTCACATCGAGCGTGTTGTTGAGTTGAATAAAGTAGACCCAACGAAGGTTTGGACTGTCTCTGACAGTGAATTTGATGATGGGTTAATTATTATCAGTGCTGGTATGCATTTTGTGAATCGTGTGCATTACTTCATCTCAAATGAAAGTTGGACAGATCCAGAAGAAGTCTATATTTGGTAATGATTTTTAAACGGCATAAGAAATTTTGGCTTTTAATGACGTATTAAATATCTAATGCAGGTATTTTAAAACCCTTTTGCTACGGTTTTAAAATACCTGTCTTGTGAGCGGTTATTAGATAAAGTCTTTCGTCAGACGTTAGTCTTCCGTTGCTTTTAAATAATAGTCACCTGCTTCATTTTCATCTACATATAGATTATCTGCATATTTAAAAGTAGCTGGGTCTGTATTGACTATTCTGTGTTCACTCCAATAAACATTATTGGCGTCTTTTGAAAAACGATCGGAGATGATGGTAAAGGTCTCTGGTTCTGCACCAAGAATAGTCGCGCCGTAGAAAAAGAGGTGGTTGTCTATGCGGACAAAGGTTTTGTCTTCTGGATCCAAAACGATGACATCTTTAGGTTTGACGCCGATTAGTTTTTTATACCTTGTATAGACTTCATTGTTATAGGCATAAAAATCGTTAGTGATGTCTTCAACATCATCACTAGGGGCGAGTATTACTCTTGTTACTTCTAAATGAAGCGCTTGCCATTCCCATATGTTTTTCAGTTTATCGGCTTCTGATCGGTTTACTTCTGATGGTTTTTTATTATCAATAATATTGCCATTGTAATAGAGGTTTGTCTGATCTTTTGTAATCGTATCATTTAATATTTTAAACGTGTCTGGGTCGCTATTTGGAATAGGTGTGTTGAAGAAATACACTTGGTTTTTATCTTTTCTATAATAAGGCGAGATGATAGTAAAGCTGTCAGCTACCATGCCGTCAATAATCTCACCATGAGAATAAACATGACGGGAATCTTTTGAATATTCGTCATTGATGATAGTAAAGCGGTCTGCATCGTTACTAATGATTTGCCCTTGGTAAAGGATTTGTTCGCCATGCTTAATGTATTGTCCGTCAGTATTAGAGATGATGGTAGGCATCGTTTTACGTGGGATTCTAGTATCAATGTAATAATAGAGAGACTCTTTGTCCATGCCGTAGGCGCCAATAATATAGGAGAAAGAGTCTGGGTCGGCTCCCGTAATGATTTGACCATTATAGAAGACGTGGCCATTACTAATAAGGTAACCAGAGTTTGTTGTATTGGTGTTAATAGCTGATGTAATCGGTGTTACTGAGCTAGGGTTTGCTTCTGCAACGGGGTTGCCGTTGTAATAAATGTAATGGCTATCTTTTGCGTAATATTGGTCTATCACGTCAAAACTCTCAGGGTCTGCTTCCTCTATTGTTTCTTCTCCAATTTGAAAGAAGTTGCCCTGACGAACATAAACGACTTTATCATCTTGTCGATAATATTGGTTGCTGATTTTTTTATTAAATGCGGTCGCGTTATGTGTACTGGGGCTGCTGACATAAAAGGAAAAGACAGCCACTATTAATGCATAAACAACAAATAGGACTAACAACGCAATTCCAATCCACATAAATACTTTCATTTATATATTCCACAAGCGATAAATTATAGTAGTGCCTAAAATACCATACCTTGGATTCAGATAATAAGCGTATCACTGATTAGGAAAAAATAGGTGCCAGTGGATTATATTATGCCGCTCACTTTTTATCATGATAGGAGCTCTAAGATAGGTAGGCAATATGCTGGTATCTGTTGGTATTTTATTGTGTCTGTCTTACTAGAATGTAGGCTGCTCTCACTACAAGGTAAAAAAAGACCGATGCTATGAAAATAACATCGGTCTTTATTTAGTCTAATTTTCTAATAGTCCAAGGCCATTTGCGCCATTTTCATGGTATTTTCAAATGAGGCACAGCCAGCGATAAATAAGCCGTTATGACAGAACATTGCATCGTCTAAACCGGTGACGTCTTGCAGTTCTTTATCGGACAATCCTGCCCACGGCGCAGGCAGTTTTTTACGATCTTCAAACGAGCCTAGTTCGACGGGCACGGTTTGTATGCGCCATTGTCCTGTTTGAGATGGGTAAAGCATAAATAAAGCGTCTTCTGATGTTCGCAGGACGGTCGTTTTCCATGGGGTATATTGTTCTAACACTATGACTCTTGGGTCAGCCGCATTTGCTATGGCGTCAGCGACGATGGTTTTTGCGTTAACACCGCCACTAGCAGCCGCAATAAATCGAGTTAATAGGCGGGATGCAAAGGCAACGGCTTCGTCAAAACAAGCATCGAAATCGCCTTCTTCTTGCCATGTAGGGTTAAACATCGAGATGGTTTGACTCAGGGTAATACCGGTTACGACGCCTTCTACGTGCCCACAATCGATTGCGTCTATGGTAGATACTAAGTTTTTATCCAATGAGTGGGCGACTTCTTTATTGCCATCGCATATTTCTAGGCCGTACTTTTGCCAAATCAAACCAAATGATGAGAACGGAATGCCGTTTTCTCGTGTACCTGCTCCGCCTTTTTGGTGATGATCAAAGCGGCCTTTTTCTGCGTCGTAGATACCACCTACGTCTAACACAATATCGGCTTTGGCCATTACGTCTAAGTCACGTGTTCGTATTAATTCTATAGAGGGGAAAATGTGTTTAAGTGCCGCCACAGCAAATACGTCGTCTGCGTGAAAGTTGCCATTGTGCGTTGCGATTACTTGAGTTTGTTCGGTCATTTTGTCGTCTCTTTTATTGATATCATGTCACTTAACAGCACACAGGTACTAAAAAATCGGAATTTTACTGGGTTTTCATGGTAGGTGACACTGTTCATTTAAGTTCATGTTAATAAAGTGTCGCTGTAAGGTGCAAATTAGACTTCGATTTTCTTTGCTTCTCAATGGAATTAGTGGACTCTTGTCTGCAAGAAGGGCGTTGCTGTAACGCTGATGGATTTATATATTATATTGATTTATAAAACTATTTTTAGTTATTTAGTCCGCTTTTACGCCGCATCTATCTATTTAAATATGATCAAAATGTCTCTTCGTTGGCTGATTATGGATCAAGTGGTTGGCTGTTTTATTGTTTGTTATTATGCGCGATTAAATGGGTCTCTAATGAGTGATTGAATGCTGAAGTTGTTGTGTAATGTCGTACAGTTTAATGTCAAATATTGTGTGTTGAGCCTAGGGTTATTGGCGGTGTTGGTTCTTATTGCGGGGGTTGTTCATGATCAATTTGTCCGCCCTTTTTTAGGTGATGCTTTGGTCGTGGTTTGGTTGTATGCGTTGCTAAGAACCTTCATTAAGATAGAGCATGTTACGGCGGCTTTTGTGGTGTTGGTTTTCTCCTGTTCTGTTGAGATCGCTCAGTATTTTAAGTTGGTTCATGTACTTGGTTTACAAGATATTAAGCTGGCACGGATTATCATTGGTTCAACATTTGATTGGATGGATTTTGTGGCGTATGCCACGGGTTGGTTAATCATTATGATGGTGGCGAAAGGTCGACTGCGGTGGGCATCAAGGCGTCTTTCTTAGTTGATACTGTTATAAGTAAAGCGGTGGTGCTTATTTATGAATGATTATGCTTTAAACTAAACGCACTTGAGAATCATTATTGATTTTTTTTTATCAAGGGTTAGTCAAGGATACTGCTGCTTTCCCTTAATACGCTGCGAAGCACTTTTATGACAGAATTCAGTTTTACCGTAGATTTGGCCGCTTTAATTCTCGGCTTTTTTATTTTCATAATGTAAGGTTCTTTAAAGATTGGGGCCTTTTTCTGTGCTTTTGCGTCTAATACAGGTTAGATTGAAAACAGTTTTTTTGCTAAATTAAAATAGAATAATGGAGCCTATTAATGAATAAAATGCTAAGCAGAATAGCCATTACTATGGTGCATTTGGCCATGTTACCTATGTTGGCAACACAGGTAAGCGCACATGAAGGAGGGCATGAAGCTCCTAAAACAACGCTTGGTGGTTTTTATGAAAACTCATCCATTAAGGTTGATAAAGCGTTGGTGGCTTGTACTCTTTCTCTGGGAACGAAAACAGAGTGTTATCGTATTACGGTGAATGTGGGTGACAATACTGAGGTGGATTCAGGCCCTTGGTGTCCACAAAATATCAATGACAGCGCCACTGATTCTGGAATTTGGCTAGAAGGTGGCAAGGTGTTAGATGTTGATGGTAAGTTTATTAAGAACTTAGCGACTTTTTATAAAGACGATCAGTGGCAGTTATTTAATCCTAAAACAGGAAAAGTGCGAGTAACCGACAGTAAGCAAGCATGCCTTGCTGCGGCTCGACCTGATGTTGATCCTAAATACCATAATTATTGTGTGCAGTGTTTACCGTCTTATGTAGAAAAAGACACGACTTTAACGTATTTGATTCCTGTTAAGCCTCATGTGTTAAATAAAGCTCAGCAAGTGAGCCCTGATTCGGGTGTGGGTATTGCATTTAACGGGGTTAAAATAGAGTCTTCAGCGCCTGTTGATGCGATTCTAAGCGCTCATACCATAGCGCCATTCGATGATTGTGGTGGTCATGTGAATACTCATGTGGGTTATCATTATCATGCGATTACAGGTTGCACAGAAAGAGCCAGCCATGAGCAAACCAAAGAAAATGAGCACACGCATAAAGCAACACACGCGGTTGCGATTGGCTATGCGATGGATGGCTTTAAACTTTACAGTCACCATAACCTTGATGGTAGTGATCCAGAAAACCTAGATTCATGTGGTGGCCATTATACAAAAGAAGCAGGCTATCATTATCATGTGAATGAACCGGGAAAAAATCAGATTCTGACGTGTTTTAATGCAGAGCCTGGTTGTGTGGTAGAAGGAGACGAAACATCTTGTACAGCAGGTCGTAGACCGCCACCACCACAATGCAAAGAAGGTGACACTGCTTGTGTGCCAGGTAAGAGATCACCTCCACCAGAGTGTCAAAATGCAACCGACGTTGAGGCTTGCATGGCACTACATAAGCCTCCACAAGGCAAATAAATCTACCTAACTCATGAATACCTCAGTATAACTGGGGTATTTTTTTGCCTGTCTTGAGGGTTATGGTCGTTTCTACTACGTACAATAATTTGTGGAAAAAATAATCAGCAACCATTTTTTACTGCGTTAATAAGCCGAATGGTTTGTGGGCTTGTCTTATTTCTCGGCTCGATGTTGAGAAAATAAACCTGAAAAGTGTCCTATTGAATGACGTTTTTTATGTCATCATAAGCGAAGAGGGCACTTTTACAGGCAAGCACAGTCTATATCGTTTACTGTGTATTTTTCTTTATAGTCGTTAGTCGCTATTTTTATCTTTACCTTGGAATCTTAAAATGATGAACCCTTCTTCTACACACAAGCCACGTCCGATGGTTGACCTTATGGTGAGTGTTATCTTGCCTTCTTTTATTCTGATGAAATTAAGCGGAGATGACAAATTAGGAGTTAGCGGTGGTCTGATTGCAGCGCTTGCGTTCCCACTCGGCTGGGGGCTTTTTGAGTTAATAAAGTATAAGAAATTTAATTTTATTGCCTTGCTGGGGTTAGTCAGTGTGTTATTGACTGGCAGTATTGGTTTGTTTGAATTAGACAATAAATGGTTGGCGATCAAAGAGGCGACTATCCCTGCTTTGATTGGCATTGGAGTATGGATTTCTACCTTTACACCTTATCCGTTGGTGCGGGCTTTATTTTTTAATGGCGCGATTATGAATGTCGACATTATTAAGCAAAAACTTGAAGAAAATGATAGCACCATAGAGTTTGAGAAAAGACTAATGACAGCGACTTACTTTATTGTCGCGTCTTTTGCTTTTTCAGCAACCATGAATTATATCCTCGCTAAATGGATCGTGATTAGCCCGTCCGGTACCGAAGCTTTTAATGAAGAATTGGGACAAATGACGTTATACAGTTATCCGATGATTGCCATTCCCTCTATGATCATGATGATGGGTATTTTTTATTACCTGTGGCGTAGTATTCATAAAGCAACAGGGCTGAAGCTAGAAGAGTTGATTATTAAAAAATAACATTATTTAGTGTCTGTCTAAAAAGACCTTTTAAGGTCTTTTTTTATGTGTATAGAATCATTATAACAGTAGATTTTATGATCGAGAGAGGCAATGCTACAGGCCACTTAATTTTGATACACCCATAAATTAAAATAATAAGTGCGATCCAGTCTAAAGTCATAAATCAGCTTAGTAATGTAATAGTTTGAGCGTGCTGCCCTTTGATCGAGTTCATAATGTTTTTCCAGCTAATTACCATCTAATAATAAATTATAATTTTACTATTCCTCTCCTTGTATCCATTACTATTTTTATAGTTTATATCAAAGACTAATCCTTAGCACTTAATTAACTTTAACTAATTGATTTTTATGTATTTTATTTGTTTGTCAGTTGGTCGATCTCAATGCTAGGTTATTTCGATAAATGACACATGACAAAATCTGTAAGATGAAATTAACATAAGAATAGTGCGCTATAAGAAAATCTGGACGTTAAAGGTGTATTTTTAAAGTTGATAAATAATTAAAATGACGCTTTTTTTTATTACTGCTAGGTGTTAAGTTGTAAAGGTTAGTAAATCAACAAGGAGTTGTTGAATGGTGATTTCAAATCGAGTAGATGAACGATTAACAGAAATTTCACACATTATGGATGATATACATCATAAGTTAAGTAAAAAGTGTAATGATAATGCTTTTGAAGACTACCAAAAGCTTTCTTTTAATATTAAGGATTTTGTTGTAGACACTAAATTAACCAAAACTGAACGATATTACTTCTATAGGAAATTAACATCGCTTATAAGAGGAAGAGTGGGGGTGTTGAACAGCGCCTTGTCTCTAGGTTTAAAAAAGACTGGGTGATGCCTTATTTAAAAAATCTAAAAATATTAAGTTAATTTTATATTATAAGAATTTTTTATTTAGCCTACCTAAATTCAGATATTAAAAAGGGAGTTTCACTCCCTTTTTTGTGTTTTATTATATTATTTTTAGTTCGATAGCGCTTTGCTGCTTGGTTCGCAGTGTAGAAGGCTTTTTTTGGTGGTTTGTGCTCTTTTAGAGCAACTCCAATTGGTATAAACCGCTTTCCTGTCTTTTTCTTCTACAATAAAAAAAGGTTTTTTCTGCTTAGGTAGCCAAGATTCGATGTCGCCAGACCGTTGTAATGCTTTTCCTGAAGAATAAAACTCAGCGGAAAATGGCCGTGTTCTTAAATAGAATAAGTCATCATGGTTACTTTCTGTTTGCTGCTGCCATTGTGCCATTAAACGTGCTTCTGAACGCATGTCGCCATAATGAAAATGCAATGCTCCAATGAAAGAAAACATTAGAATAGGCGTTACCCAGCCTAGATTATATAGCCATTTTGGTAATGCTTTATGATGATGGTAGTGCACTATTAATAGAGCTGCTGCTGGTAATGCTGGCATCATATAGGTTAATAGAATATTGCCTGCAAACGTAAATAAAAGCAGAGGGGCTAACATCCAGTAAAGTAAGAAGCTCCCTAATCCACTGATCGCTTCTTGGCTGTCTTGATCACTGCGAAATAATCGAATCCATTGAATGAATAGTAATGGCGTCCAAGGTAGCATGGCGACTATGCCGTAAAGCCAAATGGTGCCGCGTACTTTTTCATGCGCTGTACCATACAGATCACCTTGCCAACCACCAATAACAAAGCGTTTGATGTGCTCTCCAACGATAAAATAGTCTAAAAATCCTGGTGTTCGATATTCAGCAATGGCATACCAAGGAACGGTAATAATGAGAAAAAGAAGGCATCCATATCCCCAAGGAAGGCGATTCCATAGTTGTTTCCAGCGATGATGGGCGGCAAGCCAAAGCGTTAAGCTGATCCCCACTAATACTAATGCTAATGGTCCTTTTGATAGCATACCGACAGCAAGTCCAATGAAAAATAGATAACCCCAAATAGGGTGTCTTTTATTCCAGGCAAACCAAAAGCTAATCATGCTTAGGGTAATGGAAAAGGCTAAGGCAGTATCGGCAGTAACGGCGCCAGAGATGGTTAAAAAGGAAAAACTAGACGCTAATATTGCCGCTGCAAAAAGCCCCATTCTTTTCGCGTTAAAATGAGTCTTAGCAAAAAAATACACCAGCCAAAGCATCATTATACTAACGAATAAATGGGGTATTCTCGCTGCAAATTCAGTAATACCAAATAGACTAAAGCCGACACTGCTAAGCCAAGCAAACATAGGGGGTTTCCCCCAAAACGGTATATTGTAATCAAACATGGGGGTGATCCAATTCCCCGTTTCTACCATGATTCGTGCCATCTCTGCGTATCGCGCTTCAGTCGTGTCCATTAATGGGTATAGGCTCAATGATAAAAAACGCAGAGCGATACAGCTTAGTAATAATACAATTAGCCATAAAAGTGAGGGCAGTCGTTTTGAATTAAGGGGCATAATCTATGTCCTGATGAGCAAAAGTAGGTTGGTTTATCGCCTCTTCCATGAGGACGTATAGAGGGCGTTGTTTGGACTCAATAAAGAGACGACCAACGTATTCACCAAGAATGCCAATAGACAGTAATTGGATGCCGCCTAAAAATAGGATGATTAACATTGTTGACGGGTAACCGGTTACTGGATCTCCCCAAATAAGGGTTTTAGTAAGAATGACTAAAGCCATCACAAAGGCAATAAACGAGGTCCCAACACCAGCAAGCGTCGCCCAGCGTAATGGTTTTGTGCTAAACGATGTTATGCCTTCGAGTGCTAAATGAATAAGTTTTGAGTAGTTCCATTTTGTACTTCCAGCTAAGCGAGGGTCTCTATCAAATGGCAAAATAGTACGTTTAAATCCAGGCCATGCTAACAATCCTTTCATAAAGCGAGACCGTTCAGTTAAGGTATTAATGACGGTTACTACTTGTTGATCGAGTAAGCGGAAGTCTCCCACATTTTCGGTAATCGGTTGGTCGCTGATTTTAGACATCAAACGATAAAATAAATGTGCGGTGTAGCGTTTTAGAATATTTTCGCCGTGACGTTTTTTTCTCTGCATTTCAACAATATGAGCACCGTCACGCCAAGCTTGTACCATCTGTTTGATGTATTCTGGCGGATCTTGTAAGTCGGCATCCAATAAAACTGAACAGCGACCTGTCGCGGCTTTCAGACCTGCGCTGGTCGCTGCTTCTTTGCCAAAATTACGACTTAAACGTAAGCATTTTATTTTGTGAGTAGGATGACTTAATGTCTTTACCATAGACCAGCTTTGGTCGGTGCTGCCATCATCAATGTAGATGATTTCACAGTGTTGGCCGAGCGTGTCTAGTGCCTGACATACTCTGTTATGACAGGTCGATAAAACTTCCTCTTCATTTAAAAAAGGGATGATGACGCTGACGAGTGCTTGCTGTCGCAGAGGCTTTCTTATTTGTACTTTATGGAGATAGGGAACGGCACTCATAACTTACCTTTTAGGTACGATGATTTGGATAGTTGTATCCTAATCATCATGGTGTCGTAAAAAGGTGATTCACCTTTTTTTCATGCTATTGTGTGACAATTCACCCTAGATAAAGCGGTATTTCGCTAGAGATATGTAGACAGAGAAGCTTATGAAACTACTATTGGTTGAAGATCATAAAGACATAGCGGGTGTTATTTTTGATTATTTTGAAATCAAAGGTGACATATTAGATTATGCAAATAATGGCGTACAAGGTCTCGAACTGGCTAAAAAAGGTCATTACGATGCGATTATTTTAGACATCATGTTGCCTAAAATGGACGGATTAACCGTCTGTCGTTTACTCCGAGAAAGTGGTGTTGATACGCCAGTGCTCATGCTGACAGCAAGAGATACAAAAGAAGATATATTGAATGGTTTTGCGCACGCGGCAGATGATTATCTTATTAAACCTTTTGACTTAGATATTCTAGACATACGTCTTCAAGCACTTATTCGTCGTCGTAATGGCGGTGTCGCTAATCGTATCTTAACGTTTGGTGCTCTAACGTTGGATATGAATACTCGAGTATTGCAAAGAGAAGGGAGTCGTTATTCACTTAACCCCTCCCAATACACTATCTTAAAAGCCCTGATGAATCGTGCGCCAGAAGTGGTGAGTAAAGAAGAAATTTGTGATGCCTTATGGGGCGATGAAGAGCCAGACAGTAAGGTATTACGTAGCCACATTTATCAGCTGCGCAGTTTAATCGACAGACCGTTTGAGCATCCATATTTAAGAACCATTTCAAAAGTAGGTTATCGGTTGGTGGCAGAAGACGAAGAATGAAACAAATCAGAACATCTAAGCAGCTGACGGTTACCTATTTCTCGATCGTGGCGTTTGCCATTATTGCCTTTCATTTTTCTATGTTTGAATCAATGATTGAAGATATGGAGTCCATTTATGCACAAACGCGAATGGACAAAGATATTGTTACGGCAGCGGCTCTTTTTCAGGGAACGAATTTAACGCATGTGTCAGTACCACCCTTTTCTGAAGCTTATTTAGGGAAAGAAAATATACCTGATTGGGTCGTTTTAGATCCTGATGTGTCTGATGATAAACCGTATGCTTTAGAGCCTAGTTCAGACACGAATCTTGAAATGTTTTCTATGCTGTCTACTGTGACGATTAATGGTCAGCCTCAAGCGTTATATCTTATTCATTATGATGAGATATATGAATCTAGCGAAGCGGTTATGTTTGAGACTCAAACGACTCAATTATTTATGTCATTACTGTTGTTAGTGATTAGTTTGTGGGTCGTGATGCGAATTTCGAATCGTCTGACTAAGCCTTTGTCTAATTTGTCGATTGATCTAGAGTCTCGTAGTCCTGAGAATTTTTCACCTATCTCACTTCCTAATGGCGCAGCAACACGTGAAATACATCAACTAGTTGATCGTCTGAATAATTATCAAGAGCAAATAAGAAGCTTGGTTGATCGTGAACGAGCTTTTAATCGTAATGCGAGTCATGAAATGAGAACGCCATTAATGGTAATGCGAGGCGCGTTAACCTTATTGAATAAATCAGATTCGAAAGTGTTTGTTGAGCGTCAGCGAGTACGGATGACTCAAGCGTGCCAAGAAATGGAAGATTATATAACCACCTTGTTGTCTTTGACTCGGGATGAGGATACGGACAGTTTTTCTACACGACTTGTTAATAAAGTAGAGCTTGAGTTGATTTGTCGTTCACATACTGACTGTTTGTCTAGTCATAGTGTTGAGACCAGTGTGAGTGTAGAGGGGCTTGTGTATACCAAGTTACCGTCTCCAACCCTACATATATTGATTGGAAATTTAATTAAAAATGCGTTGGCTTGTACAGAGGTGGGTTCGATCCAACTGGTTATGGCTGATAATGTTATTAAGGTGATCGATACTGGATGTGGCCTTAAAGGAAAGCCGACAGGCGAAAGTTATGGATTGGGGTTAATGATTGTGCGTGATATCTGTGCAAAATATCATTGTACCTTTACCTTACTCGATAATGATCGAGAAGGTTGTACGGCGACGGTGCAGTTTCCGCCAGAGATAAAAGAGTGAGCTGAGTTTATTCTGTTTCTGAATATGAAAAAATGCTTAGCTTGTGCTAAAAGGTCTCTTTAACGAGACCTTTTTTGTGTCTATATCAACGCTTGCCAGTGCCCGTATTATTAGAAAATATCCAGAATCGAGAAAATGCATAGTTTAATAATAATCCTATCATAATGCCGGGTAACATCGCCAAATAGGGCCATAGAGAAAAGGCGAGTGGAGACTCAGAGCTTGGCGTTAAAAAGTGTATTAAAAGGTAATAGCACCCCCAGTTAGGAATAAAAGAAATGCCTGAGCAGAAAATAAAATGAGCCCATTGATGAGTCATTTGTTTAATGGTCATTTTTCTTCTGTCGTTAAACGTGAAAGTACGATTCCATAACCAATTTGAGGTGGCAGCAAACCAAAACGCCCCCGCTCTAGCTGTCATGGGAGCGAGCCAAAAAGACAAGGTAATCATGCTTATCAAATCGACTAGAAAGCCAAGGCATCCAATGATAGCAAAACGTATAAAAGGTTTTTGTAAGACAGTTTTCATCATTGAATTAGTGTAAAAATACCTTCATCAAAAAAAAGTGAATGGTGTTTTAGGTTGATCACTAGATTATGTGGCTGTTTTCAGTTTGTGGGCTGGTGTGATGTTTTTATGGCTAGAAAATTGTTGTTTTCTTGATAGAAATAAAGGCCTAGCATAAATGTTTAATAGAGGAGGGAGTTAAGCATGGTCTTATTTTCAAAGCGACAACAAATGATAGGGTTGTTGGGGTGGTTTTGCTTTTGTTTTATTGTGGCAGGACTTGGGGCGATGGCATCGGTTCAAGCCAAACTGTTTTATGCTCAACTTGAGCAACCGAGCTGGGCGCCACCGGCATGGTTATTTGGTCCTGTTTGGACGGTGCTTTATGCATTAATGGCAATTTCAGTATGGTTAATTTGGCGTCATGGTGGCTTTCGTTTACAGCGCGTAGCGATTTCTATATTTATCATTCAATTGGGTTTGAATGGTCTGTGGAGTTGGTTGTTTTTTGCTTGGCATTTTGGTTTTTTGGCTTTTGTTGATATCTGTTTATTATGGGTAATGATAGTCACCACCTTGGTGGTATTTTGGCGAGCTAAGCCAATCGCCGCACTTTTATTATTGCCTTACTTTGTATGGGTTAGTTTTGCGTTAGTACTCAATTTTTCGATTTGGCAGCTGAATGTGAATATATTAGGTTGAGTTATTTTTAACGAACGAAAAGCCTTAGTATATTTACCGTTGAGTGTGTGTTTTTTCTGTAGAGGTATTGCTTAGCATACTATGTGAACAGAGTTTTATGTCGTTCATTATTGCGTTAATTTAATATTAGAGGAGGTACGGGTATTTCGACTGTTGCTGTCTAATGAGTGTATTTATTGTAGGATTTTTTTAGAACCAGTCGCTTAGTCGTTTTTTTTGTTTATATTCAATATTTAACAGTTAAATCCTTTTTCTTCAATAATCACATACTTTTAATAGATTTTTTTGCAAGAAAATATCTGTAATTAGTGTATGCCACTCTATTTCTATCTCTTTGAACGCATCTTGGAAGGGGTAGTTGCTCTTAAAAGTTAAAAAGCCAGCTCAGCGGTAGGGTTGTAACTGAAACAATATAAACATCATGTATAATGGGAAAGTGCGTCTTTTTTGAGTGTTTAAGAGTTGTACCAACGAAGGATGTCATCATGTTTTAAGCGCAATGTGATCGAAAACATTGATCTGATGTGTGTTTATGGTGGCGTCAGTTGCCTGATTATATCAGGAAGTAATGAATATCTGAGGGAGTAA
The DNA here is from genome assembly GCA_052107635.1 of Marinomonas sp. Lineage (GTDB taxonomy): Bacteria > Pseudomonadota > Gammaproteobacteria > Pseudomonadales > Marinomonadaceae > Marinomonas. The sequence continues at coordinate 139,735 of JBQEFB010000002.1, read as the reverse complement.
GAAGCGTGCTTTTGGACGTCGGAAGAGCAGCGTTGTTTAACGGGGTTTTAACGTCATTAATGAGTTGACGTGTCCTTTAGATGTTTAACATTAGATAGTACTTATGGTGTTTTTCATCGAAGTCTGTCTAGCAATTATATACGGCGAATGCACCATCAAAGCCTAAATGAATCGAAATTTTTAATAGTCATTATTTATAGGCTTATGGTTGGGAGTACTTAGTGAAATCAAGTGATGCGGAGAGTAGTGAAATAAAAGTAGGGTCATATAACATCATGTCCTATGGTTCTATTTTTATGGTGGGTGTTTTTGTTTTATTCACTGTTTTAAATATAGATTTATCAAATCGTATATTCAATGGCATTAATACTTGGATTCAAAGCAATTTGAGTTGGTATTACATAGGTGTTGTGTGTTTTATATTGTTTTTTTCAATTTGGGTGTCTCTTAGTCGTTATGGGGATATTCGCTTAGGAAAGGATGATGAGAAACCTGAGTTCGGCTTTACGACTTGGTTTTCAATGTTATTTAGTTGTGCGATAGGGACAGGGTTATTGTTTTGGAGTATTGCTGAGCCTATTACTCATCTTCAAGGTAATCCTTTCCTAGACATGTCTAATATACAGCCTAACAGCATAGAAGCTGCCCGAATGGCCATTCGTATAACCATGTTTCATTGGGGATTACACGGTTGGGCGATCTATATTTTAGTAGGCTTATGTCTAGCGTATTTTAGTTATCGTAGAGGGTTACCGTTAAGTGTTCGTTTTGGTTTGTACCCATTATTGGGGGATAGAGTGTATGGGCCAATTGGCCATGCTATCGACTTTTTAGCCATATTCAGTACGCTTTTTGGTACCGCAACAACATTAGGTTTGGGGGTATCCCAAATGAATGCAGGGTTACATACTCTGTTTGGTGTTGAGATATCTATTACGACCAAAATTATTTTGATTGCTATTGTTTCAGTGATTGCGACTGTTTCAGCCGTTTCTGGTGTAGGTAAAGGCATAAAAATACTGAGTGTTTGGAATATTCGTTTAAGTGTTGTGATTATTGGTTTCTTTATTGTCGCAGGGCCGACAGTATTCTTACTTAAACTGGGTGTCTCTAGTGTTGGTGACTATTTTGTTCACTTTATTCCAATGGGCTTTTGGGTAGATCTTGAGCCTGCGCGTCAATGGCAAGGTTGGTGGACGCTGTTTTATTGGGGTTGGTGGCTTTCTTGGGGTCCATTAGTGGGTATGTTTATTGCTCGTATTTCACGAGGACGTACCATTCGTCAGTTTATGTTGACCGCATTAATTATCCCTCCTTTGGGTGGTTTTCTTTGGATTATTGTCTTTGGTGGTACGGCGCTACATGCTCAGCTATTTGATGGTGCTGCATTGTCTGAAGTCGTTAATAACAACCTGACGTTAGCTTTGTACAGCACGATAGATACCTTGGGGACGCCATGGCTTACTCAGAGTGTGGCAGCATTAGCAACCCTGTTGATTTTAACCTGGTTTGTTACGTCAGCAGACTCCGGTACTTTAGTTATCTGTAGCATTATTTCTATGGGGCATAAGATGCCTTCTAGGAGTTTAAAAATTACTTGGGGATTAGGGCTTGGCCTTGTTTCTGCTGTTTTGTTGTTAGCTGGTGGGCTTGATGCCTTGAAAACGGCGGCAATTATTGCTGCATTACCTTTTTCTATTGTGCTGCTCTTTATGTGCTGGGCGTTGGTTAAGGGGCTGCGAGATGAGGCAAATGGTGTTGTTTATAACGAGAAAGATCTTGCTATAAATGTCTCCAAGGCTAAGACGGATGCAAGTAAACTCTAGTGTGAGTATTTACTCAATTTAGACGTTAGGAGTGATGGCGGCTGATAAGCTGAAATCACTCCTTCAATATATCGCTTTAAGTGTGTTGATCGAGTCATACGGAAGAGTCGGTAATAGTTGAAAAAGGTGTTTAGTTATCGACTAACCAGAAACACGCGGTCTAGTCAAAGGTCATGTGTGTTGCTGGGTTGGTGATCTTTATGTCTTTAATTCTTACTGAGAGTATCGTATGAAGCTTTATATTCAGACTTGTAGTGTTAGTTTTTTCAATGCCGATTTTGTTCGTATTCAGGTGTTATTGTGATTAGCGTAGAGCAGATGGCGATTGTGCTCAATGCCTTGCCTGATCCTGCTTTTATATTATCTCGCAGTGGCAAGTATGTCGCTGTTTTTGGTGGGCGTGATGAGCGTTATTATCATGATGGCAGTGGTCTAGTCGGTTTGTTTGTCCAAGAGATGGTTGAGCACGAAAAAGCGTGTTGGTTTCTGGAAAAAATTGCAGAAGCATTGGATACAAGAACACTGCTGATTCAAGAGTATGAATTAGGCATTAAAGAAGTAAATAGTGAAATAGAAGATGGCCCTACACACCCTATTTGGTTTGAAGGGCGTATTCAGCCATTAGATTTTCAGATAGATGATGAAGATGTCGTCCTCTGGGTTGCAAGTAATATTACAGAACGACATGAAATGGAGTTAAAGCTAAGAGAGCTGAGTGATACAGATAAGCTCACAGGGTTGTTTAATCGTAGAAAGCTTGAGCGCAATCTTATTGCTAATTATGAAGAGTTTAAACAGCAGTATCTTCCTATGTCTGTATTGATGTTTGACCTTGATAACCTAAAGAAGATTAATGACACTTTTGGCCATTATGTGGGTGACGAAGTTATTATGGCGATAGGGCATATTTGTCGAGCTGAGCTTAAACCTGCGGATGTTGCTTGTCGCTTTGGGGGGGATGAGTTTGTGATCGCTTTATCTAACCTAGCGTTAGAGGAGGCTTTGGAGTTTGCTGCTTTATTATATGACAGCATTAAAGCTTACTTTGGGCAGTTTTTTTCTAATGATATTGCCAGTACTGTAGGTGTTAGTATCGGTGTATCCGCTATGTTGCCGACCGATCATTCGTATGAAAATGTCTTAAAGCGTGCGGACGATGCTTTGTACCAAGCGAAGCGTAGCGGTAAAGGTAAGGTTATTACGGGTTAGTTACAGACCTTTCAATAAGTAACGTATTCTTCTGTGTGTCATTTTGAATGTTCTTTTTTCTCTAAGGGATCGTTGTTTTTATGTGGATTTTTATTACTCTGTTCGCAGCGACGTGTCAGTCTGTTCGTACTGCGTATCAAAATACGCTCGCCCGCGAATCGGGTTTTTTACATGCTACTATGGCTCGTTCGCTTTACGGGCTGCCATTGGTGACACTTTACCTCTTGGTTTGTACCTTGCTGTTAGGGTGGGTTTCATTGCCAACCGGCTCGATTTTTTTTATTGCGGCCAGTGTTTGTGCTTTGGCGCAAATCATGGCGACTTATTTGATGTTGCGAGTGTTTCAGTCTGGTAGTTTTGCGTTAGGAACCTTACTGGCGAAGACAGAAGCGGTACTAGCAGCTCTGATTGGTCTGCCTTTATTGCATTATGCATTATCTGTTATGGCTTGGTGGGGGATTGCATGCGGGGTGCTTGGTGCTTTGATAATGAGCATCAAATGGCAGAATCTAAGGCAAGTTCATAAAGACTCATCACTGATTTTTGGTCTAGGCAGTGGTTTGTGTTTTGCAATTACGTCGGTAACCGCGTCGATGGCTAGTCACTCTTTAGAGGGATCCATTATTACCAGTGCTGGTGTGACTTTATGGTATGTATTGGCGTTACAGTCCATTATTTTATGTGGTGCGCAAATTATAATGCAGCGAGATATATTAGCGCCAGTGAGAAAGAGTATGGCGTTAAGTCTTAAAGTTGGTGTGTTAAGTTCTTTGGGGTCTATTGGTTGGTTTACCGGGTTTGCTTTAGTGAATCCTGCTCTTGTTAAAACGTTAGGGCAGTTAGAAATATTAGGCACCTTATACTATTCTAAATACCGATTTTCTGAAAAAATAACGGTTCAGCAATGGTGTGGCGGTGCAATGATAGTAATTAGTGTGATATTAGTGACCGTGGCTACTATTCGATAAGTGCACTGATAAATAGCGTGATAGAGTTCATAAAAAGGGTTTGAAGTATCACTTCAAGCCCTTTTTTTATAGGTATATATGGGGTTATGAGGTGAATTCTTTGCAGAGATTGATGTTCCAGTTATTTAGAATAGAGTGGTAGTTATGACCTTTTGCAATCATAAAATGAAGTTTACAAAAAGCGGCCTCTAGCGTCATATCGTAACCGCTGAGAATATTAAACTTAGATAGTATGGAGCTTGCAGCATAAGCGCCTTGTGATACGCCACCCTGCAAGCATTGAGTGATATTTACAACGACTTTTTTGCGGGCTAATGCACCACTTAAAAAATCCACAAGTGCGGTGTTTTGATCCGGTACATTGCCAGCACCATATGTCATTAGAATAATTGCTTGGCAGTTATCATCGTCTAATAAGCTTTGGTAAACACTGTTTGGTTGACTTGGGTGTAATGTCAGTACGCCGACTGTACCATGTTGAAAATGAATGGCTTTATCGGCAATGGTTTTACTGTTCGTGTGATCTGTTGTTTTCAGCATACGCTGAGAATAGAGTTGAATGTCGATGTCCATTTTGCCTAATAATTCATCATTAGGTGTTATGAAAGCATTGAAGCGTCCGCTACTGACTTTTTTAATGCGATTTCCGCGCATTAGTTTGCCATCAAAGACAAGGCTTACATCGCTAATCAGATAATCGCAGGCTAATGAGAGTGCTGCCTGTAAGTTGCTGGTTGCATCGCTTCTATTCATCCCCAACGGAATCTGAGAGCCAGTCACTAAAACATTTTTATCGCATGCGCCGAGCATAAAAGAGAGGGCAGAAGTGGTGTATGCCATGGTGTCGGTACCATGCAGAATGATGAAGCCCGCGTAATTTTGCCAGTGAATTGCTAGCGTGTTTACTAATTGAGTCCAGTTGTCTGGAGTGATATTAGCGCTGTCGATAAGTGGTGTGAGTTCGAGTACATCGAAACTGGGTAAATCGGTTAAGCTGGTTTCTAGTGCGGATAGAATGCGTTCTTGCAAATTGGCAGCAGGGGCTAAACCTTGTTCTGTTTGGACCATACCAATGGTGCCGCCAGTATAGAGTATTAAAACTTGAGCGTTCATCATTCCACCTTATTGGGTAAGAGTATTAAGTTGTTGCCTATAAAACGGTTAGTTAGGTAAAAGCATTTTTATCAGGATACTCTTTTTTTTGTGTTTGCCTCGAATTTGAGTTCGATGTATGACGTTTGCTATGAATGAAGTATGAGAGTAACCAGTATGTAACGCTAGTGCAGTGATGTATTGATCGTGGTGAGTTAATAATAGTCACAATGCATGTCTGTTTGCATTGTGACTGTATATGACAAAAAACCACGCCATAATAACGGTATGGTTAAAAGACTATTTTTTATTTGTTTTTACTTCCGGCCAAGCAGTTTTATCAATATCCAGTTTAGGAAATTTTGCAGAATCAAAAGTGGGTTGTGACTTACCTGCTTTAATTTGACCATCGTAATCTTTAATTACCAGCATCGCTTTTTTAAATAGCAGTGCCAATGCTAGCAAGTTGGCAAGAGCAAGCAGCCCCATGGTTAAGTCGGCAAAAGAAAAAACAGTACTCAAGTCTAAGACCGAACCAATGCAACATAAGCACAGAATAAGTAGGCGAAAGCTGTTTATTAATAATGGGCTATTACGGCCTTTAGTTAGGTAGCTTAGGCTGTTTTCCCCTAAGTAATAGTTATATAAAACAGTACTAAAGCTAAACAGTAATAAAGCAATACTAACGAAAACACGGCCGGTTTCGCCAATGTGTGTTGCTAAAGAGGCTTGGGTTAATGAGATGCCATCAGTTGTGCTTGCCGTACTTGGATCATACGCCGTTCCTAACAAGATAATGAGTGCGGTACAGGTGCATAATAAAATAGTATCGATAAAGACTGAGAAGGCTTGTACTACGCCTTGATTGGCTGGGTGAGGGACATATGCCACCGCCGCGACGTTAGGTGCGCTGCCTAGACCTGCTTCGTTAGAAAAGAGGCCACGTTTTACGCCCATCAAGATAGCTGCACCAACGCCACCGCCAACAGCTGGACCAAGTCCAAATGCGCTGTTTACTATCATCATTAAAGTGTCTGGTATCTCGTTTATGTTCATCGCTAAAATGACTAAAGCAATTAATAAATAACCGCCAGCCATGACTGGAACTAAAATCTCAGTCACTTTTGCAATGCGTTTGACGCCGCCAAAAATGATCATGCCAACAATAATGGCTAAGCCGATGCCGCTATAAGATAGGGGGATGTTGAAGGCGTCTTTAAGAGAATTAGCAACGGCATAAGATTGTAGTGTGACAAAAGCGACGCCAAAAGTTACGAGCAACAAAATAGAGTAAATAACAGCAAGCCATTGCCACTTTGCTCCAAGTCCTTTTGCAATATAGTACGCGGGGCCGCCACGATAGGTACCATCGGCTTCTGCGGTTTTGTATACCTGAGCTAGTGTGCACTCGACGAAACTGGTTGTCATGCCCATCAGTCCAACTACCCACATCCAAAAAATAGCGCCAGGTCCGCCGAGTGTAATAGCAACAGCAACCCCAGCAATATTACCGCCACCTACTCGACCAGCTACTGACAATATGAGTGCTTGGAAAGAGCTTAAGTGGCCATCGGACTCATGATGGTTTGCGGTTAGGATGGAAAACATTTTTCCAAAGTACCGGAATTGAATAAATCGTGATGCAAGGGTGAACCAGAGACCGAGGCCAATAAGGACCGTGATTAGGATTTTACTCCATAATAGGTCGCTAAGAAGTGAAAGCATGGAGGTGCTCCTTTGAAATATTTATGTAAACTTTTGTTCGAATTCAGCGAGGACTAATTGAACAAGAGGTGCCGCTTCATAGATAGTTTGTGACTTGTTGCTAGGTGATTCTAATTGATGCTATTTAAGCATCTAATAGCATTATTTTAGGGTTCGGTTTTATATTTTATTGCTTTAGAATGAGCACCCTAAAATGCAGAGGCAAAAATGATTATGAATGATGACTTTAAAGATAACTTGCGATTGTTGTGTAGTTATTACAAGTCGACATCAGAAGTGTGTCGTCGATTAGGCATTAATCGTCCGCAATTTAATCGCTATTTGAGTGGTACAAATCGGCCTTCTGCGAATACGATGCGGCGATTTTGTGATTTTTTTGGTGTAGAGCATTATGAGATTGTATTGCCTCATCATCAGTTTCTGCGTTTGGTTCAGGTTCGACCTAGTGCCCAGGTGCAAGATGTGTCCACTGAAATAGAGCACTGGGATAGGTTGAATGTACTTGGTCAAAGTGGGTTAGGAAAATATCTCGGTTATTACTTTGAGTATTATTTTTCGATGGCTCAGCCGGGAAAAATATTACGAACTTTGATTTGCATTGAAGAAATAGCAGGCAAAGTCTATTACCAAAGAACTGAGCGATTATTGGAAGCGGGTCGTCCAAAGCCTTTTCATAATATATATAAAGGTATGGTTCAGCTTTTGTCGGATCGTATTTTCCTGATGGATTATGAAACAGTCACGGGTGTAGAAATGACGCAAACGATTTTATTTCCTTCTTTTAAAAGTCGTGTGGATCGTTTGAATGGCTTGAGGCTTGGTGTGTCAGGAAGTGGCGAGCGAATGCCGTGTTGCGCGCGAGTTGTTTATGAATATCTTGGTTTACGAGTTGATCGACATAGTGCGCTTAAATTATGTGGTTTATACGATAAAGACAGTGAGGAAATAGAGTTAGGTGTTCGTCAAGCAATTAGTAACCAAATGGCACCCGATGAATGGCACTTTCGGGCGCGCTTTTAGTTTTTCTAACAGAGAAGTGGTTAGGCTTGAGTGTCGTTAGTCGCTTCTGTTGTTTGATTTTCCGCTTCGTTATTATCGACTGCTGCGCTTTCTGCTTCCATTTTTGCTCTGTCAGCTTTAGATATATACTTTGCTTTGGCTTTCTTTGGGTTAACTTTTAGGTTTGCTTGTTTCATTCGCTTATCGTAAATATCTTTGATTTTTTTGCGACGATTCATAGTGTCGATTCCTAATGCATGATTATTGAAACATTCCATTAAGGAACGAAAAAAAAGCCCTGATCAAAGATCAGGGCTTTTAATGTTGGTACCAGTAGGCGGACTCGAACCGCCACGCCTTTCGGCAACGGATTTTGAATCCGTCGTGTCTACCAATTCCACCACACTGGCCTTGAAAAAGGTGTTGCGTATAATATAGTTTTTTATTTATCTGTCAACAAAAAAAATAACGAATTTTATATTTGTAGTAAGTATTTTTTGCAATCGTACCTTTTTGGGTGGAAGTTCGTTAAAATGCTGGGTCATTTTTCTAGGTCGTTTTCTTTATCATGCGAGTTTCAGATTACCATTTTGACTTACCAGAAAAGCTCATTGCAACTTATCCTATGCCGGATAGGACTGCGAGTCGATTATTACACCTTGATGGGCCAAGCGGAACGTTAGTCCATCAACAGTTTCCTGATATTTTAGATTTGGTCCGTCCAGGTGACCTGATGGTCTTCAATAATACGCGAGTCATTCCTGCGCGCGTCTTTGGTCAAAAAGAGTCTGGGGGAAAAATTGAAATATTGATTGAGCGTATAGTTGATGACAAACAAGCTTTAGCTCATATAAGGGCAAGTAAATCACCAAAACCTGGTAATAAACTGATCCTTGGTCAGGATAAGGGAGAGGCGATTGAAGCGACTATGATAGATAGATCTGGTCCTTTATTCCGTGTGGAATTTAGCGAGCCAGTGTTAGATGTGTTAGCTCGTATTGGTCATATTCCACTGCCGCCCTATATTGAACGTCCCGATGAAGACAGTGATCATGAGCGCTACCAAACTGTATATAACCAAAAGCCAGGGGCGGTAGCCGCGCCAACTGCTGGATTGCATTTTGATGATGCATTGTTAGCTAAGCTTAAGGCAAAAGGCGTAGAGATGGCTTTTGTTACCTTGCATGTAGGTGCAGGGACTTTTCAGCCAGTAAAAGTAGATGATGTAAAAGATCATATCATGCACGCTGAATATGTAGAGGTTGAAGAAAGTGTTGTTGCGCAAGTTAAGGCTGCAAAAGCGCGTGGCGGTCGAGTGATTGCGGTTGGTACAACCAGTGTTCGTAGCTTGGAGTCGGCAAGTCAAAGCGGCCAGCTGGAAGCAATGAAAGATGACACCAGTATTTTTATTTACCCTGGTTATAAGTTCAAAACAGTTGACTGTATGGTGACTAATTTTCATCTGCCAGAATCGACGCTGATCATGTTGATTAGTGCTTTTGCTGGGTATGATCATGTTATGGCTGCTTACCAGTCAGCGGTTAAAAATGAATATCGATTTTTTAGTTATGGCGATGCCATGTTTATTACGCGAAATGAGCAGGCTACAGGCCCGCAAAGTGAGGAATAAGACGTATGTCAGATAAGCGTCCAGAATGTTTTATGGACTTTGACCTTCACACAACCTCGGGAAAAGCGCGTCGTGCTACGCTGACTTTTCCTCGTGGCAAAGTGGAAACCCCTGCATTTATGCCAGTGGGTACCTACGGTACAGTGAAAGGTATGTTGACCAAAGATATTGAAGAAATTGGTGCCGATATTATTTTAGGCAATACCTTCCATCTTTGGTTACGTCCTGGAACGGATGTTGTTAAAGCGCACGGAGATTTGCATGATTTTACTCAGTGGAAAAAGCCTATTCTGACGGATTCAGGTGGTTTTCAAGTTTTTTCATTAGGAGAAATGCGAAAAATCACTGAAGAGGGAGTAAGCTTTCGCTCGCCGATTAACGGATCTAAGGTGTTTTTGAGTCCTGAAATATCTATGCAAGTGCAGAAAGATTTAGGCTCTGACATTGTTATGATTTTTGATGAGTGTACGCCGTATCCGGCAACGCCAGAGCGTGCCGCTGACTCTATGCGCATGAGTTTACGTTGGGCGAAGCGTTCGAAAGCAGAGCATGGCGATAGTCCATCTGCGTTGTTTGGTATTATTCAGGGTAGCATGTACGAGAACCTTCGTGATGAATCGCTAGAAGGCTTAGTTGATATCGGCTTCGATGGTTATGCTATCGGTGGGTTATCAGTGGGTGAGCCAAAAGATGAGATGATGAAGGTACTGGATCATGTCACGCCTAAAATGCCGCAAGATAAACCGCGTTATTTGATGGGAGTTGGTAAGCCAGAGGATCTTGTAGAAGGTGTGCGTCGAGGCATAGATATGTTCGATTGTGTGATGCCAACACGTAATGCTCGAAACGGCCATTTGTTTACCTCTGATGGAGTTGTGCGCATTCGTAATGCATCAAATCGTCACGATACATCCCCATTAGACAAAGAATGTGATTGTTACACTTGTAAAAACTTTTCTCGGTCATATCTACATCATTTGGATAAATGCAAAGAAATGGTTGGAGCTCAATTAAATACCATCCATAATCTAAGGTATTACCAAACGCTTATGGCAGGATTGCGTCATGCGCTCGATGAAGGTAGATTTGACGCCTTTGTTGATGAGTTTTATGCAAAACGTGGCTTAGAAACCCCCGTTTTGAGTGAATAGCGATCAATTTATACCGCTAACCCCTATGGGGGTTAGTCACAAGTTTCATAAACCATTGGAGAGTTTAACAACATGATCTCATTGATCTCATCCGCTTACGCGGCAGATGGCGCGCCAGCCAGTGCAGGTATTTTTAATCTAGTATTGCTTGCTGGTTTTGTCGTTATTTTTTATTTTCTTATGTGGCGCCCTCAGGCAAAACGTACTAAAGAACATAAAAACCTAATTGCTGCTTTGGCGAAAGGAACGGAAGTTGTAACAGGCGGTGGTGTACTAGGTAAAGTGTCTCGCGTTGATGATAACTACGTAGTATTAGAAGTGGCTGAAAATATTGAAATGAAGTTTCAGAAATCTTCAGTAGCGGCTGTGCTACCTAAAGGAACATTGAAATCCATCTAACCTTGCTAAAAAAGCGCCTATTTTAATAGGCGCTTTTTTATTTCACTCTGTCTTAATTTTTAGGTGTAAGGGATTTTTCATGCTCAACAAGTACCCCTTGTGGAAGTATTTACTAATTCTTCTTGTATTGGCGTTAGGGGTTATCTACGCCGTGCCCAACTTATATCCGGATGATCCGGCGTTGCAAATATCCACTCAAAAAGCAACGACAGTGGTTGATCAAAGTACATTAGAAAAAGCAAAAGCGGCACTTCTTGCTGCCAGTATAAATTTGAAAGAAGCAGAGTTGACCTCTGTTGGTGGTACCTTGCGTTTTAATAACGGCGAGGACCAATTAGCGGCTAAGCCTATTATTGCCGCAGCACTAGGTGAAAGCTATGTAACGGCATTAAACCTTGTGCCGACAACACCAGATTGGTTGGCTTCTATTGGTGCGGGTCCTGCGAAGCTTGGTCTGGATTTACGTGGTGGTGTTCACTTTTTGCTGCAGGTTGATATGCCTGCTGCACTGAAACAAAAGCTAGAAATCGCGTCGAGCGAAATGAAGGCTGAGTTACGCAAAGAGTCGATTCGCTACCGCAGTGTGTCGATAGATGACGGTGTTTTGTCTATTCGTTTTTTGCGACAGGCTGATCAGTCTGCTGCAGAAAAACTGTTGAAAGATAAATTCGATCAATATGTCTACACTGATCGTGAAGAAGATGGCCGTTTTTATATTGATGCAGCTTATACAGAAGCGGCTCGTAAGAGTATCGAGTCTTATGCTATTCAGCAAAACTTAACGACATTACGTAATCGAGTAAATGAGTTAGGTGTGGCTGAACCTTTGGTGCAGCGTCAAGGCAGTAACCGTATTGTTGTTGAGTTGCCTGGTGTTCAAGATACCGCTGCAGCAAAACGTATTATTGGTGCGACAGCAAACTTAGAGTTTCACTTAGAAGCGGGTTTGGATGCTAAAGATTCGGAAGTTGAAACATTAGATTTTCGTAATGGTAGTGGTCGTACTGCTCGTTTGGATCGCGATATTATTGTTACCGGTGATAATGTATCAGACGCTTCATCTTCTTTTGATCAAAATGGTAGTGCTCAAGTTAATATTGATTTGGATTCTGCTGGTGGTAAAAAAATGGCTCGCATTACTCGTGCTGCCGTAGGTCGTAATATGGCCGTGGTGTTCATCGAGCATAAATCGCGTAATGTTTTTGTTAACCAAGATGGAAAGAAAGTATCGGTTCGTAAGTCTTACAGTACGAAGAGTGTGATTTCTTTGGCGACTATTCAGACGACGCTGGGTAATTCATTCCGTATTACTGGGCTAGACAGTTCGCGAGAATCATCTGAGTTGGCTTTGTTGCTTCGTGCAGGTGCATTGGCTGCGCCAATTTACTTTGTCGAAGAGCGTACTATTGGACCAAGTTTAGGTGCTGAGAATATTCATTTGGGTATGGTGTCTGCACAAATTGGGTTGTTAGTCGTTATGCTATTTATGTTGGTGTATTACCGCTTATTTGGTGTATTTGCTAATATTTCTTTGATGCTAAACGTTGTTTTGTTGTTGGCTTGTATGTCTATTTTAGGGGCAACCCTAACGCTTCCGGGTATTGCAGGTATTGTGCTTACTATGGGGATGGCGGTCGATGCCAATGTGCTTATTTTCTCTAGGATAAAAGAGGAGATGGCGGCTGGTGTGTCAAGTAATCAAGCGATTCATGCTGGTTTCAATCGTGCTTTTACGACCATTTTTGATGCAAACATTACTACTTTGTTGGTCGCGATTATCTTGTTTGCTGTCGGAGCGGGTTCTGTTAAAGGATTTGCGGTGACTTTGTCGCTTGGTATTTTGACATCGTTGTTTACTGCTGTTGTGGTGACTCGTGCGCAAGTTAACCTTGTTTACGGTGGTCGTACTAATAAGAAACTTTATATTTAAGGAGAAAGCCATGAAAGTGTCAAAAATTCCATTTATGGCGATGCGCAAAATTGTAGCCTTGTGCTCGATTGTGTTGATCCTTATTTCTATTACTTCTTTGGCGACGAAGGGTATTAAGTTCGGCTTAGATTTTACTGGTGGAACCTTGATTGAGGTGATGTACCAGCAGGCGCCTCAGTTAGATGATGTTCGTGCCTTGCTAGATGAAGGCGGTTATAGCGATGTGGTTGTGCAGAACTTTGGTTCGCCAACAGATGTCGTTGTGCGCATGGGTAATGTCTACACACCTGAACTAGGAAGCCAAGTACTTTCGACTCTTGAAGATAATGGTAGTGTGTCCGTTTCTCTAAAGCGTTCTGAGTTTGTAGGTGCGCAAGTTGGTGAAGAGCTTCGAGAGCAAGGTGGTTTGGGGATGCTGTTGGCGTTGCTTATTGTGATGGTATACGTTGCAATAAGGTTCCAGTTTAAATTCTCTGTCGCCTCAGTAGTGTCTTTGATTCATGATGTGATTATTACATTGGGTTTTTTCTCTTTGTTTGATTTCGAGTTTGATCTGACTGTATTGGCAGCACTTCTAGCGCTGATTGGTTACTCGTTGAATGATACCATTGTAGTATGTGATCGAATTCGTGAGAATTTCCGTATATTACGTGATATTAAGCCTTATGATTTGATCAACTTATCCATTAATCAGACGCTAGGGCGTACGATCATTACGTCATTAACGACACTGTTTACTTTGTTGGTGTTGTTCTTTTATGGTGGTGATTCTATCCATAACTTCTCCTTAGCTTTGTTGTTTGGTATTTTTATTGGTACTTATTCATCTATTTTCGTGGCTGCTAATTTGCTGTTAACGATGAATGTGACGCGTGAAGACCTAATGCCTACGCAAAAAGAGAAATTGGAAGATGAATTGCCATAGTGAGTAATAGTAATTAGTGGCGTGCCACTAATTACTATCTTTGGCGTTATAAAAAAAGCCTGCTTGATAAGCAGGCTTTTTTTTGTGCTGATTGTACGTAGATGAGAGCTTGAGTGGATTAGTTGATGGTGCCGAATGGCATTCCCATTTTTGTTGGGGTTTCCGCTTTTAAGCTCTCTTCCCAATTGGTGGCGTCTTTGCCAAATAAAACGATCGCGGTTGAGCCAAGCTTAAAGCGTCCCATTTCTTCGCCTTTCTTGATTTCAATATTGTTGAGAGTGTTGTAGTCCCAGGTAACGACATTTTTGTTAAAAGGTGTGACCTGTCCAGCCCAAGTGGTTTCAATGCTGGCTACGATCATTGCACCAACTAAGATGACCGCCATTGGGCCTGCTTCTGTATCGAATAAGCACACCGTTCGTTCGTTGCGAGCAAAGACGCTGGGTATTTGTTCTGCAGTAACTTTGTTGACTGAAAATAATTTACCAGGGATATGAATCATCTTAGTCAGTTTGCCGGTCAATGGCATGTGAACGCGGTGATAATCTTTTGGAGATAGGTAAACAGTGGCAAAAGAGCCGCCTAGAAATTGGTTGGATAGGCTTGCATCGCCACCAAGCAGGCTGGTTAAGCTGTAGTGGTGGCCTTTAGCTTGCAAGATGGTGCCGTGTTCTATTTTACCTAATTGGCTAATAGCGCCATCGGCAGGGCAAGCTATGCTGTTGCTTTCTTCGCTAATAGGGCGCAGCTCTGGTCTGATTGCTCTGGTAAAAAAGTCGTTGAAGTTACGGTATGAAAGAGGGTCGCTGTTAATGGCTTCTGACATATCTACTTGGTATTTCTTAACAAATTGACTAATAAAAGTGTTTTTAATCCAAGTGTTTTCGCATTCTGCAATTTTACCAATCATTCTTGATAAGGTTTTTTGTGGTGTGATTTGTTGCGCGAACGCAAAAAGTTGATCTTTGGTCACAAGTATTTTCCTAGTATTAAAGTGTTTTTCTTGGTTTGTAGTTGATTAGCATGACAATTTTTTTTAGGTTTACATAATCTTTTTCGTTGAATGCGTTGCTTGTCGTGAGCCAAAAAATACAGCTCTCGGTGGCTGAAGTTGTAGTAGAGGCGAGTATTAGATGGCCATTTTGATCGATTAAGCGGTCTGCTTGAGAGGGTAGGTTATTGACTAAATTAGTCAATGTATTTCCCTGGCAATGGATTGCCGATCGTTTCTGAGTAAGTTTTTTGAGCAAGGGTGATGTGTTGTTCCATTTTATATTTGTGATGCTGCTTACCATATATCCATACTGCATAACGGGGGAGATTTTGTTATTGGCATATTTGAATAATATGGCTTGCTGGGCATTTGGAATGGCAATCCTAATAGTGTTGAGTGTGAGGTTTAGCCTCTCTTTCATTGTTAAAGCTGGATCTGCTAGTCGTATTTTTAGTTTTTCCAGTGGGGGTATGGTTTGTGTGTGTTCTTTTCGGGGTTGTGCAAGGCCAAATAATGTTGGTGATAGTAGTTGGCAGGCTAAAGGTATTTTAGCGGTGTTTAAATGCAGCATGGCGGCCGTAGCGCTACCTAAATGAGCGTCTTGTATTGCTTGGCCTAAATATTGGTGAGTTACTGTGGCAATGATTCGATAGTAAAAATGTAGAGTGTTGCTTTGCCAGCCATGTAGTGCCGCTTCCTGAATGAGTTTATTGGCGCAGTAAACAAAAATTAACGGACTATTGATTAAAATAGTAAGGCGCTTTTCTTCTGTGAAGCCTGGTATTTGGTCTGGTATGTGGCTGAGTCTAGCGAGTGTCTTGAATTCTTCTGGATTGGGAATGTGACTAGTTAGGAAAGATTCTATTATTGCTCTAGGGGAGTGCCAATATTTACACATGTGTACGGTGATTTCGTCAATTCGGCAGCCCAAAACATGGATTTCTGCCTGTGCGGCACTTTCTCCTGCTTGTAATTTTTGTTGTAAGCGATCCATAACTGGGTAGGCGTAAAACCACATTAGCCAGCGAGGGGTATTTCTAAAGAAAGTAAGCCAAAAAACCTCATCATTAGGGATATTTTTTCCTGTTGACCATTGGGTTGCGATTTCAGCAGCTTCATAACTGGTCTGTATTTCACGTAAAAATGCCTGATGAGCTGGATTATTATCAATATGTTGGTAAGAGGTTAATTGTTTGAAACTTTTTGCTATGCCGTTCATGCCGAGCATAGAGCCTGCGTGGTAAGGGTTTTTTATTTCGCCGCGCTTATTGGGAATGATAGTGTTGGCTTGGTTTAATAGTGCGAATGCAATGAGTGGTTCGCTTTTGATTTTAGTTTGTAAGTTTTCAATGGTAGCATCCGGGTGCGCTATGTGTTTCTTTAGCTTAGCCAAGTTTTCGGACCTAACAGGAAATTTATGCTCCTGTAGAAAGTGTAGCCATTTTTTTAGGCTATATGGTGATTTGTCTTTTGTCGGTCGCTGCATTAAAAGCTCTAAAATACTTGATATCATTAATCATACTGTATATTCATAACTGAGCATACTTTGTCATTTTAAGGAAAAAAATATGTTTGCGCTAGCGGGCATGCTGATTGTTATTGTCAGTGTCGTAAGTGGCTATCTTGCGTCACATGGTAATATGGCTGTGTTATGGCAGCCGTTTGAGGTGCTTATTATTTGTGGCGCTGCTTTGGGCGCTTTTATGATGGCTAATCCTTTTTCGTTGCAAAAGAGGGTGCTTCGTATGGCGCCTCAAGTTGTGATGGGTAGTCGTCATAATAAGGTTTTTTATCTTCAATTGTTGGGGCTTGTATATTCTCTGTTTCAAAAAAGTCGTCAGGATGGTTTTTTGGCGATAGAGGATGACATTGAATCGCCTTTTACGAGTGAGTTATTTAGTCGTTTTCCAGATGTGTTGAAAGACCATGAGGTGGTGGATTTTTTAACAGATAACTACCGTATTTTTACTTTAACGGGTCTGCCTGCTCATGAGCTTGAAGCTATTATGGATTCGGAGATAGAGCAGATATCAGAGGAGCTTGTAGCGCCGAGTCATGCGGTTAATCGAGTGGCGGAAGCCTTGCCAGGTTTTGGTATTGTTGCGGCGGTACTGGGTATTGTTATCACCATGGGCTCCATTGGTGGGCCTATGGTTGAAATCGGTAATCATGTCGCTGCTGCGTTGGTAGGGACTTTTTTAGGTATCTTTTTTGCCTATGGCTTTATTGGGCCTGCATCGGCGCATTTGGAAAATTTAGGTACCCATGAGTTGAAGGCATATTTGTGTGTTAAGTCTTGTTTGATTTCTGTTGTGTCTGGCTATGCGCCACCGGTTGCGGCAGAAACAGGTCGAAAGTTGTTGCCAGCGGATATGCGGCCTAGCTTTATTGAGTTGTCTGATGCATTGAAGCAATACCGATGAGTTTGCTACTGGAAGTTATGGAGTATTATTTATGCCAGTAGGGTCGGGTAATGTTGTTATACGCCGAATTAAAAGGGTAAAAAAAGGTGGTCATCATGGCGGTGCTTGGAAAATAGCATTGGCCGATTTTGCGCTGGCAATGATGGCCTTTTTTTTGGTGTTGTGGGTGATTAGTGTGTCTTCCCCGCAAGAGTTGGCTAGTATTCAGGGGTATTTTAATGATCCGCTTGGTCAATCCACTGCCGGATATAGTGCGGTACCGATTGATTTAGGAGGAACGCCAGCTAAGAGCACAGAGAAAAAGTTGGATCTTGACCTTCCTGATCCTGGAAGCACGCCTGAGATTAATAATCAAAAGGAAAAAGGAAAAGATGACAGTCAAAAAGAGTTAGAGGAAATGAATCGTATTCTTCAGGCAGACTTAAAAAGTATGAATTTAAGCAATGCGCTGATGAATAATATTCGTATCGAAATTACGCCGCAAGGTGTGAGAATTACTTTGTTGGATGATCCAGATAAGCCGATGTTTGAGCGAGGTAGTGCGCAATTTATACCAGATTTTGAAAATACGTTGCTGAGTATGGCGCCTATTTTTGCTCATGTAGAGAATCCTGTGACGATTGTTGGGCATACTGATGCGGTACAGTTTCGTGGTGATGGTTTGGATAACTGGGATTTGTCTTCGCGTCGAGCCAATGCTGCTCGGAAAATTCTTGAGGAAGGTGGTGTGAAGGATCGTCGTATTGCTCAGGTTATTGGTTTATCGGACACTGTGCCATACAACCGAGTGAACCCTGATAGTCCAGAGAATCGCCGTATCAGTATTACGTTACTCACGGATGCGGCGTACGAAAGGTTGCTAGAGAGAAATCAATTGAATTACGGCCCTGTTACTAAGCCGACAGATCTAACGCTTTCTCCTGAATCTGTATTCTAGATACGGGAGAATAGTACTTAATAAGCTGACTTAAATAACGCCATCTAAAAGGTGGCGTTATTATCTCGAATAGATTGTTTGATTCGAATGTAGCTATTGAAGCGACGTTGGCTGATTTCACCTTTTTCTAAGGCTTCTAAAATCGCGCAGCCAGGTTCTTTTTCGTGGGCGCAGTCTCTAAATCGACAGTAACCAATGTGTGGGCGAAATTCGATAAAACCGCTTAATAGCTCATCTTCTGAAATATGCCATAAACCGAACTCTCGAATGCCTGGTGAGTCAATAAGATCACCGCCTTTTGGCATGTGAAATAGTCTTGCTGCTGTTGTGGTGTGAACGCCTTTTTTTCTTTTTTGTGATAGTTCACCCACTGTAATGTCAACGCCTGGGAGTAGGGTGCTGATTAGTGATGATTTACCAACACCAGATTGCCCGACAAAGACGCTGGTTTTGTTTTGCATGAATTCATACAGTGCTTCCATGCCGGCTTGGTTTGAAATAGAGGTGCGAATAATGGGGTAGCCTAGTGCTTCATAGGTACTCATTAGCTCGTCTAAATCGGCTTTGTTTGTTTCATTGATCAAGTCGCTTTTATTGAGCAAAATGACAGGCGGTATGCCAACAGTTTCAGAGGCAACAAGGTAGCGGTCAATGAGGTTTGCATGGGCTTCTGGTTCAACCGCAATAACGATAACGATATGGTCTATGTTAGCCGCCACAGGTTTAAGGCGGCCGTGCATATCGGGGCGGGATAGAGAGGTAATGCGAGGCATACTCGCGACTACAATGCCGCCTTCGTTTTGTTTTGGACGCCAGATAACTTTGTCGCCGGTGACGAGTTGGCCTAGATTAGCGCGCAAATTACAGCGTGTTGCAATGCCTATATAAGGCTCTTGAGTACCTTCGACTTCTACTTGAGTGCCAAAGTGCGACAAGATAATGCCGTGTGTCTCTGGACCTAGATCGGAAGATTGCAGGACTTCTTCGGCACGTTCGTCACGTTTCTGTGTTCGCTCGACGCGCTCTTTGTGAATTCTTTCAATTCGCCAAGTTTGTTGTTTGGTTAGTTTTCGCTTCGACATTGTATTAGGCTGGCCATATAGTAAGGGGCATAGAGTATAATGCTTGGCATTGATAATAAAGGATTTGGATGAAGATGAGCTTTAGTAATGAAAATTTAGTGTGGATTGATCTAGAAATGACAGGGTTAGATCCAGAAAAAGAAACTATTATCGAGATTGCCACTGTGGTTACAGATAAAAACCTTAATGTTTTAGCAAAAGGTCCAAATCTGGTCATTCATCAGGATAGAGTGATAATGGATGGGATGGATGAGTGGTGTACGCAGCATCATGGTGAATCTGGCCTGACGGCTCGAGTGTTATCATCCTCTATTACCATGGCGCAAGCTGAAGCGGATACTATTGCATTTCTAGAAAAATATTTGCCAGCAGGTGCTTCGCCTATTTGCGGTAATAGTGTTGGTCAAGATCGCCGTTTTCTTTATCGATATATGCCTAAGCTCGAAGAATTTTTTCATTATCGCTATATTGATGTGAGTACGATTAAAGAGTTGGCGAGACGTTGGAAACCTGAAGCATTGGATGGATTTACTAAAACTGGTGCGCATTTGGCGCTGGATGACATTATGGAGTCTATTGGAGAGCTACAGCATTATCGTAAAACTATGTTTGGCTTAGATTGATCAGGTGGTCTGTTTTTGTTACTGGAATTTGATGGGAAACGCGCTTAGTTAGCGCGTTTTTTATAGGGGTTTTGTGTGTTTTGGTTTGGATTAATGGTGCAAGAAAATCTTGAAAACTTAGATGGCTCTAAATACTCTTTGTAGCGACTATTTAAAGGTGAAAAAAGTGACGAAACAAATGGGCGAGTTTGCTGTTCAGTCGGTATTTAGTGTGGCGGCAATTAGGGAAATAGAAAAAGCGTTGTTTGCGATTGAAGACAGTTTTGTTGTCATGCAAAGAGCAGCAAGCGCCTTGTTTAAGCATATTTTACTGATTCGAAAAGAAGTTCAGGATTTTACCCTTCTTGTTGGAGGAGGGAATAATGGTGGCGATGGTTTGCTTTTGTCTGTGTTGTTAAAGCAAGCGGGATTTAATGTTGTGGTGTTGGATTGCACTCAAGCGCAGCGTAAAGGTGATGCCCTCAAGGCCTATGATGTAGCGCAGTCATCAGGTGTTGAAGTGATGAAGTTTGACTCGCAGCGAGCTTATTCTCTCGGTATTGTTGTGGATTGTGTATTTGGCATTGGTGTGCGTTTGCCGCTTAATAGTTTTTTTAATTCTGTCGTGTTGTGGGTAAATAACGCGAAAAGCCAGGGTGCCTATATCGTTGCAGTGGATATACCTACCGGTGTTGATGCTGATACAGGATATGCTCAAGCGTGTGTTTATGCCGATCTGACGGTTTCTTTGGTGCAGAGAAAAATAGGTAATGTGCTGGGCGTTGGTGGTATTGCATCAGGGAGCCTAATGGAAGAGTCGTTGGGTTCTGATGCTTTATTATCTAGCGGTCAGAGTGTCAACCTAAAAACATATTGGTTTGATGTTGATCAATTGACTAATACTAAACCATGCCCTCGCTATGCGGATGGACATAAAGGGCGCTATGGTCATGTGGCTGTTTTTGGTGGTGATTATGGGTATGGCGGCGCGGCGATAATGGCAAGTGAGGCGGCATCCAAATCCGGGGCTGGCACTGTGGGTTTAATGACTCGTGGTGAGCATCTGGCTTCTGCCTTGGCGAGAAATCCGAATGTTATGTCTGTTGATGCTGCTCATGAGGGAGCTATTGAGTTAATGGTGCGAAAAAATACAGTCGTCGTTTTAGGGCCAGGGCTAGGGCGTAAAAGTTGGGGTGAACGTATGTTTCAACTGGCACTAGGGTTACAATTGCCGACTGTTTTGGATGCTGATGGGTTATTTTGGTTGTCACAAGGTACAGCAAAGTGTTTGCCTTCAGGGTCTATTATTACGCCGCATATTGGGGAGGCATCACGACTATTAGGTTGGTCGATTGATGAGATTGATCAGGCGCCAATTAAAGCGGCTTTAGCAATGTCTAAAAAATACGCTTGTGTGGCTGTTTTAAAAGGAGTAGCAACCATTATAGCCGATCACCTTGGTAGTGTTTATATTTTAGGTAAGTCGGAGCCTGCTCTGTCAAAAGGGGGCTCTGGGGATGTGTTGAGTGGTTTGATTGGTGCGGCGTCAGCGTATTATAAAACACCTCTTCAGGCCGCTTTAATGGCTGTTGCTTGGCATAATTATGCAGCGGGAATTGCGGCGGGTGAGCTAGGTGAACATCGGGCTCAACCTTATGATGTGTTGGATTTTTTAGAGTGAATTAACGGGCGATTATTGAGGGATTAGAGTGGCAATACGAATCGAGAAAGAAGTGTACGGTGAGGCGGCAATGGAGTTGCTTGGCGCGAGTTTGGCTGAGGTGTTTAAAATAGGGATGGTCGTTTACCTTGACGGTGATTTGGGTATGGGGAAAACCACATTAGTGCGAGGTGTGTTGCGTGGATTGGGTTACGACGGTCCAGTGAAAAGTCCGACGTATACAATTGTTGAGCCTTATGAGTGTGCTGGCCTAGAGGTATTTCATTTTGATTTGTATCGAGTGACTGATGCTGAAGAGTTGGAGTATATGGGGATTCGAGACTATTTTTCAGATGGCGGTTTGTGTCTTATTGAATGGGCAGAAATGGGCGCTGGAGTTTTGCCTGAAGCTGATGTTGTTGTTTCCCTTGAGCGTATTGGTCAGGGCCGTAAGGTGTTAATAGAATCTCACACTGAAAAAGCAGATATAACGTTAAGTAAGTTTACAGGCATATAATTTAATGAGCTTGTTAACGTCTTTGTTCTGACTAAGATTGAGATCCACTTAGTCAGCAGTTATAGTGTGTCCCATATACTAGCTAGCTGTCTGATATGCATAATAAAATTCGCTCTTGTTTGTTTGTTGTTTGCCAAGTTTTTCTGTTGTTTGCTTGTTTTCAAGTGTCGGCAGCAGAGATTCGTGATATCCGTGTTGCTCAACAACATGGAACTACCCGTTTGGTGTTTGAGTTATCAGCGGCGTCGGATTATCGTCTTTTCCCGTTGTCTAATCCCGATCGAATTGTGCTCGATATTAGTAAAACGCACCTTAGTGATACGGTGGTTAATGGATTGTCAGCATTGTCTTCAGGGGTTCTGATGCGAGTGCGCTATGCACGTCGTAATGATGGTGTTCGGTTCGTGCTTGATCTTTCGCAATATGCGAAAGCGAAAAGTACCGTGTTGCCTGCTGGTGGTAAATATGGCCCGAGGATTCTAGTGGAATTAGAGTACGGTCCAAAGCAAGCGGCGAAGGTAGTGAAAAGTTTTGCCAGTATCGCGAAAGAAAAGCGCGATATCGTTATTGTGATTGATCCCGGCCATGGCGGTAAAGACCCTGGAGCGCTGGGTAAATATCGTGTGCGTGAAAAGGATGTTGTGCTGTCGATAGGGAAAGAGCTCGCAAGGCGTATTAATAGGGTTGATGGCTTTAAAGCGGTATTGACGAGATCTACCGATGTGTTTTTGAAATTACGCGATCGTTCTAAAGTGGCGAGAGATGCTAATGCTGATTTGATGGTGTCTATTCATGCGGACTCTTTTACTAGGGCAAGCGCTCGAGGTGCCTCTGTGTGGGCGCTATCGTTGAGCGGTAAGTCTTCTGAAATGGGACGTTGGTTAGCAACGCAGGAAAATTCAGCGGATCTAGTAGGTGGTATTTCATTGGGTGACAAGGATCAGTTGTTAGCAGAAGTACTATTAGATATGTCGATGAATTCGACTATTCAGATGAGTTTGAATGTGGGGAATAGTGTTCTTAATGGGCTAAAGGGGGTAGCTAGGCTGCATAAAAACTCGGTTCAGCAAGCGGGTTTTGTTGTGTTAAAATCGCCAGATATTCCTTCGATTCTTATTGAGACAGGTTTTGTATCAAACGGTACTGAGGCTAAGAATTTAGCTAGTCAGACATATCGTTATAAATTGGCCTCTGCTGTGGCAAATGGTGTAGTGGGTTACTTTACTAAAAATGCTCCTAAAGGGAGTTTAGTCGCTTGGAAGCAGCAGCGTCATGCTGGCTATAGTTATACTGTAGCGAGAGGGGATACCTTGTCTGAGATTGCTCGTCGCAATAATGTTTCTCTTAATAAATTGAGAGGCGCTAACTCGCTTAAAAATGATGTTATCTGGATTGGTCAGAAGCTTCTTATTCCAGCAAGTTAATCTATATTTGGGTCTATTATATTGTAGACCCATTTTTTAAATGAAAGGCAGTTCATGCAAAGAATAAATCTTCTATCTCCTCGTCTAGCAAACCAAATTGCCGCTGGTGAAGTGGTTGAGCGTCCTGCATCTGTGGTTAAAGAGTTGCTTGAAAATAGCTTAGATGCCGGCGCTACACAGCTTGATATTGATGTGGAGCAAGGTGGCGTACGACGAATAAAAATTCGAGACAATGGGGTGGGGATAGTAAAAGATGATCTCTCATTAGCCTTGAGTCGTCATGCAACGAGTAAAATTGTTACGTTAGATGATCTGGAAGCGGTTCGAACGCTCGGTTTTCGGGGTGAAGCGTTAGCAAGTATTAGCTCAGTGTCGCGTTTACACCTTACGTCTCAAGCAAAAGGTGACGCTGAGGCTTGGCGCGTAGAAACGGAGGGGAAGGATATGAGCACGACAATGCGCCCAGCCTCTCACCCTGATGGAACAACAATAGACGTATGTGACCTATTTTTTAATACGCCTGCGCGTCGCAAGTTCTTGCGAACAGAAAAAACAGAATTTAATCATCTAGAAGAGGTGGTTAAGCGCCTTGCTCTTAGTCGTTACGATACAGGTTTTCGATTAAGCCATAATGGTAAGCAAATCTATGATTTACGGCCGGTAACGGATCAGCTGCATGCAGAGCATCGTTTAGCTAGCTTGTTAGGTAAGAAATTTATCGAGAACTCCCTGACGATTGATGTTGAGGCGGCCGGTTTACGTTTGTGGGGGTGGATAGGTTTGCCTACCTTTTCTCGATCTCAGGCAGACCTTCAGTATTTCTTTGTTAATGGTCGTGTGGTGAAAGATAAGCTAGTGGTTCATGCTGTTAGGCAGGCATACCGAGATGTTTTATATAACGGGCGTCATCCAACATTCGTTTTATATTTAGAACTGGATCCATCGACAGTAGACGTTAATGTGCATCCGACGAAGCATGAAGTGCGTTTTCGCGATGGTCGTTTGGTTCATGATTTCTTGTTTAGTCGAATTCATAAAGCGATTGCAGATGTTCGGCCTGAGTCAGAAGAAGTGTCTTCTAATAACGAGGTGTTAAGTCAGTCTGCTGGTATGGCCGTGCCGGAGGTTGCTATTACTGAGCAATCTGCTTTGCCTTTGTCTAATCGTAGTGCGACCAGTCATGATTGGATGCAGGCGTCACAAAAGCGAGTGGATGCAGGTCAGGTGGTTGGTCAATTGGAGGGGATGCAGCGCTTATCAGGTTATGCAGACAGTTATGCTGCAGAGGGCGATGAGCGAGTTGACCCTGAAACAGGGGAGATATATCAAAAGGCTCCTGTGGCTGCCGGAATGTCTGTTTCCTCACCTAATGTTATGGCGGGTGTTAGAGAAGAGTATCAGGCTGTTCCGCCATTGGGTTTTGCAGTGGCTCAGCTGCATGGTGTCTATATTGTATCTGAGAGCGAAAACGGTTTGATTTTAGTGGATATGCATGCTGCTCATGAGCGGATTGTATATGAACGAATGAAGGTCGCTTTTTATGAAAAGAATATTGCTACGCAGCCATTGTTGGTGCCGATTAATGTTTCGGTATCTCAAAGTGAAGCAGATCTAGTGGAAGAGAATGAGAGTGCTTTTTCTGCTTTTGGTTTTAAGGTGGAGCGAACCGGGTTAGAAAGTGTCATGGTCCGGGAGGTTCCAGTCATTCTGATTAAGGCGGATACTGAAAATCTAGTGCGAGATGTGATTAGTGATTTGTCTGCTAATGGTGTGTCAGATCTATTGGAAGCTAGGGCAAATGAGCTAATGGCGACTATGTCTTGTCATGGCGCGGTAAGAGCGAATCGGAAATTAACGATCGCCGAAATGAACAGTTTGTTGCGAGATATGGAAATAACAGAGCGTAGTGGGCAGTGTAACCATGGGCGCCCAACGTGGACTCAGATGACAATGTCTGATCTTGATAAATTATTTTTGCGAGGACGCTAAAGTGACAAAGCCAAGTGTTGTTTGTCTAATGGGGCCGACTGCTTCTGGTAAAACTGGATTGGCGGTTGAATTGGCTCAGAATCATGGTTATGAAATTATTAGTGTTGATTCTGCTTTGGTGTATAAGGGCATGGATATTGGTACGGCTAAACCAGATGCAAAAACGTTAGAAGTGGCGCCACACCGATTGATTGATATTATTGATCCATTGGAGTCTTATTCGGCGGCGGATTTTGTTGAAGACGCCGTGACCCAGTCTCAGGAGATTATTGCAGCGGGTAAGACGCCTTTGTTGGTGGGCGGGACCATGATGTATTTTAATGCACTACAAAAAGGTTTGGCGCCATTGCCCAGTGCTGATGATAGTATTCGTAAGTCGCTCGAAATAGAGGCTCAGGAAAAGGGTTGGGCGGTGCTGCATGAGGAACTTGCGAAGGTGGATCCGGAATCTGCTCGTCGAATTCATCCCAATGACCCACAGCGCCTGCAGCGTGCGTTGGAAGTGTATCGTGTGTCTGGACGGTCAATGACTCAATGGTGGGCTGAGCAGCAGCCAGTGTCGTTGCCGTTTGATATGATAAACTTAGCCGTCATGCCGCAAGAAAGAAGTGTGTTGCATGCGCGTATTGAACAGCGCTTCAATGAAATGATGGATCAGGGCTTTTTGAATGAAGTTGAGGCATTGTATTGTCGAGGTGATTTATCTATTGATTTGCCTTCCATGAGATGTGTTGGTTATCGCCAACTATGGTCTTACTTAAATGGCGATGATTTACTTGAAGACGCTGTTTTTAAAGGAGTTGTCGCGACTAGGCAGTTGGCTAAAAGGCAGTTGACTTGGTTGAGAGGGTGGGATGACTTGATGATTTTCGACAGTTTGGCAAAAGATCTGATCCCTCAGGCCTTGAATTACGTAGAAAGCAGGATTATATAGGGGAAGTGCAGAAAGTTTTCGTGTACTATCTACTGTATTGTTTTACTAAGATTAATTTTATTTTTTGCGCTTATTTAAGGAGATTAAAATGTCAAAAGGGCAATCATTACAAGACCCTTACCTAAATGTTTTACGTAAAGAAAGAGTGCCTGTTTCTATCTTTCTGGTAAATGGTATTAAACTACAAGGCCAAATCGAATCCTTTGATCAGTTTGTGATTCTTTTGAAAAATACAGTGAGTCAAATGGTATATAAACATGCCATTTCTACTGTTGTGCCTTCTCGTACTATACGTGTCCCGTCTCCTGATCAGCCGGAAGATGCAACTGAATAGTTTGCTGTTAACAGGGCAAACTGAGGAATGTTAATTTGTTTTTTGAACGCCCCGATAGTGGTGATATTGCTGTACTGGTCCATATGGAGTTTCATGATCAACGTGAATCCTATGGGCCTGAAGAGTTTGTAGAACTTTCCCTCTCCGCTGGGGCTGACCCTATAGCGGTCGTAACAGGGACTCGACAGAGACCTGATTCTAGATATTTTGTCGGTACTGGCAAGCTCAATGAAATTAAAGGCATTGTGGATCGAGAAGGGGCAGAAGTTGTCCTTTTTGATCATTCCTTGTCTCCTTCCCAAGAGCGAAACCTAGAAGCTTTTTTGAATTGTCGAGTGCTTGATCGCACTGGATTGATTTTGGATATCTTTGGTCAGCGTGCGCGAAGCCATGAAGGTAAGTTGCAAGTTGAATTAGCCCAGCTTCAACATATGTCGACAAGGCTTGTGAAAGGTTGGACTCACTTGGAACGCCAGAAAGGCGGCATTGGTATGCGTGGTGGTCCAGGTGAAACTCAACTTGAGACGGACCGAAGGTTGTTGCGTGAGCGTATTAAGGCGATTCAAAAACGTCTTGATAAGGTGAGTGCTCAGCGAGATCAAAGTCGTCGTTCGCGTTCTCGCTCATCCGTAGCAACAGTGTCTCTTGTGGGTTATACCAATGCAGGGAAATCGACATTGTTCAATCGTGCAACAGGCGCAGATGTGTATGCTGCAGATCAACTTTTTGCCACGCTTGATCCGACATTAAGGCGTCTGGAGTTAGAACAACTGGGAACGGTCATTTTAGCTGATACAGTGGGCTTTATTCGACAGTTGCCTCACCGATTGGTAAAAGCATTTCAGGCGACGTTAAAAGAGTCTGCCGAGGCGGATCTATTGCTGCATATTATTGATGCAGCGGATGTGTCTCGTGATTCAAATATCGCAGAAGTGGACAGTGTTTTGAAAGAGATCGGAGCTGATGAGGTTCCGATGTTAAAAGTTTATAATAAAATCGATATGTTAACGACGAGTGAAGCTCGAATTGACCGGGATATTGATGGTAAACCTATCAAGGTTTGGGTATCCGCTCGTGATGGAGTGGGTATTGATTTATTGCAGCAAGCAATTGCGGAACTTTTAGCCGAAGATGTACTCAATGAAACGCTAGTGTTGCCAAATAAGTATGGTCGATTGAGGGCTATGTTATTTGAGCAAGGCGCAGTTCGCTCTGAAAGCTATGATGAACTAGGTCAATCTATATTAGAAATCAGATTGCCGAAAAAAGACTATTTGCAAATACTGGCGCGTGCTGGAATGTCTGAAGACCAGATTGAAGCTGCATAACTCAAGATTTGATTATCATTAAAATAAAAGTGGAGACGTAGTATGGCCTGGAATGAACCGGGTAATAACGACAAGGACCCATGGAATCCAGATAAGAATCGTAATTCAGGAGAAAATCCTGATAGCGGTCGTGATAAGGATACCAATAGCAATGATCCATGGGGTCGTCCATCAGGTGGCAAGGATCAAGGTCCACCAGATCTTGATGAGGCGTTCAAAAAGTTGATGGGTATGTTGGGTGTTAAGAAGAGTCGTAAAGGCGGTTCTGGCAACGGCGACTCAGGTGGTTTCTCTGGTAAAATAGGCAGTGGCTTAATTGCCATTGTACTAATTGCTATTATTGGTCTTTGGGCTGCATCGGGTGTTTATCAAGTAGATCAACAAGAGCGCGGTGTTGTCTTGAGGTTGGGTAAATACTACGAAACAGTTATGCCTGGGCTGCATTGGAATCCGCCTATGGTTGATTCTGTTAGCAAGGTTAATGTGACAAAAGTACGTTCACACGACCATCAGGCATTAATGTTGACAGTTGATGACAATATAGTTGACGTCAGTGTCTCGGTTCAATACTCAGTTGAGAACCCAAAAGACTTTTTGTTGAGCGTTAAAGATCCAGAAGGTTCGTTAGCACAAGCTACGGAAAGTGCTTTGCGCCATGTTGTTGGTAGTTCTGAAATGGACCAAATTTTGACTGAAGGTCGTGAGTTGTTGGCTTCTGAAGTGAAGATTCGGTTGCAGGATTACAATAATTCTTACGGTACTGGGTTGTTAATATCGAAAGTGAACGTTGAAAACACTCAGGCGCCTAGCCAGGTGCAGGAAGCGTTTGATGACGTTATTAAAGCGAAAGAGGATGAGTTGCGTGTTCGTAATGAGGCTGAGTCTTATGCGAATGGTATTATTCCGGAAGCGCGTGGTAAGGCTCAGCGTATTCGTGAAGAAGCAGAAGCTTATCGTTCTGAAATCGTCGCTCGAGCAAGTGGTCAAGCGGATCGATTCGATCGTTTATATCGTGAGTATGTAAAGGCGCCAGATGTAACGCGACGTCGTTTATACATTGAGACGATGGAATCGGTATATAAAGATACAAATAAAGTTGTCATTGATACAAAAGATGGTAATAACATGATGTATTTACCTATTGATCAGCTGATGAAAAATCAGGCTTCGGCGGGTAAAGTTGATGTCAAATCTCTTGATTCGGGTAGTATTGGTACGATAACGGATCAGGTTATTGATGAGATTCGTAAGCGTCAAGCTACAACGACAAGTAGACAGGGGAGAAACTAATGAAAGGTCTTTCTTTTTCAATTCTGTTTGCTGCTCTTATAGCTATTTTAGTTGCTTCTCAGTCTTTGTACGTAGTGAAAGAAACTCAGCGTGCAGTAGTGCTTAAATTTGGTGAAATTGTTGATGCCGATGTTAAGCCTGGTTTGCATTTTAAAATTCCTGTTGTTAATGATATAAAAACATTCGATGCGCGAATTTTAACGATGGATTCAAATCCTCAGCGTTATTTAACATTGGAGAAAAAAGCGGTAATCGTGGACTCTTATGTTAAATGGAAGATTGAGTCGGTTGCTAAATTTTATCAGGCAACATCTGGTGATGTGATTGTGGCAAATCGAGTGCTTTCTTCTCGAGTTGATACAGGGTTGCGTAACCAGTTTGGTGAGCGAACCATGCATGAGGTGGTTGCTGGTCAGCGTGATCAATTGATGACTGAGTTGCGTGATGGTTTAGATAAAGTGGCGCAATCTGAGTTAGGTATAAAGATTGTTGATATTCGTGTTAAGCGAATTGAATTGCCGCCAGATGTTAGTGAGTCTGTTTATCAGCGTATGAGAACAGAGCGAGAGCGTGAAGCTCGCGAGCATAGATCTAAAGGTCTTGAGTTGGCTGAAGGTATTCGAGCTGATGCGGATAGACAGCGTGTCGTGCTTGAAGCCGAGGCTCAGCGTGATGCTGAAATGACTCGTGGTGATGGTGATGCTCAAGCGGCCGCTATTTACTCTAAAGTATATAAGCAAAATCCTGAGTTCTACGATTTCTATCGTAGTCTTCAAGCTTACCGAGATAGTTTCAAGGGTAAAAAGGATTTGTTTGTTCTTAAGCCAGATAGTGAGTTCTTTAAGTATTTGAATAGTTCAACTCCTTCTAAGTAGGGTGGAAATATTCACTATTAATGGATCGTGAAGCCTATTTGTTGAAATAGGAAACATGGTACTATTGCAAAAGCCGGGTTATGCCCGGTTTTTTAATGGTCAAAATAAAGAGAGTCTGTGCAGGAATTGTTGCCGCCACTACATATTGGTGTCAGCCTGTTATTGATCGCCGGAAAATTTCAGTCCGATTTTACTCTGGATTTATGGGGTTTTGTTGGATGGAATGGTTGTAGATTCTAATGTGAATTTGCATTTTTTTGGGTGCGATTGGTCTGTTTCTTGGATGAATGCTCCTTTTGCTGGCTCGAAGCTAAGAGGATATATTTAATGACATTAGCAGATCGCTGGTTACTTCCAGAAGGTGTGGATGAGGCGTTGCCTAAGCAGGCCGCTAAAATTGAGCATCTTCGAAGAACTCTGCTGAATCTCCATGAAAGTTGGGGTTATCATCTTGTAATTCCGCCTCTCTTAGAATATTTAGACTCCCTTCTTATTGGTGCAGGCTCAGATCTTGAGCTTGAGACCTTCAAAGTGATTGATCAATTGTCAGGTCGCTTGATGGGAGTTCGCGCAGATTTTACGTCACAAGTTTCGCGTATTGATGCACATTGTCTTAAAGGTGAGGGTGTGCAGCGTCTTAGTTATTGTGGCAGTGTGTTACGTACTATGCCAGCTGGCCTAGATGGTACGCGCAGTCCTATACAGCTTGGTGCTGAATTGTATGGGCATGGCGGTTTAGAGAGTGATATTGAAGTACTGTCTTTGATGTTGGAAACACTTTTTTCTGCTGGCTTATCGGATCTTGTGTTGGATTTGAGTCACGTCAATATCGTGGCTGGTGTATTAGCCGCTTGTGATTTATCGGATGATCAAGAGGCTAAGTTGCTTGAGCTTTATAATGCGAAAGACTTGCCTGAACTTGATACTTTTGTTGCATCGTTAGATACCTCTAAGGCGCAATCTGATTGGTTGGTCTTATTGCCTCGTTTATGTGGCGGTGTTGAGGTTCTAGATGCTGCCGTTCTTGGGTTGGGTGGTATTAGTGACTCTATTGATGAGGCACTTGAGTTACTAAGAAATATTAGTAGTGTTATTACTAGGCGTTACTCGAGCATAGGTTTGCACTTTGATTTAAGTGATCTGGTTTCCTATAGCTATCATACTGGTTTGTTGTTCGCGGCTTATCTGCCAGGGCATGGTAATGCTATTGCTCGTGGCGGTCGTTACAATAATATTGGGCAGGCTTTTGGGCGTTCTCGTCCGGCAACTGGGTTTAGTACAGATATTAAGGCTTTGGTTGCGCTGGCAAATATTGATGTTGTAGTGCCAAAGACTGTGCTATCTCCTGTTTGTGTGAGTGATGAGTTGTGGGTGAAAGTGAACTCATTACGAGCTCAAGGGTATCGCGTTATAGAAGCGCTAGATGATGGTTGTGTTGACGCCGTTGATTTCACGTTGGCTTTTGTTGATGATGCTTGGCAGCTTATTTCTGCCAAAAAATAGACTTTTTTAAGAACTATCAAAATGAGACCTGATATTATGGGTAAAAATGTTGTTATTTTGGGCACCCAATGGGGTGATGAAGGCAAGGGTAAAGTAGTTGATCTACTTACTGAAGATGTTGCTGCAGTTGTACGTTTCCAAGGTGGTCACAATGCTGGCCATACTTTGGTAATTGATGGCAAAAAAACAGTACTTCACTTGATTCCTTCTGGTATTTTGCGTGAAGGAGTGGACTGCGTTATTGGTAACGGAGTTGTACTTTCTCCAGCGGCTCTTAAGAAAGAGGTGTTGGACCTTCAAGAGCAAGGTGTTCCTGCAGTTGATCGCCTTAAAGTTAGTGCGGCTTGTCCGTTGATTCTTCCTTACCATATTGCTATGGATCAAGCGCGAGAGCTTGCAAAAGGTGAGATGAAAATTGGTACAACAGGTCGTGGTATCGGACCTGCTTATGAAGATAAAGTAGCTCGTCGTGCGATTCGTGTCGGTGATTTGCTTGATCCGACTCGCTTTGCTAGTAAGTTAAAAGAAGTTCTTGAATTTTATAACTTTATTTTGACAAACTATTATAAAGTTGAGCCTATTTCCTTTGATGTAGTATACGCTGAAGGTTTGGAAATGGCTGAGTTCTTGCGCCCTATGGTGTCAGATACGATTACGCTTTTGCATGACCTTAGAAAGTCTGGCGCAAACATCATGTTTGAAGGTGCGCAAGGGTCTTTGTTGGATGTTGATCATGGTACTTACCCGTATGTGACTTCATCTAATACGACTGCGGGCGGAGCGCCAGCGGGAACAGGTTTTGGTCCTTTGTACTTAGATTATGTATTAGGTATCACTAAGGCTTATACGACTCGCGTTGGTTCTGGACCTTTCCCTACTGAGTTGTTTGACGAAGATGGTGAGCGTCTTGGTACGCGTGGGCATGAATTTGGTGCAACGACAGGTCGTTCACGTCGTTGTGGTTGGTTTGATGCTGTTGCGGTTCGTCATGCTGTGCAGATTAGCTCTGTATCAGGTATGTGCTTAACTAAGCTTGATGTGCTAGATGGTTCTAGTGTTATCAAGGTATGTGTTTCTTATGCTGATGTTAACGGTGATCCTATTGTGGGTTCTCTTGTTGATAGTGAAGGTTATGAGCAAGCTCGTCCAGTGTATGTTGAGTTGCCTGGTTGGAGTGAATCAACAGTTGGTGCTGAGAGCTTTGAAGCGCTACCTGAAAATGCTCAATCTTATGTTCGTTTCTTGGAAGAGCATGTGGGTATTCCAGTTGATATTATTTCAACAGGTCCTGATCGTAATGAGACAATTGTTATGCGTGATCCTTTTAAAAGCTAATTGCTTTTGGAAAAGTCATTGCTAACGACAAAACCCTCGCCAGTTGGTGGGGGTTTTTTGTGTCTAGGGTCTTGGTGGTAATGCTTTAATTCGTGTTAGTGCGGCTAAAAAGTGGCGCAGTTTTGTTGTGTTTGGGTTATAAGCAGTCATTTATTAGTATTAATTGTAAATAGAGTGAAAATGGAGGAAGGTCTTCTTTTGTTGCTAGGGTAATATTTACAATTGATATTACGAGCGCGTAAGTGTCGTAGAATAATAATCCTATTTGAAAAGAGATAAGGTAATTATGATGAAGTTGTTATTAGCTGATGATGATGCACGTTTGTCTGATTTGATCAAAGAATACTTTGATGGTGAAGGTTATGAAGTTGCTCATGCTTGGAATGGCCGTGAAGCATTAGAGTTGATGGCGGTAGATATGCCAGATATCGTTATTCTAGATGTCATGATGCCTGAGCTTGATGGTTTTGAGACACTAAAGCAGATTCGTAATAAAAGCTCAGTGCCGGTCATTATGTTGACTGCCAAAGGGGATGATATTGATCGAATTCTCGGTTTGGAAATGGGGGCGGATGATTATTTGTCGAAGCCTTTTAATCCGCGAGAGTTGCTGGCTCGTATTAAGGCGATTTTACGCCGCGCGAGTCAGGAAAAAGAAGACGATCCAACAGCGGACATTGAATTGTCCGGCGTTCTTTTGCGTCGTAAGGATCGTAGCGTCTTTCTTGAAGGTGAGGCTGTAGAGCTAACTACATCAGAATATACATTATTAGAGTGTATGTTAATGGCGCCGGGGCAAGTGCTGACTAAACAGGAATTGTCAGAAAAAGCTCTGGGTCGTAAGTTGACTATGTATGACCGCAGTTTAGATATGCATATTAGTAATCTGCGTAAAAAAATAGGCAATCTAGAAAATGGTGATCCAAGAATTAAAACCGTTCGTGGTGTCGGTTATATTTTTGTGGCAAGCGAGCAAGGTATTTAGTTTTTTATGAAAAGTACTTTTTTGCGCGTGTTTCTGGTAGTTCTGTTGTCTAATACTGTGGTTGTGAGTATTGGTTTGGCAATTGTTCAGTTTGTCCAGAAGCACAACCAGGTGTCTGCTGATTTGCTTGGTGACATAGGTGTTCAGCTGGTAGCAGGGTACGAAAAATTTGGTTTGGCGGCGTTAAAAGAAGAGGCTGAAAAAGCGGAGCAGCGTTTATCTGGTAGTATTTATTTATATCAAGAAAATGGCCGGCCGCTGCTGAAACCTCTACCTAAGAACTTTCGTGAAAATGATAGTTCTGAATCTAGTTCTGATGATGCATTGGAGAAAAGAAGAGATGGGGCGCGAGTTGATGGGCGTCCGTCAGCCGATTTTCTTCATAGTCAGTTTATACAAGTTATTGGTGCGAATAACGTACAGTATCTGTTAATTTTCCGACCAAACCCAGAAATTGACTCATTGGCGCCTGGTTTAGTTATTGCTTTGTCTTTATTGGGTTTACTTGTGTCGAGTGGTGTATTGGCTTATTGGTTGCTCGGTCCTTTGTTAAAATTACAGAGAGTCGCTCGATTATTTGGTCAGGGAGATATGTCGGTGCGAGTTGAAGATAAGCTTGCAAGGCGTAGCGATGCGGTGGGCAAGTTGGCCCAAGAGTTTAATGAGATGGCGGTTCGAATTGAGACCTTGCTGTCTTCTAAAGAAAGATTGATGCGAGATGTGTCGCATGAGTTAAGGACGCCTTTGGCTCGTATGGAGGTTGCGTTAACGATTGCCGAGGATAAATCCGGTCTTGAATCTCAGAAGAGTTACCTTTGTCGCATTAGAACTGAGTTGCATGAGTTAGATGAGTTGATTGGTCAGGTATTGACCTTGAGTCGTCTTGAAGTTGCTTCATTGAGTAAGCAGACGGTTCATCTTCAGGAATGGTTAGATGAAATTGTTGCGGATGTGAGTTTTGAAAGTCAATTAAAAGGGATTTCTGTCACAAAATCTGGGGTTTTGCCAAAGACCTTGCTTGGTGATCCCTTGCAGTTGCGTCATGCAATTGAAAATGTTTTACGGAATGCGTGTTTTTATGCTGGTGATGGTGGGGTTATCGAAGTAGTAACAGAGGAGCGAGAAGGGAGTGCTCTGATTTACATTCGTGATAATGGCCCAGGTGTTCCAGATGAAAAGTTAGAAAAAATATTTCATGCCTTTTATCGTTCTTCTGAAGCTAGGGAAGCTAATAGTGGTGGTTTTGGTGTTGGCCTGACGATATCTAAGCGTATTATACATGCTCATAAGGGGACGATAGAGGCAAAAAATCGTCTGCAAGGTGGTTTGGAAGTGTGTTTTAAAGTGCCTTTAGCATAACTTAGTGCTTGTTTCTTATTGCTTTAAGTATATTGGTTAGAAAACTCTTGTCATTCTGTGTGTAGGTGAGTAATATCCACGCCGCAAGTTGGCTAGGCAGTCGCCGCCTCGTAAGGGGGGGGAGGAAAGTCCGGGCTTCGCAGGGTAAAGTGCCAGGTAACGCCTGGGGGGCGTGAGCCTACGGAAAGTGCAGCAGAAAATAAACCGCCTAAGTAGTTTACTACCGGTAAGGTTGAAATGGTGCGGTAAGAGCGCACCGCGCGACTGGTAACAGTTCGTGGCAAGGTAAACCCCACTTGAAGCAAGACCAAATAGGAACTCATTGGCGTGACCCGCGCTGAGTTCGGGTAGGTTGCTAAAGACGTGCAGTGATGTACGTATTAGATGAATGACTGTTCACGACAGAACCCGGCTTATCGGCCAACTTGCTGTTTTTCCTTTCTTAGAGTTATTCTTTATTTGTCTTTTTCTGGTTATCAATGGCCGCTGTTGTTATTAACAGTCTGCCTTTCTGTGTGCTTCTTTTAGTTAAAAAATCCTCCTTTAATACGTCTTTACAGAATTATTGCATCTATTTTTGCTTATTTTTGGTGTTTGTTTTTACTCTTTTTCGCAAATAGTGTTAAATTGTGGGATAAAGTGTCGATAAGTGGGATATTGCTGTGTTTCGAGGTATTCATCAGGTTAGCGTGGATATAAAGGGGCGTATGTCGCTTCCGGCCCGCTTGCGAGATGAGCTTGCTCAATACGAAGATGACAGTGTCGTTGTTACTATCGATCCAGGATCAAAATGCTTATTGCTCTATCCGCTTGTTGAGTGGGATCAGATCCAACAAAAACTAGATAAATTACCCAGTTTTCAGCCTCAAGCTAGGCGTCTTCAACGTCTTTTGGTGGGGCATGCTACAGATTTAGATGTGGATAAAGCAGGGCGTATTTTATTGCCTGCACCATTGCGTGAATTTGCTGGACTAGATCGAAAGGTTACCTTGCTTGGGCAGGGTAAGAAATTAGAAATTTGGAGCCAAGATGAGTGGGAATCACAGCGTGATGAATACTTATCTCAAGAATCGCTCGATGAATTGCAACCGGAAATTATGATGGATATCTCTTTATGACAGGCACGGCCTCAACACACATTAGTGTCATGTTAAATGAATCGGTAGATATGTTAGTTACCGATGTAGACGGACTTTACGTGGATGGAACCTTTGGTCGCGGCGGGCACACTCGCCTTGTGTTAGAGCGACTGAATAATGGCAAATTACTTGGTTTTGATAAGGATCCTGTTGCTATAGATTACGGAAAGGCGCTTGAGTCAGAAGATTCGCGTTTTTCAATTGTTCAAGACAGTTTTGCAACAATGGCGACGCATATTCCTGACGTGTTCGGCGTTGAAAAAGTCGACGGTATTATGATGGATCTTGGGGTGTCGTCACCTCAGATTGATGATGCGGAGCGTGGGTTCAGTTTTATGAATGACGGTCCTCTCGACATGCGTATGAATCCAGATAAAGGCATGAGTGCTGCAGAGTGGATTGCCGTTGCCTCAGAAAAAGAAATCGCTGATGTAATGTATCAATTTGGCGAGGAACGTTTTTCTCGTCGAATTTCCCGAGCTATTTGTGAATATCGGTCACATACACGAATTTTAACGACGCTTCAGCTTTCTAAAGTAGTTGCTGAAGCGAACCCAGCATGGGAAAAGGGAAAAAACCCAGCTACTCGTGCTTTTCAAGGGATTCGTATCTTTATTAATAACGAGTTGGGTGATTTAGAAGCGGGCTTAGAAGCAGCGGTTGATTCACTAAAGGTAGGCGGCCGACTTGTGGTGATTAGTTTTCACTCATTGGAAGATCGTATGGTGAAACGTTTTATGAAGCTTAAGGCTAAAGGTCCTGAGTTACCGCGTCATTTACCAATTCGTAATGCTCATTTAGATATCAAGTTTAAAACAATTGGTAAGGCTATTAAACCTTCTGAATCAGAAGTGAGTGATAACGTTAGGTCTCGTAGTGCGGTATTGCGGATTTTGGAGAGAACGGGTGATTAATAAACAGGGCTTTTCGCCATGGCCTTGGAGCTTTGGTGTTATTGCCTTGGCAATCGTATCTATTGCGGTTGTCGTGCAAGTTTATGATTTTAGGACGAATTTCTCACACCTTCAGTCTCTGAAAAAAGCGGAGGTGAATTATGAAGTTACATGGGGGCAGTTATTATTGGAACAAAGTGCTTTGGCTCAACCGAGTCGTTTGGAGCAAGCGGCCATTAAGAAATTGCATATGCATTCTCCCTCTCAGGATGAGCTAATAATAGTTAAACCATGAATATTGAAAATGATACTCACCGCCCAGCTACATGGCGACTTAGATTCGTTTACGGCATTGCGCTAGTTTTATTTCTGGTTGCATCCGGCCGTCTTTTTTACCTCACTGTTGTAGATAAGGAATTCTTGCAAAACCAAGGTGAAATGAGGGCCGTTAGAAGTGAATCTATTCCTGCAACAAGGGGAATGGTCTTGGATCGCCGCGGTGAGCCTCTAGCTGTTAGTACTCCTACTTGGACATTAATTGCTAACCCTAAAGCGCTGTGGAAGATGAAGCAAGATCCACAGAGTGGAGTGACGCCAAGGCAAGAGATTAAGCGCCTTGCAGATGCTATGGGTGTTGGTCAGTCTTGGCTGCAGGATAAGTTTGAAAGCAATAAAAGTCGTTCTTATATGTATTTGAAGCGGCAGGTTGCGCCTCATGAAGCTGATAGAATTATGGCGGCACATGTTGTTGGTGTCAGTAAAACGCGAGAGTACAAGCGATTTTATCCAGCAGGTGAAGTCGCAGCGCAAGTCGTTGGTTTTACGAATATCGATGATAAGGGGCAGGAAGGTGTCGAGCTTGCTTATGATAAAGCGTTAGAAGGTAAGCCAGGGAAGCGGACTTTCTTAAAGGATCTAAATGGTAATGTGCTGCGCTCTATTGGCGAAGATGTGCCTGAGCGTCCAGGTGAAAATATTACACTGAGTATTGATTTGCGTTTGCAATATCTTGCTTATCGAGAGTTAAAAGCGGCAGTGACCGAGCATAGAGCAACATCAGCGTCAGCCGTGATCTTAGATGTGAAAACAGGCGAGATTTTAGCGATGGTGAATCAGCCGTCTTATAACCCTAATGATCGCTCTACGATGGAATATGATGAACTGCGCAATCGTGCGGTGATTGACTTATTTGAACCGGGTTCGACAATGAAGCCTTTTACTGTTTCGGCTGCATTGATGTCGGGTCAGTATAATACAGAATCCATTATTAATACTGCACCAGGCTATTTGCGTATCGGACGTTTTACCATCCGAGATGAAGGCAGTTATGGCAAAATTAACTTGGAAACCTTGCTGGTTAAGTCGAGCAACGTAGGGGCGTCTAAAATTGCTTTTTCGCTACCGCAAGATGCAATTTGGAATATAGATTACGAATTGGGCTTTGGTGCACCTGTTGGGATAGGCTTTCCAGGTGAAGCGGTCGGTAATCTACCTTCTCACCCTAAATGGCACCCTTCGGAAATAGCCACACTTTCTTATGGTTATGGACTGTCCGTTTCGACGCTACAGCTAGCCCAAGCTTATATGGCGCTAGCAAATGGTGGTTATCGCGTACCTATTACTATTTTTAAACAAGATGCCCCCTCTGTTGGCAAACAAGTGATGCCGCGAAGTGTTGCTAAAAATGTAACTAAGATGATGGAAGCGGTTGTTCAGCGAGGCTCAGGACGTGCTGCTAAAGTGCCAGGTTATAGTGTTGCTGGTAAGACTGGGACGGTACATAGAGTGGGTTCAAAAGGGTATGAGTATGACCAGTATAATGCGATGTTTGCTGGTTTTGCGCCTGCATCTAATCCACGTTTAGCTATGGTTGTCATTGTTAATGATCCTAAAGGTCGTCAATACTATGGTGGGGAAGTAGCGGCACCTGTTTTTTCTCGAGTGATGGAAGGGGCGTTGACTACGTTAAATATTTCACCAGACTTACCTGATGGTTTGCGTGAGGTTCGTATCGACAATAAAAAAACACCCTATCAGGTGGCGCAAGGGAATTAATATGGTGAATCTAACGCATGCTCAGCTTCTTAATTTAGCCGGGCTTACGGTAGAGGACTCTACCGTTGATCAAGAGTATTCTCATTTAGAAACAGACAGTCGAAAAATGGATGCGCAAGGTGTGTTTTTTGCATTACCGGGCGTGGCCAGTAATGGCTGGTCTTACCTTGATAAAGTTGCTGAACTGGGTGGTAAGATTGCTGTTGTTCCTAGACATATGAATTTACAGCATGCTTCTTTGCTTCTCGTTCATGTGGACGACCCGTCTGCTTTTCTTGTGACTTGTCTTTATGCTTTTTTTGGTCGTCCCCCATCATCTTTAGTCGCTGTGACTGGCACTAATGGAAAATCTTCTATTTGCTATTATTTGGCGCAAATGGCGGAGTTGGTTGGAAGGCGCAGCGGTTTAATTGGGACTTTTGGTGTTGGTTCACTCAATGATCTTCGTGAAGCCAGCCAAACGACGCCTGATTTATTGTCATTGCATAAAATGTTACTTGATATGGCTGCTCAAACTATCGATTTTGTTGCCTTTGAAGCCTCGTCACATGCTTTGGATCAAGGGCGTTTATTTGGTGTTCCATTTCAGACGGCAGTCTTTTCGAATCTATCCCGAGACCACCTAGATTATCATGGAACAATGGAAGCTTACGCTGATGCTAAGCGGCGTTTATTTTCATTTCCGAGCGTAAAGCGTGGTGTGTTTTGTCTTGATGACCAATATACCTCGTTTATGGTGGAGGGGTTGTCTTCAGATTGTCAGCGTTACTTTTACAGTGAGCAAAATACACAAGCTGATTTTTATGTGAAGTCGCTACAATTGGATCCTAATGGATGTCAATTTACCCTTTGTCATCCAGCTGGGGAGAGTGTTGTTTCTCTTCCATTGCTTGGGCGTTTTAATATTCAAAATGCCCTTGCTGCATTGGCTAGTCTTTGGGAGGCAGGTATTGACAACTCTAGGTTGATCTCTGCACTGGCGTTATTGAAAGGAGCGCCAGGTCGTATGGAAAAGGTATTGTCTGATAGAGGGCCATCAGTTGTTGTTGATTATGCACATACGCCAGAGGCACTAAAGGTTGCATTGCAGGCTTTAAAAGAGCATTCATCAGGGCGTTTAATTTGTGTTTTTGGCTGTGGTGGTGATCGAGATAAAGGTAAGCGTCCATTAATGCTGCAAGCTGCTTTGAAGTATGCTGATGATGTTTGGTTAACCTCTGATAATCCTCGTACTGAATCTCCTGTCCAAATTATCAATGATGTGACTAAAGGGAGTTACGCGTCATTTACGATTGAAGAGGATAGATCGACGGCTATTGCGGGCGCTATTGGGTCTGCATCAAAAAGGGATGTTATTTTAATTGCTGGTAAAGGTCATGAAACTTATCAGGATGTGAATGGTGTAAAGCATCATTTTGATGATAAAGAAGAGGCGGTAAAGGCGTTGAATGACTATGTTGCGTAATTTTTCTCTCTCTCAAATTGCAGAGCTTTGTGGTGGCGTCCTTATTGGTTCTGATCATACTGTTATCGATATAGTGACAGACACTAGGGCGATTAAAGTGGGCTGTTTGTTTGTGGCTATTAAAGGTGAGCGCTTTGATGGTCATGATTATGCTCAGTTGGCGCTAGAAAAAGGGGCGGTTGGTGTCTTGTCTGAGAATGATATTGCGGTTGCTCCTTATATTAAAGTGGATGATACGGTTGTCGCTTATGGTGTGCTTGCATGCGCTGTTCGAGAGGCTTTTAGCGGTCCGGTTGTCGCTATTACAGGTAGTAACGGTAAAACAACCGTAAAAGATTGGTTAGCACAGTCCTTTACTGAAAAAAATGTGCTAAAAACACGCGCTAATTTAAACAATCAGATTGGTGTGCCGCAAACCTTATTGGAAATCACTCAAAAACATGATGTTGCGATTGTCGAAGCTGGTACAAGTTATCCGGGAGAGATAAAAAAGCTGGCTAAAATTATTTGCGCTGATGTGGTTATTTTAACGAATGCGAGTGGTAGTCATTTTGAAGGTTTTGGAAGTTTAAAAAGTATTGCTGTTGAAAAAGGCGAGCTTATTTCCGGAGCTAAAGACGCGGCGACAATTATTTTAAATGCTGATGATAGGTACTTTGATTATTGGCAGCAACTTGCAAAACATAGACGAGTGCGTTCATTTGGCTTTTGTAGCACTGCGGATCTTTATGCGCATGATGTTATTTTAGAGGCCGAGTCTAGTAAGGCTATTTTCACTTATGAGCAGCAAAGTGTTCAGGTTGAAGTGGCGGGTGCTGGGTGTCATCTTATTGCTAACGGTATGGCGGTTGTTCTGGCTTTAATGGCCGTTGGTATGAAGTTGTCTGACGCAGTGAGTAAGTTATCTAGAGAGGTTCAAGTACCTGGAAGGATGGAGCGTCTAAGGGCAAAAAATCACGCTCTGCTAATTAACGATTGTTACAATGCTAGCCCGACGTCTGTTGAAGCTGCGATTGATGTGCTGGTAATGCAAAGAGTCCAGAAGACATGGCTTATTCTAGGAGCTTTGGGTGAGCTAGGTGTAAGAGAGGATGACATACATCGTGCGCTTGGTGAATATGCTCACAAGAAAGGCGTTTCTTGCCTAGTGAGTGTTGGTCCAGTAGCGGGTATAGCGGCTCAAGCATTTCGTGACAGCGGTGGCGATGCCATTTTTTGCCAAACTCATAAACAAGCTGCGTCTGTGGTTCAGGCGCTTAACGAAACACATGCCATTTTAGTTAAGGGTTCTAGATCCTCTAAAATGGAAAATGTGGTAGATATTTTACAAAACTAGGATGCTATTTACTCATGCTACTCCTGCTTACCGCTTATTTGAGCGAGCACCACACCTTTTTTTCTGTTTTTAACTACCTCTCATTGCGGGCGATTTTAGGTGTGCTTACGGCGCTTTCTATTTCTTTGTTAATAGGTGGTCGCGTTATTTTATTGTTGCAGCGTCTTCAGATAGGGCAGGCAATTCGCAGTGATGGCCCGCAATCTCATTTGAGTAAAGCGGGAACACCAACAATGGGAGGCGCACTAATTATTTTTTCCATTTCTGTTAGTACCTTGCTTTGGGGTGACCTGAGTAATAAGTATGTTTGGTTAGTGCTACTGGTGATGTGGGCTTTTGGGGTTATTGGTTGGGTTGATGATTATCGTAAGGTGGTTGCGAAAAACTCCAAAGGTTTGCCTGCAAAGTGGAAGTATTTTTGGCAAAGTGTGTTTGGCTTAGCAGCGGCTTTCTTCTTATATTTTACGGCAACAACGCCTGCAGAGACGGCTCTATTAGTGCCCTTGTTTAAAAGTGTTGCCTTGCCTTTAGGTGTGTTTTTTATTGTCTTAACGTATTTTGTGATTGTTGGGACTAGTAATGCGGTGAATTTAACAGATGGACTGGACGGTTTAGCCATAGTGCCCACCGTTCTTGTTGGCGGTGCTTTAGGGGTATTTGCTTATTTAACTGGTAATGTTCGTTTTGCTGATTATTTATTGATTCCTTATGTTCATGGTTCTGGCGAGTTATTGGTTTTTTGTTCTGCCTTGATAGGCGCAGGACTTGGCTTTTTATGGTTTAACACGTACCCAGCACAGATTTTTATGGGTGATGTGGGGTCGTTGGCGATGGGAGCTGCGCTGGGGACTATTGCAGTGATCATTCGACAAGAGCTTGTTTTATTTATTATGGGTGGTGTTTTTGTTATGGAGACGGTGTCCGTTATATTGCAAGTGGCCTCTTACAAGTTAACGAAGCGGCGTATTTTTAGAATGGCACCGATACACCACCATTTCGAATTGAAGGGTTGGGCTGAGCCAAAAGTGATTGTGCGTTTTTGGATTATTACTGTTTGTCTTGTGTTAGTTGGTTTTGCCACTCTAAAAGTACGTTAGGAGCGTTTTATGTCGTTGATCGGGTCAGATCGGATAAGAGCCGTCGTTGGCTTGGGGGCGACAGGTTTATCTTGTGTGCGTTTCTTAGCAAGTCAAAATATTGATTTTTATGTTGTTGATTCTCGCGATAACCCCCCTGGATTAGAACAAGCAAAGGCGCTTTGTCCTGCGGATCGTATTTTTACCGGTGATTTAGCTGTATTGGAAGGTTTGGGTGTCAATGAGCTTTATGTGAGTCCGGGAGTGCCGTTAAAAACGCCAGTATTGGTTGCTCTTGCCGAGCGTGGAGTCATCATGCGTGGTGATATTGATTTGTTTTGTGATTATGTCAATGCTCCTTTTGTTGCAATAACTGGGTCTAATGCAAAAAGTACGGTAACCACCTTGGTTGCTCTATTGTTGGCGGCGTGCGGTAATAAAGCGGTAGCAGGCGGTAATTTAGGTCTTCCTGCTTTAGATTTGCTTGCACCTAGTGTTGACTTCTATGTGCTGGAATTATCGAGCTTTCAACTTGAAACAACTCATGCATTACAAGCCGATTTGGCGTGTTTGTTAAATGTATCGGAAGATCATATGGATCGTTATAAGGATCTGTATGAATATCAAAGAGTAAAACAGAAGGTGTATCGAGGCTGTAAAGCGGCGGTATGTAACAAGCAAGATATACTAACGGCCCCTTTACTCTCTGAAGGTGTTCCAGTTCGTGCATTCACCACGAAAAGTCCTGATTTAAAAGAATATGGAATGTTGCCAGATACTGATGGTTCTTGGCTTTGTAAGGGGGTTGAGCGTCTTTATCATACCTCTAATATCGCTCTGAAGGGGGCGCATAATTATGCCAATGTGTTGGCTTCGCTAGCGATTATTGAGTTGTTGGGACAGGATGTTTTGTCTGATGGTGTCGCGCAAGTTCTACAAGAGTTTGGTGGTTTACCGCATCGCTGTGAAACGGTTCGAGTGCATGATGGTGTTGTGTATATTAATGACTCAAAAGGGACGAATGTCGGTGCTACATTAGCGGCATTAGAAGGGTTAGGTAATTCATCAAAGAAAAATATTCGCCTTATTGCTGGTGGTGAAGGAAAAGGGGCGGATTTTACGCCTTTATCTAAACCAGTATCTGAGTTTGTTCAAAAAACCTACTTGTTTGGTAAAGATGGGGGGGCGATTGCTGGTGTGTTAGCTTCTTCTTCGGATAGTCAGTCGTTTTCAACATTGAATGACATTATTTCTGTTGTGTCTAAAGAATCAGAGCCTGGTGATATTGTACTGTTTTCGCCAGCGTGTGCTAGTTTGGATATGTATAAAAATTATGAAGTTCGTGGTCAGCATTTTATTGATTTGGTCACTGCTTTATGAGGTGGTTAGGTTTTTTTGACCGAGTTACATGGCGTGAGTTTAGTCAGGTAGACTCGGTGTTTATCTTGTCTGTTGTCTCTCTCTTAGCGCTAGGTGTTGTCATGGTATCCAGCGCGTCTATTTCTATTTCTGAAAGCATTCATGGTCATCCTTTTTTCTTTATGGGTAGGCAGATTTTATATTTA
Organism: Marinomonas sp.; assembly: GCA_052107635.1. GTDB lineage: Bacteria > Pseudomonadota > Gammaproteobacteria > Pseudomonadales > Marinomonadaceae > Marinomonas. The sequence continues at coordinate 94,781 of JBQEFB010000002.1, read as the reverse complement.
TTGATTGGCTTGGCTTTTGGTTGGGTCATGCTTTCTTTGTCTACCGATAAGTTACAGCAATGGGGCATCCTGTTGATGGGGCTGTCATTTTTATTGTTAGTGATGGTGCTTGTGCCAGGGATTGGTAAAAGTGTTAACGGTAGTCGTCGTTGGATTAATCTTGTGGTATTTAACTTACAAGCTTCTGAAGTGGCGAAAGTTTGTATGGTGGTTTATGTTTCTGGTTATTTAGTGCGTCGAGCTGATCGGATTCGTAAGGGCTGGGTTGGATTTTTTCTGCCGCTTTGTTTGTGTAGTGTTTTTCTCTTGTTTTTATTGCTCGAACCGGATTTTGGTGCATCTGTTGTATTGTTAGGTACCGTCATGGCTTTACTGTTTTTGGGCGGTGCTCCTTTGTATCAGTTTTTGTTGTTGATGGTTGGGGCTGTTTGTATGTTGGCCGTTGTGGCCGTCTCAGAAAGTTATCGGATGAAACGATTAATGAATTTCATCGACCCTTGGGCTGATCCTTTCAATGAAGGGTATCAGTTGAGTCAAGCCTTGATTGCTTACGGACGAGGGGAATGGTTTGGCCTAGGTCTTGGTAATAGTGTGCAAAAATTATCCTATTTGCCTGAAGCGCATACGGATTTTGTATTTTCTGTTTGGGTAGAAGAAACAGGAATGTTTGGTGGCCTTTGTCTGATTGTTTTGTTTGGTATTATGGTGAGTAGAGCATTCAAAATTGGTCACAATGCAATGAATTTATCTCGACCATTCTCAGGTTATATGTGTTTTGGTTTTTCTATTCTTATTTTGGCGCAAGTGATTATTAATATAGGCGTTAATACTGGTTTTCTGCCTACCAAAGGTTTGACGTTACCGCTTATTAGTTATGGTGGTAGTAGTTTGATCATTACCTTAAGTAGTTTGTTTGTGATTGCTCGGGTAGATGTGGAAAATAAACGACATGAGCGTCAAGCGATAGAGGCCAATTCGTCAGCTCAACCAGGTAAAGTGGTAGAGGCAAGTAATGAGTGATATTAAACGTGTCGTGATTATGGCTGGTGGTACTGGAGGACATATTTATCCAGCATTAGCCTGTGCAAAACAATTTAAAGAGAAGGGCTTAGATGTTTTTTGGCTAGGTTCTGACGGTGGCATGGAGGAGTCTCTTGTGCCGCAGCATGATATTACTATTCATACACTGTCAATTAAAGGTGTAAGAGGTAAAGGAAGTGTTGGGTTGCTGTTGGCCCCTTTTCGTGTATTACATGCTATTGGTCAGGCGGTTGCGTTTTTACAAAAGATAAAGCCTTCTGTTGTGCTGGGTATGGGAGGTTTTGTAGCGGGGCCTGGCGCTATTGCTGCCAAGATATTGGGTATTCCGTTGGTAATTCATGAGCAAAATGCGATTGCTGGAACAACAAACCGTATCCTGGCGAAAGTCGCTAATAAAAAATTACAGGCTTTTGAAGGTGCTTTATCTAATGCTATTACGGTAGGTAATCCGATACGAGCGGATATTTTGTCTCAAACTGTGAAGCCAGTAAGAAATGGTCAGAATCGGCCTTTGAAGTTATTGGTTGTGGGTGGCAGTTTAGGGGCGAAAGCGATCAATGATGTTGTGCCCTTTGTGTTATCTGAGTGGCAAGCCTCTCAACGTTTAGATGTTTGGCATCAAACTGGTAAACGTAATTTTGATGAGGTCTCGGCCTTGTATGAAAAAGTAGGTGTTAAAGCCAGGGTCGAGCCTTATTTAGACAGTATGGAGCAAGCTTATTATTGGGCGGATGTTGTGCTTTGTCGAGCGGGTGCTATGACCGTTAGTGAATTGGCAATTGCTGGTTTACCTTCTATTTTAGTGCCACTTCCTCATGCTATTGATGATCATCAAACTGCGAATGCTCGACATCTTGAGAAGGTTGGAGCTGCAGTTTTATTGCCGCAGTCTGAATTAAGCTGTCAAAAAGTAATTTCGATTTTAAATGATTTGCTTAAGAGCGAGTCGACATTACAAAAGATGGGTGAGCAGGCAAAGATTATTGCTCATCCTAATGCAACACAAGATGTAGTTGCGCATTGTTTGAGGTTGATAAAATGATAGTAAATAAATTTCAATATGATATCCCGACCATGCGTCGTATACACAATATCCATTTTATTGGCATTGGTGGTGTTGGGATGTGTGGTATCGCAGAGGTACTGCATAATCAAGGTTATACGGTATCAGGCTCTGATTTAAAAGCGTCAGCCACAACAGATCGTTTGGCTGGGTTGGGGATTAAAATTTATTTTGGGCATCAAGCAGACAATGTTTTTGATGCGCATGTAATTGTTGTTTCGACTGCGATTAATGAGGGAAACCCTGAAATAATTTGGGGTAAAAAAAATCGAATTCCTATTGTGCGTCGTGCGGAGATGTTGGCAGAGTTAATGCGTTATCGTCATGGTATTGCCATTGCTGGTACGCATGGTAAAACAACGACTACGAGTCTGATGGCGTCTGTGTTAGCAGCAACTGGGGAGGCGCCTACTTTTGTAATTGGTGGTCGTTTAACGAGTGCTGGGGCAAATGCTCAATTAGGGAGTAGTGCTTATTTGGTAGCTGAGGCCGATGAGAGTGATGCTTCTTTTCTGCACCTGCAGCCTCAAACGGTGATCATCACAAATATCGATGAAGATCATATGGATACCTATCAAGGTGACTTTGAAAAGGTAAAACGTGCGTTTGTTGAGTTTGTGCATAATTTGCCATTTTATGGTCTGGCTGTTTTGTGTGTAGACGATGCTAACGTTAGGGAGATTTTGCCATCTTTAAGTCGTCCTGTATTAACTTATGGTATTGATCACGAAGCAGATTTCTATGCGACAAATATTGTCCAAATTGGACGATTTTGTGAGTTTACCGTCCATCGGCCGGAGGGTGGTCCAATAGATATTCGGTTACCAATGCCTGGGCGTCATAATGTATTAAATGCGCTTTCAACTATTGCGGTTGCTACTGATTTAGGTGTTGACTCGGCGGCGATTAAAGCTGGATTAATGGGCTTTGAAGGCGTAGGTCGTCGCTTCCAGGAGCAGGATCCTTTAGTGTTGCCTGATGGTTCTGAGGTTATGTTCGTTGACGATTATGGTCATCATCCAAGTGAAGTGTTAGCGACTATTAAGGCTATTCGTGCAGGTTGGCCTGAAAAACGTTTGGTGATGATTTATCAGCCGCATCGTTTTTCTAGAACGAGAGATTTGTATGAAGATTTTGTACGAGTTTTATCGCAAGTTGATGTGTTGCTATTACTTGATGTGTATTCGGCTGGTGAGGTGCCTATAAATGGTGCGGACAGTCGCTCTTTATGTGGCAGTATTCGTCAGCGAGGAACGGTAGATCCGATACATATTGGTAGCGTGGCAGATTTACGTTCTATTTTGAGCAATATTTTAAAGAAAGATGACTTGCTGATAACCCAAGGAGCAGGTGATATCGGTGTTATCTCAAAGAACTTAGCGAAGAGTGGAGTATAACCATGTCATTAAGTTTGAAAGAGGCTGTAATTGCTGTGATTTATGGTGGCCGATCTGCCGAGCGAGACGTGTCTTTACAAAGCGGTCCTTTGGTTGCTGAAGGGTTGCGGTCGAAAGGGTATCAGGTTGTTGCTATTGATTTGTATGGTGAGTCTGGGCTAGACCCAGTGAAGCAATTGCAGAGTGTTGAATTTGACCTTGCTTTTATCGCGTTACATGGTGGTGAGGGTGAGGATGGTCGGGTTCAGGCGTTACTTGAAATGATGGGTAAGCCATTTACGGGGAGTTCGCCATTGGCTTGTGGGTTGGCAATGGATAAAGTGATGACTAAGCGTTTTTGGAAAGGTATTGGTATTCCAACACCTGCTTATTTGTCATTTGATGAGCTGCCTGACGCTGTAGTCATAGAGAAGGCCATGTCATATCCGTTGATCATCAAACCTTCTCGAGAAGGGTCGACGATAGGTATTAATAAAGCCACCAATCGTACAGAATTGGAATTCGCTTTAACGAATGCGTTGCAGTTTGACTCTGATATTTTGGTTGAAGAGTTTGTTGATGGGCCTGAGTATACGATTGCTATCATTGATGATGTTGTATATCCCGTCATAGGACTTAAGGCATCATCCACACATGAATTGTATGACTACGATGCTAAATATTTGGCGGAAGATACTCAATACTTGTTGCCTTGCGGTCTTAATGACGATGATGAAGCTGAGTTGCAGGCATTGGCACTTGATGCTTATAAATCACTCGGTTGTGAAGGGTGGGGGCGTGTTGATGTGATGCGTGATCAGCAGGGTGTTTTTTGGGTATTGGAAGTGAATACTTCACCTGGTATGACGTCACATAGTTTGGTTCCGATGGCTGCTCATTATGTTGGTGTAGATTATGTTTCTTTAGTTGAAAAAATTGCATTAAGTGCTTGGTGCAGCGTTGGGTGCGATTAAATTATGAGAATTGCTGCGCTAATAGGTGCTGTTGTGTTGATCCTTGTGGCTTTTTTCCAGGGTGGGGATTCGTCTAGCAGTTGGTTTGCAGTTCAGAATATAGAGATAAAAGGTAATTTAAGATTTTCCACTAAGGAAGAATTGCAAAAGGATTATAGCGCTTTGCTTGGGCAAAGTTTACTAACAACCTCATTAGTGTCAATAAAGTCTATTGCTTTGTCTCCTGAGTGGGTAGAAAGTGTTGAGGTGCGTAAAGTTTGGCCAAATACATTGCAGATACTTGTTCGCGAGTACAAACCTCTCGCATACTGGCGTGATGGGCAGATGATTTCCACTGGGGCAGTCGTTATTTCGCCGCATGCGGTACCGAGTATGCCGCTACCTAGGCTTTATGGTCCTGAAGATACTAGTGATCTTGTGTTAGAGCAGTTTGGCTTGATTAGTCAGGTGCTCTCCTCGACCTCTCTGCGTATTAAAATATTGAAGCTAGAGTTGCGTGGTGCGTGGGATATTACTTTCAATAATGGGGTGAGAGTAAAGTTAGGTAGAGAAGAGATATTAGAACGGTTACAGCGCTTTCTAGCGGTGTATAAAAGTGATTTATCGGGTAGAATAGATCAGATTAGCTCCATTGACGCACGCTATCCTCACGGGGTTGCGGTTGCCTGGAAAAAAACAAAATAAACTTGGCCTGTTTGTTGCTTTTTTAAACAAGTGTAGAGGGCGATTATAACAGCACTTAAATGCCGGGAAGGTAGAATGATAGTCGGTTTGGATGTAGGCACATCAAAAGTTATTTGTCTGGTTGGAGAGGTTCTAGCGGACGGTAGTTTAGAGATTGTCGGTATTGGTTCTCACAGTTCTAAAGGAATGAAGCGCGGTGTTGTTATCAATATTGAATCGACCGTTCAATCTATACAGCGTGCTGTAGAAGAAGCTGAATTAATGGCAGGATGTAATATTCATTCTGTTTATGTGAGTGTTGCGGGAAGTCATATTCGAAGCTTGAACTCTCATGGTATTGTTGCTGTGAAAAATGGTGAAGTACAAAAAGAGGATGTAGATCGAGTAATAGATGCGGCCCAAGCAGTGCCAATTTCTTCTGATCAGCGGGTATTGCATATTCTTCCACAGGAATACCATATAGATTCTCAGGAAGGAATTAAAGATCCTTTAGGGATGTCTGGTGTTCGCTTGGAAGCGAACGTTCATATGATTTCAGGCGCAGCAAATGCGGTGATGAATGTTGAAAAGTGTATTAAGCGTTGTGGGCTAGGTGTTGATGGCGTGATTCTGTCTCAATTAGCATCAAGCGAATCCTCTTTAAGTGAGGATGAGAAAGAGCTAGGTGTGTGTTTGGTGGATATTGGGGCGGGAACGTCTGATATCGCTGTTTGGTTGGATGGTGCGTTACATCATACTGCCGTTGTTCCTGTCGCTGGTGATCAGGTGACAAATGATATTTCTATGGCATTGCGTACACCGACACAGCACGCAGAAGAAATTAAAATTAAATATGCCTGTGCTATGAGCTCATTAGCTGCAGCGGACCAAGTTATTCAAGTTCCTAGTGTTGGTGATCGTCAACCAAGAAGTATCTCTCGACACGCGCTTGCAGAAGTCGTTGAGGCAAGATATGAAGAAATTTACAGCTTAATTCAAGATGAGTTAAGGCGCAGTGGGTATGCTGAGCGAATCCCTGCAGGTATTGTTATTGCTGGTGGCACCTCTCTTATGGAGGGGGCTTCGGCGTTAGCTGAAAAGGTTTTTGATATGCCTGTACGCTTATCAGTACCAGATTGTGCTAAAGGAATGTCAGACATTGTCGATAACCCTATATATTCAACAAGTGTTGGATTGTTGGCTTATGGAAGCAAAGAGGCTGAAGTAACAGGGCCTGCTAAGCAAGTTATGTCTAAGGCGAAAAATAAACGCGATATGTCATTGTTGGCAGCAAAAGAAACTGGGTCTTCCTTCAGTGCAGCGAAGGTGTGGCACAACTTAAAACACTGGTTTCAGAGTTACATGTAGTCAGCATTGAGAATGAATTAATTAAGGAGCTATAAGCCCATGAACGTCTTTGATTTAGCCGATGAAAATTTATCTGATAATGCCGTTATTAAAGTTATCGGTGTTGGTGGCGGTGGCGGTAACGCCGTTCGTCATATGCTTGAAAGTCAATTGGAAGGTGTTGAGTTTATTTGTGCCAACACAGATTCGAAGGCCTTAGTAGGATTTGATACAGGTGTTTCTTTACAGCTTGGTTCTACTATCACAAAAGGTTTAGGTGCGGGTGCTAACCCAGAGGTTGGCCGAGATTCTGCGCTTGAGGATCAAGAAAAAATTACACAATTACTAACTGGTGCCGATATGGTGTTTATCACCGCTGGCATGGGTGGTGGTACAGGGACTGGTGCTGCACCTGTTATTGCAAAAGTTGCTCGCGAGTTAGGCATTTTGACTGTTGCAGTTGTGACTAAGCCATTTCCTTTTGAAGGTCGTCGTCGAGCGAAAGTTGCGGAAGAAGGCGTTAAAGAATTACGAGAAAATGTCGATTCATTAATTACTGTACCAAATGAGCGACTATTGCCAGTATTAGGAAAGAATATTACTTTGTTGAAAGCGTTTGGCGAAGCTAATAATGTTTTGTTTAATGCGGTCCAAGGTATTACTGACCTTATCATGCGACCAGGCTTGATCAACGTTGACTTTGCAGATGTAAGAACGGTGATGTCAGAGATGGGAATGGCGATGATGGGGACTGGGTCTGCTTCTGGTGATGATCGTGCTCGTGTGGCGGCTGAAGCGGCAATACATAACCCATTATTGGAAGATATTAACCTTAGAGGCGCTCGTGGTGTTCTAGTGAACATTACTGCCAATGAAGAAGTTGGCTTATCTGAGTTTACCGAGGTTGGTGGGATTATTGAAGAATATGCGTCAGAAGATGCAACGGTTGTAATTGGCTGTGCTATCGACCCAAGTGTTGGTGATGAGATGCGAGTTACAGTGGTTGCTACTGGTTTAGAAGGACGCGTTTCTGCAGAAGTACAATCTGCGGTAGGTGAGTCTGTTGTTTCTAAATCAATACAGGTTAAAGCTGAAAAGGTTGTTGAGGAAGCGCGTATAGCGAAGCCGCAGCAATCGGTACAAAATCCTGAGCCTGCCCCCTCTGTTGTTGCTGGGAATGAAGCAGGTGAAAAAAGTTTAGTCTCCGATGGTGTTGATTTGAATGAATCTTCATCTTCGACGAGCAATGATAAATTGTCATACTTGGACATTCCCGCTTTTTTGCGTCGGCAAGCTGATTAGTTTGCGTAAAGAAGATGCAAATATAAAGCGTTGAATTGTATAAAAATTGTGTTATTGATATCATTTTTTTATAGAATGCATATCTTGTCATGAAAGTGTAGGAATCTAATGGTACGTCAACACACATTAAAAAACATTATTCGAGCTACCGGTGTAGGTCTACACTCTGGTGAGAAAGTGTATTTGACATTAAAACCGGCCCCTGTGAATACAGGGATTGTCTTTGTTCGTACAGATTTGGATCCTGTTGTTGAGATTCCAGGTGATGCGCGAGCAGTAGGTTCAACAAATTTCGCTACTGCTTTATGCAAGGGTGATGTGAAGGTTAGTACTGTAGAGCATTTACTTTCTGCGATGGCAGGTTTAGGTGTTGATAATGCCTATGTTGAAGTGAGCGCTAGTGAAATCCCTTTAATGGATGGTAGTGCTAGTCCATTTGTGTTTCTTTTGCAGTCTGCAGGGCTTGAAGCGCAAAGTGCTCTAAAGAAATTCATCCGGATTAAAAAGCCGATACGTGTCGAAGATGGTGATAAATATGCAACGTTAGAGCCTCATTCAGGTTTTCGTTTGTCTTTTACTATTGATTTTCAGCACCCTGCCATCGGTGAAGATGTTCAGCATACATCGTTTGACTTTTCTACAACGACGTTTGTTAAAGAGATTAGTCGCGCCAGAACGTTTGGTTTTATGAAGGATCTTGAGTACTTCAAAAATAATAACCTTGCTCGTGGCGCGAATATGGAAAATGCCATCGTTCTTGATGATTTTCGTGTATTGAATGATGAAGGTTTGCGTTACCGAGATGAATTAGTTCGACATAAAGTGTTGGACGCGATTGGTGATTTATATCTTCTTGGTCATAGTTTGATCGGAGAATATAAAGCGTTCAAATCTGGACATGCATTAAATAACAAGTTGTTACTGACTCTGCTTGAGCAGCAAGATGCTTGGGAGTATGTTGTCTACGAAGATGATGCTCAGATCAATCCTATTTCTTATGTTGAGCCCGCTTTTTCGGGCGTTTAATAATTGTTCGAAATAGTAAAAAAACCAAATAAGCCAGGCATTTAGTCTGGCTTTTTTGTGTTTGGTCGCTTGATAATTTATGTTTTGACCCACATTACCATGATAGACTCTATCCATTACTAATTTGGCTGCGATGTATTTAAAATGTTAGGAAGCGTATTAAAAAAGGTACTCGGCACAAAGAATGACCGAGAAGTTAAGCGATTTAAAAAAGTCGTCACTCAGATTAATAAACTTGAAGAATCCTTTGCTGGGCTTTCTGATGACGCCTTGTCTGCAAAGACAAATGAATTTCGTGAAAGACTTAATAAAGGTGAATCATTGGATTCGCTATTGCCAGAAGCCTTTGCAACCGTCCGAGAGGGTAGTCATAGGGTTATGGGGATGCGCCATTTTGATGTTCAACTTATCGGAGGCATGGTCCTTCATGAGGGTAAAATTGCCGAAATGCGCACGGGTGAGGGTAAAACACTTGTGGCAACCTTGGCTGTTTATTTGAATGCAATATCTTCTAAGGGCGTTCATGTTGTTACTGTGAACGACTACCTAGCTCAGCGTGATGCTAATTGGATGCGTCCGCTTTATGAGTTTTTAGATATGAGTGTTGGTGTGGTGTACTCAGGGCAGGAGCGTGAAGAAAAGCGCGGTGCTTATTTGAGTGATATTACGTATGGTACCAATAACGAATTCGGTTTTGATTACTTGCGCGACAACATGGTGTTTCGTTTTGAAGATCGTGTTCAGCGAGAGCTTAACTTTTCGGTAGTCGATGAAGTTGACTCTATTTTAATTGATGAAGCTCGTACGCCTTTGATTATTTCTGGGGCTGTTGAAGACAGTTCCGAGCAGTACCGAAAAATTAACTTACTGCCACCGTTACTGACTCGCCAAGAAGAAGGTGATGAGGCAGAGGCAGGGCATTATTTATTTGATGAGTCTCAAAAAAGTATTGAGCTTACGGAAGATGGTCATCAGTTTGTGGAGAGTTGGTTGGTTGGCCAAGCTATGCTACAAGAAGGTGATAGTTTGTATGCGGCGGGCAATTTATCGTTGCTCCATCATGTGCATGCTTGTTTGAAGGCGCATGTTATCTTCCATAAGAATATTGATTACGTTGTTCAGGATGATGAAGTTATTATCGTTGATGAGCATACGGGTCGTACCATGCAAGGAAGACGCTGGTCGGAAGGTATCCATCAAGCTGTAGAAGCAAAAGAAGGGGTGACGATTCAAGCAGAAAGTCAAACGTTGGCATCCACAACTTTCCAAAACTACTTCCGTTTATACGATAACTTATCTGGTATGACGGGAACAGCTGATACGGAAGCATTTGAGTTTCAGCAGATATATGACTTATCCGTTGTTGTTATTCCGACCAATAAACCGGTTCAGCGAAAAGATTATAATGACCTCATTTACATGTCTACTGAAGATAAGTTTGAGGCGATTGTTGTTGATATTGAAGAAAATGCTGCTCAAGGGCGTCCCATTTTGGTGGGTACTGCGTCAATTGAGTATTCTGAATTGCTTTCTGAGTATTTGACTAAAAAGAACATTAAACACAATGTTTTAAATGCCAAGCAGCATGAGCGTGAAGCGCAAATTGTTGCTGAAGCAGGTCGTCCTGCTGCTGTTACCATTGCAACTAATATGGCTGGTCGTGGTACTGATATTGTGCTTGGTGGTAATTTGCAGGTAGAGATTCAGGAACTTGGAGAGTCCGTGCCTCAAGAACAAATTGATGCTCTAAAGGCTGATTGGAAAGAGCGAAATGATGCGGTGTTGGCTGCGGGTGGCTTGCATATTATTGGTACTGAGCGTCATGAGTCGCGTCGTATTGATAATCAATTGCGTGGTCGTGCTGGTCGTCAAGGCGATGTTGGTTCTTCTCGTTTTTACTTGTCTCTTGAAGATAGTTTGATGCGAATTTTCATGTCTGAGCGCATTAAGAAAATGATGATAGCTTTGGGTATGGAGAAAGGAGAGGCTATTGAGCATAAAATGGTTTCAAATGCCATTGAAAAAGCTCAGAAAAAAGTAGAAGGTCGTAACTTTGATATTCGTAAACAGCTTCTTGAATATGATGATGTAGCAAACGATCAGCGTCAGGTTATTTATCGTCAGCGCTTTGATATGATGGTTTCAGAGGATTTGTCTGAAGCAATCGGTGCGATGCGTGAAGAGGTGGTGGATAATTTAGTCAGTGAGTTTATTCCACCTCAAAGTATTTATGATCAATGGGATTTAAAAGGCTTAGAAGATAAGGCTCGAAATGACTTTGGTCTTGAATTGCCTGTAGTGCAATGGGTTGAAGAGGATTCTAAGCTTTACGAAGAGCCATTGCGTCAGAAAATCTTAGCGTTTTTCGTCAGTGAATATGCTGATAAAGAAGCGACGGCAGGTGCAGAGCCTCTTAGAGTGTTTGAGAAGCAGGTTTTGTTGCAAGTGCTTGATACCTTGTGGAAGGAGCATTTGCAGACAATGGACATGCTTCGTCAAGGTATTCACCTGCGTGGCTATGCTCAAAAAAATCCTAAGCAAGAGTATAAGCGTGAAGCATTTGAGCTGTTTCAAGATTTATTGGAGCAGGTTAAGTTTGAAGTGATTCAGATTGTGACTCGCGTTAAGGTTCAATCACCAGAAGATGCTGAAAAAATTGAAGAAGCTCGACGCATTCAAGAAGAAAAAATGCAGTTAAGTATGCAGCATGATGCGTCATCTAGCCTTGCTGGTGCAGGTGTGTCTCAAGGTGTGGTTGCACCGGAAGGTGCTGAGTATCCTAAGGTAGGTCGTAATGAGCCTTGTCCTTGTGGTTCTGGTAAAAAATATAAACAATGCCACGGTAGTTTGGTTTAGTTGAGGGTAGTTAAATGGCGGTAGGTTTGCATGATTTCCCAAATATCCCTGACATTAAAGGGGTGAAGATTGGGTTTGCTGAAGCGGGTATAAAAAAGCCAAATAAAAAAGATATTGTTGTCTTTGAGTTGTGTAAGGGTGCTGTGGTTGCAGGTGTTTTTACTCAGAACGCTTTTTGTGCTGCGCCGGTTCGCTTATGTCAGAAACACCTTGAGGTCTCTGATGCTCGTTACTTGCTGATTAATACAGGCAATGCAAATGCAGGAACAGGTAAGTTAGGGGTTGATAATACCCTGATCACTTGTCGAGCTCTTGCTGAGCAAGTAGATGTCCCAGTGGAAGCTATTTTGCCATTTTCTACCGGTGTTATTGGTGAGCCTCTACCTGTAGATAAGATTGTTGCTGCAATCCCTGCAGTTTTGTCTTCTCTTTCTGAAGGGAATTGGCGGGCTGCTGGGCTTGGTATTATGACGACGGATACTTTGCCTAAGGGTTCGGTTAGAGTGTTTGATTTTGAAGGATGTGCTTATACCGTTGCTGGTATTTCTAAAGGGGCGGGTATGATTCGTCCTAATATGGCGACCATGTTGGGTTATGTCTTCAGTGATATTGCAATGGATAAAGTGTTGCTTCAGTCGATTTTAAAGACAGTGGTAAATAAGAGTTTTAATCGTATTACCATTGATAGTGATACTTCGACCAATGATTCTTGTATTGCGGTTGCGACAGGGAAGGCTGGTAACGATGTTGTTACTGATATCAATTCACCATTGGCTCAAGCTTTTGTGGTTGCCTTTACTGAGGTAATGCAGGAGTTGGCTCATGCTATAGTGAGAGATGGTGAAGGGGCGACTAAATTTGTCACGGTTGATGTTCAGGGAGCTAAGCTTGAGTCTGATGCGACAAAGGTAGCGTTTGAAGTAGCGCATTCTCCATTGGTGAAAACAGCGTTGTTTGCATCGGATCCAAATTGGGGGCGTATTTTAGCAGTAGTTGGCCGAGCTGGTGTTGATGGTTTGGATGTAGATCGAGTTCAGCTTCATATTAATGGTGTTGAGATTGCGCGTGATGGCTGTCGTTCCCCAGATTATCTTGAAGAGCAAGGTCAGGCCGCGATGGCGCCAGAGGAGATTCATATCGTAATTAATCTTGGGGCGGGTGATGCTTCAGATATGGTTTGGACGACTGACTTTTCCCATGACTATGTCACTATTAATGCGGATTATCGAACCTGATGTTAGTTCGTGTTGCGGCCGGTATTATTCTACGAGATCAACGTGTTTTTATTGCTCTGCGTAAGTCTGATCAGCATCAAGGTGGTTTTTGGGAGTTTCCTGGAGGTAAGTGTGAAAGTGGTGAATTGCCATCAGTAGCGTTGGCTAGGGAGTTGAATGAAGAGTGCGGGATTGTTGTTAGAGAGGCGCAATATTTTCAAACTGTATCTCATGACTATGGTGATAAGCGGGTTGAATTAGTGTTTTTTACCGTGACCCAGTTTGATGGAGAGGCTAGAGGGTGCGAGGGTCAAGAAGTTCGTTGGGTTGCTGTTTCTGATCTGACAGATTATTCTTTTCCTGAGGCAAACGAAGTGATTGTGGATGCTTTGTTGGCTCGATAGTTGTGGTTTAAAGTGACTTGGTTTCTGAAAGGCATCATAAGTAATTATGGTGCTTTTTTGTATCTACGATAAAAGTTGATGAAAAAAAACGACCCTAGGATAGGGTCGTTTTTAAAAGATGATTGGTGTATTAGCCTTTCAAGAGTTTTGCCAGGATTGGGTTTACCATTCCTGGATTTGCTTTACCTTGGGAGGCTTTCATAACTTGCCCTACAAAAAAGCCAATCATTTTTTTCTGTTTGTCTGGTTCTGCGGCTCTATATTGCTCAACCTGTGTAGGGTTTGAATCCAAGATTGTTTGTATCATGCTTTCAATGGCGCCAGTATCGGTTACTTGTTTGAGGCCTTTTGCGTCAATGATTTCATCAGCAGAGCCTTCGTTATCCCACATGGCTTGTAGGACGTTTTTTGCTGTTTTGCCGTTGATTGTGTTGTCTTTGATGCGGCTTAATAGTTCGCCAAAGGCGTTTGCATTAACAGGTGAATTAGCGATGTCTAATTGAGCTTGGTTTAACAGTTTGCTTAGCTCTCCCATTACCCAGTTGGCTGTTAGTTTAGGGTCCTTGGCGATGGTGTTTGCTTTTTCAAAGAAGTCGGCCATCTCGCGAGAGGAGGATAGTACATGAGCATCGTATTCGCTAAGTTTGTATTCACTTTGAAACCGGTCAGCCTTGTGGCTAGGTAGTTCTGGTAAGTTGGCCTTTATATTATCAACATATTCTTGAGTCAATTCTATTGGTAGTAAGTCAGGGCATGGGAAGTAGCGATAGTCATTTGCGTCTTCCTTGGATCGCATACTACGAGTTTCATTTTTCTCTGCGTCGTATAGGCGCGTCTCTTGTGTGATTTTGCCGCCATCTTCTAATATTTCAGATTGGCGTTCTATTTCTGTATAAATGGCTTTTTCAATAAACCGGAACGAGTTTACGTTTTTGATTTCGGTGCGAGTGCCAAATTCTTTTTGCCCTTTAGGGCGAAGTGAAATATTGACATCGCAGCGCATTGAGCCTTCGGCCATATTTCCATCGCAAATGCCTAAGTAAGTTACAATAGAGTGGATTGTTTTGACATAGGCGACGGCTTCTTTTGCGGAACGAATGTCTGGCTCAGAGACGATTTCTAGGAGTGGTGTGCTGGCTCTGTTTAGGTCTATGCCTGACATTCCTTGAAAGTCTTCGTGTAGTGATTTTCCGGCATCTTCTTCAAGGTGTGCACGTGTGATGCCTATGCGTGATGTTGTTCCGTCTTCAAGCAGGACGTCTAGGTGCCCTTTGCCTACAATGGGGTGGTCCATTTGGCTGGTTTGATAGCCTTTAGGTAGGTCTGGATAAAAATAATTTTTGCGGGCAAATACGGAGTGCATGCCTATTTCAGCATTAATGGCGTGGCCAAACATGACAGCCATGCGTAGTGCTTCTTTATTAAAGACAGGCAGTGCGCCAGGCATGCCTAGGTCGACAAGTGTTGTTTGTGTATTTGGCTCAGCGCCAAAGCCAACGGCAGCGCCAGAGAATAATTTTGATTTCGTGGAGAGTTGAGTGTGAATCTCAAGTCCAATAACGACTTCCCAATTCATATTTATACTCCTTTTGCCAGTGTTGGTGTTTGTAGGTGCCAATCTGTATTTTGCTGGAATTGGTGTGCGATATTTAATAGTTTGGCTTCAGCAAAGTAATTGCCCATGATTTGAAGACCAACTGGCATATTGTCGACAAAGCCTGCAGGTATGGACATGGCTGGAATGCCGGCCAAGTTAACTGAGAGGGTATAGATGTCTTCTAGGTACATGGCCACTGGGTCATCGGTTTTGCTTCCTAGGTCAAAGGCGGTTGTCGGCGCTACAGGGCCCATAATGACATCGACATCGCTTAATGCGTTGACAAAATCTTCTTTGATTAAGCGGCGAATCTTTTGTGCTTTTAGATAGTAAGCATCGTAGTAGCCTTCTGAAAGGGCGTAGGTGCCGATCATGATGCGTTTTTGCACCTCTGTGCCAAAACCTTCTGCTCTTGAGCGAGTGTACATGTCAAGCAGGTCAGTCGGGTTGTCGCAGCGGTGCCCAAAGCGAACGCCATCAAAGCGAGATAAGTTAGAAGAAGCTTCAGAGGGGGCGATGACATAATATGCTGGAATGCTTAATTGTAGATTTGGCAGAGAAATGTCTTTCACTGTAGCGCCTAATTTTTCAAACTCTTTGACGGCTGTCATAATGGTGTCGGCTACTTGAGGGTCTAAGCCTTCGTCGAAATATTCTTTTGGGAGGCCGATGGTTAGTCCGGTAAGTGGCGCATTGATGTTGGCTAAATAGTCGTCGTTTTCGGTTTCTGATGATGTCGAGTCTTTTTCATCAAATCCTGCCATAGCTTGCATTAGGTGGGCGCAATCTTCTGCGCTTTTGGCCATTGGTCCGCCTTGGTCTAAGCTGGATGCATACGCGATCATGCCAAAACGAGATACTCGACCGTATGTTGGTTTAAGTCCAGTAATACCGCAAAAAGACGCTGGCTGGCGAATAGATCCACCAGTATCGGTGCCTGTTGCTGCGACAGCTAAGCCGGCAGCTACAGCAGCGGCAGAGCCGCCAGAAGATCCGCCTGGAACTTTATTTAAATTCCATGGGTTTTTGACGGCACCATAAAAACTGTTTTCGTTAGAAGAGCCCATAGCGAACTCATCCATATTTGTTTTGCCTAGCGTTACTGCGCCAGCTTTTTGGATGCGGCTTGTTACTGTTGATTCGTAGGGTGGAATGAAATTATTGAGCATGTTAGAGCCGCACGTTGTGAGTACGCCCTGAGTGCAAAATAAATCTTTGTGTGCAATCGGAATGCCCGTTAGGCTAGTGCTGTTACCGCTCGCTAAAAGAGAGTCGGCTGCTTTGGCTTGTTGTAATGCAAGCTCGTCACTAATAGTGATGAAACTATTGAGTTGAGGGTCAAGCTTGCTAATGCGATCTAAAAAAAGGCGTGTTAACTCAACGCTAGAAATTTCTTTGCTGTGTAGTTTTTGTGCTAGGGTAGAAATGCTTTGTTCAAACATGGTGTGCTCTCTAATCAATCACTTGCGGTACTAAGAAAAGGCCTGCTTCGGTTTGTGGCGCATTGGCGAGGAATGCTTCCCGATTGTTCTCTTCTGTGACTATGTCTTCTCTGAGTCTCTGTGTCATTTCAAGAGGGTTGCCTAGTGGCTCAATGCCGTCAGTATTGACGGATTGCATTTGCTCAACCAGCGATAAAACACTTGATAATGAATGTTGGTATTGAACTGCATCTTCCTCAGTAAGGGCGAGGCGAGCCAAGTGTGCTATTTTTTGCACGTCTTGTTTATCTATGGACATGTTTCACCTGATGTTAGATTGTCGAAAATGGCGAGTATTGTATCTCTTCGAGTAAGCCCTATAAAGCAGATGAGGGTAAAAAGCGTTTTCTTTTCAAACAAATTAAAAATTTTCGTATAAACAATGAAATACTCAAAGACTTTTTGTCTATTTATGATGAATCGACTTGCTGAATGAGTAGGCGATTGTTACATTTTGACGCTGTTTGTATCGTATTCATTAGAGTGTGGAATTTCATGTTTAAAAAAATCAGGGGAATGTTCTCAAGCGACCTGTCAATTGACTTAGGGACTGCTAATACCCTTATCTACGTTCGCGACCGCGGCATTGTGCTCGATGAACCATCTGTGGTTGCTATTCGACACAATGGTAACCAAAAAACAGTCGCATCTGTCGGTACTGATGCGAAGCGTATGTTAGGTCGCACACCAGGTAATATTACTGCTATTCGTCCGATGAAAGATGGTGTCATCGCTGATTTTCATGTTACTGAAAAAATGCTTCAGTACTTTATTTCTAAAGTTCATGAAAATAGTATGCTGAAGCCAAGTCCAAGAGTATTGGTTTGTGTACCTTGTAAATCGACTCAGGTTGAGCGCCGCGCGATCAAAGAATCTGCACTTGGTGCAGGTGCTCGTGAGGTTTATATCATTGAAGAGCCTATGGCGGCGGCAATAGGTGCTGGGCTTCCTGTCGCTGAAGCGACGGGGTCTATGGTGATTGATATTGGTGGTGGTACGACTGAAATTGCGATCATTTCTTTAAATGGTATTGTGACGTCAGAATCCATTCGAGTTGGTGGTGATAGATTTGACGAAGCTATTACAACTTATGTACGTCGTCAATACGGTAGTTTGATTGGTGATGCGACGGCAGAACGAATCAAAACAGAAATTGGGATGGCCTACCATACCGGTGAGGAGCTTCAAATTGACGTTCGTGGCCGTAATTTAGCGGAAGGTATTCCACGTTCATTTACTTTGAACAGTACTGAAATATTGGATGCTTTGCAGGAACCATTGGCGCAAATTGTACAAGCTATCAAAGGTGTTTTAGAGCAATCCCCTCCAGAATTAGCGGCAGATATTGGTGAGACTGGTTTAGTATTGACTGGTGGTGGTGCCTTGTTGCGTGAAATCGACCGATTGATTAGTGAAGAAACAGGCTTGCCTGTGATTATTGCTGATGATCCTCTAACTTGTGTGGCGAGAGGTGGTGGTATGGCACTTGAAATGATGGATAAACATGCTTCAGAGCTTTTTACTGCTGAAAATGAGTAATAGTTAGGAGCTACACCATTAAGAATTCACTTTATTTTAATGGCAAGATATCCAGCGCACGCTTTGTTGTGCTGGTCATCTTATCTATTGCAATGATCGTGGCCGATGCACGATACTCCTTGTTTGCTCCGGTTCGTCCCTACCTTACATGGCTTGTTGCACCTATTCAAATTGTTGTAAATACCCCGCAAAAAATCCTTAACTGGACTGGTGATCATCTACAAAGTCGAGAAGGATTGGTCAAAGAGAACCAGTCTTTAAGTCAAGAAGTGCTGGTTTTGCAAAGTCGCTTGCAAAAACTCAACTCGCTTCAAGCTGAAAATGTTCGTTTGCGTGAATTGTTGGATGCTTCTCAACGAGTAGATGAAAAAGTAGTGATGGCTGAAGTTATTGGCTTTGATCAAAATGCGTACAGTCATAAAATTCTTATTGATAAAGGATTTTCTTCTGGTGCTTATATCGGGCAGCCAGTATTGGATGCAACAGGCGTTCTTGGTCAGGTGGTAGAGACGTCGGCGTATACCAGTAGAGTGTTATTGATTGCTGATGCGAGTCACTTTTTGCCGGTACAGCTCTCGCGTACTGGATTAAGAAGTGTGCTGCGTGGTGTAGGTGATCTAAAGCACATGGACTTAATGAGTATTCCGCAATCTACTGATATTAAAAAAGGCGATATACTGACTACTTCTGGTTTAGGGAAGCGTTTTCCTGCAGGTTATCCTGTTGGTGTTGTGCGCTCTGTGAAGCATGTATCTGGTAAATCTTATGCTGATGTTGATGTGGTGCCACTGGCACAATTGGGGCGTAGTCGGCATGTGATGTTGATAGAAAAAGCAGAACCAAAATCAAAACCGGAGCTAGAGCCGTAATGAAATCGTTTTTTGTTTTTATCATTACCTTGCTAGCGGCGCTTATGCTTGAGGCTATGCCGTTACCAGAGTCGTTGGTTTGGTATCGTCCAGAATGGGCTCTGCTGGTTATTTTGTACTGGGTTATTGCATTGCCTTTTCGGGTTGGTGTTGGCGTAGCGTGGTTTTTAGGGTTGATGGTGGATTTGTTGCAAGGTGGTATTATTGGGCAGCATTCTCTTACTTATGTACTGATCGCTTTTGCGAGCGTCATTTTTTATAAGCGTTTAAGAATGTATCATCGTTGGCAGCAAGGTATTTTTGTCTGCCTTTTAGTGAGTGTGAATCAGCTCGTTGGTTTTTGGATTGATCACTACTTAGGAGATGCTGAACCGACGCTGATGATTTTTATGCCAGCAATTATTACCGGTTTGCTTTGGCCATGGTCATTTGTCGTGCTGCGCAGTGTGCGTCGTATTTATGCTATTCGGTAGGCTTTTTACTGAATGGCCGTCTATTAGGAACCGTCTATGCTTGTGTTAGCGTCTGCATCACCAAGAAGAAAAGAGCTTTTGGCGCAATTGGCTCAGCATTTTGAAATCTGTCCAGCGGATATCGATGAAACACCTTATTTAAAAGAAGATGCTAGTGACTATGTGCTCCGAATGGCGCACGAAAAGGCGTTGGCAGTAGCTCGTAAGTTAACCAATCGAGGCTCTAAAAAGGCTGATTGTGTTGTTTTGGCTTCTGATACGAGTGTGGTTCTAGATAAGAAAATACTAGGAAAGCCGGTAGATATAGAAGATTCAAGGCGAATGCTTCGACAGCTTTCAGGCAGAAAGCATCAGGTAATGACATCGGTTTGTCTTTATGATTTACAAAGAGAGCATGTCCAGCTCATTAATGTGATTAGCGATGTTTCTTTTCGAGAGATATCTGATCTTGAAATAGATCAATATTGGCGTACTGGTGAGCCTCACGATAAAGCGGGTTCCTATGCTATTCAAGGTTTAGGGGCGATATTTGTTCGTTCAGTATCTGGTTCTTATTCGGCTGTGGTGGGATTGCCACTTTATGAAACATCACAGTTGTTAGCGTTGTTTGGTATCCATTCATTAGAGGAGATGTCCCGTGAGTGAGGATATTTTAATTAATGTAACTCCGATGGAAATTCGAGTTTCTCTTGTTGAGAACGGAGTATTACAAGAAGTTTATATAGAACGCTCTAGTCGGAAGGGCATCGTAGGTAATATTTATCAAGGTAAGGTAGTTCGAGTTTTGCCAGGTATGCAGGCTGCTTTTGTTGATGTTGGTTTAGAGCGAGCCGCTTTTATTCATGTTTCTGAAGTGGCAGATAGAGATGCAGTGAGTCCTAGTGATCAGATTGGGGATTATTTACGCGAAGGACAGTCTTTAGTTGTTCAAGTAACGAAAGACCCGATAAGTAGTAAAGGTGCGCGCTTAACGACTCATCTTTCTATTCCTTCTCGGTATCTTGTTTATATGCCAGACCAATCTCATGTTGGGGTTAGTCAGAGAATAGAAAACGAAGAAGAGCGAGAGCGATTGAAATCATTAGTTTCTAAAGCGTTAAAAGACGCAGATGAGACGAATGGTTATATTTTACGAACGGCAGCAGAGCTTGCTGGCGAAGAAGAAATATTGGCTGATATTAAATTCTTAACACGATTGTGGCAATCTGTTAAAGGTCGTATGAAAGTAGCGAAAGCGCCATCTGTTATTTATGA
Source organism: Marinomonas sp. (assembly GCA_052107635.1). Classification (GTDB taxonomy): domain Bacteria; phylum Pseudomonadota; class Gammaproteobacteria; order Pseudomonadales; family Marinomonadaceae; genus Marinomonas. Next base: position 74,302 of record JBQEFB010000002.1, on the reverse strand, counting down.
AGATTTGCCACTGCATTTACGAACAATGCGTGATTTGGTGAGTGTCAGCACCGAGAAGATTCGCATTGATTCACGAGAAAATTACGCTAAGCTTCGTTCTTTCGCTGAAAATTTCATGCCAGAGTTAACCGAAAGAGTCGAATATTATACGGGTGAGCGCCCAATTTTTGACATGTATAGTGTTGAAGATGAAATTCAGAAGGCATTGGATCGTAAAGTTCAGCTGAAATCAGGTGGGTATTTACTGGTTGAGCAAACTGAATCAATGACGACGATTGATGTTAATACTGGCGCTTTTGTTGGTAGTCGAAATTTAGAAGAGACCATTTATAAAACGAACCTAGAGGCGGCAACGTCAATTGGGCGTCAGCTTAGATTGCGTAATTTAGGTGGCATTATCATTATTGACTTTATCGATATGGAAGATGAAGAACATAAACGCCAAGTATTGAGGATGTTGGAAAAAATACTTGATACTGATCATGCGAAAACCAAAATTACTGGTGTGTCAGAGCTTGGCTTGGTAGAAATGACGAGAAAGCGTACTCGTGAAAGTTTAGGACAGACTTTGTGTGAGCCTTGTCGGTCTTGTCGAGGCAGTGGTCTGGTGAAAACACCTGAAACAGTGTGCTACGAAGTATTTCGTGAAATACTTCGGGCTGATCGTGCATACGATTCTCAGACTTATACGGTTCTTGCTGCAAGTACCGTGGTTGATCGTTTTTTAGATGAAGAAAGTGTAGCGGTTGCTGAGTTAGAAGTTTTTATTGGTAAAACGATTCGTTTTCAAGTTGATCCAGTATATACACAAGATCAATATGACGTTGTTCTTCGATAATAAATAATAGGTATTAATAATGAGAAAGCAACTGCAAAGATTTATCAGCATTGCTCTATGGGCGCTGGTATGTGTTGCAGTTTTGCTTGCTGTAGCCGTAAAGTGTTTGCTACCAGGTCTGGATGATTACCGTCCTCAAATAGAGAGTAATTTAAGTCAGCTTACTGGTTATCAAGTGACTCTTAAGAAGATTAGCGGGCATTTAGAAGGCCTTGATCCTACCGTATCTATTAGTGATTTGCTCCTCTCGGTGAACGATAAGCCGGCGGGTGGGGTTGCTGAAATAAGAGTCCGTGTTAATACAATAAAATCTCTTCTTACCTTGAGTCCTCAATTTACTTATGTTCGTTTTGTAAAGCCCACGCTTGCGCTTCAAGAATATGAAGGAAAGTGGGGGTTGAAAGGTGCTGTTCTTGCTGATGATATGAGTAACAGTGTAGGCATAGAGAGGATGTTACGTTATCTGGCTGGCCAGCAAAGATTGTCTGTATTAGATGCTGATATTGACCTTGTGAGTCAACAATATGGTAATCACTCAATTGAAGTGCCTTCTGCTTATGCTTTTCAAGACTCTAAAGCGTCATGGATAAAGTCGAAAGTTTATCTGGATGGAAATGACGAACCGATTGATGTTAATGCAAAAATATACCAATCACTTGGTTTGTTTGAGACTTATCAGGTGGATGCAAGCATTAATATTCCTAAGTTTACAATACCGTTTGATGAGAGTGCCTCGGTCAAGGGTATAGATTTGGTTAGTGCGGACCTGGCTGGTAAGTTATGGTTGAACTATCGAGTGGGCGAGGGTGTATCGCTACAAATTGAGTCTACGAAGCTGGCAATGGCTTTTAAAAATGGTGAGAGTTATCACGCTTCTCCCGCTATTCGAGTGCGTTACAGTCAAGAAAAAGAAGGCTTGTCTGTTGAAATGCATCATTTGGCTATTATGGATGAGCATAAAAAGTCTTACCTTCCTGCAAATTTAACCTACGAGTGGTCTGCAACGACAGGTCAATCTTATTTGCGCTTTGATCAATTTGATCTGGCGTTAGGTGATCGTATTGCACAGCACTTTTTACAGCCAGATCTTGATGTTTCTAAGTTGGTTGCAGGGTTAGCGCCTAAAGGTGTCGCCGCTAATGCTGCGTTGCGCTTAGGTCGAAAAGATAACAATATATCGTTTCATTTTTTGAGTAACCTACAAGACGCATCTGTTGCCGGTTATAAAGGGATACCTAAAGTAAATAAAGTAGATGCTGTTTTTAGTCTGACTAATACCGACGGTTATATTCAGTTTAAAGATCATCAAGCAACAGTAGGCTTCCCCGATTTGTATGCAAATGCTTGGAAGGTTGACTCGCTTTCTGGTGTGGTTGACTGGCAATTTATTCAAGATACGTTAGTAGTGAGCGGACGAGATATTAATGGTATGCGGGGTGCCACAGAAGTGAAAGGCGGTTTCCGCTTTGAAGCTAGAAAGCATTCTCCAGATTGGCTATCGTTAAGTCTTGGCGTTCAGCATCTCCCTGTTACGGATCGGCTTACTTATATTCCCGATAGGGTGCTTAATAGCAAGTTGCATAATTGGATAAAAGAAGCGGTTGCTGATAAAGGTACGATTAATAATCTTGACTTGGTCATTCAGACTGAGGTGGAACAAGGGGCGCTGCCTGATATTCGACTTAAGTTAGATGTGAATGATGCTGACGTAACCTTTGATAAGAATTGGCCAACTGTTAAATCAGTAGGTGCTCAATTGACAATGGATAAGTTGGGTGCTCATGTGCATGTTAAATCGGCGCAGATGTCTAATGTTAAGGTCTCTGATATTTATGTTGATGTGCCTGTAAAGGGGTATGACGTAGATTGGGTTAATGTGAAAGGTAGCGCTTTTCGTGAATCTTCTGAAATTCTTCACTTATTACGTTCGACCCCTCTAGCGCAAAGTGTGTTGCTGCCGTTTGAGGCGTGGAGTATTTCAGGTGATATGAAAGGTACCTTTGATGTATCTGTGCCGTTAAATGATAAGCATCCAGACCCCAATGTGAACCTTGCTTTACTCTTTAAGAATAACCCATTGTATATAGGTGATATTGATTTAGAGGGTGTTATTAAAACAGGGCAGTTTCATTACTCTACTGAAAAAGGCATTTTTGATTCCAATTTTGATGCTCAATCTTTTTCTGGTCAATCTCATATAGTACTAACATCCAGTATTGAAAAAGATGGGCGTATGAGTGTAGAGGGAGATATTACAGGTCGTGCTAATTTGCATGATATTGCCGTATGGCAAAAACTACCTGATTATCTCGCCGATACCATTACAGGTGATGTTGACTATCTTGGTACATTAGCGGTGAATAAATCTCAAGATGGGCAATCTGACCTAGTGGTAAAAAGTGGGCTTGAGGGAGGGGTGATTACTCTACCTGCACCTTTTGCTAAAACGTCAGAGCAAGTTATTCCAGTGACAGTAAAAGTCGGTGCACATGAGCATGATATGGTCATTGAGACAAGTTTCGGGGACTTGTCAAAATCGAGAATACTGACTAGTGCAGGCGCCTTCTCTGGTGGTGAAGTGTATTTTAATAGTGACGAGCCTCTCCCTAAAGTAGTTAAAAAAGGCTTGGTGCTTGTAGGTCAGTTTAATGTATTTGATTTGCTAGGCTGGGAAAAAGTTTTCAATCAAATGGTTGAGAAAGAAGGTGCTGATGAGCTATTAGAGGAAAATAGACTCAAGTTGCCTGTCTGGTTGCGCCATGTAGATATGCTTGTTGATCATGCTGTTGTAAATGATCAAAATACGCTGCATAACATTAAAGTCAGTTATGACACAGTAGATACTAAAAAGCAGCTTGAATTTGCATCAGATGAGTTGAGTTTTAAGTTTGATCATAATGGTACTAAACCGCGTTTACATTTTGGCTATTTAAGCTGGAATACGAATCAGAGTGTAAATAGTGGAAGCCCAGACAAGCCGCCGTTTCGTGCGCATCAAGTGCCTAATATGTCTTTGCTTATAGATCAGTTATACATTAATCAAAAGCCTTATGGTGACTGGGACTTTAATATTATAAGTAGTGGTAATCAATTGCGTATAACCCCTTTTTCTACGCGGCTGAAAAAGGGTAAGTTCGATGGGCATCTTATTTGGCAGGATGATGACACGGCACCTGCCGTTAAGTTGACCATGGCGGTAGATGGTAAAGATCTTGCTGATCTGATCGGTAAATTTACCGATCAAGCGTTTGTAACCTCTAAAAAATATAAGATTAATGTCGTGCTGAACTGGAAGGGTCACCCGTTTTACTTTGATAGAAAATCAGTATCAGGAAAAGTCTCGTTTGATGCAAAAGATGGTAATTTTTCTCAAATAAATGAGTTGCCAGTATTTATGAAGGTATTTGGGATATTTAATATAGAGGCGCTGAAACGCCGTTTAAGTTTGGACTTCTCTGATGTCTATAAGTCAGGTTTGACTTATGATAGTTTCAAAGGGGTGTTTACTGTACATAATGGTATATTGAAAACAGACAAGCCGTTAGAAGTGGCTTCACCAGGCTCAGAGGTTTCTTTAAAAGGCAGCGCTGATTTAGTAAATGAAACGTTAGATGAAGTTTTAACCGCGACGCTACCTATATCTCGTACGTTACCATTGGCCGGGTTGTTATGGGGGACGCCTCAGTTGGCGGGTATTTTGTATATTGCGGATAAATTAATAGGCGATACCATATCAAAAGTAACCAGTGTTCAGTATAAAGTAGAAGGATCATTTGATAATCCTGTGGTAACACCAGTAAAGCATAACTCGTCTAAAGTTAAAGGTAAGAGGGTAGAGCGCTAATGAAATTACTTCGTATTGCAGCTATACAGTTAACCAGTACGGCTGAATGGACAGAAAATTTAGCAATGGTAAAAAAATGGGTCGGTCTCGCAGCTCAAGATGGTGCGCGGTTGGTGGTTTTGCCGGAAAATGTTTTTCTATTTTCCGGTAAGGCGATGCGTAGCTTAGCGGATTCGAGTGCTCAAATTGATTTACTTGAAGAGGTTCGGCAGCTTGCAGTTAGGCATGCAATATACTTAGTTGTTGGCTCACACCCGCTTTCTGAGCGACCTACTGGTGAGAGTGTACCTATTAATCGAGTTCGTCAGTCTTGTTTGGTTTTTTCTCCTACTGGTGAATTGGTGAAGCGATATGACAAGATCCATCTTTTTGACGTAGCAGTGAGTGATAAAGCAGGGACGTATAAAGAGTCGACTTTTATTGAGCCCGGTGACGTTGATGTGATGGATATTGAATCGCAAATTATTGACGTTGATGGTTTTAAAGTGGGTTTGAGTATTTGTTATGATGTGCGTTTCCCAGAGCTTTATCGGGTATTGTCTCACGCTGGAGCTGATGTTTTACTTGTACCGGCTGCATTTACTTATGTGACTGGGAAAATGCATTGGAGTATTTTACTTGCGGCAAGGGCGATAGAGAATCAGTGTTTTGTATTGGGTGTTAATCAATGTGGTTGGCATAATAAGGCACGACAAACCTATGGCCATAGTGCGCTGTATTCCCCGACAGGTGAATGTCTTGCTGGATTAGAAGAAGAGGCTGGCTATTTTGTGTATGAAATTAATGACCTACCTTTAAGTGATTGTCGTGAGAAAATGCCTTGTTTATCTCATCGACGAATATAAAAAAACCTCAAGCGTTGTGCGCTTGAGGTTCTCTTAGTAATCTGCGATGTCCTAACTGCTGCAATATAAGCAATCAATGACTGATTGTATTAATCAGATAAACCGAGTTTTCTCTCTTCTGCTTCTCTTAATAGTCGAAACAATTTTTTTCTGTGTGATGTATTGCTGTTCTCTTGAGATGCTTCTTTTTGTGACAAGCGAATAAGCTGTCTAAGTTGTTGAATATCATCTATGTCAGGGTGGCCATCTAGATATTTTGCTAGTTCTTCTTTACTGTTTTCGCCAATTAAAGCATCTCTTTTCAATTCTAGTTGATGGAATAATTTGTTATAAGCGGCAGATGTGCTATCAAACAAAGAGACTCGATGAGCAATTGCTTCATGGTCTTCTGTGCGCATGACTCTACCAATGTATTGCATGTGCCTTCTTATGGCTTCACGATGCTTAAGTCTAGCGCCTTCTTCTAGTGCAGCTTTTAGCGTGTCAGACATTGCCACTTTCTTTTGTTGGTTTTTACTTAAACTTAATAGTTTCTTACCTAGTTCTTGCAGGCCTTCCATTTCACGCTTGATCTGCGTTTTGCTTTTAAGGATTTCTTCATCGTCATCAAATTGATCAAAGTCTGTCATGGGAACCTATACTAAAAAAATGGTTGCGAGACCGAGGAAGGCTAAGAAGCCAACAACATCGGTCACTGTTGTCAAAATTACACTGGCGGCTAGCGCTGGGTCGATACCAAGTTTTTTCAGGAAAATCGGCAGTAGCGTACCAGTGAGTGCGGCAAAAAATAGATTTATGATCGTCGCGCTTGCAATGATATAGGCAATCTTTATGTTGTCAAACCAAAGTGCGGTTAAAATGGCAATAACCGTAGCCCATAGTATCCCATTTAGCAAACCAACGATAAGTTCTCTGTTTAGTAGCCATTTTGTATTGGTTGCGCCTATTTGATTTAGTGCAATACCGCGAATAACTAGAGTAAGTACTTGAGACCCTGCAATACCTCCCATGCTGGCAACTATAGGCATTAGGATTGCGAGCGCAACAACTTGGTCTAGGGTGTGTTGGAACATACCAATGACGTAAGAGGCAATAAAAGCGGTAATTAGGTTGATGCCAAGCCAAACCGCACGTCGTCGTGTTGTTTTTAATATGGGCGCAAACGTATCTTCATCATCATCTAGGCCAGCCATGCTCAGCATTGAGTGTTCTGCTTCATCACGAATGACATCAACGACGTCATCTATTGTGATGCGTCCTAATAATTTTTTTGTGATGCTATCAATAACAGGTGCCGATACTAGATCCATTTTTTCAAACAGTTGTGCGACTTCGCTAGCAGGAGTGGTGGCATCAATAACGGTATTATCTGTTTCCATGATGTCACGTACTGTGCAGTTTATATCAGCAACCAGTAATTTCGTTAAAGGGAGAGTTCCTAGTAAACGGTCTGAGCGACTAACGACCAGTAAGCTGTCAGTCATGTCAGGCAATTTGTTGTGTCGGCGCAAGTAGCGAAAGACAATGTCGATGGTAATATTTGGACGAATGGTAATGGTGTCCGTGTTCATTAAGCCGCCAGCAGAATCTTCTGAGTAGCTTAATAATGCTTCTACTCGCATTCTGTCTTGGCTGGACATGGACGCTAAGACTTCTTTTACAACTGTCTCGGGAAGGTGTTGTAAAAGATCGGCTAAATCATCACTTTCAAAATGCTCAGAAACGGCGACTAAGCGCTCAGTGTCCATGTTCATCATGAACTGAACGCCAATATCTTCACTTAAATATTGAAGCACTTCTCCTTCATTTTTGGAATCAATTAAGTCCCAAAGAAGTTTACGTTCTTTTGGTGGTGATGATTCAAGTAAACGAGCAACATCTTGTGCTGGTAGAGCGCCATTAAGTAAATAACGGATCTGCATAGTGGCACCAGACTCTAGTGAGTCAGTAACCGTTTGAAGATGAGCTAACGTAGTTTGTTTTGACATTGCTATCCTATTCGTCTTCGCCAAAGCGATTATTGATCAAGGTGGCGATGGCTTCGATTGCTTCCTTTTCGTCTTCTCCGTTTGTTTTTATTTTAATCTCGGTGCCTTTAGCGGCGGCTAGCATCATCATTGCCATGATGCTTTTGCCGTCGACGTTGCGTCCATCTTTTTCAATGGTGATGTCAGAAGAAAAGCGCGATGTAGTTTCGACGAGTTTACCTGCGGCGCGTGCATGAAGGCCAAGTTTGTTTATGATAGTAAGAGACTGTTCCAGCATACTCTTTTCCTTATAGTAGTGAATTTAATTCAGCAAACAGAGCGTCATTTGTCTCAGCTTTTCGTAGTCTCTCTAGCACCTCATCGGATTGTGCTAGTTCTGCTATCTCGGCCAGAGTTGATAGGTGTTCATCACATTCTTGTGGTGGCACAATCAATGCGAACACTAAGTCGATTGGCTGTTTGTCAATCGAGTCAAAGTCGATTGCTGATTGCAAAGAAATAATAATAACAGCCGTATGGTTGGCGCTTTCTAGGCGACAATGAGGAATGGCAATGCCGTTACCTATCCCTGTGCTGCCAAGTTTCTCTCGTCCAAGTAGTGCTTCGTAAATGTCTTCCTTGTCGCAATGAAGACGATTGGCAGCCACTTCGGCCACGCTTTCTAAAATGCGTTTTTTACTAATAATGTCTTGCTTAGCAAGTATCAAATCTGCTTTTAATAATGATTTCAATGGCATAGGAGATGTTTGTCCGTATTAAATCAAACGTTTTCGTTCATTAGAAGGAGGAATGTTCATTGCTTCGCGATATTTTGCGACAGTGCGTCTTGCTACTTGAATGCCTTCACCGGCTAAAACGGTAGCCAATTTATTGTCACTTAAAGGTTTTTTGGCTGGCTCTTCTAGTATTAGTTTTTTAATCATTGCTCTGATCGCAGTAGAAGAGCATTCACCGCCTGACGCGGTATTAACATGACTGGAAAAAAAGTATTTTAATTCAAAAATACCTTTTGGTGTGTGCATGTATTTTTGTGTCGTGACACGTGAAATGGTGGATTCGTGCATTCCCACTTCTTCTGCAACATCATGTAATACCATGGGCTTCATTGCTTCTTCGCCATATTCAAAAAAGTCAATTTGGCGATTTACAATGCAACTGGTTACTTTTAATAGGGTTTCATTACGACTTTGCAGGCTCTTCATGAACCACTTTGCTTCTTGTAATGAGTTTTTAATATAAGTGATATCAGAAGATGTGGATGCTGTTGTTGCCATCGCAGAGTATGTTTCATTGATTTTGACTGGAGGTAGGGCGTCGTTGTTTAGTTCAACTTGCCATACATTATTGAGTTTTTTGACGGATACATCGGGAATGACGTAATCGGTATCATCAGCATCAATAATTGAACCAGGTCTTGGATTTAGCTGCTGAATAAGTGCCACTACATCTTTTAGGGCTTCTTCTTTAAGTCTGGTTTTCCGGCTTAATTGAGCGAAATCACGGTTGCCTAATAGTGCCAAATGATTGTCTATTAGATTGTATGTGCTTTTGTATAAAGGATGTTTGCAAAAGGCTTCTAGCTGTACTAGTAGGCAATCGCGCAAGTCAATGGAGCAGGCGCCAACGGGGTCAAAGCGTTGTAGTCTGTGTTGTACCGCCATTACTTCATCTAATTCTAAGTCGTCTAATTCACTAGCAAGTGATTCCCAAATGTCTTCTGTCGAGATGCTAAGGTAGCCATCAGACTGGACGCATTCAATAATGGCATAGGCTACTTCAATGTCTCGATCGGACATGTGAGTAAGGTTCAATTGCCAAATTAAATGATCTTGAATGCTTTCAGCAGGAGCGTTTCGGCTTTCGTAGTCACTTTCGCCCTCATAGCTATTGCTGGGCGTTACTGCAGCAGCGGAATTTTGATAAGTATCATCCCAATTACTATCAATAGAGAGTTCTTCGGGAATGTTATCAGTCCACTCAGAATCAACACGAGCTTCCTCACCTGAGTTGCTTTCCGTTTTTTTGCTGGTGGCTTCTTCAGGGTCTCTTGTTGTCGTTTCAGCGGTTGCATAGTCCTCATCATCAATCTCTAACAGAGGATTTGATTCTAAAAACTCATGGATTTCTTGCTTTAAATCCAGTGTAGAAAGCTGAAGTAAGCGAATCGCTTGCTGTAGCTGAGGTGTCATGGTCAATTGTTGACCGAGTTTTAACTGTAAAGACTGCTTCATAAAGAAACACTTTTAATAAGGTTAAATTGGAACGAGTTATGCATACTACTCCCTTTGAGTTGTAAAGATAAGCATTTATAGGCGGAAGTTGTCGCCTAAATACACCTTTTTTACTTGCTCATTGTTTATCACCGTCTCAGCGTCGCCAGAAGCAATTATTTTGCCATTACCAACTATGTACGCTTTGTCACAAATATCTAGTGTCTCTCGCACGTTGTGGTCTGTGATTAATACGCCAATGCCGCTTTCTTGTAGGTGTTTGATGATGAGTTTGATGTCACCTACTGATATTGGGTCAACCCCAGCAAAAGGTTCGTCTAGTAGAATGAATTTAGGGTTCATTGCTAAGGCTCTTGCTATCTCTACTCGCCGCCTTTCTCCTCCAGACAGTGCCATGCCTAAGTTGCTGCGAATATGAGTAACATGAAATTCATTTAATAGGCCTTCTAGCCGTTCTTTCTTTTCTGTCTTTGATAGCTCTTTTCGAGTTTCTAGAATTGAGTAGATATTATCTTCAACGGACATTTTTCGAAAGATAGAGGCTTCTTGAGGGAGATACCCTATGCCTTTTTGTGCTCTTGTGTGCATTGGGTTTTTGGTGATGTCGTGGCCATCAATAAAAATGCCACCTGCATCATTAGGTACCATGCCTACAATCATATAGAAACAGGTGGTTTTACCCGCCCCATTAGGTCCAAGTAGGCCAACGGCTTGGCCTGATTCTACAGAAATAGAGACATCTTTCACGACTTGTCTTTTTTTATAGCTTTTGGCGAGGTGTTTTGCTTCTAAAATAGCCATCTATTTTTCTGCGCCTTTTTTAGTTTTTGCGTCACTTTTTTGTTCTTCAGGTTGTAGTGTCATAGATACTCTGCCAGACCCTTTTTTCTGGGCACTAAAAGTTTCAGTCTCTATGTTGTATAAAATATAATCTGCTGTGATTTTGTCATCCATTTTAGTGAGGTAGCCATGGCCTGTGATTTCCAGTTTAGAGTTGATCACTTCATAGTTGATATGATCGCCACGGCTAATCATCATGTTGCCATTCCAATCAATTTGTTGGCTGAACTTAGCTGGGGAGCCTGTTGCTACTAAGGTGCTGAATTTACGTGTTTTGGGATCAGTGGTGACCTTTAAAAACTGCGCTTGTATTTCGATACTACCTTGCGTGACTAAAACATCTCCTTTATAGGTTGCTATTCCTGTTTTTTGATCTAAATAGGCTTCGTCAGATTGTATAGAAAGCGGTTTCGTTAAGTCGTCTGGCAGTGCTTGTGCATACTGACTAATGAAAAGGCTGATGAATAATGCGCTAATGTTAATGAGCTGTTTCATACTGTCCTCGTACAGATCCAGTCATCACGACTTCTTCTGAGTTAATGTAGGTGGTAATTGTTTTTGCGGTTGTAGTGCCTTGTTCTGAATATAGGGTGGCATTGCCCGTGCTAGTCAACGATTGGTTGTTATCTAGATAATGTATATTGTCTGCTTTTAATGTGATGTCAGGTGACTCTATAAATTGTTTTACGGCAACAGCATCCTCTGTTAAAAGAATATCATTACTGCCATCTTCAATTATCCCTTTCTTACTTTCAGCGTTCCAAGAGCCTTCGATATCATGTCGTTTTACAGTGGGTGATTCAAGTAAAGTGCGTGAATCTTGATTGTAGTGGAGTGTCTGTACTGCGGTTAGTGTTTCTTGCAGTGCGCCGTTTTCATCAAACTCTTTCGCATTCAATGTGGTTATAAAATAGTCTGGCGTGCTGCTAAGTTTTTCGGCTTCCACAAGTGTATCCGTAGAAGAGCTTCTCATAAAAAAAAAGGCAGTGGTTATCATCACGGCAACCGCTCCGATAATCATGTATTTGGGGCTTAAACGTATCATCAATTAGCGCTTCCAATGCCGATAAATAATAAATAAAGAGCATAAGAGGATATTAATGGAATGCCAACCCATCTCGGTATATTTACGCCCTTAGATTTTCTAAAGATTAAAATACATAAAGATAATGCTGCAGTAAGGCCAAGAACCCAGTAATAATCTCTACCAGCAGCATTTTCATTAATAAGGCCGGGAGCTAATAAGCCGGGAATTGGCAGTACGGTTGCTAAGTTAAAAATATTTGAGCCAATGATGTTGCCAATTGCAATATCATGCATGCCTTTACGAACACTACTAATTGAAGCGGCTAGCTCAGGTAGACTTGTTCCGATTGCAACAATAGTCAGGCCAATAACGAGTTCGCTCACACCAAGTCCTTTTGCAATACCTACGGCTCCCCAGACAAGTATTTTTGAGCTGGCAATCAATGCTACTAACCCAATTAAAGCGATAAAGAGGGATAGTGTAATAGATCCGCCGTCATCATCGGGTAATTCATCTTTAACGTGTTCTTCTAGATTTTTACTGCCGCGCAACAAGATAAATAGGATGATTGAGAAGGCGACGAGCAAAATGATGCCATCAGTAACACTTAAATAACGATCATGCAGCAGCCAGCCAGTTAGTAGCGTGATGGCAAGAACTAAAGGAACCTCTTTAGTTGCTAAGCCTTTTGCTATCGGAATGGCAGAAAATAGTAAAGTCACACCAAATACAAGTGCGACGTTTGCAATGTTCGACCCTAATACGTTACCAATAGCTATCTCAGGGGCGTTATCGAGAGCGGCAATGGTTGAAACCACCATTTCTGGTGCTGAGGTGCCAAACGCCACTAAAGTAATACCAATTACCATTGGGTTTACATTGAGTTTTTCAGCAACCAGTGCAGCATGTTCAATGAATTTGTCAGAGCTAATGATCAGCAGGATCAGGCCTGCAATAAGAGCAGCGGAAAACAGCAACATAACCTTGGGTATACTCGTTAATAAAAAAGAAGCCCCATTTAATGAGGTTTACGGGTTAAATTCAAGACTTGATATTTTAAACAATTTCGATTCTGTTTAAGCCAACATTCTATTTGGTAAAAGTGAGTGGTACTATCCAACAATATTTTAATAAGGACGATAAGGGTGAATAAGTGATAGATGTGTATATAAAAGTGCAGAATCTTCGCTTCTCGTGGGGAGATAGGGTGATTTATGAAGATGTTTCCTTGTCTATACCTAGAGGGAAAATCACAGCAGTAATGGGGCCGAGTGGAACAGGTAAGACAACGTTATTGCGTTTGATCGCGGCTCAATTGCTTCCTGATAGCGGTCTAATTACAGTAGATGGACAGGTCGTTGATGCGTTGTCTCGCTCTGCTCTGTATAAGCTTCGAGAAAAAATTGGCATGTTGTTTCAAAGTGGTGCTTTGTTTAGTGATATGACGGTGTTTGAAAATGTTGCTTTTCCGCTTGAAGAGCATACAAAGTTTAGTTCGGAAAAAATTAAAAATATCGTATTGGATAAGCTTCATAGTGTTGGGTTACGCGGTGCAGCTAATTTAATGCCATCTGAATTATCTGGCGGAATGGCGCGGCGGGTTGCTTTAGCTCGCGCGATTGCTTTGGATCCTGAGTTGGTTATGTTTGATGAGCCGTTTGCAGGCCAGGATCCTATCTCAAAAGGTGTATTGGTTGAGTTGATTCGTAAATTAAATGAAGCAACAGAAATTACGTCTGTTTTAGTATCACATGATGTGGAAGAGTCGCTGTCGATTGCTGATCATGTTTGTATTTTAGCTGGTGGGCGAGTGATCGCTGAGGGGACTCCAGATGAGATTCGATCTTCGGATAATGCTCAAGTTAAGCAGTTTTTGCACGGTGAGCCTGATGGTCCAGTGCCGTTTCATTACCCTGAAAGTGGAGTAAAAGAGAGTGAAGGAGTGCGGCAATGAAAAGTTTGATAATGCTCGGTGCTGGTTTCTTTGATTGGTTAGAAGCTATTGGTCGCGCCGGTATTTTTCTTTTTCAAAGTGTTGTTCGGCTTCCTGTACGCTTGGGTGAGTCTATTAATTTATTGGTGCGTCAACTTTATTCTGTCGGTGTGTTGTCTCTGGTTATCATCATGGTATCAGGTACTTTTATCGGCATGGTGTTGTCTCTTCAGGGTTTTAGTATTCTTGCCAAATTTGGCTCAGAAGATTCAGTGGGGCAGTTGCTAGCATTATCATTATTGCGGGAACTTGGCCCTGTGGTAACGGCTTTATTATTTGCTGGACGGGCAGGTTCTTCATTAACAGCAGAAATAGGCTTGATGAAAGCCACTGAGCAGCTTTCCAGTTACGAAATGATGGGGGTAGATCCGCTGCGTCGCGTAGTGGCTCCGCGTTTTATTGCTGGTGTGATATGCCTTCCGCTGCTGAGTATGGTGTTTTCCGCAGCGGGTATTATCGGTGGTTTGCTGGTGTCAGTTGGTTGGTTAGGTGTGAGCGATGGTTCTTTTTGGTCGTTGATGCAGCAGTCGGTTTACTTCGATACTGATATTTTGAATGGGTTAATTAAATCGTTCGTTTTTGCCGTGGCTATTACTTGGATTGCGGTTTATCAAGGTTATGAATGTATGCCAACCTCGGAAGGAATTGGTAAAGCAACAACAAGAACTGTTGTGTTGGGATCATTGGCCGTTTTGGCATTAGATTTTGTGTTAACTGCTGCGATGTTTGGAGATTTTTAGAATGAGAAATAAGCGCGCTGAATTGTTAGTTGGGTGTTTTATTGTGTTGGGGTTGGTGGCGTTTGTTTATCTTGCTGTACAAGTGAGTGGTTTGGGGTTTGAGAGTAAAAAAGACACCTATCAAGTGGTCGCTCGATTTGACGATATTGGTGGTCTAAATGATCGCGCTAAAGTGACGATAGCTGGGGTCACTGTAGGAAGCGTTGATTCTATTGCTTATGATAAAGAGCTTTATATGGCCAAAGTGACCATGAATATTGATTCAGATGTTAGTAATATTCCTGATGATAGTTCTATTTCTATTTTGACGAGTGGCTTGTTGGGAGAGAAGTATTTGGGTATCTCTATTGGTGCTGAAGATGTCATGTTGAAAAATGGCGATGAAATTCGCGATACGCAGTCAGCTTTGGTGTTGGAAAACTTGATTAGTCAATTCTTGTTTAATAAAACAAGTGGTTCGGGTAAGTAGAGGAGAAGGTATGCGAAAAATTATTAAAGTCATGGTGATGATGGGGGTGTTTCTTACCTCTTCAGTGTGGGCTAATCAGCAAGTGGCTCGTGATACTGTTATTCATGTGGTTGACCTGTTTCGTACCGAAATTATTGCAAATAAAGCAGAGTTAAAGAATGATGCGGCATTGCTAACTCGTCGAATTGATACTATTTTGACGCCAGTAATTGATTTCGATGATTTTTCTAAAAAAGTAATGGGTAAGTATTATCGTCGTGCGACGCCCGATCAGCGGTTGCGATTTGCCACAGTAACAAAAAACACTTTGTTGAACACTTACAGTGTTTCGTTACTTGAATTGGACCCAAGTCAAATTAATGTTTTGCCTTTAGGGCCGCAGAGAGGAGACCGAGAGGTCAAAGTAGATGTGGATTTTCAGCGGACTGATGGAAGTGCACTTAATCTAAATTTCTTCATGCAGGATTATGGTCAGAATAGTTGGAAATTGAGTAATGTGGTGATTAACAATATTAATTTTGGCTTAACCTTTCGAAAGCAATTCGCGGTGATGATGCAGCAAAATCATAATGATATAAATGCTGCTATAGGGGCTTGGAAGCAATCTCTAGAGAAAAAATCGTAATCTACTTTTAGGTTAAAAATAGACAAATCTGAGGCGGATTCATCTGTCTCAGATTTTTTTTGTCTTAATAGTAGTGACTAATGACAAAACAGACATTTTTTTTACGATGAGTTGGTCGAATGGGTGTTAAGAAGTTGACTGGACTAAGGTAGAATAATGAGATCTATGAATATTTAATGTTGGAGCGATTGTGAACGCGAGTGAAGTGAAAGTACTTTTAGAATCTACTATCAATGATTGCAACGTTACAGCGGAAGGTGAAGGTTGTAATTTTCGTATTCTTGTTGTTTCTTCTGATTTTGAGGGAATGTCTACCGTTAAAAGACAGCAATTGGTTTATTCACATCTTCAAGACGCGATTTCCAGCGGGGCGATTCATGCCGTTACTATGAAAACCTATACGCCCGAACAGTACAGCGCGCTATAAAAAATTATAAGAGATTAAACATATGGATAAGCTACTGATTACCGGTGGTGCAACACTAAATGGGGTTGTGCGTGCTTCAGGAGCCAAAAATGCAGCTTTGCCTATTTTGGCTGCAACATTGCTCACCAAAGAATTGATTACTATTGATAACCTACCTCACCTTCACGATATTACTACAATGTTAGAGCTATTGGGCTCAATGGGGTGTGGTGTTGTTGTTGATGAGAAAATGAGTGTTCAGCTAGATGTTTCTACCCTTAATAACTATGAAGCACCTTACGAATTAGTTAAAACCATGCGAGCTTCAATTTTAGTATTGGGGCCATTGGTCAGTCATTTTGGTAAAGCGATTGTGTCTCTGCCTGGTGGTTGTGCGATTGGCAGTCGTCCTGTGGATTTACATCTGCGCGGTTTAGAAGCCATGGGAGCCACTATTTCTGTGGAAAGTGGTGATATTGTTGCAAGTGTCGATGGTCGCCTTAAAGGCGCTCGTATTTTCTTTGATAAAGTAACAGTGACAGGTACTGAAAATCTGTTGATGGCAGCGACTTTAGCAGAAGGGCAAACGATTCTAGAGAATGCCGCGAAAGAGCCTGAAGTGGTTGATTTAGCAGAGTGTCTGATTGCTATGGGGGCTAAGATCACGGGGCATGGTACTGACACAATAGTTATTGATGGTGTTGAAACCTTGCATGGCACGACTTATCCCGTGATGCCAGATCGTATTGAAACCGGTACCTTTTTGGTTGCTGCAGCAATTACGGGTGGAAAGGTCAAAGTCATTGATACGAATGTGAAGTCGCTTGAAGCAGTGCTGGCTAAATTAGAAGAGGCTGGTGCAAAAGTTACGAGCGGTGATGACTGGATTGAAGTCGATATGGAAGGTCGCCGCCCAAATGCGGTGAACATAAGTACTGCTCCTTACCCAGCATTCCCAACGGATATGCAAGCACAGTTCGTCGCCTTGAACTCCATTGCTAATGGTGTTGGTCGTGTCATCGAAAATATTTTTGAAAACCGCTTTATGCATGTGGACGAAATGCTGCGTATGGGGGCAGATATTGAGGTAAATGGGAATACTGCCATTGTTCGTGGTTGTACGACCTTAAAAGGTGCGCCGGTAATGGCGACTGATCTACGTGCGTCTGCTAGTTTAGTGCTATCTGCTCTGGTTGCAGAAGGGGATACTAAGATCGATCGAATTTACCACATCGACCGTGGTTATGAGTGTATTGAAGAAAAGTTCGGTTCATTGGGTGCAAAAATTTCACGGGTTTTAAATTAATATGAGTAATACGTTAACGATTGCGCTATCGAAAGGGCGCATCCTTGGTGAAACATTGCCGCTGCTTAAAAAAGCGAACATTGTTCCAGCGGAAGACATTAGCAAAAGTCGTAAGTTGATTTTTGATACTAACCATGAACATATCAAGCTTGTTATTTTACGAGCAACAGACGTGCCGACTTATGTAGAGCATGGTGTGGCTGATTTTGGTGTGGCTGGTAAAGATGTGTTAATGGAAGCGAATACTAAAAATCTTTATGAATTAGTAGATTTAAAAATTGCGAAATGTCGCTTAATGACTGCAGGCGTAGTGGGTGAAAGTTTGCCTCAGCGTCGTTTAAAAGTGGCATCTAAATTTACTAAAACAGCAAAGGCGTATTTTGCTGAGCAAGGTATTCAAGCGGATGTTATTAAGTTATATGGTGCGATGGAGCTTGCGCCTATTATGGGGTTGGCGGATCTGATAGTGGATATTGTAGATACTGGTAATACTCTTAAAGCAAATGGCTTGGAGCCACGAGAATTTATTGCAGATATTAGCACGCGCTTAGTGGTTAATAAGGCAGCATACAAAACAAAATATGCTCAAATTGAACCAATAATCGAAATGTTGCGTGGTGCTGTTGAAGATAGCGAGGGCAAATAATTGAATTTAACTATTAGAGAGTTTTCAACGGAATCAGAAGGGTTTTTAGCTGAGTTAGAGACTTTGCTTGCTTGGGATTCTGTGTCAGATATTTCTGTTCAAGAAAGTGTTGCTAATATTGTCAGTCAAGTTCGTAAGACTGGTGACAAGGCGGTGATAGAGTTTACGAATCGTTTTGATCGTCGGCAGGTAGCGTCGGCTGCAGAACTAGAGATTTCACGAGATGAGTTGGCGCTTGCGAAAGCGAGAGTCAGTGATGAGATTATTGCGAGTCTTGAGGCGGCAGCTCAGCGTGTGCACGATTATCACGAGCGCCAAAAGCAACCTTCTTGGCAATATCAAGAAGCAGATGGCACAGTGCTTGGTCAAAAGGTAACACCATTGGATCGTGTTGGTGTCTATGTTCCTGGTGGTAAAGCGGCTTATCCTTCTTCTGTATTGATGAATGTTATGCCGGCAAAAGTTGCTGGCGTTGGTGAAATAGTGATGGTTGTGCCTACGCCTGATGGTGTGGTGAATGATATTGTATTGGCGGCAGCTTATATTGCGGGTGTTGATCGTGTTTTTACTATTGGTGGTGCGCAAGCCGTTGCGGCGCTGGCTTATGGCACAGAAACCGTTCCTAAAGTAGATAAAGTAGTAGGTCCAGGTAATATCTTTGTTGCAACAGCAAAGCGTATGGTATTTGGTGCTGTTGGCATTGATATGATTGCGGGTCCTTCGGAAATTCTAGTGGTCTGTGATGGTAAGACGGATCCTGACTGGATTGCGATGGATTTATTTTCACAAGCTGAACATGATGAAGACGCTCAATCAATTTTGATCTCCCCAGACAAAGTGTTTATTCAAAAAGTGAAATCCTCAATGGAACGCTTAATTGAAACTCAAAGTCGTCAAGCGATTATTAAAGCTTCTCTTGAAGGGCGCGGTGCTTTTATCCATGTAAAAGATATGGATGAGGCAATGGATATTGCGAATATAGTTGCGGCAGAGCATTTGGAGTTATCAATTGATGACCCAGAAAAGTGGTCTGAAAAAATTCGTCATGCCGGTGCGATTTTTATGGGGCGCCATACACCTGAAGCGCTGGGTGACTATTGTGCGGGGCCGAATCATGTTTTGCCAACATCTGGTACCGCGCGCTTTTCTTCTCCTCTTGGTGTTTATGACTTTCAAAAACGCAGTTCGTTAATTAATTGTTCTGCTCAAGGGGCAAGCGATTTAGCTAAAATTGCAGCGCCACTGGCAAGAGGAGAGTCGTTAGAAGCGCACGCAATGTCCGCTGAATACCGTATCTTGTCTAAAGTTGATGCATTGGAGGTAGATGGTGAGTAAGAAGACGTCTTCTCACCCAAAAGCTTTGTATCAATTAAGAAAGGTGACTAGGTTTTCGGCTTTAGTCATCTTGGCGATTGTGTTGGTTGGTTTTTTTTTACCAACAGATTATCGTGTAGAGCGAAGTATTATTATTAATAAACCTCATGATGTGGTTGTTAAGGCTTTGTTGGGTGGTGATTCTTTGTCTGATTGGATGTTTATTAGTGGTGGCCAAGTAGATCGACATCAAGGCTTTTTTAAGCAAGGTGATGAGGTTGCCATTTCTTATCAAGATTCAGATGCAAAAGGCGGTTTGTTTTTTACCACAGTCACCACGAATGCGATAGGGTTTGATGTGAAGCCAAAGCCGGATGTCGATCTTGTTCATAACACTATTTATGTGAGTGGTGATGATACGAGTACCAATGTTGATTGGGAGATTGAAGGGAAGCTAAGGGCAGGTTTTTTAAGTCCTTATCTTGCTTTTTTTGCGAATAAAATTGCAGGACGTAATTTTGAAACAGGCTTGCAGCGCTTAAAAGAAAAAGTAGAGTTAGATCAGTAAGCGATACTTTGCATTGCAGGTTGTACTTCTAGTTTGATATTAGCTTGGTATGACTGTTTTCCTCTGAATCCAATGAGGGAAATGGTTGTTCCAGGTTTCATTGATGCAATAAGGTTTCGTGTTTTGAAAGGGTTGTCGCTGCTTGCATTATCAATTTTGATGATGATGTCTCCAATTTGAATGCCGGCTTTATCGGCAGGACTTGCCTTTTTTATTTCACTGACAAGTAATCCGTGATCAACTGGTAATGCGAGATTTCTAGCAAGCGTAGAGGTGATTTTCTTTGCGTCCATTCCTAAATAAGCTCTTGTTACACTGCCGTTTTTTATCAGTTCAGACATTATTTCCACGGCATCATCTATTGGTGTTGCAAAGCCAATACCTTGTGATCCACCGCTACTGGAGTAAATGGCAGAACTAATGCCAATAAGTTCACCTTTCAAATTAATGAGCGCCCCTCCAGAGTTGCCAGGGTTGATAGCAGCATCAGTTTGTAAAAAGTTTTCATAGGTATTAAGGCCTATGCTGTTTCGTCCTTTGGCGCTTATTATTCCAGAGGTAACGGTTTGGCCTATGCCAAAAGGGTTGCCGATCGCGAGGATTTTATCACCTACAGAAAGTCGGCTGCTGTTCCCCAGTTTTATCGGTGTTAGATTTGGAAGGTTTATTTTTAGTACGGCAAGATCTGTAGAAGGGTCGGAGCCAATGAGTTTTGCTTCGACTTGTCTATCGTCTAGTAAGCCTACTACTATTCGTTGAGCATTCTGAATGACGTGATGGTTAGTTAAAATAAATCCTGTATCTGACACAATGACGCCAGACCCTAAATTAAGGGTGTGAGGTTTTTTGTTGTCGTTTAATAAAGAGATTTTAGGCGATACTTGCGTATAAATACTAACGACCGAAGGGGCAGCTTTATGTACAGGGAGAGCGTAGCTATTGTCTACTGTTGTGTGTTTTTCTTGAATGAGTAGTGTTGTAAGCCCTATGCAAGTGCCAAATAGTATGGCGATAATAAGGGATGTCCATTGTGTTTTTTGATACATAAGTAGAGGTTGTTTTGCTGCGAAGTGAATTTAAGTTGTTGTTAGATAATACATTGAGTCCGCATAGATTTAAGGATTATGCGCCCAATGGTCTTCAGGTGGAAGGAAAAAATAGGATTGAATGTGTGGTAACTGGTGTTACTGCGTGTCAGGCGCTTATTGATGCAGCAATTGAATATGGTGCAGATGCTGTGTTTGTCCATCATGGCTATTTTTGGAAAAACGAAGCCCCTGAAATAACGGGTATGAAATACCGTCGAGTAGCTGCATTAATTAAGAATGATGTGAATTTGTTTGCTTATCACCTTCCTTTAGATGCGCACCCAGTGTATGGAAATAATGCGGGACTAGCGGATGCGCTAAATCTGACTGCGCGTAAACCGTTGCAGTTAAATCTGCCGCTTGCTGAGTCTATAGGGTTGATTGGAGAGTTGGATCAAGCGATAGAAATTCAGGTGTTTCATAGCTTGGTTGTGCAGGCAGTGGGGCGAGAGGTTTTATTTGAAGCGGTTTCGGATCATGCGATACAAAAAGTAGCCTTATGCACTGGTGGCGCTCAAGGGTATATAGAGCAAGCGTATGAGGCGGGAGCAGATGTTTTTATTACTGGAGAGGTATCTGAACAGACAATACATCTTGCTCGTGAATTGGGGATTCATTTTATAGCGGCTGGGCATCATGCGACAGAGCGGTTTGGCGCTCAGTCCATTGCGCGTCTTTTGAAGAGCGAGTATGGGATGGATGCGATATTTATAGACATAGACAATCCAGCGTAAATAAACATAAAGCCTTTAGATAAAAGACTTTATGTTATGTTTAAGCTGAATGTAAAGTTAGCTTGCTCTATTTGGTTCGAGGTTTTCAGGTTTGCTTTTGAGTCCGAACTCTTCGCTTAATGTGTCTGGTTCGGCGTCTTTTGTTAGGGCGTAGTCTCGTGGCGGTTCAGTCACTTCTTTTTCTGTTGCGGTTTGGTTTTGAGTTATTGTGATTGTTGCTGGTATTTCAATCTGACTAAGTTGGCTCGCACCTTCAGATAGTGTTTTTCTTAGTTCTGCTAGGCGTTTTTCAGTGGCGAGTAAGAGTTCATTGTTGTCAGAGAAGAAGTTATCAATGATGACTTGTTTTTGGTCAAGTTCCTGTTGGAGAGAGTTGATAGTGATAGCGTCTTGGCGAGAAGATGACGCTTTTTCTGCATTTTTAGATAAGATGCTTTTCAATACGAGGGCAATGGCAAAGCCGACAATAGCGCCAGTGACAAAAACAATAATATTAAATTCTTCTAAATTCATAGTGTGCTCCCAAGAATCACAAGTTGTTATAGCCAATATTCACTCCACGATAACATCTTGCTAGGTGTTGTTTAAGTGTCTATTTGCTAGAATGCGTTTTATTAATTAATTGCAGCGAAAGAGCAAAGATGACCCCAATTACTCGATACAGAGAAGATTTAGAAAGAGAAGACTTTCATTATGACCCTGCTCAAGAAGATGCAGTGCAGGCACTACAGGACTTGTTTGATCGGTTAGTAGCGAAGCAAGATGAGCCTGTTTCTACGGGATTGTTTGGTCGCTTTCGTAAAAAGAAAGAGGTAACAGTAGAGACTGGTCTGTATTTCTGGGGTGGTGTTGGTCGTGGAAAGACTTATTTAATGGATACGTTTTTTGATTGTCTTCCGACCGATAAAAAGCTGCGTTTGCATTTTCATCGCTTTATGCAAATGGTTCATCAAGAAATGCGCAAGCTTGATCATGTAAAGAACCCTTTGGATATTGTTGGTAAGCAGATTTCTGATAAGGCTCAAGTGTTGTGTTTTGATGAGTTTTTTGTAACGGACATAACGGATGCCATGATATTGGCGGGTTTGTTAGAGGTGCTCTTTAAAAATGGTACGACGCTGGTGGCTACGTCTAATATTGAACCTGATGGACTTTATAAAAACGGACTTCAGCGAGCACGTTTTTTACCTGCAATTGATTTAGTAAATAAACATACAAAAGTGATGAATATAGACGGCGGTGTTGATTATCGCTTGAGAACCTTGAAACAGGCTCAGTTGTATCATTACCCAATCACAGCAGAAGCTAATGATACAATGGCTGCTCGTTTTATGAGTTTAATCACAGATGTTTCTCATATTGAAGAAAATGGAGCTGTCGAAATTGAAGGGCGAAAAATTCCTTTTTTAAAAAGCTGTGACTTAATGGCGTGGTTTGATTTGACGGCGTTGTGTGATGGTCCTCGTAGTCAGGTTGATTATATTGAAATTGCCAAGTTGTATTCAACGGTGCTTATTTCTAACTTACCTCAGATGGATGCTAATAGAGACGACCTTGCGCGTCGCTTTATTAATTTGATTGATGAATTTTATGATCGGCATGTGAAGGTTATTATTACGGCTGAAGTTGCCATTCCAGATATCTATACTGGGACGCGTTTGGCTTTCGAATACGATCGTACCGTCAGTCGATTGCTAGAAATGCAATCGGAAGAGTATTTGTCACTTGAACATCGTCCATAAAATAGGTTTCTATCTTTCCTCTTTGTGTATGTTGTTATATACTTCGCTCGCCTTTTTAAAGGTAAGTGTACGTTATTAAAGTGCGAAAGCATTTCAATAACCAATAATAATAGGTATAGCGTGTCATTGAACACGTGTATTGAAAGGGTTTTTTGATGAAAACTTTTACAGCTAAACCTGCTGAAGTTCGCCGCGACTGGTTCGTGGTTGATGCTGAAGGCAAAACTCTAGGCCGTTTGGCTACCGAAATTGCTCGCCGTCTACGCGGTAAGCATAAAGCGGAATACACTCCACACGTTGACACTGGTGACTACATCGTCGTTATCAACGCTGAGAAAATTCACGTTACTGGTAATAAAGCAGCTGCGAAACAATACTACCGCCACACTGGTTACCCAGGCGGCTTGCGTTCTATGAATTTCGAGAAGTTGATTGATCACGCTCCAGAGCGCGTTCTTGAAATCGCCGTAAAAGGTATGTTGCCAAAAGGCCCATTGGGTCGCGCAATGCACAAGAAAATGAAAGTGTACGCTGGTACTGAGCATCCACATGCTGCTCAACAGCCTCTAGCCCTTAACATTTAATACGGAAGATCATTATGTCAGCTACTCAATACTACGGTACAGGTCGTCGTAAAACGTCTACCGCTCGTGTGTTCCTTAAAGCCGGTACTGGTAACCTAGTTATCAATAACCGTTCGCTTGCTCAGTACTTCGGTCGTGAAACAGCTCAGATGGTTGTTCGTCAGCCACTAGAACTTGTTGATGCTACTGAAAAATTTGACGTTTACATCACTGTTAAAGGTGGTGGTATTTCTGGTCAAGCTGGTGCAATCCGTCACGGTATCACTCGCGCATTGATGCAATACGACGAAACTCTACGTCGCACTCTACGTTCTGCTGGTTACGTAACTCGTGACTCTCGTGAAGTTGAGCGTAAAAAAGTGGGTCTACGCAAAGCACGTCGTCGTCCTCAGTTCTCAAAACGTTAATTTTCGTTTTCAGATTTTATCAAAACGCTTGGTGTGTATTCACCAGGCGTTTTTTTTTCTAAATTTTTCAAATCTTAAGAAGGCGTAGAGTTAAACGTATTGATTGAATAAAATGGGTTTAGTTCTGTGTACTTTGCTAACAAGGCTAATGCTTTTAGCTTACTAGATAATCTAGAGTAGGGGGTTCCGGTGGCTAATGATTTGAATAAAGGGCGTCGTCAGTTTCTTATTGGTTCAACATGCACCTTGGGTGCAGTAGGGATGGTAGGTGTTGCTACGCCATTTGTAGCTTCTTGGCAGCCAAGTCGTAAGAGTCGAGCGGCGGGCTCTCCTATTCAGGTGGACATCAGTAAGTTAGAGTTTGGTCAGCAAATAACGGTTGAATGGCAGGGTCAGCCAATTTGGATTGTTAAAAGAACGCCTAAGAACATAGCTGATCTATCGGCACATGACGATCAACTTGTTGACCCTTTATCCACTAAACATCAACAACCCAACTATGCTCAAAACGAATATCGTTCAATAAAGCCTGAAATAGCTGTTTTAGTTGGTATTTGTACTCATCTAGGGTGTTCGCCAACGTATCGACCTGATGGTATGTCTGATGACTTGAGTGAGTCGTGGAGTGGCGGTTTTGTTTGCCCTTGTCATGGTTCTCGATTTGATTTGGCTGGAAGGGCGTATAAACATTATCCCGCGCAAGCAAACTTATTGGTCCCACCTTATTTTTTTAAAAAAGAGACCATTGTTGAAATTGGTGTTAGTAAGGAGGAGGTTGCTTCATGATATTACTTGCTCGAGTTCTTGATTGGTTTGATGAGCGATTTCCTGTTAAAGCCTTATATGCGAAGCACTTCACAGAATACTACGTTCCTAAAAATCTTAATTTTATGTATGTATTTGGTGTGTTAGCCCTTTTCTTATTAGCCAACCAGTTGTTAACGGGTATTTGGTTAGCCATGAATTATGTTCCTGCGCCTGATAAAGCGTTTGCTTCGGTGCAGGACATTATGCGTGATGTTCGTTTTGGCTGGCTAATACGTTATCTTCATACGACGGGCGCTTCTGCATTATTTATTGTTTTGTATGTGCATGTGTTAAGAAGTCTCTTGTACGGTTCTTATCAGCGACCAAGAGAGTTGGTGTGGCTGTTTGGGATGACGCTTTACTTTATTATTATGATTGAGGCGTTTCTTGGGTATCTGTTACCGTGGGGGCAGATGTCTTATTGGGGGGCTCAAGTCATCACCTCTATCTTTGGCAGTATTCCGATTATTGGTTCTGGTTTACAAGAATGGGTAAGGGGTGATTATTTTGTTTCTGGTGTTACCTTAAATCGTTTTTACGCTTTGCATGTTATTGCTTTTCCTTTGTTGTTGTTATTGTTGGTTTTTTTACATCTTTCTACTTTGCGTCATGTAGGCTCAAATAATCCTAAGGGAATTGATATTAAAAAATATTGTGATGAGAGAGGGGTGCCTTTAGATGGGGTGCCTTTTCATCCTTATTTTGTGAGTAAAGATGTAGTTGCTATAGCGGTTTTTCTATTTTTCTTTTGTGTAGTGGTATTCTTTTTTCCGACTATGGGTGGATATTTTTTAGAGAAGACAAATCTAGACCCTGCTAATCACTTGCAGACGCCAGAGCATATTTCAGCGCTTTGGTATTTTTCACCTTTTTATGCGATTTTACGTGCTGTGACATTTTCTATTTTTGGTTTAGATACTAAGTTTGTTGGGGTGTTGGTCATGTTTTTGGCTGTATTCATGCCCTTTACTTTGCCCTGGCTAGATAGAAGTTTAGTTAAATCGATTCGTTATAAAGGTCGTTTAAGTAAGCTTTTTTTGGTCTTATTCTGTTTTGGGTTTGTGTTGTTGGGGGTTGTGGGTACTCTGCCTGTTAGTTTTTTAACTACTGTCGTCGCGCAAATATGCACAGTGCTGTACTTTGCGTATTTTCTTTTGATGCCTTGGTATACGCGTTATGAAACAACCAAAATAGTACCGGAAAGGGTTTAGAGGATGAAAAGTGCTTGGTTAAAAATCATAGTGTTCTCGTTGCTTTTCTGGAGTGCTTCTAGGGCCTTATCTGCTGATAATATAGATAAAATGAAGCCTGATGTAAGCAATCTAGTTTCTTTGCAGAGAGGTTTTGCTCTTTATTCTAATTATTGCTCAGGCTGTCATCAGTTGAGTTATGCGCGCTATAGTCGTGTGGCTGGGGATTTAACTATCCCTAAATCATTATTTGAAGAAAATTTGTTGCCAAAATATGCTAGAATAAACGACCAAATTATCTCGACAATGACAAAGTCGGATGCTAAGGCTTGGTTTGGGGTTATACCTCCTGATTTATCGCTTGAGGCAAGTCGACGAAGTCCGGATTGGATTTACCGTTATCTGCAAGGGTTTTATCAGGATGAGTCTCGCCCTTTTGGGGTAAATAACACACTGTCTCCAAACTCAATGATGCCGAATATATTGGCTCATCTACAGGGAGAAAGGCAGCTAAAGTGTGATGATATGACTGAATTACCTGGTGATAAGTATTCGAAATCATCTCTATGGAGCGCTTCAAAGTGTGATATTGTCGCTGGAATAAAAAAAGGACAGTTGACGGATCAAGAGTTCAGGCAAGTGACTTATGATATTGCAAATTTTCTGACATATACGTCAGATCCTTCGCGCTCAGACAGAGAGTCTCTTGGTTTGAAAGTGTTGCTGTTTGTTGGTTTGTTTATGTTTTCTGCTTATTTTCTTAAGAAAGAGTATTGGCGAGATATTACGTAACATTATCGTCTAGTCGATTTATCATAAACAGATGGATTGGTTGGGTGTTTTATTAGTTTGCCCTTTTGGGTGTGTGTTGTTTTTAAGATAGGGGTTATACATGGGTGTTATTGCTAAGCGCTCTTCAATGACGTTCTTCTCCGATGGCGAAGATCATTATAGTCATCGAGTACGTATCGTGCTGGCTGAAAAAGCCGTTACAGTTGACATCATTGATGTGGACCCATTCAATAAGCCAGATGAATTGGCTGATGTGAATCCATACAATGAATTGCCTGCGTTATTGGATCGTGATCTGGTTCTTTATGAGCCTAACGTGATGATGGAATATTTGGATGAGCGTTTTCCGCATCCACCTTTATTGCCAGTTTATCCAGTTGCTCGCGCTGAAAGCCGTTTGTACATGTACCGTATTCAGCGTGACTGGGCAAAATTGGTTGATTTGATTCTTTCTAGTAAAGACAAAGACGCGGTAGCACAGGCGCAAAAAGAGTTGCGTGAAGGTTTGATCAGCGTATCGCCAATCTTTGAAGAAAAAGCTTACTTCATGAGTGATGAGTTTACGATTGTTGATTGCTGTTTAGCGCCTATCTTGTGGCGTTTGCCGTTACTTGGTGTTGATATACCAAAAGATCAAGCCGCTGCACTGCATAAATATATGGATTTGGTGTTCTCTCGTGAGTCATTTAAAGAGAGTTTATCTGAAGCTGAGCAGGAAATGCGTCTAGACTAATTTGTCTGTGATTCGATATAAAAAAGGAGCTTTTATGGCTCCTTTTTTGTTAATTTTTTTTACTTTGGTTGAGTGTTCTTTATTAGTTCTGTGTGATTTTTTATTATAGTGCAGATGATAAGTGCTTAGCGGAAGTTACAGGAGTAGTAATGTTACCTAAAAGATCTTACTTGTTGGACGCGGCTTATAAATGGGTTTCTGATAATGACATGACGCCCTATCTTTTAGTAGATGCGAGCCATGAGGATGCTGTTATTCCAAGAGAATTTGTAAAAGATGGGCAGATTGTTCTGAATGTTAGTATGTCTGCTGTTCGTCATTTAATTATGGACAAAGAAGCTGTGTCTTTTGAAGCGCGCTTCAGTGGCAAGCCGATGCAAGTCTATGTGCCAATTAAAGCCGCTTTAGCGCTTTATGCAAAAGAGAATGGCGATGGTTTTGTTTTTCCAGAAGAGGTGTTTTCAGAGATGCCTACAGATCCTGCGCCATCAAAGCCTGAGAAAAAAGGGTTTACATTAAGAGTGGTAAAATAACCCCGATATTTGATGTTGAGGAAAAGTATAGAAATAATAAAAGAGCGCTGAAAGGCGCTCTTTTATTAAGAAAGTGTGTGATGCTTTGGTTATTCGTCGTAACCAAAAAGTTGGCGTTCAAGCAGGTCTATTAGTGTATGAATGACCGTTATTTGGCATTCATGAACACGTGCAGTTCCCAGCAGGTTGATCTTAATTTCAGTGTCGTCGCGCGAAGTGAGTGACGAGACGTTTTTTGCTTCTGGACTAGTGAGAGCTACTATGCTCATTTTACGCTCGTGAGCGGCTTGAATGGCTTGGATGATAGGGGACGTGTTGCCACGATTAGCAATGACAAATAGCACGTCGCCAGGGTTACCAATTGCCGTAATTTGTTTAGAAAATACATCATGGTAGCTGTCACTGTGAGTGATGGCGAGTAATGCTGCGCCATCGCCACTTAAATTAATAGCAGGTAGTCCAGGTCGTTCTCTGTCCATGCGGTCTAGCATCAAGGTGCTAAAGTATTGCGCTAAGTGTGAACCTGTGCTGTTGCCGACACAAATGACTTTACCGCCAGAGGCGATGCTGGAGAAAATGACGCGTGCGGCATGCTCTATGTAAGGAGGCAGGCTTTCCAGCGCTTGTTGTTGGGCCTCAAAACTTTGGGCAAACTGAGTGTAGATCGCTTCTTGAAAATCCATAATGGTTAAAATACTGCTTTAAGCCAAGTTAAATGTTGAATGTCTATTGCTTGATCAAACAATATGGCGTCGAAACGACAGGCATTGGTTGATTGGTTATTTTGTTGTAGCCAGTAGTCTGCTGTGAGTCTCACCTTTCTAAGTTTTGATGGGGTGAGGCTTTCAGCGGCGCTCCCATGCGATGTGCCAGCACGAAAGCGTACTTCAACAAAAACATAGGTTTTATTGTCTAGAAAAATGAGATCTATCTCTCCCATACGGCTATGATAGTTTCTATCGATCAGCCGTAACCCTTGTTTTTGTAAAAAATATTCAGCCGCCTGTTCTGCTTCTTCTCCCTTATTCTTGGGTGTTTTGCGTTTCTTTCTTGTGAAAAAATTGAGTACTGACGGCATTTACCAAATATCCTTTTCGGTAAGTCATAATTTGAGGGCGTTTATGGAATATACCCTCTTTATCCATAGTAATAATGCCAGTGTTTGCTGATAAATGCGTGCTTTTTAGTTGGGCGAATAAAGGATAGCGATTAGCCAGCAAGTAAGCATCCGCTCCTAAGGCGTGCAAGCGATGTAGGATGTTTGAATCACGGTCCGTAGAAAGTGCTTGTAGCGCGTTATCCTTTTGCGCGATAGCAGGGATTTCTGTGAATAAGATGCGTTCAATATCGTTAAAGTTAATGCTGCGTTCTGGTGGTGTATCATTAAGTGTGCTGCTTGCAAGCATAGGTATGTTTTTTGCAAAATAGTAATCAAGCAAAGGTCGTACTTGTTTTGCATCGCTTAATTTTCCGACAAAATACACGTAATCTAGGTCTTTTCTAGATCTTGCAATACTTTCAACTTTCTCACCTGTCCAGCGCTGGATAAGGGCGATTCGCTGTTTGCTTTCGTCAACGAGTAGCAGTTTTTGTACAGCATTTTGACGATCTCTAGATGTTTTTTTATACGATAAGTTGGCGGCTATAGTGATGTTTTCATCTTGTGCAGCTTGAAGGAATTCATCACTTTGCCTAAGTGCCCACGTATCTTGAGTACTTAAAATGGCGGTTTTTTTAGCGCCTGCTTGTTTGGCAAAACTAATGACTTCGTGGATATCATCTTCAGAGCTTAATGAAAAGTGGAATAAGTTATCTGTCTTTGTATTGTTGGTCAGCTGATTTAATGCAATAACAGGGTGAGCTAAGTCCATTTGACTGATACGAGCAACACTGTTCTTTTTTAATGGTCCAATAATGACATCAGGATTTAGCGCGTTAGCGGCGGATAATGCCTCGCTAATATCGTCATAGCGATTGGTATCGACGATAGCAATTTCGGCACGGTTTTTTTCTTGATGATAATAAGCAGAGAAAAAGCCATTAACGATCGCTTGAGATGCGCGTTCTAATTTGCCGCTGATTGGCAGTAGTAGAACAATTTTCTTTGGTGCCATTTCGCTAAGTTTCGCAATAACGGTGAAGTCTAGCGGTGGGTTAATTGAAGCTGGATGAGTCGGGTTTTGTGTTTGCCATTGTTGAAACTGTACGAGTTGTTGTTCAATAGATAAAGTTTGATTGCGTAAAATATTACTGATAGTAAGCCAACCATTTAGGTTAGGTTGTGTTTGTTGGCTAAGTTCTTGAACTTGAGTGTCTGTCAGGTTTTGAATGGAGGCCCATAACTTTTGCTGATTATAAAGTTTGTTATCTCCTGTTAGCTTGTCACCTAGAGATAAGCGCAGTTGAATTGCTTCGGACCAGCTGCCGCTGTGCTCAAGGACTACTGCTTTTGTTTCGTTTAGTTGAACCTGATTCTCTATCTCGCTCGCAGATGGCAAGGTGTTGGCTTGTTCTAAAAGCTCAGTAGCACGGATTGGGTTATCTAGTTTAGACGAGATAAGTGATGCTAATAAAACAGCTTTAAATTGTATGCGGGAAGAAGTTGATAAAATATCTTGTCCTAGCGCATCGTTAGCTTGTTCATATTGGCCATTTTTATAGAATTGTAATGCGTCATCGTAAGCGTCCGTGAAGGCTTGTGGCGCTTTGTAAGGATGATAGATACTCTCCGGTAGCGTTGCTGTTTCGCTACTTGGCGGAATGTATTGCGGTAAAGTGCTTGGCGATTTATTTAAATTCGCTGTGTTACAGGCACTTAGCAGAAAAGTACAGACAGTTAATGATATGATGCGAAGGTTAATAAGGCTCATAAGCTCATAAAATGACAGATAAAAGAGGCGATATGGTAGCACATAGTTCAGATAATGTGGGGGGGACGCTATACATAGTTGCGACTCCAATAGGCAATCTTGATGATTTTAGTAGAAGAGCCGAAAAAACTTTACGAGAAGTAGACTATATTGCTGCAGAAGATACGCGCCATACTCGTCGATTACTCAATCATTTTGGCATTGAAGCGAAGCTTTTTTCGATTCATGACCACAATGAAAAAGATAAAGCAGAATATGTGGCTAGTTTACTAGAAGAGGGTAAAAGTGTCGCTTTGGTGTCTGATGCAGGTACCCCACTTATCTCAGACCCAGGTTACCATATAGTGCATTTTTTACGAGCGCGTGGTTTAACCGTTACTCCGTTGCCAGGAGCTTGTGCATTAATTGCAGGATTATGTGCTTCTGGTTTGCCAACAGATCAGTTTTTTTTCGCAGGTTTCGTGCCGGCTAAATCAAAATCCCGTTGTGATTTATTTGAATCATGGAAAAAACAAGCAGGTACGGTGGTTTTTTATGAATCGACACATCGGATTTATGATTCGATCAGTGATGTTTTTAAAGTCTATGGCGATGATGCAAAGCTGGTATTAGCAAGAGAAGTAACGAAAACATTTGAAACCTTCTTATCTGGAACAGCGACCGATATTTTGGCAAAATTTGATGCTGATGCTAACCAGTTGCGCGGCGAGTTTATTGTCATGCTTAGCTTTACGGAAGAAAGCGGTGATGAAAAAGAGTTGGAAACAAAACGTATATTGGGCATTTTGCTAGAAGATTTGCCAGTAAAACAAGCGGCTGCAATGGCGGCTAAGCTTACTGGAGAGAAGAAGAATCCTCTTTATAAAATGGCACTAGAAATGCAAAATACATAATGGAATAGGTTCAAACCTTAAAAAAATCCAAGATAGAATGAATAAATTAATCTCTGATAAGAGTGATTAATTAGAGCGATATCAATCAAACAATGGATGTATTCATATGTCATTTAAAAATAATAAAAAAAACATGGTCAAGTCTTTGTCTCTTGCCACTTTGGTTTTGTTGGGTTCTCAGCTTGCACATGCACGCACTTGGGATCAAATTCAGCAAAGTGGCGAGCTTAAAGTAGGCATGACAGGCGACTATTCACCGTTAACGTTTCACAGCAAAACGGGAGAATTAAAAGGCTTTGATGTCGATATGACGACACGACTAGCAAAATCAATGGGATTAAAAGTGCATTTTGTTAAGACGAGCTGGCCAACGCTGTCGGCAGATCTTGCCGCTGATAAATTTGATGTAGCGGCTGGTGGTGTAACGAAAACGCAGAAGCGTGAAAAACAATTTTATTTGTCTGATTCCGTGGCTAAAAATGGCAAAATAATTCTGACTAACTGTGCGAATACTAAGTCACTTCAAACACTAGAAGAAATCAATAAACCTAATGTTAGTGTGATTGTAAACCCAGGTGGGACGAACCAAGCCTACGTTGATTCCCATATTACAAATGCGAAGATCATTAGAACCAAAGATAATTTTGCTAATTTACAGGGGATTCGTGAAAACACAGCCGATGTGATGATTACTGATTTGATTGAAGGTAATTATTATCAACTAAAAGAAAAAGGTGTTTTTTGTGTTTCTTCAAAACAAATATTAGCGGGCACCTCAAGTGTTAAAGCGTATATGGTCAAGAAAGATAATAAGCAATTACTTAACAAAATCAACGCTTGGCTTGAAGGCTCAGATAAAATGACTTTAGCTAAACATTGGGGTATATCTGAGTAATTAGGGCTACAAAAAGAACCATTCTTATTGTATTTTTTTGATCGCCTGGTCGACTCTAATGTAGACGCTGAGTGTTTACATTAGAGAAAGACTGGGTATACTCGTTGGCACTTGTCGGAGTGCCATTTGGCTGAGATCGCATAATTAAATGCGGGATCCGCAGAACCTGATCGAGCTAATACTCGCGTAGGAAACAAGAAAGTCTCTATTTTTCTTATCTGCATCAAATAAACTCCTGTGAACGCTATTCGTCTTATCTAACTTTTTATGGTTAGTTTTAACGTCATTCGCAGGATTATTCTGTTTATCATTGAATGCACCAGATTTGGTGTTTTTCATAAGACAGCACCCCAGACAAGCAGTTCTCTATTCATATTATAATGGGAAATGCTCATGTCGACACCGCAAAAAATTTCAAAAAAAACACGTGATCAAGCACGTTTAGAAGCCAAATCATTCATTGAGTCTCTTCAGGCAACGCCTTTTCCTGCGTCTGAACGTATTTATGTAATGGGTTCTGATCCGTCTATTCGTGTGCCTATGCGCAAAATAAATTTAACTGATACGCCTATTGGTTCTGATCCCGATAATTTAACGTTTGAACCGAATGACGCTATTTATGTGTATGACTGTTCTGGTGCCTATGCCGATCCTGATGTTGACATTGATGTGCATAAAGGTCTGCCTGCAATACGAGCGACTTGGATTGAAGGGCGTAAAGATACAACAGAATTGTCTACTGTATCGTCTGATTTCGCTAAGGCTCGTCTCAGTGATATTAACTTAGAGTCATTGCGTTTTCAGAAGTTACTGACAGTTCGTAAAGCACGTGAAGGAAAGTGTGTCACACAGATGCATTATGCCAAGCAAGGCATTGTTACTCCTGAAATGGAATACATAGCGCTTCGTGAAAATCAAAACTTAGAAGCAATTAAAAACGAACTGTTACTAAAGCAGCATC
Organism: Marinomonas sp.; assembly: GCA_052107635.1. Lineage (GTDB taxonomy): Bacteria > Pseudomonadota > Gammaproteobacteria > Pseudomonadales > Marinomonadaceae > Marinomonas. The sequence continues at coordinate 40,393 of JBQEFB010000002.1, read as the reverse complement.
CAGGTCAAAGTTTTGGCGCTAATATTCAGACGAAGATTACGCCTGAGTTTGTACGAGATGAAGTCGCCGCAGGTCGTGCGATTATTCCGGTGAATATTAATCACCCTGAAAGTGAACCTATGATCATTGGTCGTAATTTTTTGGTCAAAGTGAATGCCAATATTGGTAATTCTGCTGTTACCTCTTCTATTGAAGAAGAAGTAGAAAAATTAGTATGGTCGACTCGTTGGGGCGCGGATACGGTAATGGATTTATCGACGGGTAAAAATATTCATGAAACCCGTGAATGGATTTTGCGAAACTCACCAGTGCCGATTGGTACCGTCCCCATTTATCAAGCGTTAGAAAAAGTGAATGGTGTAGCTGAGGCGCTTAATTGGAGCGTTTTTAAAGATACCTTGATTGAGCAAGCTGAGCAGGGGGTAGATTACTTTACTATTCATGCTGGTGTTTTATTACGCTTTGTACCTATGACGGCAAAGCGCTTAACTGGCATTGTCTCTCGTGGTGGTTCTATTATGGCTAAGTGGTGTTTGGCGCACCATCAAGAAAGTTTTTTGTATGAGCGTTTTCGAGATATTTGTAAAATCTGTGCCGCTTATGATGTGGCTCTGTCTTTGGGTGATGGTCTTCGCCCTGGTTCTATTATGGACGCTAATGATGAAGCGCAAATGTCTGAGTTACGTACTTTAGGTGAATTAACAAAAGTCGCTTGGGAGTATGATGTACAGGTTATGATTGAAGGTCCTGGCCATGTTCCAATGCAGCTAATTAGAGAGAATATGACAGAGCAATTAGCGCTGTGTCATGAAGCGCCTTTCTATACATTAGGACCGTTAACGCAAGATATAGCACCAGGTTATGATCACATCACATCGGGCATTGGTGCTGCACAAATAGGCTGGTACGGTTGTGCCATGCTTTGTTATGTCACACCAAAAGAGCATTTGGGCCTACCTAATAAAGAAGATGTAAAAGAAGGTCTGATTACCTATAAAATTGCAGCGCATGCTGCGGATTTAGCAAAAGGTCATCCAGGCGCACAAGTGCGAGATAACGCTTTATCAAAAGCGCGTTTTGAATTTCGTTGGGAAGATCAGTTTAATCTCGGTCTTGATCCAGACACAGCTCGAGCATATCACGATGAGACCTTGCCTCAAGCATCAGGAAAAGTGGCGCATTTTTGTTCTATGTGTGGCCCTAAATTCTGTTCAATGAAAATTACACAAGAAGTACGCGATTACGCCAAAGGTCTTGAAGATAAAGCCGCAGAAGATGCCAAGCTCGATGCTGAAAAAGGCATGGAGAAAATGTCGGAGCAGTTTCGAGAACTGGGCAGTGATGTGTACTTAACCACAGATAAACTATCCTAAAATTAGGGGTAATAATGAGTCAACTTCAGGTTATTTGGCGTGTTGGTGCACGCCAGCCTGTTTCAGGGAACTTACCAGAAACAGCGCTATCAATTACGCAAGGATTGCAGTGTGTAGTGAAAGACATTGATGTTCATCGACCGGATGATACGTTAGGTAGTGTCTGTTCGATTGTCGAATTTGATGATCAATGGCAAGTGTTACTGGAGCACTCTGTTCCTGATGTGATTTACCTCCATTCGCTACCATCGAATGAATTTTTACTAGGTTGTGAAAAGTGGCTAGCGCAAACTAAAATGCGATTCCCTGCGATTACTGTCGTATTAAATGCTGATATTGGAACGCAAGTTTCTTCACCGAAATGTCTTACGGAATTAGCAGCACAAGCTGATTTAATGATTGTCAGTCAGGCTCATCTTACAGATTTTGTAACATGCTCTACGCCCTCAGCCGTTACCGAAATTGTTGCGCCATTAAGAGAATGGTTGGCGTTGTCAGGTGCAGCCTGGCTAGTCACAGATGATGATAATAGCGCTTGGTTTATTGATAAGCAGCAGGCGCTTGAATTTTCTGCTTTGCAGAATGACGCCGCGTTATTGTCTGAGCAAAACGAGAGCAGAGTACTCTCGTTGTTGAGTTTCTTAGCACATGGCTATGATCGATTGGACTCGATCACTATGATGCATGCTTATATAGCGAGTTTGTTGAATGGAGAGACCGCTTGGCCACAAAAAACACAATATTTGCCAACAATACGTCCACTATTAGGTAATAAAGCGGCGCTGGTAGCCACTGATAGTGGCTCGTTAAGTTTTGCACCTATTGATCTTCATAAGTTTGGTCTGTACCCAGTAGTGGATACATTAGAGTGGTTATCGCTTGTGTTGAAAAATGGAGCGACAACGGCTCAGTTACGTATTAAAGATCCCAGTGCTTCTAATCTCGATAGTCAAATCAAAGGGGCTGTGGCTCTTGGTAAACAGTATAACGCTCAAGTGTTTATCAATGATTATTGGCAAAAAGCCATTGAGCATGGGGCTTTTGGGATTCATCTTGGTCAAGAGGATCTTGAAATTGCAGATTTAACGGCAGTCAGTAACGCAGGCTTGGCCTTAGGTATTAGTACTCATGGTTATTTTGAAATTGCCAACGCCATGAGAATTAACCCTAGTTACATCGCATTAGGTCATATTTTTCCTACTCAAACAAAAGATATGCCATCACAACCTCAAGGTTTAGTGCGTTTGGGGTTCTATGCTCGACTACTAAAAGGAATTTACCCTACGGTGGCAATTGGCGGTATTAGTGCTGAACGAGTACCTGCAGTGTTACAAACTGGGGTAGACAGTGTGGCGTTAGTGACGGCGATCACCAAGGCGGTAGACCCTGAAAAAGCAACTCAAGATCTTTTGTCTTTGTTTAGTGCGGAAAAGGCGGTGTGCTTATGAGTAGAGAAATCACTCTTTATGTAAATGATAGTTTATTGTCATTTTCTGGAAATACGCTGGAAGATTTATTGGCTCAGCTTAAAAAACCTTCTCAAGGTATTGCTGTGGCGATCGATCAGTCTGTTGTTCCTAAAAGCTTATGGGCAACGACCCTGCTTGAAGGTGATATGAAAGTGTTTATTTTTGAGTCAATTGCAGGAGGTTAATGTGTCACCTTTAATTATTGCGGGTCATGAGTTTCAGTCTCGTTTGTTCACTGGTACAGGAAAATACGCCAGCGCAGAGAGCATGATGTCGTCTATCGATAGCAGCGGTAGTGAATTAGTTACTTTGTCTTTGCGTCGTATGGATTTAAAGCATCAAAGCGACAATATTCTCCAGCCGTTACAACAACATGGCATTAAATTATTGCCGAATACTTCTGGGGCTCGCACGGCAAAAGAAGCGATATTTGCCGCACAATTAGCGCGAGAAGCATTGGATACAAATTGGGTAAAGTTAGAAATTCATCCAGATCAAAGATATTTGATGCCTGATGCAATTGAAACCTTAATAGCGGCTGAAGAATTGATTAAACAAGGGTTTGTGGTCATGCCATATGTGCATGCAGACCCTGTTTTGTGTAAGCGTCTAGAAGAAGTCGGCTGTCAGTGCGTAATGCCTTTAGGTTCACCTATTGGTTCCAATATGGGGTTAGCCAGCAAGCCTTTCTTGGAAATTATTATTGAGCAAAGCCAGGTGCCTGTCATTGTGGACGCAGGAATTGGTGCTCCGTCGGATGCCGCATTAGCGTTAGAAATGGGGGCGGATGCCGTATTGGTCAACACGGCAATGGCCGTTGCACAAAATCCAGCGCAAATGAGCTTGGCATTCAAAATGGCCGTTGAGGCTGGGCGTTTAGCCTATGAATCAGGATTAGGCGAGAAACGTCAACACGCAGAAGCTTCAAGTCCGTTTACCGATTTCATCGGGAATTTGACATGAGTGTTACCAAGCGGATCAAAATTTGTACTCAAAGTCCTGAGGTAGAAGGGCAATTTAGTGCGCTCTTGGCTCAGCAATCTTGGCAAGAGGCAACGTCTTTACATCAATCTATTACCGATCAAGATGTACAAACAGCGTTAGCCAAGAAACGATTAGATATTGATGATTTTGCAGCATTAATTTCACCTGCGGCAGAGCCTTATCTTATGCAAATGCTGGAAAAATCAGAGCAGCTAACAAAACAGCGCTTTGGTAACACCATGAGTTTATTCGCACCGTTATACTTGTCAAATACCTGTGCGAACGAATGTACTTATTGTGGCTTTTCCATGAGCAACGCGATTAAGCGATTAACGCTAAACGAAGGGCATATTGCCAAAGAAATTACGGCGATAAAAAGCAAAGGTTTTGACAATATATTGCTGGTAACAGGCGAGACTAATAAGGTTTCCATGCCGTACTTTGAACGTATGATTCCATTGATTAAACCTCATTTTAGTCAGCTTTCTATGGAAGTTCAGCCATTGGATGCCCATGAATATAAAACCCTACAAGGCATAGGCCTTGACGCGGTATTGGTGTATCAGGAAACATATCGTCGCACTACGTATTTAGAGCATCATCTACGTGGTAATAAGTCGGATTTTAATTATCGCCTTGATGCGCCTGATAGAATTGGTCAAGCAGGGGTGCATAAAATAGGTTTGGGCGTCTTATTAGGTCTAGAAGATTGGCGAACCGATACTATTATGATGGCAAAGCACTTGCGCCATCTTCAAAAGCGTTATTGGCGCAGTCGATTTAGTGTTGCCTTTCCTAGAATCCGACCTTGTGAAGGTGGCATTGTGCCTAAGTCAGTTATTTCGGATCGACAGCTCGTACAATTGATTGCAGCATGGCGTTTATTTGATGCGGACTTAGAGATGAGCTTATCAACACGTGAATCTTCTGAGTTTCGTAATCATGCGATACGTATGGGCTTTACGACAATGAGTGCCGAGTCGAAGACTCAGCCTGGCGGTTATGCTGATGATGCTCAAGAAGCATTAGAGCAGTTTGAAATTAGCGATGAACGTTCTGTTAGCGAGATCGCAGATGTCATTCGAGCTCAAGGGCGTGATGTCATTTGGAAAGATTGGGACCCGGCATTAAGCCACTAACTAATAGGTTATGCAATATCGGATTGTTATGGTTTTTTCTGTTCGATATTCTGTGTATTGATAGCCTCAAAGAGACAAGCATTTACTGTTTAATCTTTGGGGTTTTTTTTATCTGTATTAAAGTGAAATTGACGACGTATGGTCAAGTGCTCGCTTTGTAGCAATTCAGTGTTCTTGCAATACTTGCCACTAATATTGCTTACCCTAAAAGAGCGGGAATCTGGTGTCTTTTGCCTTCGATCAGCTGCCGATAATTCATTTTAGTACTGTTTTTTTCTGTGGTAAGAAAAATCATACCAACTTCAGCGGTAGGCTTCTTCTACACCTCTTTGGCAGTGTCGCACTTATTAGCTTAATTTAGGGGTGGTTGAACGTATAGGCATTGCTCCTCTTATTTCTGCCTATTTGTCTTGAAATAGTGCGATAAGGTTGTGAAAAAGGAAGGTTTTTGTATAAAAGGCAGTGGGATTTACTCAGTAGTTTCACCACCTTGACACAAAAAAAGATCAAAAAACCTTATACTTAACACATCAAATGAAGCTTATTCTTTGTTCCCTTTGAATAACTTTAGTGATGTGCAAGTGCTTGCCTAATACCTGAGGATGATGCGGGTTTTTGGCAAGTGACAGAAGTTAGCGTTCCTATTTTTGATGATAACTTTTGAGTGTTTGCCTCAGCTTTTATAAAGCTGGGGCTTTTTTTTGTCTGTTGAAAGCACTAATGCGACATTCATCATTTATTGGCATTAGGCTTTTAGAATCCTCTCTCTTCTCTCCTGTCTGAGATCGTTATATTTATTGTGCCGATCTCTGTTATTTATGCGTCTACCCTGTGGAAACAACTATTTTTATGCTTGTTTACGATTTAATGACAAGTATGGCATCTTATTCCACTCTTCCTTGTTGTGTTTGGTGATATTGTTGCCATGATGAATGTCATTATAATTGCCAAATGAAAGGCTTAAGGAATTAATTATGAATCGTAGAAAGATGAAAATGTTAAGTGTTGTTAGCTTGAGTGCGGCTATTATAGTGGGTGTTGCAACAACGGCTCAAGCAGAGACTCAAACACAAGTTCCTCCAGCACATACAACAGCGCCAAGCAGTGAGCAAATTGCAGATAGTATGGCGTCGGATATGGCAAAAAAACTTGATTTAAGTCCTGCGGTTGAGCAGAAAGTAGCATCGTTGTTTAAAGTCGATGGTAAAGCAATTCGTACGTTACAAATGAAGCTAAGCGAAAAACGTTTCCAGTTGAATGCTTTGTCGCCAAAAGACAAAAACTATATGAAAGACGTTAATACATTAGCAGACAGTAGTGGTGAGCTGACAAAGCAGTTGACCATTCAATACGCAAAAAGTCGTGCTGAACTTTATGAGTTGTTAACACCGCAGCAAATTAAAAAATTAGAGAACTACGGTAAGCACGGTGCCAAACCACCTAAAGAAAGCTAATTTTATTAAGTTAGTGCTCCTTCTAAATAGAATTTATTTGTAAAACAACATGGCCTCAGAGATCAAAGACTGAGGCTTTTTTTTCTAATCTATTAATGTGTAAAGCTTTAAAATTGACTTATACGACCTAAATCAATCTTGTATTAAGATTAAATAACAAGCGTGATAGAAAGGAGTATGCTAATAAAATTGTTATTATAACTGTTTTTGATAGCGCTCTTAAGGTTTGGAAGAGGAGTAATTTTCGATGGAAGTGAGACGTTATGGAGTTTAAAGATTATTACAAAATTTTAGGTGTCTCTGAGAAAGCAGACACCTCGACAATAAAGTCGAGCTATCGCAAACTGGCGCGAAAATATCACCCTGATGTCAGCAAAGAAAAAGATGCGGAGCAACATTTTAAAGAAGTAGGAGAAGCCTACACCGTCTTAAAAGACACTGAAAAACGTGCCGAGTATGACATGTTACGTCAGCAAGGTACGCAACAGTCTGATGGTGGCTTTAGACCGCCACCAAATTGGCAGAACGCCAACGGTAATCAGGGTGGATTTGGTCAAGGCGCTGGTGGTGATTTTAGTGATTTCTTCGACTCTGTTTTTGGTGAGCAAGGCGGTGGTTCAGCCCATCGTTCTAGTCGTCGTTCGGCGAGTCATCAAGGGCGTGATTTACACCATAAAATTGCTTTGTTTTTAGAAGAGGCGTTTGAAGGTTGTCAGCGGAAATTGTCTTTGCGAGTTTCTGAACCAGATGACAATGGGTTTATAAGACAGCGTGATAAAACATTAAATGTAAAAATTCCTGCGGGTGTCATGGAAGGGCAGCATATTCGTTTGGCTGGACAAGGCGAAGCGGGTATCGGTGGTGGTAAAGCGGGTGATTTATTGCTCGAAATTGAATTTGCTCCCCACCCTTATTTTGCAGTAGATGGAAAAAATATCCAACTCACTTTGCCGATCAGCTGCTGGGAAGCCGCATTAGGTACTTCCGTTGAAGCGCCAACCATCACTGGTAAAGTGAAACTGAAAATCCCTAAAGGTGCTAATAGCGGTAATAAGCTGCGGATTAAAGGAAAAGGTTTAGCGGGTAAAGCAGGAGAGCCAGCTGGAGATCAAATAGTGACCTTGCAGGTAAGCTTGCCCACAACTCACAGTAGTGAGGCTGAGGCGCTTTATCAGAAGTTGTCTGAATGTGAAGCTGATTTTAATCCACGCCACGTTTTTGAGAGGTAGATTATGTCTAAGTCAGAGATAGTGGTAATAGAGTCAGTTAATGAACCGGTGTTATTTACGTTGGAAGAAGTGTGTCAGCGATGTGGTTCTCATTCCGATCTTATTATTGAGATGATTGAATACGGGATTGTTGAGCCTGTCGAGCAACCGTTACCTTCTGTTTGGTATTTTAATACGCAAGCATTGGTGAGATTACAGCGAGCTCAAAGGCTGATGGACGAGTTAGAATTGAATTTGTCGGGTGTCGCATTGAGTCTAGAGTTGCTTGATAAAATAGAGGCGTTACAAAAGTATATCGTTGTACTAAAAAATCAACTGCCTTAAATTAACTGGGTAAATAAAGTTGAAGTAAGCCTCAGAGGTAAAAAACTGAGGCTTTTTTTATGGTGCGTACTTAGCGTTGTATTATCAGTCTCTCTTTTTGTGAAAAAGGAGACTGATGCTTTCTACGATAGAGCATACTTTAGCGAGTTACGGTGCTAAATAGCTCAAAGTAAGTTGGAAAGGTTTTTGATGTGCAGCCTGGATCATTGATAGTGACAGAGGTATTAGAAAAAGCGACTAGAGAGAAACACATAGCGATACGGTGATCGTTGTAAGTATCAATCGCCGCATGTTTTAGCGTAGTAACGGGTGTGACTGTAATGTAGTCTTCTCCTTCAATCACATCTGCCCCTAATTTTTTCAGTTCAGTTGCCATTGCGTATAAGCGATCTGTTTCTTTTACACGCCAGTTATAAATGTTACGAATTGTCGTCGTGCCTTTCGCAAACAGGGCGGTTGTTGCTATGGTCATGGCAGCATCAGGGATGTGGTTCATATCTAAGTCTATGCCGTTTAATTCTTTATGTTCTGCCTCTATCCACGTAGGTCCATAGGTGATTTTAGCCCCCATTTTTGCCAGAACATCGGCAAACTTTACGTCGCCTTGTACGCTGTCTGAGCCCACACCGTGGACTTTAATTTTACCGCCAGCAATGGCAGCAGCGGCTAAAAAGTAAGAGGCAGAAGAGGCATCGCCCTCAACCATTATTTCACCTGGACTTTGGTAGGTCTGCTGACCTTTTACGACAAATGCTTGATAGTTTTGGTTTTCGACATCGACGCCAAATTGTTTCATCGCATGTAGCGTAATGTCGATATAGGGCTTAGACACTAGCTCACCATCAACCTTGATGGTTAGGTCACTTTGAGCCAAAGGTGCACTCATTAAAATAGCGGTAAGGAATTGGCTGGAAATGTTTCCTTTGATGGATACCTCACCACCCGATAAACCATTGGCTTTAATGCAAAGAGGAGGATAGTTAACATTGCCTTCATAGCTAATATCTACGCCAAGCGCTTGTAATGCATCCACCAGATCACCAATTGGTCGTTCGTGCATGCGAGGCTCGCCATGTAGGTGAAACTCGCCTTGACCTAAGCACAGTGCTGCCGCTAATGGGCGCATGGCGGTGCCAGCATTTCCTAAGAATAAATCCCCGAAATTCGCTTTGATTGGACCAGCAAGCCCTTCTAAAATACAGGTAGTACCCTGGTCTTCTAGAGAATAATTTACGCCTAATGTAGTGAGGCCGGCGAGCATGTGCTTGATGTCATCACTGTCGAGCAAATTAGTGATTTTTGTCGTGCCTTTGGCCAGTGTTGCCAGTAACAAAATACGGTTAGAGAGGCTTTTAGAGCCAGGGATTTGGATTTCGCCATTGGCGTGAGAAAGAGGGCCAAGTGTGATTGAGTTCATTATAAAGTCCGTTCGGTTTCGTATATAGTCGTGTGATGACGGAATCCCGTCTATCGTGTGCTTATTCGTTGTCGTCAAAGTCATCGATCAGTGCGCCATTATTTAACGCCGCCATGTCCAACTCATTGAGTACCTGATACGTGTCTTCGATCGACTGGATGCGCTGGTTTGTACTGTCATAATTTTCCTGATAAACGCTACTGGCTATCATACTAATTAGATTCATGACACTGGCGTAAGAGTCAAAAGCAGATACGCCACGGACTACGCAAGGGAAGTGTAAATCACTAATTTCATGAGGGTTAACATCCGCATGATCGGTAATGTAAATGAGTCGAATGCCTTTTTGGCGAACTCTAATCATGAGATTCTTAAGCCAAGAAGGGCGGCGACGGATGCCCATAATAATAACGATGTCTTCTGGTGTGAATCCTGCGACTTCTTCACCTAATGTTTGGCCGGGTAGTGGTAATAAGTGGACGCCCGCGCGACATTGGGCTAACTGCTGGCGAAGGTGTAACCCCAAGGCGTGATTATTGCGATAACCAATAACATACACTTTTTCTGCCAAACTTATCCAACGGATAGCTGTTTGGAAATCCTTAGTATTAATCGACTCTAGCGTACGACGAATATTACTTTGGTCGCAGGTAACGTAGTCTTGAAAAAGAGTTGATAGTGGGCGGTTTTCAGGCTGTTTTTCGGCAATTGGAGTGCCCCAGCGACGAGCCGCGCGCACCTGTTTTTTTACTTCCGAGAAATCTTTATATCCTAACCGTTGTAGTAATCGTGTCACGGCGGATTTAGAAACATCAGCCAGCTTGGCAAGTTCGGTTGCAGAATAGGTCGCAATGTCGCCTTGATGGTTGAGAATACAGGCTGCGAGCTTTTGCTGAGTAGGCGAAAGCTGGTCGTAAATACGTTTTATTCGTTGTTCTATGGATTGGTCTTGCATCATTAAGGTCATGTTAATTCGCGATTTGACAAATAATGACGGAAAACGCGGCGACAGGGAAGGGTTTGCATTAAGTTAGTCATTGATTGGTTATTTTAAAGGGTCAAAAGTTTTATCTTTTATTATTCTGAAACAAATGTATTATCTGTCTATTCATTAAATCATCATTATACTCAGAAAGTTTTCTTATTCTGTGTCGCTATATAAGGAGTGTTTATGTCTCAATCTACCGCTATTTGGTATGGTGTTAACCTTGCTTCAGAACGTTTAGGGGCGAAAGCACTGTTTGCCAACGATGACTTCTTTGCACCTAAAGAAAGAATGCTGCAAGACAGTGATCCAGTCTTCATTACAGATAAATACGACGATAACGGCAAATGGATGGATGGCTGGGAAACCAGACGTAAGCGTGGGCAAGGGTATGATTATTGTGTTGTGCAGTTGGCGGTGTCTGGCCGTATCAATAAAGTGGAAATAGATACTCGTCACTTTACGGGTAACTTTGCCCCAGCTGCTATGTTGGAGGCTTGTTTTAGTCATAGTGCGCCAAATGATTCAACCGTCTGGACACCGCTTACCGATACGGTTGCCCTTGAAGGTAATACGCAACGGCTGGTGGATATTACAAGTGATGAGGTTTATACCCACATAAGGCTAAACATTTACCCAGATGGCGGTGTTGCTCGCTTGCGTATTTATGGTCAACCAGAAGTGGAGTGGAGTGGGTTGGCGGCGCAATCTCTTGATCTATTGGCAATGGAAGTTGGTGGATATGCCATCAGTGCGAATGATGAGCACTTTGGTACTAAGCATAACCTTAATTTACCAGGCAAAGGTATTAACATGGGGGACGGGTGGGAAACACGTCGGCGCCGTGAACCGGGTAATGACTGGGTGATTTTAGCATTGGGTCATCGTGGTGAAATCGAAGAAATAATAATTGATACAGCGTTCTTTAAAGGGAACTTTGCTGATGCTTGTTCGATACAAGTAGCAGACATTAAGGCATTGCCAGACAGTACCTTAGCGGCTCAAAGTTTATATTGGCAAGAGTTATTACCAAAATCCCAATTGGGTGCGGATCAAGAGCATGTTTTTAGAGAAGCGCTACTAAAAGTTGGGCCAATTACCCATCTACGTGTCAATATCTATCCAGATGGTGGTATTAGTCGTATTCGCGCTATTGGCAAACCGGTACTTTAAGGAGGGGTTATGATACTTATTCCAGAGCCTTTGACCTCAGAGGCTTTTGCACCTTTTGGTGATGTGATTGAAGCGAATGCAGCTGCTCATTCCTTTCTTATTAATGGTGGTACTACCCAGCGTTTTCATGATCTAGCGGAGGTGACTTGTGGCAATGAAGGGGTGGATGGTCAAGATACCGCTCAAGCACGGGTTGGAATAAGTATTTTCCGAGGTCAGGCAAGAGTCTTTCCCTTGCCAGTAACCATGCTGGAACGGCATCCAAAAGGGTCGCAAGCGTTCATACCTTTACAGGCTTTACCTTATTTGGTGGTGGTGGCGCCAAATGGAGAAAATGATGAGCCTGATCTGGATCGCCTCCGACTTTTTTATGTGAAGGCAAAGCAGGGCGTGAATTACCGCCAAGGTACTTGGCATCACCCTTTATTAGCATTAGCCGAAATATCTGATTTTTTAGTCGTTGACCGTATTGCTGGAGGGCCGAATTGCGACGAGTTTTACTTCCCCAAAGAGGTACAGTTTATGATTGAAGCAACGGATTATACGCAGAGTAGTTGCGACAGTAGTGAGATAGATTAAAATAAAAGGATGTTGATTTAATCAGAAAGGAAGTATTTCCATGCGCCATCAATACCACCCATTAGGATTTGAAGGCTCCCGAATTGCACAAGGTTTTAGTCATTGTCTTGAATGGAATCTGTCGGCTAGCGAGCGCTTGCATTTTATAGAAGCGTGTTTGGATTTGGGAGTGACCACTTTTGACCATGCAGATGTCTACGGGGACTATCAGTGTGAAGGGCTGTTTGGTAAGGCCTTGACACTCAAGCCTGCATTACGAGACAAAATGGAAATTATCACTAAATGCGGTATTCTCCAGCCCTCTGAGAATAGACCTAATATTGCGTTACATCGTTATGACTATCGCAGTAAACACATTATAGACAGTGTAGATGCTTCACTTGCTGCGTTGCAATGTGACTATATTGATACTTTATTGCTGCATCGTCCTAGTCCGTTATTAGACGCAGATGAGGTTGCACAAACTCTTGACCATCTATTCACGCTTGGCAAGGTAAAGCATTTTGGCGTAGCGAATTTTAGTGCGACACAATTTGATTTATTACAGTCTCGTTTAGATGCCCCACTTGTAGTGAATCAAGTAGAGCTTTCGCCCGTCGCATTGCAGCATTTCGAAGATGGTACGTTAGATCATGCCCAGCGACATGCCGTGACGCCCATGGCATGGTCACCATTAGTGGGTGGCGCGTTATTTAGTGACTCTAGTGAGAAGGTAATAAGAGTACGACCTGTACTGCAAGAGATAGCAACACGTTTAACAGCCTCTGTAGATCAGGTAGTGATTGCTTGGTTATTACGTCATCCTTCAGGAATTTGTCCAGTGATGGGGTCTGGGAAAATTGAGCGACTTAATCGTATTGTCAATGCAGCTAGACTGGTATTGAGTGATGATGATTGGTTTAGAATTTGGGGTGCTGCTCAAGGTCATTCTATCGCTTAATATGCTGGCGTTACCCATGTTATTATTTTTAGAAGAGCTGTTTAAGTATGATCTTAAACGGCTTTTTTTTGAGTAATGGATCTCTCTAATAGACTTCTGAGTAAGTACGTTGAATTAAGAAGGTTGTTAGCAGTCGATTTCTATTAATTTTTACCTTTCATGGGAACTTATAAAAAGTACTAAGGTCATTAGAGTGTAAAAGAACAATAATGATAACGAATATCAATTTCATATTTTTATTATCTTGTTCTTCTCTCTTTAAAATGTCCTAGGGTAGTCCTTATGAAAAGAACAATACTTGCTGCTTTTATTGGTGCTAGTGCACTGTCTCTTCATGCACAAACGTACGATTTTTCGGTTTCTTTGCCAGATTATAAAGGTGATGCCACATCATCAGTCTCTTATGGTGGGCAAATAGCTCGTCATGCATTGCATAATTCACTTAAAAAAGCGGCTAAATCGGGCGATTTAGCCTTAATGGAATTGTACTTTTCTAGCAAAGAAGAGGGGCGCCTCATCTTAGACCCTGTTAGTAAAAAAGGTTTTCTAATTAAGCAGACAAGCATTGATGAGTTGTCAAAAGGCAGAGACCTAATGTCGAGCGCTTACCCTGGCATTATTACAGGTTGGCCTGGAAACTTAACGGGGCCAGAAGTACTGGAGCAAATGGTTGAAAATGCGGCTAAAACGAAAGGCGGTTATGACCCTGTTAATGGTTATGATTATAGTCAGTTGATTTCTAAGTTCACTATGGGGGCTGTGTTTTATAACAAGGCTGTGAATGGCTATCTTGACGAAAAATTGGAAGCCGATGTGAAACCGAATAGCAAGCCCTACAGCAAAGGGGCTGTTTATACTGGTAAAGAGCATGTGTGGGATGAAGCGTTTGGTTATTTCGGTGCACCTGTGAATGGATTGACACTAACGCCTAAAGAAGTGGTTCAGATTGCTAAATTGAATCCTGATTATTTTAGCAAGGCCGATGCCAATAAAGATGGTGTGGTCGATTTAGCAACGGAAATGGCCTTTGCCCATGCGTATTACGCTGCAAGTATTGATGCTAGCGCGAAAACCAATTATTTCCATTCCATCCTACAAGCCTTTTATGATGGCCGTAGCTTGATAGAAAGTGCCAAAGGTAAAGATTTGAGTGCGGTTCAGCGTGACGCTTTAAAAGGGTATGCAAAAGTGATTGGTGTTGCTTGGCAGCAAGTGATTGCCGAAGCCGCTTTTAAATACGCCGGTAGTGTGTATTCAGATTTAGAAAAAATCGCCATTATTGAAGAATCTAATGGTGATGTGAAAAATGCTTACCGTGACTATGTAAAGCACTGGGGTGAGTTAAAAGGTTTTGCTTTATCTCTTGAAGCCGCAGGGCGTGATCTTGGTGCTGCCCAGTCTCAGTTAGATCGACTTATTGGCTTTAGCCCTGTCTTGTTTGGTAATTCGCAAGTGATTGCTGTGAATAATGAAGGTGTATTTGGCCAGTCTGAATCGTTAACCATGCAAGAATACAAATTGAATATGCTTAAAGTGCAAAACCTATTAAGCAGCCATTTTGCGCTAACGGCTAAGTTGAATGATCGTACTGGCGGTATGAGCGATATATTGAAGCAGTTAGAATCTGGCCCTAGCGCCGAAAATGATTAATGGCCTGTTTATTCAGAACATAAGTTAGATTGATTATGAACGCTGAATATTTGGATTGGCTAATCACTGAGTTGTCTTTATCGGTCAGTGATTTGGTCAATCCTGTTAAAAGAGTGTCGCTGGTGTATTTTGCCTCAGCACTCTTTTTCGCATGTTTAGTATTTGCTATTCGTTATGGAAAAAGTGGTGTGCGCCGTTTAACCCCCATTTTTTCTATGCGCCTTTGGTGGCACCCATCAGCGCGAGTAGACTACGGGTTATGGCTGATTAATCGACTAATACTGTCACTTATTTTTCCCAAAGTGATTACCTCCATCGGTGTCGTGACTTGGTTAGTGTTCCAGTTACGAGAAATAGGCTTGTCATCTTTTACGATGACTTTGCCAGACTGGAGTGTCATTGGAGTTTTTTCTCTTTGTTACTTCTTACTGGATGACTTCACGCGTTTTTTTACGCATTGGTTAATGCATCGTTGGTCATGGTTGTGGGCTTTTCATCGAGTGCACCATAGTGCCAGAGTATTAACGCCATTTACGGTCCTAAGGACGCACCCAGTCGAAGGTTTGCTGTTTTATTGTCGATCTTTATTGGTCCAAAGCAGTGTGGTGGCGGTATTTGTATTGCTGTTTCCAGGGCAGGTATCGTTGCTGACGATAGGAGGTGTCTTTGTGACGACTTATGTCTTCAATTTATGTGGCGCCAATCTAAGGCATTCCTCTGTAGTGATCAGTTATGGTCGAAAAATAGAACAATGGTTTATTTCTCCGGCGCAACATCAGTTACATCATTCATCGGATTCAGCGCATTATGATTGCAACTTTGGTGTTGTATTAGCGGTGTGGGATCGTTTGTTCGGTTGTTTTCAATTAGGCAGTGACCAGCAGGAATTAGCTTACGGCACTTTATCACCTCTAGATCATAGCGGTGTGTTGGCTCACTATTTTTCTCCCATATCTTATATTGGAAAAATCGTGACTAAAAAACTAAAGAGAGGAATTGAAGCAGATTCCTATAAAACGCCATCAGGGCGTTATTTGCAAAAAGATAAGTAAAAAATACTATTTTTGGTGTCTTGAATCTTTTGATAACGAGAGGGTTAAGACGCTTTTATTGAGTTTATAACAAGGAGAGTCAGATATGACGTTGAATACATCAATGGTAACCACTTTTTCAGCCGGTGCGCGTTTATCTCAGGCAGTGTTAATGATGTCGGTGTTAGGAAGTTCAATGGCGGCTTACGCAGCAGATGAGGTAAACGTCTATTCGGCCCGAAAAGAAGCATTAATTAAGCCCATGTTAGACCGTTTTACTAGCGAAACTGGTGTGAAGGTAAACCTTGTCACAGGGTCAGCAGATGCATTGTTACGTCGTTTGCAAGTGGAGGGTGATGCAAGCCCTGCGGACTTGTTTATTACGGTGGATGCAGGGCGATTATATCGAGCTAAAAACGCTGGTGTATTGCAGCCAATTCAAGATGCAGAATTAGAAGCACGAATCCCGACTAATTTGAAAGACAGCGATGATTACTGGTTTGGTCTTTCTCAACGGGCTCGGGTTATTTTTTATCATCCTAAAAAAGTAGAAGCCAAAGCACTTTCAACGTATGAAAATCTTGCTGATGCAAAATGGAAAGGGCAAATTTGTGTGCGCTCTTCCAGTAATATTTATAACCAATCTTTGGTTGCTTCTATGATTGATGCAGATGGCAAAGAAGCGACAGCACAATGGCTTAAAGGATTTGTTGCGAATTTTGCGCGACCTCCTTTTGGTGGTGATACGGATTTATTAAAAGCGGTTGCTGCTGGTGTTTGTAATGTGACCTTGGCAAATACCTATTACTTTGGACGTTTGGGTAACAGTAGCAAAGCGAGTGATAAAGCAGTATTTGATACCTTATCCATTTTTTGGCCGAACCAAGCGAAAGAGCAACGTGGTGCCCATGTGAATGTAAGTGGTGCGGGTGTCACTGCGTCAGCTGAGCATAAAGAAAATGCGGTTAAATTAATTCGCTTTTTAAGTGGTCATGAAGCTCAAGAATGGTATGCAGAAGTGAATAATGAGTACCCAGTGGTAAAAGGGGTTGCGCCTCCGAAAGTCTTACAGTCTTTTGGGGCTTTTAAAGCTGATCAATTATCATTAAGTGTGTTAGGTGATAACAACCGTCTGGCGGTAGAGTTAATGGATGAAGCTGGTTGGAAATAATCTTTTATTTGAGCGATTTATAATGATTAAAAAGAATCGTAGCGTTCGCGCTCAATCTTCTTTTTCCTTGCTAAAGTGGGCGGCCATTGCGATTGCATTGGTCCTTGCTTTACCCGTACTGGTGATTGTCGGTAATGTCTTTACTGGCAGTAATGCCGTTTGGGCGCATTTATGGAATACCGTCTTAGCAGACTATGTTAGTAACTCGTTGCTATTAATGGTAGGCGTGGCGGTAGGTGTGCTTTTGATCGGTGTTCCTGTTGCGTGGCTGACCAGTGTTTGTCGTTTTCCAGGGTCTTCTATTGTTAGTTGGGCATTGCTGTTACCTCTCGCTATGCCTGCTTATATTATTGCTTATACCTACACTGGCTTGTTAGATTTTGCAGGACCAGTGCAAACCTATATTCGTGATATGACAGGGTTAGGGTATGGCGACTATTGGTTCTTTGAAATTCGATCCATTGGTGGTGCCATCGTTATGTTGAGTTTGGTGCTCTATCCTTATGTGTACTTGATGAGTCGAGCTGCATTTTTAGAGCAATCAGCGAATACACTAGAGGTTAGCCGAACGCTTGGCTATTCGAGTTATGCCGCCTTTTTTCGCTTAGCATTACCATTAGCTCGCCCAGCGATCATTGCGGGTTTAACCCTAGCATTAATGGAAGTGCTCGCTGATTATGGAACGGTTCAGTATTTTGGTGTGACAACGTTTACTACGGGTATTATGCGGACTTTCTATGGTTTTGGTGATCTAGCTGGGGCATCACAACTGGCTGGTATATTACTACTGTTTGTTTGTGTGTTGATTTTTACGGAGCGGTATTCTCGTCGAAAAATACGTTATCACGCTTCAGGCCTGCGTAAGGCAAGTCAACGAGAAATACTCTTATCTGGTTGGCAAGGTGTGTTAGCCAGTGCATTTTGTTTGCTGCCCATTGTATTTGGCTTTTTATTGCCCGCTGGTGTCTTATTATATTGGGCTGCTTTTGAAGCAGAGCCTTTAACGTGGGACTTTCTTGCGTTGGCATGGAATTCATTTTATCTAGCATTTTTGGCGGCGTTGATTGCAGTGGCATTGGCATTAGTATTGTCTTATGCCTTGCGTTTATCCCCCAGTAAAGGTGTCGCGACAGCCGTATCGAGTGCAGGTGTGGGTTACGCATTACCTGGGACGATTATTGCGATTGGGGTTATTGTACCGCTCGCTTGGCTGGATCATCGCTTGATTGATCTAGTAAAAGATGTGACGGGTGAGAAAATAGGCTTGGTGTTCTCTGGAACGATTGTGGCGTTGCTTTTTGCCTATGCAGTGCGTTTTATGGCGGTGTCTCTTGGTGCGGTACAAAGTGGTTTAGGAAACATCAAGCCAAGTATGGATATGGCGGGGCGTTCGTTAGGGCTGACGCCGGTGCAAGTGCTAAGACGCATTCATTTTCCGTTATTAAAAGGATCTGTATTGACGGCGGTTCTGATTGTCTTTGTTGATGCGTTAAAAGAGTTGCCAGCAACACTCATTTTAAGGCCATTTAATTTTAATACCTTAGCGGTTAGGGCATTTGAATTGGCATCGGACGAACGCTTAGTCGACGCTGCTCCCGCGTCTATTATGATTGTGTTAGTTGGATTAATCCCTGTTGTGCTATTGAGTCGTTCCATATCAAAAAATGATTAACCAAGATATCACGTTAAATAGGGTGTGATAGTTAATCGTATTATTTTATTCAAGGTGTCGTTTTAGGAAGTCTCATGAGCTCTGTTGCAGCGAAAAATAGATTGAAAGAATTGATGATCAGCGACTTATCGGTAGGGTACCAAGGTGACGCTGTTGTTCATCATGTGTCTTTTACGTTACTAGAAGGGCAAATTGGTTGTTTATTAGGGCCTAGTGGTTGTGGTAAATCAACATTGTTGCGTGCCATTGCTGGATTTGAATCGCTATTGTCAGGGGCGATTTCATTAAATGGCGAGGTGATTTCCATTGTTGATCAAGTTTTACCCCCAGAGCAGCGTCAGATTGGCATGGTGTTTCAAGACATAGCACTTTTCCCTCATTTATCGATAGCGGACAATATTGCATTTGGCTTGAAGGGGATGGATAAAACAGACGTGCGGCGTCGTGTTGAAGAACTGCTTACCCTAACAGGGTTGGAGGGGTACGAGTCGCGTTATCCTCACTCTTTGTCAGGTGGTCAGCAGCAGCGAGTAGCTTTAGCGAGGGCGATGGCGCCAAAACCGAAATTATTGCTGATGGATGAGCCGTTTTCTGGGTTAGACGCTAAGTTGCGAGAAACACTGGTGCCTGATATTCGCAATATTCTAAAGTATGAGGGCATGAGTGCGATTTTAGTGACTCACGACCAGATGGAAGCGTTTGCGATGGCGGATACTATTGCGGTAATGGAGTCGGGCGTATTGCATCAATATGCGACGCCTTATCAGATTTATCATTATCCTAAGACTCGCTTTGCCGCCACTTTTGTGGGACAAGGAGATTTTCTTCCAGCGGTAGTGTGTGGTCCAGATTGTTTGGATTCTGATTTAGGGCATATTGAAGGTCCGCTTAATCATGAATTAGTGATCGGTACAAAGGTTGACTTATTGGTGCGTCCTGATGATGTGATCCATGATGACAATAGTCCATTCAAAGGCTTAGTGATCAGTAAGCTATTTCGAGGCTCACACTTCTTATATCGTGTTCAATTGGCAACTGGACTGATGGTGTATTGTTTAGCATCCTCTCATCATGATCATGAGGTTGGTCAAGAGATAGGGATTAATATTGAGCTTGACCATCTCGTAGTTTTCCTGAAATAGTCTAATATTACTGAGCTGAGCGTTATAACTCGACTTAAATAGGTATAATAACCGTTAGTTGATGATGTTTATTTGAGCACTTTTTCACAAGTGCTCGTCTGCATTAACGTTGTAGTATTGAGGAGTCAGTACTAGGCACAGCACTTTTTAAATTTCTTTCCAGATCCACAAGCGCATGGATCATTACGACCGACTTTATTGCTTTCGGCTGGGAGGGTATTTTTCGCCGTTGCATTGACTTCATGAGTACCAGATACATAAAACCATTGGTCGTCTACTTTCTTAAAAAGTGATTTCTCGCTCAGTTCGCCTTTATGTTGCCCTTCTTCGAAGTTTGCGCGAAACGTAACGCTTCCTATTGAGTCATCTTCTGTTCCTTGCTCTGTTTCAAGTATGTCTAAATTAATCCATTTTGTTGTACGGTTTTCTTCTTTTATCGCTGCTGTGTCTTCTGCCGATGGATCATCGGTTAACCGCTGAGTAGCTTGAATGTAGTCAATGTTATTAAGTGCGAAAGCACTGTATCGTGAGCGCATTAATGTTTCAGCAGTAGGGGCTGTACCTAAGCTTTTATGATAAACCTCACAACAGTCTTGGTAGTTTTTTGGAGTGCCACAAGGGCAGGGAATTGGGTTTACCATAGTATGAGTCCTTACATCGCCAAATAGTCATTAAGGTGCGTATAATACGGGTTTCTTTCATGGCTAACAGGAATTATTTGTGACCTCATCGGGACCCACTTCATTTTTATGGTTTGATTTTGAAACCACTGGAACAGACCCCGCACGAGATAGGCCAATGCAGTTTGCCGGTATTCGCACGGATCTTGACTTTAATCCAATAGGCGAGCCGATTATGTTTTACTGCCGCCTACCGGAAGATGTATTACCACAACCCGATGCGTGCCTTCTTACGGGGATTAGCCCGCAAGATGCGAATCGTGAAGGTCTATGCGAGTCGGAATTTATGGGGGCGATTGAGGCGGAGTTATCGTTGCCAGGTACTTGTTCATTAGGCTACAACAGTATTCGTTTTGATGATGAAGTTGTACGCCACGGTTTTTATCGTAACTTTATCGATCCGTATGCCCGAGAGTGGCAAAATAATTGCTCGCGCTGGGACATTATTGATCTTGTTCGCATGACCTACGCCATGCGTCCAGAAGGCATTGAATGGCCAACGGGTGACGACGGTCAGGTCTCGATGAAATTGGAAGCGTTGACTAAAGCAAATAATATTGCTCATGAACAAGCACATGATGCCTTGTCTGATGTTTATGGCACCATTGAAATGGCTAAATTGATTAAAGATAAGCACCCTAAATTGTTTGGTTATTATCTAAAAATGCGTCAAAAACACGAGTTGCAACAGTTTATTGATCCGGTTCGGATGAAACCGTTTTTGCATGTTTCTGGCATGTTTGGTCAGGTGAAAAAATACAGCGCATTTGTGGCTCCGATCGCACCGCATCCGACCAATAAAAATGGCGTGATCGTGTTTGATCTAATGAGCGATGCGCAACCTCTGATTGATCTTAGTGTCGAGGAAATTCGACATCGGGTTTTTACTCGCCAAGATGAATTGGGCGATCTTCCACGCTTGCCATTAAAAGTAATTCACTACAATAAGGCGCCAGCGGTGGCACCAGCGACCTTTTTGAAAGACGATAAAGTCGTGGCGCGTCTTGAATTGGATGGCGATGCCTGCCGTAAGAATCTTGCCTTGTTAAAGTCTTTCCCAGGCTTGGCTGAAAAAATCAGCAAGGTGTTTGTGCAAGAAGAGCGCGGTATTCCTAAAGACCCAGATTTGATGTTGTATTCAGGCGGTTTCTTTTCGCGTGAAGACAAAGCTCGAATGGACACGATTCGAAATACGCCGCCAGAGGCGTTAAGCGAACTCGAAATGTCATTTGATGATCGTCGTCTGCCTGAAATGTTGATGCGTTATATTGGTCGTAATTTTCCAGAACAATTAAGTGAATCGCAGCGCGAAGAGTGGGAAGAGTATCGAACCCTTAGGTTAATGGAGAAAGACGGCGGAGGGTCAATTACTATGCAGGTATTTTTTGATCGTTTAAATGCGATTGCACAAACTTCGGATTTGTCTCCATTCAAACAAACTATGTTACAAGATTTGTCAGATTATGCCCAAAGCATCTACCCCATAGAATAACCAAGGAAGTGAAATGAGTGAGCAGCATAGAGGTACACATTGGTTAGTTAGTTTAGCCGCTTTTGTGATTATTATTGCGGGGTTGAAGGCAGCGTCACAAATTGTCGTGCCTTTTATGTTAGCTGTGTTTATTGCCATTGTGTGTACGCCTTTAATGGCCAGCTTACGACGTAAAAAAATTCCGACTTGGTTGGCTATTTTGCTGGTGGTCATGGTGGTATTAGTAGGGTTGGGAATGGTTGCGGCGTTGGTAGGGTCTTCTTTGGATGACTTATCGAACCAATTACCGACGTATAAGGCGCGTTTCGCTGAAGAAATGTCCGGTATACTGGGCAGTTTAAATAATATCGGTATTCATATTTCCTATGACCTGATCAAAGGCTATGTGGACCCAGCGGCGCTGATGCAGCTAGTGGCTAAAGCGTTGAGTGGCTTAGGTAGTGCGTTGACCAACTTTGTTTTAGTGATCATGACGGTTGTATTTATCTTGTTTGAAGCCGTAGAGTTGCCGAAAAAACTGTCGTTGGCATTAAATGATGCCACTCAGTCTTTAGAGCATTTTCGCTCGTTTATTAATTCAGTAAATCGCTATTTAGTCATTAAAACCTCGGTCAGTTTACTGACAGGTGTGGTGATTACTTTGTGGTTATGGGCCATTGGTGTGGATTTTCCTATCTTATGGGGCGTGTGTGCTTTTTTACTTAATTTTGTGCCGAACATTGGTTCTATTATTGCAGCGGTTCCTGCGGTGCTGTTAGCATTTGTTCAGCTTGGTCCTCTTTATGCTGGTTTGGCGGCCTTAGGTTTTGTGGTGGTTAACCTGTTTGTGGGTAATGTTATTGAGCCACGTTATATGGGGCGTGGATTGGGGTTGTCTACCTTGGTGGTTTTTCTGTCTTTGTTATTGTGGGGGTGGGTATTTGGACCAGTAGGTATGTTGTTGTCTATTCCGCTTACCATTATTGTTAAGCTAGCACTAGAAGCTAATCCAAGAATGAAGTGGCTAGCGGTAATGATTGATTCAAGCAGCAATCAGAAAGTAGACAGTTAATCTTGCTATATGGCTAAAAGTGGCAGGGTAAGATACCAGCGGACATCTTGTTAAAAAGTGTCCGCTGGCGATGAAAAAGTGTAATTATTTACTTAAGCGCTTTGACTATTTGGTTTGTGTTGTAGGTCATCATGCGAATATAACTCGGTGCAGGACCTGTTGGTGCGGATAATGATTCAGGGTAAAGCTCACCGCCAGGCGTTGCTTGAGTAGCATTAGCAATTTGCTTTACTAGTCGAGAATCTGTTGAATTTTCGATGAAATACGTTTTTACCTTTTTTGCTTTGATCTGGTCGATTAATTTAGCAACATCCGCCGCCGTTGCTTCTGTCTCTGTTGATAGCCCTACTGGTGCTAAGAAGGTTACGCCGTATTCTTGGCCATAGTAACCAAATGCGTCGTGGCTGGTTAATATCTGGCGTTTATCTCTTGGAATACTGTCAATATCGGCATGAATATTACCTTGTAATATTGTTAACTGCTTAGTGTAGCGTTGCGCATTGTGATGGTATGTCTCCGCACTGTCTGGGTCGACGGCTACTAAGGTTTTTTCGATGTTTTTTACCCATAAAATAACATTAGGTACGCTATTCCAAACGTGAGGATCGACCATGGTTTGGCCATCTTCTTCAAATAAATGTGTATTTATTCCCGCTGAAGCCAGAGTAGCAGAACGTTTCGCGCCAGAAGCTTTTGCCAAGCGACTAAACCAACCTTCTAACCCTTCACCACTAATAAATGTTGCAGCAGCATTTTTGACGGCTTTAGCGTCTTGTGGTGAAGGTTCAAATTCATGAGGGTCGCCATTAGCAGGGACTAAACTGATGACCTTTACGTGATCTCCACCAACATTTTTTACCACATCAGCAAGAATAGAAAAACTGGCAACGACAGAAATAGGCTCCGCTTGAGAGGCGTTAGCGTAACTCATGGTGAGGATGCTACTTGATAGTAATGCAATAGTGAGTGAGAGGTGTTTCATTTGGTATTCTCCATTGAATGGTTTGGTTGTGTTGGGCGATAACGCTTGATGACCCCAGTTGGTGAGAACAGGATCGAGAAAATATAAAAACTACTGGCGGTTAAAATAATGGTGGGACCAGAGGCAAAATTGAAATGGTACGAAATCAACAAGCCAATAAAGCCTGATAGCGTAGCTGAGAAGGTAGCAATGACCATCATGGCAGGTAAGGTTTTTGCCCAAAGCTGAGCGATAACGGCGGGTATCATCATTAAGCCAACGGCCATAAGTGTGCCAAGTGTTTGAAACCCCGCTACTAAGTTAAGGACTAATAGCAACAAAAATATGCCGTGATAGAGTGCGCCTTTACCACCTACTGAGCGTAAAAACCTAGGATCAAAGCATTCTGCTATTAATGGGCGATAAACAATGGCGATTGATAATAAGGTTACGCTAGTGATAGCGCCAATAAGGTAAATTGCCTGAGAGTCGATGGCCAAAATGGTTCCGAATAACACATGAAGAAGGTCAATATTTGACCCCTTACATGAAATAAGTAGCACGCCAAGCGCTAATGAAGAGAGGTAAAAGCTGGCAAACGAAGCGTCTTCCTTTATGGCGGTTAGTCGAGATACTGCCCCTGCGAGTATGGCCACACTTAACCCTGCCACTAGTGCACCTAATCCCATAATAGGAAGAGAAAGCCCACCGGCAATGATAAAGCCAATGGCGGCACCAGGCAGTACTGCATGGCTCATTGCATCCCCGACTAAGCTCATGCGTCTAAGCATCAGTAACACACCTACGGGTCCGGCACTTAATCCAAGTGCTATGGTCGCGACGAGGGCCCTGCGCATAAAGCCATAATCATAAAATGGGCTAATGATGATCTCATACAGTGTCATGATGATTTATCCGTTGTTGATTGGGCGTACTGGTGAGCGACATTGATGAGAATAAATGTGTACTTTTCCCCCAATACAGCTGCTGCTTAGCAAGTTGTAAGGTTTCTGGGAAGTGGCTTTGTATTTGTTGTAAATCATGTAGCACAGCAATGATGGTACGACCTGCTTGATGCCATTCCATCACGATGTTCAGTAAATCTTGTGTGGTTTTTTCATCAATGGCGGTGAAAGGCTCGTCCAGTAAAATAACTGATGTATTTTGGAGTAATAGGCGAGCAAAGAGGACTCGTTGAAACTGTCCTGCAGAGAGTTCACACATTTGACGCTTTTGGTGTCCTTGTAGGCCCACTTTTATAAGAGCGTCTTGTACGCTGGTTAAGCAGCTTTTTGAAAGTTGCCGAAAGGCACCATTAGTACGCCAGGTGCCTAGACTAACTAGATCTTCTACATTGAGTGGAAAATTTCTATCGATGTCAGCCGCTTGGGGCAGGTAAGCTATGTCTCTTTTGATGCGGCTGCTGCAGTCAATAGTACCCTTGGATAAAGGTAACTCCCCCATAATAGCTTTGAGGAGTGTCGATTTCCCCGCACCATTGGTGCCAGCAACAGCGGTCAGGCTACCGCTTTTAAATGTGCCTGAAATATTTTCTAAGGCGATGGTTGTACCGTAATGAACGGAAACGTGGTTAAGCTTTATATGGCTCATGGTAAAGCAACAGCCCAAAAAATAAGCCCCCAAAGTAGAAGAATAAGAGAGCTTGATATTAAGAGGCGTTGAAGTATAGATTGTGTAAAAAGAGATTGTGACATCATGATTCCGAAAGGATTCTGGCTATAGATAAGTTATGTTATATCATAACATTTAGTTACATTAAATAAATAAAAGGTTAAAATTTTTTTGATTTTGTTATCATCAATCATTCTATTAGTGTGTGACAAAGGTGTTTTATATGTCGTTAAAGATTGGATTTTGTATTTTAGGTAGTGCGCTTGTGTTGAGTTCTTCAAGTGCGTTTGCTTATGAAGATTATTGTACGCCTAAGCTAAATCAGTATTTAGAAAGCGTCCAATCAACAGTAGATAATGAATATTTACCAGATAGACAGAAAGCCGTTGCTCAGAAGATTTTAGACAGAGTAAAAGACAGTCGAAATGACACCAAAGATTGCGTTCTACTTGATAAATTCTTGCCATAAATCCACAAGGATATTGGCTTATGTGTAATGGGGCTTTTTGTGCTTAGGATAGACCTAGCTGCCCCATTAAAGAGGGCAGCCTGTCTGCCTAATATGGTGTCATCAGTGATTGTTTTTTGCCGTATCATGATTGATTGAATGAGATCAATTAGGCCCAGCCCATATCAATCTTATGTAGCTGCCATTTAGCGATTCACACATCGCCATGCTGATTAAACAACATGTACCTCATTAGCTGTTCATTGCTCCATTTTACGTCTTAAAAAGTTATAGTTATATCTTCTTAGGTGAGCGAATAAGGCTCATTATTATCTTGTTTCATTACAAAAACATCTAATCTTAATGCATTACAAGAGGGTGGTATTGATGTATGTTGAATCATGATTATCGAGTTTAGGTTTTATCATTAAGATTGGATTCGACGCTCAATTAGCAAGTATTAGGAAGGTTGGTTGTGTATTTTGAATGCGGTGATAAACATCTTCAGGCGATCAGCAAAGGTTGTTCATGCTTTAGTGGAAGTATATTGCTTATTGAAGGCGTGAAGGATCGTGCTTCAATGGTGCGCGACCTTATTGAGCAGATGGGGGTGGTTGTTATTGAGGCTGATAATGGTGAATCTGCGGTGCAAAAATGGCAGAAATATCAACCTAGCCTTATTGTTATTGATTTAGATGACGCTGTACTAGATGGTCTTACTGCAATACGCACCATACGTTATGCTGAGAAATATTTACCAGAACATCCTCATATTCCTATTATTGCCCTAGCGGTGGAAGAGATTGCTGCAAGAGTGACTGATGTTGGGGGTGCTGGTGGTAATGGCTTAATAACTAAGCCATTTGAAAAGAGCGATTTTGTTTGTTTATTTGAACAATATCTTTCGCAAGAAACAAAGGAAGGTAAAGCACGTATGGATACTGCATATAAAGAAGCAGTCTTACCCGCTAGGGTAAGCATGACCTTGAATCTTCAAGTTTTAAATGATTTGAAGGCTGTGTTGGGAGAAGATATTGATATTCTGTATAACGCCTTTTTTTCCGACGCGAATGGTGTTACTGAAAATTTAACACAAGAATTGAAAAAGCCCGCTGAATTGATGGATCTAGAGTCTATTTCTCGGTCTGGACATAGTATGAAATCTATTTCGCAGAACGTAGGTGCAGAGGCGTTGTCAGCAGTGTCTGAACAACTGGAAAGTTTGGCTAAAGAAAATAAAGTGCTAGAAATACAAAATAAGATCCAAATGCTATTGGATGAATATAATTTGTTATCAGAGGCGCTCAACGAAGAGCGGTAAAAATTATGAATATACTTATTGTAGATGATACGAGTTCCGATCGACTCTTATTAACTATGTATTTGTCCAAGTTAGGCCATAACGTTTCAGAAGCTTCTGATGGTGAACAGGCAATTGATAAGTATAAACAGGGCGCTAATGATATTGATCTGATTTTGATGGATGTATTAATGCCTGTTATGGGTGGTTTTGAGGCTGTTGTTAACATTAGAAATATCCAGGAGTCGCGTCACCTTGAGTGGGTGCCTATTATATTTTTGAGCGCTAGTGCCGAGGCGGATGATATTGAAGAGGGGATTCTTGCTGGTGGGGATGATTATTTAATTAAGCCTATTCACCAAAAAGTACTTTCTGCAAAAATGTTAGCCATGCAGCGTATTGCTGATATGCGTAACCGCCTTATTCAGGTGAATAGTATTTTGGCAGAAAAAGCCGCTACAGATCATTTGACTGGCGTTTTGAATCGCCGAGCTTTTGATGCAGTTTTAGAGCGTGAGGTCGCGCGTGCAAAAAGGGTGAGATTGTCTTTTTCGTTTGCTTTGTTTGACTTGGATTATTTTAAACAAGTTAATGATAATTATGGGCATGATGCAGGTGATTTTGTCTTAAAAGAGATTGCCGATAGGATTTCGAAAGGGCTGCGGTCTGATGATGTGTTAGCCCGTGTCGGTGGAGAAGAATTTGGTGTGTTTCTTTCTAACGCAGTAGGCGACAATGCTCAATTGGCGTGTGAGCGATACCGAAAATTAGTGGCAAGTGAGCCCGTTATTTATAAGGGCATTCGTATTCCAATTACCGTAAGTGTGGGTTTTTCTGCTTTTCATATGGAAAATGATACAAGATTGTCTTTGTGTAAAAAAGCAGATATCGCCTTATATAAAGCAAAAGATGCAGGCCGGAACTGCGTAATCCAACAAGAGTAGCGCACCGTAAAAATGGATTAAGAGAATAAAAGTCAAAAATGCCCGTTTTTTCGGGCTTTTTCATTTTTCTTGCAAAGGTGTGTTAAATCTCTAATAGGTTAACAGGGTTTCTTTTAGTAAACTTTTAGTAATTAGTATGCGATTAGGTGAATTATGGTAAGCAAGCCGTCTTTAGAAACCGCTACAGCATCAGAGCCAGATAAATTTGTAGAGCCTTTGGAGTTGGGTAAACGAGTAAAAGAGATTCGTCTTACTAAAGGTTGGACATTAGAAGAAGTGAGTAAGAGGACTGGGATTGCTCGCTCTACGCTTTCTAAAATTGAAAATGATCAGGTGTCTCCGAGTTTTACTATTGTCCAGAAGTTGATTAAAGGGCTGGGAATGGATCTTCCGCAGCTATTTGTTGAGGCTAGTGAGTATTCTATTGCCGGGCGTCGTGATGTGACACGCAAAGGTCGAGGTGAGCCTCACCCAACGGCAACCTATGAGCATGAGTTGCTAAATTACTCCATTAGCCGAAAAAAAATGGTGCCTTTTAAAACGAAAGTGCGAGCCAGAAGTTTTGATGAGTTTAAAGAGTGGGTTCGTCACGATGGAGAAGAGTTTCTACTGGTTTTGAATGGGCAAATTAATTTTTTCTCTGAGCTCTATGAGCCAATTGAATTAAAAGAAGGAGACAGTGTGTACTATGATGCCAGTATGGGTCATATCGTTGTCTCAACGTCTAGTGAAGACGCGGAAATTCTTTGGGTTGTGGCTCGTTAGTCCTCCTATCGAAATAATAGCTAAATAAGAAGGTTTTAAACGTTATGAATCAATGGAATCCAGCTAGCTGGAGAGAAAAAACGGCACTACAGCAACCTGTATACCCAAGCGCAGAGCATTTATCTCGAGTAGAGAGTCAGCTAAATAAAATGCCGCCACTGGTCTTTGCAGGTGAGGCGCGTCAGTTAACTTCAGCGCTAGCAAAAGTAGCAAAAGGTGAATCCTTTTTGTTACAAGGCGGTGACTGTGCGGAAAGTTTTGCTGAATTTGGTGCGAATAACATACGTGATACGTTTAAAGTTATGTTGCAAATGGCAGTTGTATTGACTTACGCAGGCAAGTGTCCTGTCGTAAAGGTTGGTCGAATGGCGGGGCAGTTTGCTAAGCCGCGTTCTGCTGGCTCAGAAATCATTAATGGGATTGAATTGCCAAGTTACCGTGGCGACATTATTAATGGTATTGAATTCACCGAGGCGTCACGAGTACCGGACCCAGAAAGATTAGTTCAAGTTTATAATCAAAGTGCGGCAACGATGAATTTGCTGCGTGCCTTTTCTCAAGGTGGTTTTGCAGATCTTAAGCAAGTGCATCAGTGGAATGTGGACTTTCTAAAAGCGAGCCCAGCTGGAGCGCGCTATCAAGGTATTGCAGATAAAATTGATGATGCAATGCAGTTTATGCAGGCTTGTGGTATTAGCGATGGTGTTAACCAATTAAAGGAAACAGAGTTTTATACTTCACATGAAGCTTTATTGTTACCTTATGAGCAGGCATTGACGCGCCAAGATAGTTTAACTGGCGACTGGTATGACTGTTCTGCCCATATGCTTTGGATTGGTGATCGTACTCGTCAGCTTGATGGTGCACATGTTGAATTTTTACGCGGAGTAAACAACCCGATTGGCGTAAAAGCAGGGCCAACAATGGATCCAGAAGATCTGCTTCGCTTGTGTGATGCCTTGAATCCTAAGAATGAAGCTGGCCGTTTGAATGTTATTGTTCGCATGGGGGCTAATAAAGTAGAAGAAGGAATGCCTAAGCTTATTCGAGCAATAGAGCGAGAAGGGAAGCAAGTGGTGTGGAGTAGCGACCCTATGCATGGAAATACAGTTAAGGCGAGTTCAGGTTATAAAACTCGCCATGTAGAGGATGTGTTAAAAGAAGTTCAGCAGTTTTTTCAGGTGCATAGTGCAGAAGGCAGTTATGCTGGTGGTGTGCATTTTGAAATGACGGGCCAAAATGTCACCGAGTGTGTTGGTGGCGCTTTTGATGTAACAGAAGAAAATTTAGGTGACCGTTATCATACGCATTGCGATCCACGTTTAAATGCCGATCAATCTTTAGAGTTAGCGTTTATGATTTCGGATACATTGAAAAAAGCGCGCTCTTAAGCAATTTCACCAAGCAAAAATATCGGCTTAGGTGCATATATAAAAAAGCCCAGTGAGTAAATGCTCACTGGGCTTTTTGTTTATTAGACTGATGTTAAGCAATAGACGCTATTGGGCGGCTGATGGTTAACCTTTACGGCGACGAAAGCTTGATGTCGCAGTTTTTGATGTAATATCAATCTTTGCCATAATCATGGCCATCTCTTCCGCTTCAGCTTGTTGCTGTGCTTTTAGCTTGTCTTCGCGCTCTTTTTTAGAGGTTTTCTCAGCTTCGCGTAGCATGCGTTGCATACTTGCTTTGCTTTGAGTGCGCTCAACTTTTGTTATGTCGGATGGTTTAGTTGGGTCTACTGCTTTGATGGTCGATGCAGGAGAATCTAAGCGATCTTCGCCTATGAGCTCACCAAAGAAGGAGTTAGCCGTCGGCTTCGGTGCCACTTCTTTTTTTATTGGCAGCTCAATTGACTTTTTTGAGGCGGCCTTGCGTGTTTTCTTTGGTTGCTCAGCAGTCGAGATGCCGTTGGCGTCAAATAAAGCTTTTTTGCCAAAGCTTAGACCAGCTGCTTTGGCGGTCGTTTGGCCGATTTTATAACCTCTTAGACTTTCTCCGTTATAGATGGAAACATAGTCTTTCTCTAGTTCGTAAAGCTCTTGCTTATCATCTGTTTCGAAAAGTTCTTCAACTGCGAAAGCGCTTAAATCATGCTCTCGAATGTCGTCATACAGTGGGAAGTCTAGGCCTTCATTAGCGGCTTCTACGTATTGTTCAAAGCGCTGAAATCCGCTGTTGAAAGACGTGCCAATGTAATGTTTACCAGTAATATTATTTGTGATTTTAAAAACGACCAAAATCGCTGCCTCTTGCTGAGTATCTTTTGAATAGCACATAATCCCAATTGACTGATGGTTACCCAAAAGTGAATCAGGATTATAGAAAAATAGAATTTAGTTTTTTACGACGAGATTTAATCCGTCACGAACGTTCAAGTGAACATTCTCGACTCGATTATCTTGCGCAATGAATCGGTTTAAATCATTGACAGCAATATCGCTGTTTTCCTTTGGATCCAGCACTCGGCCTTGCCATAAAGAATTATCAATAATGATTATTCCACCTTTACTGACAAGCGGTAATACGGCTTCGTAGTAATTAAGGTAGTTGCGCTTATCTGCGTCGATAAACACGAGGTCAAAAAGACCGTCAAGGTTTTTAATCGTATCCAGTGCCGGACCAAAAATAGCGTTGATCTTGTGTCCGTTCGGGCTACGGTCAAAAAAAGACTGAGCAAACTCAATGGCTCGGGGGTTGGTTTCGCAGCAGATTAATTCACCGTCATCAGGCATACCTTCGGCAATAGACAATGCAGAGTAACCAGTAAACATACCGATTTCTAATGCGCGCTTAGGTTGCTTAATAGTAGTGAGGATCTTTAGCGTTCTTCCTACGATCTTACCAGACAGTTTATTTGGGTATCCCATATCTGAATAGGTTTTATCTACCAATTCAATGAGAAGGTCAGGTTCTGATTGAGTTGTCTCAATGCAGTAGTCGTTAAGATGATTAAGATCCATAAGGCCTTTTAAACGATATAAGAGAGTGTTGCGAAACGAATGCTAATTTTACTCTGCGTGCAGAGAATGTCTATGGCTAAAGGTAAGAAAAAAGCCTTGATTTTTAGCATTCTTTTTTATTTATTTTTATTTGGGTTTTTCTTTGAAGCATTGATGTGTCGAGATAATTAGCGTTCGCAAGATACCGGCAGAAATGCTATTTTATGCGCCTACAATTGACATGTGCTCTTTGGTATGGAGCACCACTGACTCCAATAGGAGAAAAAAATGCCTGTAATTACTTTGCCAGACGGCAGTCAACGTACTTTTTCTAACCCAGTTACTGTTATGCAAGTAGCTGAAGATATCGGCCCAGGTCTTGCGAAAGCCACCATTGCGGGTCGTATTAATGGCACCTTAGTTGATGCTTGTGAGCTAATTTCTGATGATTCAGATGTTAGTATTGTTACTGGTAAAAACGCCGAAGGCGTTGAGATTATTCGCCATTCATTTGCGCATTTGATGGGCCATGCTGTTAAGCAGCTATTCCCAACTGCAAAAATGGCGATCGGTCCTATTATCGAAGATGGTTTTTACTACGATATTGCTTACGAACGTTCTTTCACGCCAGATGATATGGCGGCAATTGAAAAGCGCATGGCTGAACTGGTAAAAACTGACTACGACGTCGTGAAGAAAATGACGCCAGTGGCCGAAGCACGCGCTAAATTTGAAGAGCGCGGAGAGACTTATAAAATAGCTCTTATCGATGGTTTGGATGAATCAGTTAAAGAAGTTGGTTTGTATTATCACGAAGAATATGTAGATATGTGTCGAGGCCCTCATGTCCCGAACACTCGCGTGCTTCGTCATTTCAAATTGACAAAATTAGCAGGTGCTTACTGGCGTGGTGATTCAAATAATGAAATGCTGCAGCGTGTATACGGTACGGCATGGAATGATAAAAAAGAATTGAAATCGTACCTAATGCGTATTGAAGAAGCTGAAAAGCGAGATCATCGTAAAATAGGTAAAAAATTGGATCTTTTTCATCTTCAAGAAGAAGCTCCAGGTATGGTGTTTTGGCATCATAAAGGTTGGCGTTTATATCAAATTATTGAGCAGTATATTCGTGATAAACAGCGCGAAAATAACTATCAAGAAATTAAGACACCACAGATAGTCGATAGAATATTGTGGGAGAAGTCTGGTCACTGGGGTAAATTCAATAGTGGTATGTTTACAACCCACTCTGAAAACCGTGATTACGCGATTAAACCGATGAACTGTCCATGCCATATTCAAGTCTACAATCAAGGTTTGAAAAGCTACCGAGATTTGCCTTTGCGTTTGGCTGAATTTGGGTCGTGTCACCGTAACGAGCCATCGGGATCATTGCATGGAATTATGCGAGTGCGTAATTTTGTGCAAGACGATGGTCATATTTTTGTTATGGAAGATCAGTTGCAGCAAGAAGTGTCAGAATTTATTGATCTGTTGCATGAAGTGTATGCGGACTTTGGTTTCGAGAAAATCATTTACCGCTTATCTACTCGTCCAGAGCAGCGAGTTGGTTCTGATGAGGTTTGGGATAAATCTGAAAAAGCACTGGCTGATGCATTAAATGCGGCAGAGTTAGATTGGGAAGAGCTTCCAGGAGAAGGTGCGTTCTACGGCCCTAAAATTGAATTCTCTTTGAAGGATGCGATTGGTCGTGTTTGGCAGTGTGGTACTATTCAAGCAGATTTTTCTATGCCTGGGCGACTCAGTGCTCAGTTCGTATCAGAAGATGGTTCACGTCAAACGCCAGTAATGCTCCATCGTGCTATTGTTGGTTCACTGGAGCGATTTATTGGTATTTTGATCGAAGACACGGAAGGTGCCTTTCCGGTCTGGCTTGCTCCTGAGCAAGTTGTTATCATGAATATCACGGACCGACAGGCAGATTATTGTTCTGATTTGGAAAAAAGATTTAATTCAAACGGCTTTAGAGCAAAACTTGACTTGAGAAACGAGAAGATCGGGTTTAAAATTCGTGAGCATACTATTCAACGCGTACCTTATATGATCGTTGTTGGTGATAAAGAGGTTGAGCAGCAACAAGTTGCCGTTCGAACTCGTACTGGCGAAGATCTAGGGGTGATGAGTATTACTGATTTTGAAGATTTGCTTCAAAAAGAAGTTGCTCACCGTAGCCGTAAACAAGAAATGGAGAAATAGCTATAAAAGGTAATATGAATCGTGGACGTAATGCGAGTAAGCAGCGTCCTCTAATCAACGAGAACATTCGAGCAACCGAAGTACGTCTGATTGCTGCCGATGGTGAACAAGTTGGCGTTGTACCGCTTGAAGATGCATTGAAAGCGGCTCAAGAAGTCACCTTAGACTTAGTGCAAATTGCTGATTCAGATCCCATTGTTTGTAAAATCATGGACTACGGTAAGCATATTTTTGAAGCGAAAAAAGCGAAAGCCGCTCAAAAGAAAAATGCGAAGCAGATTCAAGTTAAAGAAATGAAATTCCGTCCAGGGACGGAGGAAGGGGATTATCAGGTAAAACTCCGCAACCTGATACGTTTCCTTGAAGGCGGGGATAAGGCTAAAGTATCACTACGATACCGCGGTCGTGAAATGGCCCATCAGGAGCTTGGTATGCAACTTATGACTCGAGTCGCTCAAGACTTAGACGATTATGGTACAGTAGAGCAAGCTGCGAAAATGGAAGGTCGCCAATTGACTATGGTGCTAGGCCCCAAAAAGAAGAAGTAATTTTAAATAACATCCGTTATTAAAAAATTGCCATAACATTAACGAATGCGAGAGTGGTTTTATCATGTCCAAAATTAAGTCACACAGTGGCGCAGCTAAGCGCTTCAAACGTACCGCGAATGGTTTTAAGCATAAGCAGTCTCATACTAGTCATATTTTGACTAAAAAATCGACTAAGCGTAAGCGTCATCTTCGTGCAATGAAGAGTATCGCTCAAAGCGATAAAGCTTTGATTGTACGTATGTTGCCATACATTTAAGTCGTAATTTTTTAGTTCATTAATTCATTAGTATAAGGTTTATATTATGCCTCGCGTAAAACGTGGTGTTCAGGCTCGTCGCCGTCACAAGAAGATTCTAAAGCAAGCTAAAGGTTATTACGGTGCACGTAGTCGTGTATTTCGTGTAGCTAAACAGGCCGTTATTAAAGCTGGTCAATATGCATACCGTGACCGTCGTCAACGGAAACGTCAATTCCGCGCATTGTGGATTGCTCGTATTAACGCTGCTGCACGTATCAATGGTATGTCTTACAGCCGTTTCATTGCTGGCTTGAAAAAAGCTGCAATTGAAATTGACCGTAAAGTATTGGCTGATCTAGCTGTGTACGAGAAAGAAGTTTTTGCTGCAATCGTTGAAAAAGCGAAAGCTAGCTTGGCTTAATTTCTGACGTAGCCTTAGGGTGATTTGATCTTGCAAGATCCTGTCTTAATGGAAAAAATAACCCAATGCAGTCTTTAATAGGGGAAGAGCTAACGCTCTTCCCCTATTTTATTTTTTGGAGTATGTAAATGGAGAATCTAAAACAGATTCTTGCTGATGCGTTAACCGCAGTGGCAGCGTCTGAGACTGAGTCCGCCTTGGATGATGTGCGAGTGCACTACCTTGGCAAGAAGGGGGCTTTGACCGCTTTGCTGAAACAGCTAGGTAATGTTTCTGCAGAGGATCGACCAAAATTTGGGCAGTTAGTAAATGAAGCCAAAGGTCAGGTTCAGGAAAAAATAACGGAATGTAAAAAGGCGCTTGCGAAAGCAGCATTGGATGCAAAATTAGCAACCGAAACAATTGATATTTCATTGTCTGGCAAAGGCCAAGAGATCGGGGGTCTTCATCCTGTTACTCGAACAATGGAACGTATCGAAAACTTTTTCCGTGGAATTGGCTTTGATGTGGCTGCAGGGCCTGAAATCGAAGACGATTATCACAACTTTGAAGCGCTAAACATTCCAGCGCATCATCCAGCTCGCGCAATGCAGGATACTTTTTACTTTAATCCGACAACAGTATTGAGAACGCATACTTCTCCTGTGCAAGTGCGCACTATGGAGAAAACGCAGCCGCCAATTCGTATTATTTGTCCTGGTCGTGTTTACCGCTGTGACTCTGATCAGACTCATACGCCGATGTTCCATCAGGTGGAAGGTTTGCTGATTGATGAGAATATTTCTTTTGCCGATTTGAAAGGAATATTGCAGCAATTTTTGAATGTCTTTTTCGAAGACGATCTGAAGGTGCGCTTCCGTCCTAGCTATTTCCCATTCACAGAGCCTTCTATTGAAGTGGATATCATGCGCACCAATAGCAAGGGCGAAGAGTCTTGGTTGGAAGTATTAGGTTGTGGCATGGTTCACCCTAAAGTGCTTGAGATGTCAGGGATCGATTCTGAGAAATACACAGGTTTTGCTTTTGGTATGGGTGTAGAGCGTTTTGCTATGCTGCGTTACAAGGTAGATGACTTGCGTATGTTTTTCGAGAATGATTTACGTTTCCTTAAGCAGTTCAAGTAACCAGTCGACCTAGGATGTTTTTATGAAAATTAGTGAGAATTGGCTAAGAGAGTGGGTCAATCCAAACATCAGTAGCGATGATTTGGTGGCTCAGATAACCCTAGCGGGCCTTGAAGTAGATGAGGTTTTACCTGTAGCTGCTGAGTTTACGGGCGTTGTTGTGGGTGAGATTATCAGTGCTGAGCCGCACCCTAATGCGGATAAATTGCAAGTGTGTCAGGTAACTGATGGTGCTGAGCAATTTCAGGTTGTGTGTGGTGCTCCGAATGCGCGCGCGGGCATTAAGATTCCGTTTGCTAAAATTGGCGCTGTTTTGGGTGTGGATTTTAAAATTAAGAAAGCAAAACTTCGTCAAGTGGAATCCTTCGGAATGCTTTGCTCTGCCTCTGAGTTAGGCTTGAGTGATGACCATGATGGTATTATGGAGTTGCCGCTCGATGCGCAAACAGGCGAAGATTTTCGTGCTTTCTTAGGTTTAGATGATCAAATCATAGATGTGGATTTGACACCAAACCGAAGTGATTGTTTAAGCTTGGCGGGCTTGGCTCGTGAAGTGGGTGTCTTGAATAAAGCGGATGTGACGCCAGTTGAAGTGACAGCGGCGGCCGTATCTATTGATGATACTTTCTCTGTTCGAGTGGAAGCGTCAGGCGCGTGTCCGCGCTACTTAGGTCGTGTTATTCGCGGTGTTAATGTTGCTACTCAAACGCCACTTTGGATGACAGAGAAGTTACGTCGTAGCGGTATTCGCTCAATTGATCCTATTGTCGACATTACGAATTATGTAATGCTTGAATTGGGTCAGCCGATGCACGCTTTTGACTTAGCGCATTTGTCTCAGTCTGTTGTTGTTCGTATGGCGACAAAAGATGAGAAGATCGTCTTGCTTGATGGCCAAGAAGTATCGCTTCGCGAAGATACCTTGGTAATAGCGGATGAGAAAACCCCATTGGCGATTGCTGGTGTAATGGGCGGTGAAGGTTCTGGTGTTAATGATGAGACCCAAGATATCTTCCTTGAAAGTGCATTTTTTACGCCTCTTGCGTTAGCGGGTAAAGCGCGCTCTTATGGCTTGCATACGGATTCTTCGCATCGTTTTGAGCGTGGAGTTGACGCGACATTGCAAGAAAAGGCTCTTGAGCGTGCGACGACGTTAGTCGTTGAAATCGCAGGTGGTCAAGTAGGGCCTATCGTGCGTGAAGAAACTGTGGCTTCTTTGCCTGAAGCGGCGGTAGTGACATTGCGCCGTAAAAAGCTGGATCAGTATTTGGCTATTTCAATCGACAAAGAGTTGGTGACGGATATCCTGACCCGACTTGGTCTTGAAATGCTGGAAGTAACAGATGCAGCTTGGGTAACAAAAGCGCCATCTCATCGTTTTGATATTGCGATTGAAGCGGATTTGATCGAAGAGGTTGCGCGTATCTATGGTTACGACAATCTACCTTCTTCTATGCCTCAAGCTGCCGTGAATTTTACGCCTCAGTCTGAGAGTAAGACGCCTATTCAGGCATTACGTTCAGTGTTGGTTGCTCAAGGCTATCAAGAGGCAATTACTTACAGTTTTATTGATCCTGTATTAAGTAAGCAATTTTTGCCTGACATTGAGCCTGTGCCATTGGCAAATCCTATTTCTGCGGATATGGGGGTGATGCGACCAAGTTTGATACCTGGTTTGGTGAAAGCTTACTTGCATAACCAAAACCGTCAGCAATCACGTGTGCGTTTATTTGAAACTGGGCGCCGTTTTATTGGTACGGTAGAGGCATTGGATGAGTTGGATCAACAGCAGCAAATTGCTGGTTTGATTGCGGGTAGTCGTGATCCTGAAGCTTGGTATCATAATAGCGATAAGGTCGATTTTTATGATCTTAAAGCCCATGTTGATGCTTTGTTTGATTTAAATGATGGCAATCAGCCTTCCTATGAGCGATCTAAGTGTGAGTTTCTACATCCAGGGCGCTCCGCTGATATATTTGTTGATGGTGAATTCGTAGGGATGTTAGGGGAGTTACACCCTCAGCTCTCTAAGTCTTTAGGGCTGAATCAACCTTTGTATGTATTTGATATTGCTTTATCTGCTGTCCTAGATGCCAAGTTGCCTGAATACAAAACTATTTCTAAGTTCCCTGAAGTGCGTCGTGATTTGGCCTTGTTGGTCGATCGTGCTGTTCCTGTTAGTGAGTTAGAAAAAGTAATCTCTGGCTCTGCAGGTGATGCGTTTAAAGGTGTGTTTGTTTTTGATGTTTATCAAGGGCAAGGCGTTGATGATACGAAAAAAAGTGTCGCTTTGGGCTTGACGTGGCAGCATCCTTCACACACTCTTAGTGATGAAGAAGTGAACAACTCTGTAGAACAAACTGTTGCGGCATTGTCTGAGCAGTTAGGAGCCGTCGTAAGGGGATAGATTTATGGGATCGTTGACAAAAGCGGATCTTGCTGAAAATTTAGTGGACTCAGTTGGGCTTGCTAAAAAAGACGCTAAAGATCTTGTAGAAGGTTTTTTTGATGTTATTCGAGAGACTCTTGTAGAGGGGCAGCAAGTTAAGCTGTCTGGTTTCGGTAATTTTGAAGTTCGCGAAAAGAGTCAACGGCCAGGTCGTAACCCAAAGACAGGTGAAGAGATTCCAATCACGGCACGAACTGTTGTTACTTTTAGGCCTGGTCAAAAGCTTAAGTCAAAAGTAGAGAACTATATGCAAGAGTAGCCTTTAGTAGTGTTACTTTAAAAAGCCACCCTTATCGCAAGGGTGGCTTTTTTGTAGGTGGCTTTGAGGCTTATTAGTGAGTAGGGCTGCTTGCTTAGATAATCAGTTCTTGATTTTCTGTAAATAGAAAGTGTGAGATTTTGCTTTTGTAGTGGGTTTGGGCAGAAGTTTATTTAGATCAATAGGTAAGTATTTTGGAGTTGGTGGCCATTAGATCTAATTAAATTGTAAAAAAGTTTTATAAACCCCTTCCCTTTTTGGTTCGTTATAGTAATATACGCCCCCGCTGACAACGACAGTGTTGTTGTCAGTAACGGGGCGTAGCGCAGCCTGGTAGCGCACTAGCATGGGGTGCTAGTTGTCGCAGGTTCAAATCCTGCCGTCCCGACCAGAATAGAAATGCCGCTATAGCTCAGTTGGTAGAGCATCTGACTTGTAATCAGAGGGTCCCGAGTTCGACTCTTGGTGGCGGCACCATTTCTCTTTGCAGAGAGGTGAAAATACAAGTAAACTGCGTCTCTGGAAATGCCGCTATAGCTCAGTTGGTAGAGCATCTGACTTGTAATCAGAGGGTCCC
>JBQEFB010000002.1:0-507 GCA_052107635.1 Marinomonas sp. | reverse complement strand
GAGTTCGACTCTTGGTGGCGGCACCATTTAACGATGTTTTAATTTTCTACATCTTATAGATGTAAAATGCTTTTCTTTTTAAAGCAAAGCGGGTGTGTAGCTCAGTTGGGAGATTCGTTTCCTAGCAAGGCGCAAGACACCGGGAGTTCAAACTCCCCATCTAGTAAGATGTTAAATTATGACGGGTGTGTAGCTCAGTTGGGAGAGCGTCGCCCTTACAAGGCGAATGTCGGGAGTTCGAACCTCTCCACACCCACCACTTACTAGACAGTGGGTTTATCGTAAGATAAGCAAAAGTCCTAGATTGTGTTGGAGTGGTAGTTCAGTTGGTTAGAATACCTGCCTGTCACGCAGGGGGTCGCGGGTTCGAGTCCCGTCCATTCCGCCAATTACTTCTTTTCTTAATGAAGTGAGTTTGGTAAAGAGTTATTAGATATTAACATTATCTAAACAGCGGGTGTGTAGCTCAGTTGGGAGAGCGTCGCCCTTACAAGGCGAATGTCGGGA
>JBQEFB010000001.1:216942-232952 GCA_052107635.1 Marinomonas sp. | reverse complement strand
CTTCTGTGGATGAAGACGCGACGGTCACCGGCACCATCTCAGCAAACGATGTGGACCTGGCTGCGGATGCAAACTTGACGTTTACCACCACGTCCACAGTAACTGGTTTGACCTTCAATAGTGATGGTAGCTACACGTTTGATGCGGCGTCTTACGACAGCCTAGAATCAGGTGAAGAACAAGAAATCGACGTACCAGTCACGGTAACCGACGATCAAGGTGCCACAGCGACAACGACCTTAACGATCACAGTCACGGGTACAAACGATGCCGCCGTGATTACGGGTTCTGACACAGGGTCTGTCACAGAAGACGTGACCGCGCAAGCGACGGGCACTTTGAGTGTGACGGACGCCGACGCAGGCGAAGCCGTGTTTGAAGCGCAAACCAACGCAGCAGGCACCTATGGTACGTTCAGCATTGGTACTGATGGCGCGTGGATATACGACCTAACGAACAGCAACAGCGATGTTCAAGGGTTGAATACGGGCGACAGTTTGAGCGAAAGCTTCACCGTTGAAACGGCCGATGGCACAACTGAAACGGTCACGATTACGATTAATGGTACAAACGAAGCGCCAGTAGCTACTGATGACTCCACTATGATGTACGATACAGCTATCCGCCTAGATGAAGCACCTCAGTACGGTACTATGGAAGTTCAGAATGATAATGGTGACTGGGTCGAGATGACGTTAGGTGTGACTTATGATGCTGATACTGAAGTACGTTTTGTTCCTGATACCGATAAAATTGCAGAATCATTAGACTTTGATATTGGATCTTTTGATCAAAGTGACGACTCACCTACAGGAACTTTTGTTGGGACTGTGTCGATCGATGACTGGGGAACGTTAAATGATGATGGTGAGGCGGTTAAAACATTTGATACAGATGGTGATGGAGACGTAGATCTTAGTGTGACGACCTCAGTTTCTGATGGTGATTTATCGGCTTGGAATGGTGCTAATGGTATTGGTAATGAAACCAGCCAAGGGTTGAGTCAAGGAGAAATACTAAAGGTTAGTATTAGTGCTGAAGATGTTTCTATCAATAAAATATCTTTTACATTAAGTGGATTAGGGAGCTTTTTTGATGAAAATAGTTCCAATGCTACTGAAGTTAAGATAACAGCTTATAATGCTGATGGTGAGGTGATAAGTACGACGGGCGGTTATAGAGAAAGTGGAGCCTATGAAGATACTTATTCCTTTATAACTGATGAACCAGTTTCTTACTTTGAGTTAACAACAGTGGGTTCTAATGGTACTTACGTTGTTCAAAATATGACGGTCTCTCAAACCGTATCTGATGAAGTAACTCTAACGACTATCCAAGCAGATGGTAGTGAGTCCACAACGAATTTGATCTTTGAACCAACTGAGACAATTGACAGTGTTATCACAATGACCGATGAATTCATCGATGTTGATGAGACCTTGACTGAAGGCGCTATTGCAACGGATGAAGATACTTCGATCTCGATTGATGTGTTGGCGAATGACACGGATGTAGACGGCACTATTGACCCAACCACAGTTGTTATTACTACGCAGCCTGAGAGTGGTACTGTTTCAGTTAATTCTGAAACTGGTGAAATCACTTATACACCGAATGCGGACTATAACGGTGAGGATAGTTTTGAGTATACGGTTCAAGATAACGAAGGCTTGGTATCCAATGCCGCAACGGTTAATTTAACGGTTGATGCAGTTGGTGATACCCCATTGATTACACTTATTGACTCATCCGTTATTGTGTCTGAAGAAGGTCTGACCGGTGCTAATGCGGATACAGCAGGCAGTACTGATACCAGCAATGCTGTAAGTGCTACAGGTTCTTTCTCCGTTAGTGATGCCGATGGGGATGATTTGAGTGTTTCACTTGTTGCTCCAACGGGAATATACACCTCAGGTGGCGTAGCATTAGATTGGAACTTGGATGAAAGTGCCAACTTAGTTGGTACCTCTGATGGCGAAACGATTATTAC
Organism: Marinomonas sp.; assembly: GCA_052107635.1. Classification (GTDB taxonomy): domain Bacteria; phylum Pseudomonadota; class Gammaproteobacteria; order Pseudomonadales; family Marinomonadaceae; genus Marinomonas. The sequence continues at coordinate 230,962 of JBQEFB010000001.1, read as the reverse complement.
TGTTGCGCTTAGTGATGTTAATAGCGATGGGGATGCTTCATACACTGTTACTTTGAGTGGTCCATTAGATCAATCGGATGAGACGATAGAAGACTCTGTTTCCATTGATTTCGGTATTGCGGTGAATGATGGAACAACGACAACGACCAGTACGGTTACTGCGGTGGTTGAAGATGACTCACCAGATACGGTTACTACAGAAGCTACATTGACATTAGCAGTGAGTACTTATTCTGTCTCAAGCATAGCGTCTGGTTTCTCTGATGCTGAATTTGATGAGGGAGATGATTTTGGTTGGTGGTGGAATACTAAAAATATTGGGGAGCATGATCTGACAAATACAGATGATGACTCTTACACAGAGACACTTTCATGGGGTAATGTTGCAAGTAATTCTCTTAATCTTAACGTGGCAGAAAGCTCACTGGATGCTAGCGAAGTTGGAGTAACTTCAAATATAGGTTTTGGTGAAAGTGTTGTCGTTGCAGAAATTACTCATGAAAACGGTATGACGAATGGACTTTATTCTGACTCCTTCACAAGTACTAATTTTAATGTTGATGTGACTTTGGTGATAGATGGGGAAGAGGTGACGGTTAATCTTTCTTCATTATTATCAGAAGCTGATACAGCTAATGATTTATTGGATACTGGTGATACTTTAACCTTTACCTCTCAGGATACTTCAAGTGTAGACATTGAAGTTAATGGAGTCAGTTATACCGTGTCTCTGGATGGCTTCTTAGTTGATGGTGAAGTGGTGGATACAGTAACAACCGCTGAATACAATGCGCTTATTGATACTACTACAGATGTATTATCACATACGGAAACCTATTCTGTAGTCGCTCATGTTGAACTAACAGATTCTAGTATTAGTGATGTATACACATTAACTGGTAGTCTTGAAACGGACGCTGGTGCGGATGGTCTGGATTCTGTTGTCGCAACGCAAACGAGTGATGATAATGGTGCTATTACTATTAATGCTGATGGCACCTACAGCTTTATCGCAAGTGATGCGCTGGTTGCTTCTGTAGAAAATGATGGCGCTCAAGTCGTGGAATACGGCTATACCGTTGTTGATGGGGATGGTGATTCTGTTGCTAATACCTTGTCTATTACTGTTCAAGGTGAAAAGGTCACAGATGTTGTTACTGCTACTGTTCCTGTATTGACTGCCAGCGTAACAATATCAATGTCTTCATATTCTTACGGTGCAAGTAATGCTGATAATATAGATACGGCGAACCTCAATACACCTCTAAATTATAGTTATAATAATTCTAATAGTTCAGAAGATGGAGTAACAACTTTAGTTTACGGTGATATAGCATCGGCTAGTTGGAATCTTGGTGGGTCAGATGATTATACCTTTAATGCTTTTGTGCATTATGCGGAATATGGTGAATTAGATGGCTCTATTACTACCGATGATGGTTATCAAATATTTAGTCTTAATAATGTTGATACGATTATATTTTCAGGCGATAGCTCATACATCGGTGACGGTGATTTAGTTACTTATACTATGGATATTACTGGTACCAGTGAAAATATAGATGTCGGCGAGACGATCACTTTAACGACTACGGATAGTGATGGAACTTCAGTGTCTTCTGAGGCAATTATCCAAGAGGATGGAACTTATTCTGCCAGTGTTGAAGTGACTGGTTTTGATCAAGACTCTTTATCAACCATTGCTTCGACAATGCTTGATGACGGTACCTTGGTTGAAAGTGTTGCTGACATTGATGGTAGTAGTAATATTGGCGTGACATTGGAAGGTAGTGGTAGTGATGATTATCTAACCGGCGGAGATGGTGATGATTATCTAACCGGTGGAGCTGGTGACGATACTTTAACTGGTGGAGATGGTGACGATACTTTAATCGGCGGAGATGGAGCTGATCTATTTATATTTCAAGGTGACTCTATTATTGACACTGTTGTTGGTGCTGTTGAAAGTACTAGTACGAGTGAATTAACATCAAGTAGTCTTGATACCATTGTCGATTTTGATGCATCTGAAGATTCTTTGGATGTAACGGATTTATTGAGTGGAATTGATGGTGTACCAAGTGACGATGCTGATATTACTGCGATAACAGAGTTCTTAGAGGCCCATGTTACTGCTGAAGACGGCTCTGTTAAGATTGATGGTGAAGATGTTGCTAATTTCGGTGATGAATCTTCTTTTGATTCAAATGGTGATGGGTCTGTTGGTTCAGGCGACAGTATAAGTGTTGTTTATAATAATACGACAGTTTCTATTGATATTTCGACTAGCATTTCAAGTGATGATATTAGTAGTCAAAATGGTTAATCGTTATTGAGTAATAAAAAACCGAACTGGAATATGTTTCCAGTTCGGTTTTTTTATGTCTTAACATCGCTGAATGACTGCTCAGGGTTATCTAGGTAGATTAAATGCCTAGTCCAATAGGGCAACTAACGCCTGTGCCGCTTAATCCACAGTAGCCATTTGGGTTCTTGTACAAATATTGCTGATGGTATTCTTCGGCATAGTAATAATGAGTGAGCAATTCAATGTCGGTGGTAATAGTGCCATAACCGGCGGCGGTTAATTGTTCTTCGAAGGTCTGTTTACTGGCCATTGCCGTTGCTAAATCGTCGGCATTTTTTAGATAAATCGCTGAGCGATATTGGCTGCCAATGTCGTTACCTTGCCTCATGCCTTGTGTTGGGTTGTGGCTTTCCCAAAAGATTTTTAAAACCTCTTCCAATGAGGTGATAGTGGTATCGAAACGTACAGAAACCACTTCTGTGTGCCCTGTTTTTCCTGAGCAGACTTCCTCATAGGTGGGGTTGGGTGTGACGCCTCCGGCGTAGCCAACAGAGGTAACGACGACACCAGGCGTGTTCCAAAACTTCCTTTCTGCTCCCCAAAAACACCCCATTCCGACAATGATGTCTGCTTCAGTGTTTTTTATCGGCATCATGAAAGAGGTGTTATTAACGGCGTGTATGCCTGAAATAGACTGGGCTTCTGTTCTACCTGGTAACGCGGTATTTTTATTGAGTGTCTCTGTAATATCATTGGGCATGCTCGGTCTCCGATGTTATCTAGTGTGAAAAGTACTGTTTATGTGCGAGGTCTAGTTACAGACAATAATAGCGTAATTTTAAAATACAACCGATGGTTGCTGATAAAAGCTGAGCGTTCATTTCGTAAAGTGGGCCAGCGGCTTTTACAAATAGGAAGCGTTAACGGGTCTATTGGCTGAAAGGTCGGTTGAAATAAGCAGAAATAAAAACACCGCTGAGAGTATTATCATCAGCAGTGTTTTTATTAACAGTTGTATTGCTTACCATGCTTCGAAGGTGAATCGAGTATGGCGTTGTCTTTGACTTTAGAGATGCTCCTACATGTTTGGATAGTTAGGGCCATCTCCTCCTTGTGGCGTATTCCAGGTAATGTTTTCAGAAGGGTCTTTAATGTCACAGGTTTTACAGTGAACACAGTTCTGGAAATTGATTTGGAATTGCGATTCGCCTTCTTGTTCAACCACTTCATAAACCCCAGCAGGGCAATAATGTTGTGCGGGTTCTGCGTATAATGGTAGGTTCACCTTCATCGGAATGCTTGCATCGGTTAAACGTAAGTGGCTAGGCTGGTTCTCATCATGGTTGGTGCCAGAAAAAGCCACGTTAGTTAAACGATCGAAGCTCAGAATACCATCCGGTTTTGGGTAATGGATAGGTTTGAACTTTTCTGCTGGCTGAATCGATTTTGCGTCTGTTTTACTGTGGTGCATGGAGCCAAATAAAGGCTTGCCCACAATGCTTGCCCACCACATGTCCAATCCGCCCAAAGACAGTCCACCCCATAAACCATATTTAGACCATAAAGGTTTAACATTTTGTACCGGTTTAAGGTCTTGACCGATCGGCCCAGTACGCAAGTCGGTTTCGTATTGGCTTAATTCATCCCCTTCACGGCCTTCTTGTATGGCATTAAAAGCGGCTTCTGCAGCGGCTTTACCAGACAGCATGGCGTTGTGGTTGCCCTTGATGCGCGGTACGTTTACCAATCCAGCAGAACAGCCGAGTAAGGCACCACCAGGAAAGGTGAGTTTAGGGATAGATTGGTAACCACCTTCTGATATAGCTCGTGCGCCATAAGCAACGCGTTTACCGCCAGTTAATAGCTCCGCGATAATCGGGTGGTGTTTAAAGCGTTGAAATTCTTGGTAAGGGGATAGGTAAGGGTTGGCGTAATTAAGATGCACCACAAAGCCGATAAAGATTTGATTGTTTTCTGCATGATAAATAAAAGAACCGCCGCCAGCATTGCCATTTAATGGCCAGCCCATAGTATGACTGACTCTGCCTTCTTTGTGTTTTTCTGGGTCTATTTCCCAAATTTCTTTTAAGCCAAGGCCAAACTTTTGTGGTTCATGACCTTCGGATAATTGGTATTTATTGATGACTTGTTTAGATAGAGAGCCCCGTACACCTTCACCCAACAATACATATTTGCCGCGTAATTCCATGCCAGGTTCATAAGACGGGCCAGGAGTTCCATCGCTGTTAAGGCCAAATTCACCGGCGACCACACCAACGACACTATCTCCCTCATAGAGCAATTCTGAACATGCCATACCAGGGAAAATTTCTACTCCTAGGGCTTCGGCCTGTTCCGCTAACCAACGACACACATTGCCCATTGAAACAATATAGTTGCCATGATTATTCATTAGCTTTGGCATAGGGGCATTAGGAAGCTTTTTAAAACCAGATTCACTGAGCATTAGGAAGTTGTCTTCTTGTACCTCGGTGCGAATAGGGGCGTCCATTGTGCGCCAATCAGGTAATAAAGCGTCCAGACCAGAAGGGTCAAGCACCGCACCAGAAAGAATATGAGCCCCGATTTCGGAGCCTTTTTCCAGTAAGATAACGGCGATTTCTGGGTCAAGTTGTTTAAGGCGAATAGCAGCAGATAGGCCAGCTGGGCCACCTCCTACAATAACGACGTCGTAGTTCATACTTTCGCGTTGAGTCACGGTATTCTTCCTATTTTATCTTTTGGCCCATATTTCATGGGACTTAGCTCTGATGATTAACGGTTTAGCCTATACGCTCGGCAGAATAGCTGCCTGGTGATGCAGGGAATACCACGGTTTTTTCACCATTTTGAAAAACGCGACGGCGGACGTAAGCATGGATGGCACGTGCGAGCACAGAGGCTTCTACTTCACGGCCAAGGCTGACGTAGTCACTGGCGGATTGTGCATGGGTAATCCGTACAATATCTTGTTCGATGATCGGGCCTTCGTCTAAATCAGCGGTAACGTAATGAGAGGTCGCACCGATGAGTTTAACGCCTTTCGTATAAGCTTGTTTGTAAGGGTTGGCGCCCTTAAAAGACGGTAAGAAAGAATGATGAATGTTTATAATGCGCCCTGACATTTTTTGGCAAAGTGTATCAGAAAGAATTTGCATATAACGCGCTAAAACAATGAGTTAAGCGCCGCTTTCTTCTACCACGTTCAGTAATTGTGCTTCTGCTGTGGCTTTGTTTTCTTTAGTGACCTTGATGTAATGAAACGGAATGTCGTTATTCACTACCAGTTTTTGATGGTCAAAGTGGTTCGAAACCACGCCAACAATCTCGATAGGTAAGGTGCCAATACTGCTGCGAAACAATAAGTCGTTTAAGCAATGACCATAGCGCGACACCATAATAAGCACTTTCATTTTTTCATCTTCACCACGGACTTCCCACTCCATGGCAAATTCTTCTGCAATGAGGCTAAAGTCGCGGATTAGTTCTTCTTGAGAGCTTCCTGTTTCACTAACAAGACTGATGCGAGTAAAAAAACGATCGGTATCCGTGTCATCAAATTGTGCGCTATCAGTAATTGTACAGCCTTTTTCTGCGAGGAAGCCGGATATCGCGGCAACAATCCCACGGCGGGATGGACAGGTGACGGTTAAGCAATATTTAGGCATTCTTAGATCTCCAAAAAACAGGCTATTGTCTTTATATTAGGTAATTAAAGGGCTCGTTGGTCCCTGTTTGCTAAACCAGTCATATCACCTGAAATGGGTGTGATTACTGTCATTAGACGTAAAAGGGATGGTGTGGGAGTTTGATCTAACGGACTCGGCAAAAAGTGCGATACACAACTACCATGTGTTTGGGAATTATGATGTATACATTTTTTTTTGGTCAGAGTAGTGCCTACCGCTTCTACGCCAATAGAGGCGAAAAAACGGTAGGAAAAACGCGCAACATGCGCTTCTTTATAACGACAAATCTGATGGACTGAATTTTCAGTGTTGAGAGGCATAGGGGCTTCTTGTACCGCTCCTGATTTTTCTCTCGACGGTTTGTCGTTAAGGGGGGCTACCATCCCAATTGTTCCGTTAGTTTTGGTACTAGATCGAACAAATCACCAACCAATCCATAATCAGCGACTTGAAAGATAGGAGCATCGGCATCGGTATTGATGGCAACAATCACTTTAGACCCTTTCATACCCGCAAGATGCTGAATCGCACCAGAGATACCACAAGCAAGATAGAGATTTGGTGCCACTACTTTGCCTGTTTGACCTACTTGCCAATCGTTTGGTGCGTAGCCTGCATCTACCGCTGCACGTGACGCGCCAACCGCTGCACCTAATTTGCCCGCTAGAGCATTGATAATATCAAAGTTTTCGACCGAACCAATGGCACGACCAGCGGATACAACGATTTTTGCAGAAGACAATTCAGGGCCTTTAGCGGTTTCAACTTTGTCTTCTATCCAGGTAGACAATGCTGGCAATGCTGGCACATCAAGTGCTTCTGTTGGCGCTGAGTTGTTTGTTGCAGCAGGCTCGTAAACAGACGTACGTACGGCGAGTACTTTGATTTTGTCAGTCGATTGTACGATTTGTATCGCGTTACCAGCGTAGATAGGGCGACGGAAAGTGTCTGTGTTTTCAATCTCGATCACATCACTAATGACCATGACATCTAGCAAGGCCGCAACGCGAGGTAGAATGTTTTTTGCATCGCTGGTAGCGGGTGCGACGATATGGCTGTAGTTGTCAGCTAAAGAGACGAGCAAAGCGGCGGTTGTTTCTGCCATGTTATGAGCAAGGGCGGCATGGTCTGCGATTACTACCTTGCTGACACCATCAATTTTAGCGGCTTCTAGAGCGGCGTCTTGAATGTTAGTGCCCGCACACAGTAGTGTAACGTCGCCTAATTGACCCGCTGCGGTCACGGCGCGTGCAGTGGCGTCGAGTGCTAGACCAGATTCAGTGATTTCTGCCAGAACTAAAATAGACATTAGATTACCTCCGCTTCGTTTTTAAGCTTTTCAAGTAACTCGTCAACCGAGTTTAAGATCACGCCAGCTTTGCGGGCTTCTGGTTCTATGGTTGAAACTATGGTCAGGCGAGGGGTGACATCGATACTAAGCTCTTCGGCTGTTTTTGTTTCTAGTGGTTTGCGTTTTGCTTTCATGATGTTTGGCAAAGACGCAAAGCGCGGTTCGTTCATGCGTAAATCGACGGTGATAATAGACGGTAATGTCACTTCGATGGTTTGTAGGCCGCCATCAATTTCACGAGTAACACGGGCAATGTCGTTTTCGACTTCTAGTGTGGACGCAAAGGTTGCTTGGCTCCAACCTAATAATGCAGACAGCATTTGGCCGGTCGCATTCATATCGTTATCGATTGCTTGTTTACCAGCGATCACAAGGTCTGGCGTTTCGTCTTCGATCACTTTTTTCAGCAACTTGGCCACGGCCAGTGGTTCAATGTCTTGCTGAACATCGTCTGTGGCAACAATAAGAATTGCGCGATCAGCGCCCATTGCTAGAGCGGTACGTAGGGTGTCTTGAGCCTGTTTGACACCGATAGAAACAACGACAACTTCTGTAGCAACGCCTTTTTCTTTTAGGCGAATGGCTTCTTCCACTGCAATCTCGTCAAATGGGTTGATCGACATTTTTACGTTGGCTAGATCAACGCCAGTGCCGTCAGATTTAACACGAGCCTTAACGTTGTAGTCTATTACCCGTTTCACGGGGACTAAAATTTTCATGAAAAACCTCTTTTAAAGTTGTATGTTCGTATGCCAGTGCCAATAGAAAACGCATTTTGTTATACGCAGTATTCATTGGCACGGTTTTAAATTATCAAATTGTATCGCGTTAATTGAATACTGTTTTATCAATGGCGCGAGACAGCATTTCAACCATTTCAGTGAGTTGCGCTTCTGATGCAATAAACGGCGGCGCCAGTAAAATATGATCCCCTTGTTTGCCATCACGAGTACCGCTGCCTGGGTAACAAATTAGACCTTCTACTAACACTGCTTTTTTGATATTAGCAGCAATAGCCAGTTCTGGTTCAAACGGTGTTTTTGTTTCGCGGTCAGCAACAATTTCGAGACCACGGAATAAACCACGACCACGAATATCACCAATGTGTGGATGATTAGCAAATTTTTCGTGTAAGGCTTTTTCTAAAAAGTCCCCGTGTTCTTTTACTTGGTTGATCAACTTTTTTTCAAGCATCTCTGTTACAACGGCTAACCCTGCCGCCGTAGCAATAGGGTGCCCTAGATAGGTATGACCGTGTTGGAAGAAACCAGAGCCGTCTTTAATAGTGTCATAGATATGATCGGTACATAGCATGGCACCAATGGGTTGGTAGCCTGCGCCTAGCCCTTTGGCAATACAGACGATGTCGGCGTTAATACCTTCCGCTTCGTGAGCAAATAAATAGCCAGTTCGGCCCATGCCACACATGACTTCATCAAGGATCAATAAGATGCCATGGGCGTCACAGATTTCACGAACCCGTTTGAAATACCCAGGAACCGCTGTTACTGCGCCCAAGGTTGCGCCCACGATAGGTTCGGCAATAAAGGCCATTACCGTATCTGGGCCGAGGCGTTGTATTTCACTTTCAAGTTCGTTTGCAACACGTTGGCCGTACGCTTCTAGACTTTCTGTGGCTGGGCGTTCTGCGTATTCATAGCTTGGCGCAATGTGGCTCATTTCGACTAAAATAGGAGCGAATTTTTCACGGCGCATGGCGTTGCCACCGGCAGACAGCGCACCTAAAGTGTTACCGTGATAACTTTGGCGACGAGCGATTAAATGGCGACGTTGCGGCTCACCACGTTCGACAAAATACTGACGCGCCAGTTTAATTGCGGCTTCGACGGATTCTGATCCACCGGAGACGAAATAGACTTTAGTAAGCTTGCCTGGTGCATTAGCGATCAAGAGATCGGCTAAGGCTTCAGCGGGTTCTGAGGTAAAGAATCCAGTGTGAGCAAAGGCTAATTTGTCTGCTTGGTCTTGAATGGCTTTAATCACTCGTTGGTTGGAATGGCCAAGACAGGAGACGGCGGCCCCACCGGAGCCGTCAAAGTAGCGTTTACCATCTTTATCAATTAGATAGCAACCATCACCTGCAACCGCAGTTGGAAGTGATGCATGACAGTGACGTGGAAAAACGTGGCTCATGCAGAATACCTCTTGGCTATTAACCGTGTTTAAGTTGTTCTATGGTTTTAATTAATGCCGCTACAGAGGCGGCATTATCAATGTGTGGTTCGCCATTTGAAGACACTAGGCTGTTTTCAAATCCGACTCGCACTGCGCCACCTTGTTGTGCGGCATTGGCTAAGCAGTTGTGTTCTTCAGGGCCAAATGCACACACCATCCAGTTTTCAATATCAGGTAAGGTGTCACGAAATGGAACAAGATCTGCCGGAGATGAAATCTGTCCTTGGCTATAACGACCTAGGACAAAAAGAACACTGTCTTGTGTTGCCCGTACAATATTTTGTTTTTGCCAGTCAAGCAGTAGCTTGATGTCATCCGTGTTGTAAATAATGTGTTGAACTTTTGTACCTTGCTCAGCACATAGATCGTAGACTTTTGGCGCTAAGGTAAGATCACGGGCCATTTCACGTATCGAAATAGAGGCCCACTTAGGTTGCAAATCACGTAAGCATGTAAATTGCTCAGCTACGTCAAAAATGCCAGCGGCTTCAGTCGTGATTTGCACTTCAAGCTGCGGTGCTTGTTTAGCAAGTTCGTGTGTGGCTTCTCGATACAGGCCAACATCTAAAGAGTGACAACCTTGTGCATCACGAACATGCAGATGCAGAGCATCTGCACCTACCTGCTGGCAGCTTGTCGCGGTGGCGACAAGCTCCGGAATCGTGATGGGTAAGGAAGCGTTATCTTCCTTACCGCGTCGTGCCCCATTTGGTGCAACCATAATAAAAGGACGATTCATCAGGTTATACCTTCATCAATGCGCCGGTTGGATCGAATAGTGGCCCAATAGTGACCGTTGCATCGTAAAGGGTACGGGCAATATCGATTTGAACTCGAGCACCATCTTCTAGCGTAACGTCGCTGTGGCCCAGAGCAATTGGTTTGCCAATACGGTAACCAAACGCACAAGACGAGGTTTGCCCAACAATTTTGCCGTTTGCATAAATTGGCTCATGACCAAGAGGAACGACTGTTTCATCGTCTAATGTTAGTGAAATAACATGGCAGGTTGCGCCTTCGGTGCGAGCTTTTTCGAGTGCGGCAGCACCGATAAAACCACCCGATTTACGAGTCGCAAAATCCAATCCAGTGGTAATCGGATTAACGTCACTGTCTAGCTCATGACCCATCGCGCAGAAGCCTTTCTCGATCCGCATAGCAGATTGAGCGTACATACCAGCAGGCTTTGCTCCAGCAGCCGTTAATGCTGCGAAGATCTCATTAACATCGGCGGTGTTACATGTGATTTCCCAACCAGCTTCACCCACGTAAGACATACGAGCAGCGCGAACGGATTTACCTGCCAGTTGTGCTTCGGCGTGTTTAAAGTAAGCTATTTCGTTAAGTCCTACCGCACTGCATTGTGTTGCTATTGCGGCGGCATTAGGTCCCATAAGGCCAAGTACTGCGTAGGTTTCTGTGCTGTCAGTTAAGGTGACACTAAAACCATCGGCGTGACGTTTCAGCCAAGTGATATCGCGTTTAATGGCATTGGTGCCAACAAATAAACGGTAATGTGTTTCTGTTAATCGCTGAGCGGTCACATCGGATTCAAACGTAGCACGATCATTTAGGATGGCGCTGTAAATCACAGATCCGGGTGCTCGACCCATTTGACCGGCACAGACGTGACGCATGAAAGCTTCGGCATCTGGGCCTTCTACTTCAATCTTACCAAATGGTGAAGCGTCAAAGATCGCTGCATTTTCATGGGCAGCCATGACTTCATCACGAACATTTTCAAACCAATCAGGGCGTTCAAATTTTAGCTCTGGTTCGCTTGTTTTGCCGAAGTAAAGAGGGCGTTCCCAACCGTAGAATTGTCCCATGTGCGCTTTGGCTTTGCGATATTCGCTATCTAACGGTAATTTGCGTAGATCACGGGCCGTTTTCAATTGTTTGCCTGGGTAAGCGATGTCGTAATGGGTGCCTAGAATTTCTGGTGCACGTGCCATTAGGTGTTCAACGCTATTAAAAATAGGCGCAAAACGTTTTGCATCGGCTTCCCCTAGGTCGTATTCAGTAGAACCTTCAACGATCAATTTTGCTAGGTTCATACCTGCGCCGCCACCTGAGGCGATGCCGACGGAGTTCATACCACAACCGAGGAATAATCCTTTTGTTTCAGCGGTTTCACCGAGCATAAAGGTGCCATCTGGCGTGAAACTTTCTGGGCCGTTTAACAGCATTTTAACTTCTGCTGTTTCTAGCGCTGGTAGACGATGAAGGGCATTCATCATCATTGGTTCGAAGTGATCCCAGTCTTCTGGCAATAAACCGAACTCGAAGTTTTCGTTTAGTACGCCAGGTGCAATCGGTTTGCCCATTGGTTCAAAACACCCTACTAACAGGCCGCCTGAATCATCGCGCATATAAAGATGATTATCATGGTCAGACAAGGTCGGCATGTTGCCCTTGATGCCATCGATTGGTTTAGTCAATAGATAGAAGTGCTCACAGGCTAATAGTGGTACTTCTGCACCTGCCATTGCGCCTATCTCACGAGACCAAAGGCCAGCACAAATGGCGATTGAGTCACACATGACTGTGCCTTGAGTTGTTTCAACACCACGGACTTTGCCATTTTCGGTAAGGATGCCCGTTACACCAGTACGTTCAAAAATTTTAGCGCCAAGAGATTTAGCGCCTTTCACTAGGGCTGCACACACATCAGATGGTGATACACGACCGTCATCAGGTGACCATACGGCACCGAGTACGTCTTCGTGGTTCATTAACGGCCAGCGTTCTTTGGCTTCGTCTGCAGAGATGGAGGTAGCGTCAATGCCGTAAGCGTGAGCCAGTGCTTCTTGGCGTTTAATGTGAGCCAGTCGACCAGGGTTAGTGGCGATAGAAAGTGAGCCTTCTTGGATCCAGCCAACAGATTGACCTGTTTCTTTTTCTAGTTGTGAATAAAGATCTACCGAGTATTGGATCATTTGAGTCAAGTTGCGAGAGTGACGTAAAGCGCGAACCTGAGCTGCAGAATGCCATGTAGTACCAGATGTTAACGCATTTCGTTCCAGTAAAATTGCATCGGACACACCCATTTTTGCAAGGTGGTAAAGAGTAGAGCAACCCATAATACCGCCGCCGATAACAACGACTGAAGCATGGGAGGGAAGTGAGTCGGCCATAAGTAGATTCCTAAACTGTCAAAAAAAGTGACTGGAGCGTTTGTGTGACTTAATTTTGCATTAATTACATTTTTAGTCAATAATTCAAAAAAATAACATTTGTATTTTTATTGGTTTTTCATTTGGAGGTTTTGTTGTGGATCCAACGCTCAAAAATAGATTACTTGTGCACCTAAAAGAGGCAATACCTGAGTTGCCTCGTGGGTTAAGAGCAGTCGCAAAATATATTATTGATCACCCTTCGGATTTCGGATTAGACCCGATTCGTGAGACCGCTCGTAAGGCTGGAGTGAGTACTTATACGCTGATTCGTCTTGCCGAAAAAATGGGGGTAAATAGTTATGATGAGCTAAGAGAACCTTTTCGTCAGTCATTAGTGTCGGCGGCAGTCAGTGTTGATCAGCCGCTTTGGATTGATGGGCTTAGGGAGAAAGGAGAAGCGGGGCGTACTCAAGCAGACGCGGCGTTGAACAGCATGGCAATTGTTCAAAGGTCTTTAGAGTTGCTTGACTACGAGCGTATGCAGCGAGTAGTTACTCTGCTATTAGGCGCAAAAGATGTCTATTTAACCGCTGTTCGTGCAAGTTATTCTATGGCATTTTATTTGCACTATGTGGGGCGAATGGCATTGCCATCGTTGCAGTTAATTCCTCGGCATATGGCCAGTGCGATTGATGATCTGCATATGGCTGGCGAAGGAGATGTGATGATTGCGATCACTTTAACGCCGTATTCAAGGGAAACCGTAGAAGCGTGTCAGTTTGCCCAACGCAAAGGGATAAAGCTGGTGTTGATTTCCGATAGTGAGATTGTGTCACCGGAATTTAGTGCCGATGAAACGCTTCTTGCTTCAGTATTATCGACGCACCATTTTGGTTGTTACACAGGCATGATGGCGGTGATTGAGGCTTTGTTGGCCATGTTAGTGGAACAGGGTGGAGAGGATGCACAAAAACGGATCACGTCTTATGAGGAGCTCCGTAAAGAAACCAATGCCTATTGGGTAGTACAAAAAAAACATTAGTTTTTATTTCACCAATCCCTCTACATTACTAGCGAAATAGTATTAGGGTTTTTCAACAGAAGTATTTAAAAAAACGGTACTTTTATTTATAAGGCGTTGTTTTGTTAGCAGTGCAGCCCATTTTTTCTTTGATTGTTATTTTTTTGGGGGATTTTTTCACTTTAAGGTGTGCTATTTTGGCATTTTAAATGTATTTTTTTGTTACTTTCTTAAAATATTGCCTTTATTGCCTTTATTGCCTTTATTGCCTTTATTGCCTTTATTGCCTTTATTGCCTTTATTGCCTTTATTGCCTTTATTGCCTTTATTGCCTTT
>JBQEFB010000001.1:0-216842 GCA_052107635.1 Marinomonas sp. | reverse complement strand
TATTGCCTTTATTGCCTTTATTGCCTTTATTGCCTTTATTGCCTTTATTGCCTTTGAGTATAGATGTTTTTATTTTATGTCGGCTTTTGGTGGCGGTGTATCACGGTATTTATCTTCCTATGAGGGATAAATATAGATGTTTTAGTGCAATTATTATTGGCAAGTGATGGACGGTGAATTGTGTTCCTTGATTCGATAGAATAAAGGTTAATAATATTATTATATGAGCGAGTGTAACCGATATCTCTTCCATGCCTGAACCGCAATGTCTTAAATCAGATGTAGACAGTACGCTTAAGCGAATAGCAGACCTCTATCCCACGCTGACAACTCAGCTCAGAAAAGCGGCGGATTATGTATTAGAAAATCCATTGAATATTGCGCTCTTACCGATTCGAAAAAGCAGCGATGAAGCAGGCGTTACCCCTTCAACAATGACGCGGTTGGCTAAAACATTAGGCTTTGAGCGTTACAACACGTTTAAAGATGTGTTTAAGCAAGCGATACACGCCAAGGTGCCAGTGAATTACGGTAGTCGTGCTCAATCCTTGCAAGCGCTATCGGGGCCGAGTTCGAGCAATAAAATATTTAAAGAGTTTGCGGAAGCGGCTTTTAAGGATCTTGAGCATTTATTTAATGATGAAACATTGAGCAATATACAGTCTGCCGCGACAATGATTTTACAAGCTAAGACGATTTATGTGCTGGGTTTTCGAGATGCCTTTGCGTGCGCGCATCACTTTGCTTATGTTGGTCGTATTGCTTTGCCTAATATTATGTTGATCCGGGGGCATGAAGGAAACTTACTCAGTGAATTGGTAAAAATCAGCAAGGATGATGTGGTCGTAGCGTTTGGCTCCGAGCCTTATGCTATTGAAACGGTCAATTCCATTAATATTGTTAAACAGCAAGAAGGGCGCTTAATTACCATTACTGATGATTTGCGTTCACCTTTGTCGGCGGGTGCGGATGTGGTGTTTACCGTAGAAACGGATACACCCCATTTTTTCCCTAGTATTCTGTCTACTATTGCTTTAGTAGAAGCCTTGGTAGCCGAATGCGTCACTATGGGAGGGGCTCAGATGGTTGAAAACATAAGCGGTTTTGAAGAGAGTCTTCATCGTTTAGGCGGGTATTATTCGCTAAAGAGTTAAGCAATAAAAAGCCCACATTTCACACAATGTGGGTTTTTAATGTTTCAGGTTAATGACTTTTATAGCATGTAACAAGGCAACTTAAAACATGAGATGCTTTTGTTATTAACCTCGAACGACCAATACTGATCGGGTAGTACGACGTACTACTTGGGAGGCATTAGGGCCCATAACATAATCTTTGGATGATGGGTTATGGGAGGCCATTACAATCAGGTCTGCATTTATATTATCTGCATGCTCAATAACCTCTTCATACACTTTGCCCATTGACGATTTATAATTTACCGCGACATTTTGCGGAATATTCCTTTCAATAAACTTTTTTAAATGGGCTTCGAGCTGCGTGATCATTTTCAGCTCATACCCTTTTGGAAAAAACTCCCCTACCCAGGAGTTTCCATAAGTTGGGATCACGGATATGACCTCTAGTTCGGCAGAAAAGGCTTTGCACATTTGTAATGTGGTTGGTAAAGCTTTATGCCAAGACCAGTCGTCATTGAGGTCAACGGCTAATAAAATTCGCTTATACATAGGTTTCAACCTTTTTCGCTGAGTCGCCTAAACGACGGCGTTGAACAAAAATTACCAGTACCAGTACGATTAGGGCTGGAATGAAAAACCATTCTTTAGCAAAGCGTTTTACTGGGTGTTCGATCGAGGAAATTTTCCAATCAAAATCCATGCCTGCTTGCTCAGCAATAGAACCAAAGCGGATATTGTCGACGGTAACACCGTCGTCGCTTGTGGCTAGCTCAAGACCTGTTTCTTTAAACAGTCGTTGTGCTCCTTCTGCTTGCGCGCCCATATTGAAATTAACCGTAGTTTTAACGTATTTTCCATCTAGGGTTTCGCCTTCCACTCGCATGCGTAGTAACGAATTATCAGGCAATGCTGAAACATAGTTGACGATCTGATTTGGGTTAATAGACTCATAAGGCGCTTCAACCATATCTTGCCAATAATCAGGACGGAATAGGGTAAAGGCAACAAGTAATAACACACCAGTTTCCCAAAGACGGTTCTGAGTAAAGAAATACCCTTGTGTTACTGCCGCGAATACCAGCATGGCGATTAATGAGATGATAAAGACAAAGATGCCTTGCCACCATGTCACATCGATCAGTAATAGGTCGGTGTTGAAGATGAATAAGAAAGGCAATAGCGCGGTTCTTAGTGAATAGAAAAATGCAATAAAGCCCGTTTTGAGTGGAGAGCCTCCCGATATAGCGGCGGCAGCAAACGAGGCCAAACCAACAGGAGGAGTCACATCTGCCATAATGCCAAAATAGAAGACGAACATGTGAATCGCTACGAGTGGCACGATTAACCCATGCTGCGCACCAACATCTACAACGACGTTAGCCATCAGAGAGGATACAACAATATAGTTGGCCGTGGTCGGCAACCCCATGCCTAAAATAATACTAAGCAGAGCGACAAACAGCAGCATGATCATTAAGGAGCCGCCAGACACTAGCTCGACTAATTCTGACATTACGCCGCCAATACCTGTGATGGTGACGGTTCCCACGATAATGCCTGCGGTTGCTGTCGCGACGCCTATCCCAATCATGTTGCGCGCACCAACGGTCAAGCCGTCGTATAGGTCGTATAATCCAGCACCAAAGTTCTTCTTAATATCCGGGGATTTTCGAAAGAAGGCTTTTAAGGGTTTTTGTGTTAACAGCACAAAGGCCATTAATAACGATGCCCAAAATGCAGATAGTCCAGGAGAGTTGCGTTCGATCATTAAGAACCATACTAGAACAAATAAAGGAACTAGGTAGTACAATCCTGTTTTATAGACTTTAGAGAATTCTGGTAACACGACCATTTCTTGGTCGGGGTCGTCTTTATCTAAGTCGGGCTCCGAAGCAGAGAGGCGAACTAAGAAAACATAGATGCCAAGAATAAGAGCTATCACCAGTGGTGCACTGAGTAAGCTGAAGTATTCTTTTATCCCTTCGACGATAAAGTAGACAGCACCGAGTAGCATAAGCATGCTGGAAATAACGATACCACTGCGTAACAACCGTGCTTTAATAGGCTGCACTGGAGATGTACGAGGCAAGCCTTGCATGTTCATTTTTAGCGCTTCTAAGTGAACGATATACAAAAGCGCGATATAAGAAATGGTGGCCGGTAAAAAGGCGTGTTTCACGACCTCAATATAAGGGATTCCAACATATTCGACCATTAAGAAAGCCACAGCGCCCATGACGGGAGGCATGATAACGCCATTGACCGAAGAAGATACTTCTATCGCGCCTGCTTTTTCCGCACTAAAACCGACACGTTTCATCAAAGGGATGGTAAAGGTCCCTGTTGTCACTGTGTTTGCAATGGAGGAGCCGGAGATCATGCCTGTCATGGCAGAAGATAATACTGCTGCTTTGGCTGGCCCGCCCCGCATATGACCGAGTAGTGAAAACGCGACCTTGATAAAGTACTCGCCAGCACCGGCAGAGTTCAGCAGTGCACCAAACAATACAAAGAGAAACACAAAACCTGAGGACACACCTAAGGCGATACCAAACACCCCTTCTGTTGATAGCCACATATGCGACATGGTTTTCGAGAAGGAAGCGCCACGCCATTGCAGAATGTCAGGAAGGTAAGGGCTGTTACCAAAGAAAATATAGGCAAGAAAAACAAGCGCTACAATCATTAGTGGTGGGCCTAATGAGCGACGTGCTGCCTCAAGAACGAGTGTGATACCAATGCCTGAAACGACCAAGTCCATTGTTGTTGGTAGGCCTGGGCGTAGGGAAAGGTCTTCGTAAAAGATGTATATGTAGGCGGCACAAAATGCGCTGCCAAATGCTAAAAGCCAATCGGTTATTGGGATGTGACTACGAGGGCTGCCTTTAAACGCTGGAAAGGCTAAGTAGGTCAAAAAGAGTGCAAAAGCTAAATGTATTGCTCTAGATTGAGTGTCGTTTAGAAAGCCTATACCAAATTGAGAGGGTAGCGGAGAGCCAGTCCATAATTGAAAAAGTGACCATGCTAATGGTACTACCATTAAAATAACGGCGGCGTAGAAGGCTTTTGGAATGCGATTTCCGGTATCGACTTCAGCAACCATGCTTTCTAATTCTGCGTTTGTAGATCCCTTGTGGAGTGCGTTTTCTGTAGACATAGTGTTCCCAGGCTGTGCCAGAGCATAGCTAAAAAATGGTGGTCGAGAGCATTATTAATGGAGTAAAGCTCGTGACGATGGTGACAAAATACCAGTAAAGGATAAAAAATAAGGGGCGATGTGCCCCTTAGGTATTTATATGACTGTTATAACCAGCCTTTTTCTTTGTAGTATTTGATGGCGCCTGGATGAAGCGGAGCGACTAAAGAGCTTTTAATCATTTCTTGTGGTGTTAGTTGAGCAAAAGCAGGGTGTAGTCGTTTGAATGAGTCAAAGTTTTCGAATACCGCTTTTACCAACTGATACACGACTTCATCAGGAACATCTACAGAGGTTACCAGCGTGCCTTTAGGGCCAAAGCTTGGGATGTCTACGTCATTGCCGCGATACATGCCACCAGGAATGGTTGCTTTAGAGTAAGCAGGGTATTTAGCTAGTACAGCATCGATCGCTGGGCCGGCCATAGGGACAATGGTGACGTCACAGGTGGTCGTTGCTTCTTGAGCGGCGCCGTTAGGTAAGCCTGCAGCCCAGAATGCCGCGTCAAATTTGTTGTCACAAAGTGCTTGAGCTTGTTCAGAGGATTTTAATTCAGAAGCTAAGGCAAAAGTGCCTTTGGTCCACCCCGACTCGCTCATTAATAATTCCATCATGCCGCGTTGACCAGAACCAGGGTTACCAATATTGACGCGCTTTCCTGCAAGATCAGCAAATGTTTTGATGCCAGATTCTGTGCGTGCCATTAAATGTATTGGTTCAGCGTGAAGGGAAAATACAGCGCGTAGGCCAGGGTATGGTTTGCCGTCGAACATGCGAATGCCCTGAACCGCTGCGGCTTGAATATCAGATTGGACGATACCAAATTCAAGTTCTTTTTGGCGAATTGTGTTTACGTTGTAAACAGATCCACCAGTAGACTCAGCAGAACAGCGGATACCATGTACTTTGCGGTCTTTGTTGATCATTCGGCAAATAGCACCGCCCGCTGGATAGTACACGCCAGTTACGCCGCCCGTACCGATAGAGATGAAGTTTCTCTCAGCGGCTTGGGTGGATAGAGAGGCGGTTAAACCTATTGATAGAGATAAGGCGGTAGTAGCAAGCTTATTCAGTTTCAGCATTTTAGTAACTCCAACGTGCAGTGAATAGGTTCGTAAATAAGGGAAGTACCGCAGCCTCTGTTATACCTTGTTGCAGGGGTATATCTGTATTAGAGGGATGAGCAGTAAACTCTCTGGTGTCATGAATAGCATCGAAAATACAAATGTGTCAAGAATAAGTATAAAATAATTTTTTTGCGTCCTTTTGTGGTGCAGAGTGTATTTTTTTGTCCCAATTTGGGCGAGAGATTAGGATGGTTTCTATTTGCTTAGTTTGTATTGATTGGCGCAAAAAAAAGCGTAATTATTCTGAATGTATAAGTTAGTAACGGCAGAAGTGAGGACTTTTTCTGAAAGTACTTAATAGGGTGAGTGGCTACGAAGTGATAGTTTGACCAATCAGTCTATTATCTTGCACTTAAATAGAGCGGTTGGAGGTAGTGGTGTTTATTTGGCTAAGGGTAAGATAATGAGTAAAAAAAAAGGGCGCATTGTGCGCGCCCTTGACTAATTTGCAACGTTAAATTCTTAGCGTTAGGCTAGTCCAGAAGATACGGCCAGGTTCATTGAACTGGGTGTATGTAGATGAATCACTATAACCGCTATTGGAGGCATCGCCTGCCTTGTTTAAGTGCTCGGTATACGCTTTGTCCATTAGGTTATCGATACCAATACGCCAAGTTAAATATTTATTGAAATCGTATTGCTGATTAATGTCCATGGTAGTAAACCCAGAGGTATCACCTAGATCATAACCTGTGACGTTACCATAGCCTTCTGAAACACGATTTTGTGCTGCTACCATACGAACTACACCGTTCGTGGTCCAATGACCGTATTCATAGGTTGCGCCAAATTTTGCTTCTAAAGGTGATATTTGTGGTAATGCTGAATCGTAAGTAATATCTTCTCCCCATGCGTAAGCGGTGGAGGCATTGATAGACCAGTTATGGGTAAGCTGATAGCGACCGCCTACTTCGGCGCCGGCAATAATGGCATCTACGTTGCTGACTTGAGTATCATCTGTCGTGTAATCAAACAGAATATAGTTTCTTACATAGCCCGCATACGCCGAAACCCACCAGCTAAATTGTTTACCGTTATAATTTAAACCCACATCCAGTTGTGTGGTTTTTTCCGGATCTGCACTATTGAAGTTGCTTGCATCACTGTCTGTATCTGACTGCATTTCCCAATAATCTGGAAAGCGTTCTACATGACCCAAACCAATATACATGGTTGCAGGGATGGAGCTAAAGTCTCGTTCCCAGCGAGAGAAACCACTGTATAATGTGGCGCTTCTTGTTTCACCTGCGGTGGAAGATGTGCTTGTTTCATCTGTCGCGCTGTACGTATCAATACGAGCCCCAGTAATCATCCTGTGTTGGTCATTGACGTTCCAGGTTAGTTCGGAAAATACTCCAGCTTGTCGTTTAGAGTAATCTTCATAGCCATCATAGCTAGATGTGATACCAGAGATATGAACCTCTTGTTCAGCATCTACGCCTATGGTCCAGCTGATTGGATCCCAATCCCAAGTAGATGCAATACGCCCACTTTCTGTACGGCGAGATAATTCACTAAACATAGACATCATTGAGGGGGTTCGATATGTATAGTTGTCCATGGCGTGATCGGCGTAGCCATAGTTTATTTGGGCTTCTACTTTACTCCAGTGCTCCGATATATTGGTTTTTTCAAAGCGTAATGCCGCTGTCTCGCGATAGAACTTTACGCCATCCATGGAGCGTCCTGCGTATTCGGCATAACCATCACTACGTCCATAAGACAGTTCAAATAAAGTGTCTTTATCTGGGGTCCAGCCTAGGGCAATGTTGGTGTTCCATTTGTCCCATGAGGAATCGACTGAATCACCGTTGCCGTCTTTATAATCATTAGATTCAGATTCATTTGCTTGGATGCGGATATAACCCACGTCATTACCAATGGCGCCGTCTATACTGCGGTCAATACGTCCATAAGAGCCAACCATCACATTCGCTTCAAGGCGAGCATTTTTATCAGAAAAATCTTCCTCTTTGCGATCAAAGCGCACAGTAGCTGCTGAGTTTCCTGCCCCCCAAAGGACAGTTTCAGGACCTTTTACCACACTAACAGAGTCGTATGCGGTTGGGTTGATATAAGCGCTTGGGTTATCCATACGAGATGGGCAGGCGCCGAGCATTTGTGCGCCGTCAGTTAAAATGGCGACTCGGGAGCCGAACATGCCACGAAATGTTGGGTCGCCATTGGTTCCGCCATTACCGACTGCAGAGAAACCAGGGATTTGTGTCAGGACGGATGCGCCATCTGACGCAGATTGTAGGGCCGGTGTTTCATTTAGATCGATGGTGCTTGTTACGGGAGAATCTTCCGAAGGTGCGCTAACAACGATGGCGTTTTTTAGAATGACATCGTCGTCTGTTGTTAGTTCATCTGCATACGTACTTGTTGTAGAAAGGCTTGCTCCCATTATTGTTAAAACTAGCGGTAGCTTAGTGAAGTGTGAGCTGTTGTTAGCGCGTGCTGTTTTTACACGAGTGTTATTTTGCGGTCGCAAAGCGTCGCAATGTGTTGTTTTGGACATTGTGAATTCTACCTAAAAAGAGATGCTTAAAGTATGTTTTAAAAACTAGGCATTAACTGATTAGGTGCGGTGGGGCGCGTTTTAGTGCAAGCAGGAAGAGTTGGTTTGATTTAAACGCAGAGCGGACAAATTCGATCGGTGCGGTGGTTGCCTGAAAACCTACCGGAATAACATTAGGGACTGAGCTGGATAAAAAAGGGAAATTAAGGGCAAGAGAACAGTAGCCACATTGCTCATACCAGGTGTGGTGCATTTTGGAATGATCATGGTGTGACGCGCCATGATCCATTGTAACAGAGTCAGCCATCATGTGATGATGGCTTGAGCTTGGTGTAAGCAGAGATATGGCTATTTCAGAGGTGTTATTTGTGGCCGTTAATTGACCAATCAGCGGCCCAAATGTTAACAAAAGCATCGCAATTAAACCGACTTTCGCCTGCATAATTGATTTGTTGTTGATCTGAAACAATGCCATTGTTTTTATCCAAAAAATAACACCGAAATTTTAGCGAATAACTTACACTAGATCACGTTTCTCTATGTTATATCCATAATAAATGCACATTTTTCTGTTTTTTTTGGAACGGGTAAAATTATTGTTAGAACATATGGTTATAAAGTAACCTTACATAACAGTATAGAAGCGATTTTATTGCGTATTATGCTGGTGCTCATGAGTGTGTTTCAAGTTTACGATAAAGTGATCGAACACTAATGCCTGCGGTGGCGGCGACTTTTTCTTTGTTGTTGTTATGGAATGTCATTAGGTCTGCTAAATATTGCTTTTCCAAGGCTTTTAAATCTCCCCATTCTGTCTTTATAGTATTAGTTGCTGATTGTTCAGGTAAAGCGTATGTCAGTTTGGCATTTTTCTGATGAGGTGCTGTGTCTATATTTAAGCACTCTTGTATTGTTTCGTATTCAATTAGATTGGTATCAGTAAGAATAATGGCTCGGTTAAGAATGTTACTCAGCTCTCTTATATTACCAGGGAAGTTATAGCGTTTTAGCGCCTGTAGTGCGGAGTCGGTCAGGTGGTATTCTTTCAGTTTGCTAATGCGATTGAGTAAAGTGGCTATTAATAATGACAGGTCGTCTAGGCGCTCACGTAGTGGTGGCAGATAAATAGGAAAAACATTTATTCTGTAATATAAATCTTGACGGAAAGTACCTGTGTTGACCATGTCTAATAGGTTTTTGTGGGTGGCACATACTAAGCGGAAGTTTGTGTGTTTTATGGTGGAGGACCCTACTGGACGAAATGATCCCGTTTCAATAAGACGCAATAACTTCACTTGCATAGACAGAGGAACGTCGCCTATCTCATCTAAAAATAATGTGCCGCCGTTCGCTTGTTCAACCAAACCTGTGTGATTGTTATGAGCTCCGGTAAAAGCGCCTTTTACATGACCAAATAATTCGCTTTCAAATAAAGAGTCCGTTAGTCCTGCGCACTCAAGAGTCACTAGCGCGTGTTTGGCTCTGGTGCTGCCTTGATGTATCGCATGAGCTAGCAGCTCCTTACCCGTGCCAGATTCTCCTAATAACAATACAGACGCGTTACTTTTACAGACACGGGTTACTTTTTCTAATATTTGATTAAATGATTTGCCATGGCCCACTAATTTATTGGTCATGTTATCAGTGCTTGCGACTGCGACAGTGCGTAATAGCTCAACAAAAAAGAGCAGCTCGCCTTGTTTATTATGGATCGGCAGCATTTCTACATCGACATGCTCTTTACCGCGTGGTGTTTGGTGAATGTGCAAAACGCGTTCTTTATGCCCTGTGTGCAGTACGGCCGATAGTGGGCAGTCTTCTCCCGCCTCGTCACAAGGGACAGAATAGCCATGGGATACTTCAAAGCAGCGCGGTTGTTTTTGTAATGGTACATCCCCAAAAGCATCGCGATAGTGTTGGTTAATCGCAAGAATTTGGTAATGGATAGAAACTAGAATGGCAGGGCATTCGTAACCCTCTAGCATATCGGCAAGGGCATCGTAGGAAGTGGCATCAGAAGTGATTATGTTCATTTGTTTTGTCATATTTGTCATAAAACGATGTCAAATATGACGTTATTTTATAAGGCAGTCAAAAAAATCTCTTTATTATTTAATGATGAAATAAAAAATATCTTTAAAATCAGTAGTTTAATTTATTTTTAGAATTGGCATGGTTTCTGCTAAAACTTATCTATAGCGATCTTTGGTTACTAATGCATAAAAAGCTAAAAGAGATGATTAATGATGACAACAACAATAGTAAAGCCCTACGTTGCTGCTTTTTTTGATAAAGATTCCAATACTTTCTCGTATGTAGTGAAAGACCCTGAGTCATCAAGTTGCGCAATTATAGACAGTGTATTAGGTTTTGATTATGCCTCAGGTAGCACCTCTTACACTGGAGCAGATGAAATTATAGAATATGTTGTTTCTCATAAGCTCACTGTAGAGTGGTTGATTGAAACCCATGTGCATGCGGATCATCTGTCGGCTGCACCTTATTTACAAGCTAAGCTAAGCGGTAAAATTGGTATTGGTAAGCAAATTGCTACCGTGCAAGATACCTTCGGTCAGATCTTTAATGAGGGGGCTAATTTCAAACATGATGGCTCTCAGTTTGATTATTTGTTTACGGATGGGGAACAGTATTCAGTAGGTGCAATGCAGTGCACGGCAATGCATACTCCTGGCCATACACCAGCTTGTTTTACGCATACATTGGGCGATGCGGTGTTTGTTGGGGATACGTTATTTATGCCTGATGCCGGAACCGCTCGCGCTGACTTTCCGGGTGGCGATGCAGGTACTTTGTACGACTCCATTCAGAAAATATTAACCTTGCCGGAAGATTACCGGATATTTATGTGCCACGATTATTGCCCTAATGGTCGTGAGCTTGAGTATCAAACTACGGTTAAATTGCAACGTGAACAAAATATACATGTTAAACAAGATATTAGTAAATCTGTCTTTGTAGACTTACGGGAAACCCGAGATAAGACATTGTCTATGCCTCGACTTATTTTGCCTGCTTTGCAAATTAATATGAGAGCAGGGCATATGCCAGAAGCACAAAGTAATGGATTATCCTATTTAAAAATACCCTTAAATGCTTTTAAGTAACTAATAAGTACTTGTCTGATTATTGAACATACATAAGAAACAAAAAACAACGAGAGATCTGTCATGCTACGTAAGCAAATAACAAATCGCTATTCCGTTTCTGAGCAAATAAGCTTAGAAGATATCAATATTCTGGCGGCGTCTGGAGTGACCCTGCTAATTAGTAATCGCCCAGATGGTGAAGAAGAGGGACAATTAGCGTTTGCTGAGATTGCTGCCTTAGCATCTGATAAAGGGATAAAAGCCGTACATATTCCTTTTGTAGCGGGTCAAATGCAGCCTTCTGATGTGGTTAAGTTTAAACAAGCAATTAAAGGCGTTGATAATATCCATGCTTTTTGCCGGAGTGGTAAACGTGCGAGTTTGATCTGGGAGGCCGCAACTGAGTTACCTGTTGCTACGCCGGAGAACAGTGTTCAATTTGACGTTGTTATAGTAGGGGCTGGAACTGCTGGGTTATCTACTGCAGTGAGTTTGTTAAAGCGAAAACCTCATGTAAAAATTTGCTTAATCGATCCTGCAACTGATCATTATTATCAACCGGGCTGGACGCTCGTGGGTGGCGGTGTTTTCAAGGCTGAGAAGACGCGCAGAAGTATGCCTGATGTATTGCCTAAAGAAGTGAAGTGGATTAGAGAGTCGGTTAAAACATTTCAGCCAGATGAAAATAAAGTAACCCTTGAAAATGGACAGATGGTCGCTTATCAGTATTTAGTGGTGGCGGCTGGTATTCAGATAAATTGGGGTGCGATAGAGGGTCTAACTGAGACGTTAGGACGTAATGGTGTTACATCTAACTATCGCTATGACTTAGCACCTTATACATGGGAGCTAACGCAGAATCTGAAAGGCGGTAAGGCTATTTTCACACAACCTCCGATGCCAATTAAGTGTGCGGGTGCTCCACAAAAAGCGATGTACTTATCCTGCGATCATTGGCTTAAGTCTGACCGAAAACGTAACATTGATGTGTCGTTTTATAACGCGGGTGGCGTATTGTTTGGCGTTTCTGCTTATGTTCCAGCGCTTGAGCGTTATATCGATAAATATCAGATTGACACGAACTTTAGTCATAATTTGGTGAAAGTGGATGGGCTTAATAAACGTGCCTATTTTGAAACTAAAAACGCTCAAGATCAGCCTGTGATCATTGAGACAGAATTTGATATGTTGCATGTGTGTCCGCCGCAAAGTGCTCCTGACTTTATTCGTAATAGCCCATTGGTTGATAGCACTGGATGGGTTGATGTTGATAAAGAAACATTGCAGCATGTTTCATTTGATAATGTTTGGTCGCTAGGTGATGTGGCCAATACGCCTAATGCTAAAACGATGGCTGCTGCGCGAAAGCAGGCGCCTATTGTTGCTCAAAACATTGTTGAGACAATGGATGGTCGTACTAGTAGGGCTATTTATGATGGTTACGGATCATGCCCATTAACCGTAGAGCGGGGCAAAATCGTGTTGGCCGAATTTGGTTATGGTGGAAAGCTACTTCCAACTTTCCCGAGTTGGTTAAATGATGGAACGAAACCAACGCGTTTAGCATGGATTTTAAAAGAAAACTTATTACCACCATTCTACTGGCATGGCATGCTAAAAGGCTATGAATGGTTTGTTAAGCCAAAAATGCGTGATTAATGTATCGGCTTATTTCTGTTCACTGCGGATCCGTTGAGTGGTGAGAAAGCAGTAAGATTTTGATCTATATAATAGAAGAGCTTTACGATTCGTAGTAATCGTAAAGCTCTTTTTTATAGTGCTTACATGCGAGTTAACACTGTGTCATTAAGTTATTTTACTGTTTTATAAATAGCCGCGATGTCTTCATCAGCATAGCCGGCCTTAATAGCTTGTTTGAATGATTCGTTGGTAATTGCCGCAGTAGGCAGGGGTAGGTCCAACTTATCGCCTAATGCGACGGCTAACCGCATGTCTTTTTGCATGTGTTTAAGAGGGAAGCTGGTGGTGTAGTTTTCTGCTAGAAACATCGCCCCTTTGCCTTTAAACATAGGGTTGGCCATAGCACCTTCAGCAATAACGTCAAGAATTTGCTTGCCTTCTAAACCTGCTTTTAGTCCTAGAGACATGCCTTCACTGAAAATACTTAGCATGCCTCCCATCATCATATTAACCACCAACTTCATGTTAGCACCTTGGCCAACATCTCCTAGGAATGGCGACATTTTCCCCATTATATCAAACGCCGGTAGCGCTTCGTTATAAAGAGTTTGGTCTCCGGCGGCTAAAATAATTAAAGTGCCGTCTTCCGCTGGTTTTTTTGTACCGGATACTGGGGCTTCTAAAAAGCGTCCCCCAGCTTGAGTAATGGCGTCGGCAATGATCTGAGAGGTAGTGTCATCGACAGTCGACATGTCTATATAACCACGTCCTTCACCAATGCCAGCCGCCACACCTTCTGGTCCTTGGCAAATAGCTAAGGCAGCCGCAGGATCTGACACCATTGCAAAGGTGATATCACACTGGCTAGCGACGGATTTTGGTGTTGTGCCTTGCTTTGCTCCTAGCGTCACTAGTTCAAGCGTTTTTTCTGGATTACGGTTCCAAACCGTTACATCAAAGCCCGCTTTAACAAGATTTTCAGCCATCGCTTTACCCATGATGCCTAATCCTAAAAATCCAAAACTTGTCATAATCCTCTCTCTCTTTTGTTGTTTTACAGATGATAGTTGCCAGAGTATTTCATTGTTTGTGAATGCATTTCTAGCAAAAAATAGCGATGACTGTGAACTTGCATTGATGAATGCTTGTTCTGACAGAAAGTACTATATAGGACCTTTCGTGATGACGCAGCCCTTAGTCAAGAATTATTAGCAGGGTTACAGGCTTATTTGGTAGGGTAAACTTTCTTAGAGAGAGTGAGGTGTTTGTTGAATGTTCGTTACCGTACAGAGTAGTGCTTGTCTTACGCTATAGAGTAAAGTCTTTAATATTATTGCAAATGAGTTGATTTGAGACAGACTCAATAATCGATAGATCTACGATAATGTTTATTTTAAAAATACGATGTTTACAGAGAAATATTGTCAGTAGGGAGTAATGCGCTATGGAGACGGCAACACTATCATTGGATCAATTAGATTTAATAGACAGGTATTGGCGAGCAAGTAATTATTTATCAGTAGGCCAGATTTATCTTCATGATAATCCTCTTTTAACTCGACCATTAGCGATCACTGATATCAAGCGGATACTGCTGGGTCATTGGGGAACAACCCCTGGTCAAAACTTCATTTATGTTCATCTGAATCGTATTATTAAACAACATAATTTGAGTATGATTTACCTCTCTGGGCCTGGCCACGGAGGCCCTGCAGTTGTAGCGAATACCTATTTAGAAGGCACTTATAGTGAAGTGTATCCTGACGTGAGCCAAGACACTGTAGGGTTACAAAAACTCTTCCAGCAGTTTTCATTTCCAGGCGGTATTCCCAGTCATGCGTCACCTGAATGTCCTGGTTCTATTCATGAAGGTGGCGAGCTTGGTTATTCATTAAGTCATGCTTTTGGAGCGGTATTTGATAATCCAGAATTAATTGCCGCCTGTGTAATTGGGGATGGCGAGGCGGAAACTGGACCCTTGGCCACCGCGTGGCATTCTAATAAGTTTCTGAACCCTATTACTGATGGCGTTGTGTTGCCTATTTTACATTTGAATGGGTACAAAATTGCTAATCCAACTATCCTGGCGCGCATTAGCCATGAAGAGCTAGAGCAATTATTACAAGGTTATGGTTGGGCGCCTATTTTTGTTGAAGGCAGTGATCCTAAATTGATGCATGAGGCGATGGCAACAGCGCTTGATAAAGCCATTAATGAGATAAAAACGATTAAGCTTAAAGCATGTTGTGCTGATTGCTTTGACCGTCCGCGATGGCCGATGATTGTGTTGCAGTCGCCTAAAGGTTGGACTGGGCCCAAGCTCGTTGATGGCGTCAAAATTGAAGGCGCTTTTCATTCACATCAAGTGCCTATTTCTAGTCCTGCTGCGAACCCTGCTCATTTGCCATTGCTAGAAGAATGGTTAAGCAGTTATCGGCCGCAAGAGTTATTTGATGATAATGGGCGTTTATTGCCTGAATTAGCAGCATTGGCGCCAGAAGGAAATCACCGCATGGGGGCAAATCCTCATGCTAATGGTGGTCTTTTACTTAAGGCGCTGAAAATGCCGGAATTTGAGGGTTATGCTTGTGAGGTGTCCGTGCCTGGAGAGCCAGGTATTGGTGATACACATGTGCTAGGGCCTTTTTTGCGAGATGTGGTAAAGCTTAACCCAGAAAATTTCCGAGTCTTCGGGCCTGATGAAACCGTTTCTAATGGCTTGGCGGCTTTATTCGAAACCACTCAGCGTCAGTGGATTGGTGATAGTAAAGACAGTGATGAGTTTCTCGCGCCCAGCGGTCGTGTGGTGGAAATGTTGAGTGAGCATCAATGTCAGGGATGGTTAGAAGGGTATTTATTAACCGGTCGTCATGGCTTGTTTAATTGTTACGAAGCCTTTATTCATATTATTGACTCCATGTTTAATCAGCATGCGAAATGGTTAAAAGTCGCAGGCACACTACCGTGGAGACCTAAAATTGCATCACTTAATTACTTATTGGCCTCTCATGTTTGGCGACAAGATCATAATGGTTTTTCACATCAAGATCCCGGGTTTATTGATCATGTTATTAATAAAAAAGCTGAGATAGTTCGAGTATATTTGCCACCTGATGCCAATTGTTTACTGTCGGTAATGGATCACTGTTTACGTAGTCGCCATTACGTTAATGTGGTTATTGCTGGTAAACACCCAGCACCACAGTGGCTAGATAAAGATGCAGCGACTAAGCACTGTGCTGCCGGTATTGGCATTTGGCAATGGGCGAGTACTGATGACGCATGCAATAGTCTTCAGCGTTCGACTGTTGAAGCAAAGGATGATCAAGGTAATAGAAATGATGCAGATCTCGTTATGGCGTGCTGTGGTGATGTGCCAACATTAGAAACAATGGCGGCAGTGTCTATCTTGCGAGAGTCCCTTCCTGACTTACGTATTCGTGTAGTGAACGTTGTTGATTTAATGAAGCTTCAGCCTGAATGTGAACACCCGCATGGCTTGAGTGACTATGAATTTGATGCTCTGTTTACGCAGAATAGCCCTGTTATTTTTGCGTTTCATGCTTACCCTTCGTTGATCCACAAGTTGACCTATCGTCGTACTAATCATCGCAATATTCATGTTCATGGTTACAAAGAAGAAGGGACAATTACGACCGCTTTTGATATGACGGTATTGAATGGGTTGGATCGCTTCCATTTAGTTATGAACGCGATTGATCGGTTGCCTCAAACAGGAATAAAAGGACTAGAGTTAAAACAAAAGCTGAATGAGAAGCTAATAGAGCATCGACAGTACATCAATGAATTTGGTGAGGATATGCCTGAAATTCGAGATTGGCGCTGGCATTAACATCATGAAATGAATAGTTCGACATGGTGCTCTAAACGGAAGAATCCACATCGTATATATCGATATTTGGTGGGTTTGATTCGAGTCTAAGGATTAATAAGCAGCCCGTAATGACGCAGTTCACGGTGCAATATAGGGAAATTACTATTATGGAATCGAAGAGCCAAACTTCTTGTTCGGATCCGGATGTTGTGTCTGGAGTAAAAGATGATCTAAAAACGCTCCCGCTTTTAGAATTAGAGAAAAAATTAGTGACATCAGCAGATGGTCTGACACAAGAAGAAGCCACTAATCGACTTGCTCAATATGGACCAAATGAATTGGCTGAAAAAAAGGTCAATGCACTTGTAAAGTTTCTTGGTTATTTTTGGGGGCCAATCCCTTGGATGATTGAAGTCGCGCTGCTGCTCTCTGGCGCACTTCAGCATTGGGCTGATTTTTTTATTATTCTTTTGTTATTGGTCGCTAATGCAGTAGTGGGTTTTTGGGAAGAGCATACGGCTGGGAATGCTATCGATGCGTTAAAAGCTCAGCTGGCGATTAAAGCGAGAGTGAAGCGTGATGGACAGTGGGTCAACCCTCCTGCGAGTGAACTGGTGCCGGGGGATATTATCCGTTTACGACTTGGTGATATTGTGCCTGCCGATGCGCGACTATTAGATGGTGATCCAGTCGCTGTGGATCAATCTGCATTAACGGGAGAATCATTGCCTACGGAATGTCAGTCTGGAGAAGCGGTTTTTTCTGGCTCCATAATACGCCAAGGGGAAATCAGTGCGTTGGTTTATGCGACGGGAACCAACACCTATTTTGGTAAAACGGCGTCGTTAGTACAAGATGCCGTGACAGTAAGCCATTTTCAAAAAGCGATCTTAAAAATCGGTAATTACTTGATTTTTTTAGCATTGGCTTTAGTCGCGGTAATTATTGGTGTGGCTGTCTATCGCGGAGATGCCATTCTTACAACCTTACAGTTTGCTTTAGTGCTTACCGTAGCCGCTATTCCTGTTGCTATGCCGACCGTATTGTCTGTCACTATGGCAGTAGGTGCACGTTTACTTGCTCGTAAAAAAGCGATTGTTAGTAAGCTGGTGGCCATAGAAGAGTTGGCGGGCGTGGATATATTATGCGCGGATAAAACCGGTACGCTCACACAGAACAAACTGACTTTAGGAGCACCATTCTGCTTAGATCATGTGACAGCAGAAGACGTTATTCTAAATGGGGCATTGGCATCGAGGGCTGACAATAACGATACGATTGACTTAGCGGTATTAGGTGGTCTGAAAGACTCGAATGTATTGAAAGAATATGAAGTGGTTCATTTTCAGCCGTTTGACCCTGTCCATAAACGCACAGAGACAACCTTTAAGACCAAAGAGGGGAAAACCTTTAAAGCGACAAAAGGAGCGCCACAAGTTATTTTAGCCTTGGCGTCTACTACGGGTCCGTTAAAAGAGACGATTGAAACGGCGGTAAATGATTTTGCTGCGCGTGGTTTTCGTTCTTTAGGTGTGGCTCGAACGGACGAAAGTGGTCAATGGCATTTCATTGGTATATTGCCGTTATTCGATCCACCGCGTGAAGATGCTGAAGAGACGATAGCGACGGCTTTGGCCTTAGGTGTCACCATAAAAATGGTGACAGGAGATGCCTTGGCTATTGCCAAAGAAACGGCTAAGAAGTTGGCTTTAGGGACTAATATTCTTGATGCCGTTACGCTGGGAGACTCGAAAAAACAAGAAACAGCAGACGTGGGTGAGTCGATAGAAAACGCAGATGGTTTTGCACAAGTGTTCCCAGAGCATAAGTATCACATTGTTGATGTCTTGCAGAAACGTGGTCATATGGTTGGGATGACGGGAGATGGGGTAAATGATGCACCTGCTCTTAAAAAAGCGGATTGTGGGATTGCTGTATCAGAAGCAACAGACGCAGCACGAGCGGCGGCGGATATTGTGCTTATCACCCCTGGATTGTCGGTTATTATTGATGCGATTAAAGAAAGTCGTCGTATTTTCCAGCGCATGAACAGTTATGCTATTTATCGTATTGCTGAAACATTACGAGTATTACTGTTTATGACAGCGGCCATTCTGTTTTTCAATTTTTATCCGTTGACTGCGGTCATGATTGTTATGTTGGCACTGCTGAACGATGGTGCCATCTTGTCTATTGCCTATGACAACGTCAAGTATCAAAAGGAGCCAGAGGTTTGGAATATGCGTCTGGTGATGAGTATTGCCACCGTATTAGGTGTTATTGGTCCTATTGCTTCTTTTGGATTGTTTTTCTTGGGCGAGCGTGTTTTTAATCTCGATCATGATCACCTCCAGCCTATGATGTACCTGATGTTATCGGTAGCAGGGCACTTAACTATTTTCTTAACTCGTACACGAGGACCATTTTGGTCTATTCGTCCGGCAAAAATTCTGTTAATTGCGGTACTAAGTACGCAGATTATCGCTACCTTTATTGCTGTATATGGCTTCTTGATGCCGCCTTTAGGTTGGAAATGGGCGGGTTTTGTGTGGGCATATGCGTTGGTTTGGGCGTTGCTAAGTGATTGGATAAAGCTGTTGGCTTACCGAATATTTGACCCTATCAGCAAAGTACCTACTAGTAAAACAGCTTAGTTGCATTGGTTTTATTGACGCTGAAATAGGTTGGAGTTGTTGCTCGTTACGCTGAAAACAGCAGGTAAAGTGGTATAAACAACAAAACCTTTGCTATAAAGGTTTTGTTGTTTATCTTTAGGCTGATGTGAGGATGCCTACTGTCTTTTTTAGTTTACATAGAATCGAATAATATAGCGTGTAAGGAAACTGCGATTAAGAAGCCATAATAGACTAAGCTTCTTTCATTCGATGAAAAAACACAGGATGCCACTCCTTTGAGTGTTTTTCGCCACTAAATAAGCCGAATTAGCCTTATTTAGTGGGTTTTGAACAGACTAACCCCTTGCCGTCTGTATCATCTGATCGATCCTAACCACCTTGGCTAAGGCAAACAATATCGCCAGTTTGTTGTCATTCTTCTTAAGACCTCGATAGACAGCTTTCCTTTATGATCCGAAATGGGTGTTCTACTTTTGCGCGAATACTGGCTTTAATATATTCCGTTTGGATCGGTATCTTGTTTATCCTTGGGTGTTTCTTGAGAAGACAGACCTTGCTTGGTCTTTCCTTTTATAAGTAGTGGCAACCAATCAACCAATCAATCGGCTTTGATATCTTTGAGCTCTTCTCGTTTTTGTGTACCTCGATAGCCTGAATCCCCTGAGATAAAGGTTTCCTCACCATGAATTAAATGTTCTGTTTCTATAATGACGTGTACGTTAGCTGCCGTTGTGCTTAGACTCTGCGTTAGCCCTGTTCTAGCGTGAGCTTTTAGCCCGAAGAACGACTGTTTAGCCCTTTTTGAGTCTGGTACGTCTCTGGATCGCGTGCTACAGCGATCTTATTAATTAGGTGAATCATTATCACCACTATTATGCTTAATAATATCAAGATTTATATGAGTCTAATATTAAATGAGACGTATTTCTATTATTTGAAAGAGTATAATGAGGGCAAAGTGAGGCTTTATTTTTAAGGTCGACCTTTGCACAAAGTAACATAAAATTCTCTAAGAGAGACTTATATTAAGGAAATATCATATGGATGCAATTGAGTCGCTGATGACGCGTCGTTCTTATCCTAGAGGGAGTCTGATTCAGCCTGCTCCGAATAGAGCGCAAATAGAGAAAATACTACAAACTGCGATGACAGTACCAGACCATGGCAATATAAAACCTTGGCGCTTCGTAGTGATTCAAGATCAGGGAATGAAGGATCTTGAAGGGGTTCTTAGAGCGATGTATGA
Organism: Marinomonas sp.; assembly: GCA_052107635.1. Taxonomy (GTDB): domain Bacteria; phylum Pseudomonadota; class Gammaproteobacteria; order Pseudomonadales; family Marinomonadaceae; genus Marinomonas. The sequence goes on along the minus strand of JBQEFB010000001.1, from coordinate 196,394 downwards.
CGGACAAGTAGAAGATGAAATCTACTTCAATCGATTTATTAAAGAAATCATCAATACTCCCATGATGATCTGTGTTTATAGTGCGCTTAATACTGATCATAACGTGTCTATATTAGATCAACAGCTAGCGGGTGGTGCAGCTTGTGAGCATATATTGCTTGCTGCTCATGCGATGGGTTTTGGGGGTATTTGGCACACTCAAGATACAGAAGGTGCATTGCGCCAGATGTTACAAATGGGTGAAGAAGACCAAGTATTGGGGGTTATTTCACTGGGTACGCCAAAACGAACGTCCGCCGCAAAGCGACAATCTTTTACTGATTACACCTTTGAATGGAATCAAGAAAGCGGCTTACAGCCTTGGGCGTGATATGAAGCTGGCGGTCGCGTTTAGTGAGCAGGCTTTTGAATTGGAAAATTCGTTGGATTTGACCGAGCAGCAGCACATGCGCCGTTTTCGTTTTGAATACCTTCAATCACAATATCTTTTCGCCCATTGCTTTAAGCGCCGTGCACTTAGTTATTATTGTTTGTCTTACTTAGCGCATGAGTGGCACTTTAAACACTCTTCGGCGGGCAAACCCTTTGTTGCGAATATTTTATCAAAGGATGAAAAACTTGCTTTCAATTTAAGCCATAGCGGGACATCGGTTGTTTTAGCATTGGTTCACTCTAACCATGACATGGCGGTGGGCGTCGATATAGAACGCTATCGTTCTATAGATGATATAGACAGCATGATTGACATGGTTTGTCATCCGCAAGAGCAAAAAGCACTTGAGGGTCTTACTAATAAAGAGCAAGGTTTTTATACGCTTTGGACCGCAAAAGAGGCGCTTTTAAAAGCGCATGGAAGTGGCTTAATTAATGATCTTAATCATCTTAACTGCAAGCAAAGCCTTTTGTGTGTACCTGCTTACTCAATAGAATGGATGGGCAAGAAGTATAACTTAACCACCATCGACCTTGGTTGGGGCGTGATAACAGTGGCATGGTTGCAGTCTCTAGGTGTGTCTGATTTGGTATTTGATGATTGGCGGACTGGTCAGCCTTGTCGCATTGAGTATTTCACGTTTTAGATCTAAAAAAACACTCTGATGACTCTCATCAGAGTGTTTTTGTGCTTTGTGTATCACTAAGACTATGGATTAAGCACTCATTTTCTCTTTGCTCAGTGGTGCCTTATGCTCCAGTAGAGCATCCACTATTTCTTTTGAGCGCACGGCTAATACGGACAAAAGCGTATCGCTCAAACCATGAGAGGATTCACAGCAGCCTTGAAGAAACACGTTTACATGACAGTTATCTTTCATCGGTAAACGATAACTGCGTTCAACAGGCGATTCTGACATCAAAGGTTTCATATTGTTGAGCATCTGATTGAATTCGTCATAACGGTAGCCAGTGGCTAAAATGACGGCATCATAATCTTGCCAGTTTTGTTGATTATTGATCTTATCGTTAAAACGCAGTGATACTTGTTGGCCTTTCTCACCTGTTTCTTGAATCTCGTGGCAACGAAGGTATTTATGGCGACCTTTTCCGGTTACTTGTTGTAGATACAGTCTTTCGTAGATGGCATTTAGCTCTTCCATGTCTACGACAGAGTAGTTTGTCGCACTGAAGTGTTTAAGAATTGTTTGGCGTTCGGTGTGTTTACTGGAGTAAACGTGATCGGTAAATTCAGGGTCGAAGATCTCATTCACAAATGGACTGTCATCCGCAGGATGAAGGGCAAAACGACGATTGATCATATGTACTTCGCCTTCTTCATAGCGGTTACACATATCAACGAAAATTTCCGCCGCGCTTTGCCCCCCACCAATAACGGCAATTTTAGGTTGAGCGGATAGGTCGTTGATGGATTCTCTCCATCGTTTATATTGTGAAGAATGTAAAACGTTTGAGTTAGTTAAACCTTCGAACTGCTTAGGTAGTTTAGGCATACCGCCCATTCCTAATATAAGGCTTTTAGTAATACGAACCGTCTTCTCGCCGTTGGCATTTGACGAGGTGACTTTGACTTTAGTAACTTCGCCGTCTTCTTCTATCGGCTGAATATCAATGACGCGTTGGCTATAATGAACGACGGAATCAAATTGTTTAGCCACCCAAGTGAGATAATCATTAAACTCGATCCGTGACGGATGTTGGCTACCAAGATTTATAAAAGTGTTTAGGCGATCATGGGCATGAAGATAGTTAACAAAGGTATATGGACTCATTGGATTTCGTAGAGTAACTAAATCTTTTAAACAGGAAATCTGCATGCGAGTACCATCAAGTAACATTCCGCCATGCCACTCAAATTGAGGTTTCTGTTCTAAAAAGCAGTAACTTAATTGACTTTTTTGAGCTTGTTCTTCTAAAGCGATGGCAATAGAAAGATTGGCAGGTCCTAAACCTATGCCAAGCACATCATATTCCCTGATTTTGTTTGTCATATGCACCTCGTTGTTCTGAATGGAACGTTGGTTTTTGTCTAAAAAGATTAGAAGCAGTCCGCAAAAAAACTTTCTCTGAGTTGGCTCATTAAGGCCGACCTTTTATGGGGAAAGTCGAACTCTTTTAGTTTGGAAAAACCGTATTTCTGCAAATAGCTGATCATTTTTTGATTGTCTGCTCTTGGTTCGCTGACGATCTTGTCGGTTCTTGGGTCGGTTAAATACAAGTAATGACACACCGATGGTAGCCACGCAGCGACTTTGTGCGCGCCTCTGTGGTGCTCTTCCCCCACCAGCATATGAATGCCACGGTCATAGTCGCCGACAGGATAGTAAGGCGCGATGCGATCTTCTTTTGCCCAGTAGGCTTCGATGTAAGCAAAAGGTTCATCATCAAGGCAGACAATAATCAGCTGATTTTTATCGTCTGCTAGTTGGTCTTTTAAAAAGGCGGTGTGTTCTTCTAAGCTGCCTTTTTGATCCCAAAACGTAGCAACGCGGTCGCTGTTTTGCCAGCGATGAAAGTGTTCAGTATGTTTATTTAGATCCAGACCAACCAATGAGAGTGTTTGCGACAGCTCAGGAATATAGCGCTTGTATAATTCACCTTGTTGCGGTTTTCTTCGCATTGGGTGATAACCTGATTTGCTAAGCACCGCTTTGTGTGGAAGTAATGGGTGAGTATGAGTGAGCCAAAACTGAGGGTATTGCATCAATATCTCGCGCCATATAATTCTTCGACCGTCTTCGAGTTCATAGACAATGTCATTAAGGCTTACATCAGAAAAACCATTGAGCTCAATGTACCTAAGTTGAGTACAGCTTTCGAACAGTATTACTAAACCTTGAAGTAGCTCGTTTCCTTGAAGATCGCATAGGTTTAAAACGCCTTGACCATTAGATTCTTTGTGAACACTTAAGCCGCCAGATGGTAGCGTTACTTGATAAGTTTCCTCTTTGAAAGAAACACACTGTCCAACGGGCAGTGTGTGGTCTAGGCTGGTTGAATTACCAGTCATAAGAGACGCTCGCGATTATATTAAGACTATCGCCGTAATAACAAATACCTGAATCACAAGTGGCTACATATTCTTTATCAAATAGATTCTTAGCCATTAATTGAAATTTATAGCTATCCAATCGATAGCTAGCCATTGCATCAACTAGTGCATAAGACGGAACTTTGGTGGTTTCGGTATTATCAGCATAAGTATCGCCAATGTAACGAACACCAGTTCCTAATGTTAAGTTTTTCAATGGGCCATCAAGGAAACGGTATGTTCCCCAGAACGATGCTAGTTTGCTTGCCACCTGAGAAGGGGTTTTACCAATATAACTCTCATTGGAATCTTCTGTTACTTTAGAATCCACAAAACTTAAGTTACCAACCAAAGTTATAGAAGGTGTGATATCTACTACCGCTTCAAACTCAATACCAGTATTTTCTACTTCGCCCAACTGTTCAAATGTAGATGTATTACTAGTACCTCTTGTTAGGTTCTCTTTTGTAAGTTGGTAGGCAGCTACACCAAAGTGTCCATTAAAGTTTTTCGGTTGAAATTTTAAACCTACTTCATAAAGTCTTGATTTTTCAGGTTTTGCAGGGTTGCCATCAGCATCTAATTCTACAATTGGATTAAACGATTGGGAAAAGTTCGCATAAGGCACTAATCCAGTGCTGAATTCATAAGAAGCCCCAAGATTACTGGTCCACTGGTGATAATCAACCTCTGTATTAACATTGCTTGTTATATTATTGGTTTGGTTGCTAGTGTCGTCATAACGGGTGCCTGCGATAATAGTAAGTTTATCTGTAATATTCGCTTTATCTTGAATATAAAAACCCAATTGACGGTTTTTTGTTTTAGTTGTTTCAAGGTCATCATCTGTTAGAGGCGTTAGAGCTAATGTACTCGTATCAAGACTGTATAATGAAATGCTACCATAGCTTGGATTATATGGATTAAATAATAGGTTACCGTCATCTGCAGCTAGAATAGTTCCAGAGTAAGATTGATTGGTTATATCAATACTTTGATAATCAATCCCTGTTAGTAAAGTATGCTTTGTGCTTCCTGCATCAAACTTATAGATAAAACGGTTATCAATGTTGAACGCATCTGACTCGCCATTTTCTACAGTAGCACCACGTAGAATAGAATCTCTTGTCGAGCTAAAACCATAATCCGCTGCATAAGCTGCATAATATAATTGCTGCAAGTTAATATCCATATGACTAAAACGAGCAGACTGTTGGAACGATAAGTTATCGCTAAAAACATGCTCTAATTCATAGCCAACGGAAGTTTGTTCTCGTTGAAAGGTTTCCCAATCCGAATTACCTAAAGCAGTATCATAGTCGATTGTTCCATTTGAGTTAGAGGTCAATGTACCCTCTTGAGGAAGAAACTGTAAATAAGGGTCTGAATCATCTTTTTGGTAGCTAGCCATTACTGTAAGTTTGGTCGCATCACTAATCTTCCACGCTAAAGATGGGGCAAGTAATGTCCTGTTAGCTTCTACGCCATCTACTTTCGTACCGTTTTCACGTTTTAATGCCACCATACGAAAGGCAAGCTTATCGTTTATAACCTTATTCACATCAAGGTTGATTTCTTTTCGACCATAAGATGCTACACTAGCAGATACGGAGCCAAAGTCTCCGTCCAGTTGAGCTCGTTTACTGATAAGGTTAATTACGCCACCTGGTGGCGTTTGACCATTAAGAGAAGACGCTGGGCCACGTAAGACCTCAATGCGCTCAAGCATGAAAGGATCGATTTGCCAGCTGTAAAAGTCAGAAGAGTATAATCGAGTACCGTCTTGGTATAAGCCATTGTTGGCCTGTTTGAATCCCCGAATGACGAACCAGTCTTGTTTGTTGTCTTCACCGTAGAAATTGGTTTGAATACTTGGAGTGTATTGCAACGCGTCTGAGACGCTGATGGTTGCTCTATCATCCATTTGCTCACGCGTCACAACAGAGATAGCACGAGGAATTTTAGATATTTTTTCGTCTGTCTTTGTTGCTGTTTGAGCTACTTTACTGACATAGCTGAAATTGTCAGACGTTGAACTTTGCTCACTGCCGTCTCCATCAATAACTAATGTATCGATAGTTTTTACTTCAGTACTTTCTGCCGATATAACAGTATTACTGGTTAAAACTAGAGCAAAAGACATCAATTTAAAAGTATGTTTCATATTCTTTCCGTAATATTAAAGATGACGATAATAGTTATCATTTCTCTATTTTAGCGTTATCTCTCCATAATTAAAACAAATAATTACTAACCATTCTCATTTGTATGTTTTTAGGTAGCAACAAAGGCGTATTTTTACTTTTTTTAGATAGTTGGCAGTAATGAGTGATTACTCTTAGAACAAAGAGCAGTTGCTAATTCTTTAATGACTTCTGCATTTTGAACGATACCTAGATGATCAGTGTGGTATACATGACTCTCTGCTACTGTGTTGGTATTGGCAAATTCAGTCGCTAACCAGATATGGCGACCTTCTGGCACCCCTGCCCAAAAAGTATGCGTAGGGGTTTTGATCTTGGGTAAGTGGTAATCATGGCAAAGCGCTCTCATGTGTTGTTCTACCGCCCAGCTGTAGAGAAGTTGTCTTGCGTTTTCAGCTTCATGAAGTGAAAAGTGATAGCTGGTTAACCAGCTATCAAATACCTCAGGCCACTGATTTGGTGTGGCAGCGTCAAAAGCCGCTAAACAAGAATGTCGTTGTGTGTCAGATAGATCGCCGAGTAACAGCTCTAGATGAGAAATTAACTTGTGCTTTGCTGTAGGTGATTGCCATTGGTCCTCAGGAATTTCTGTGCCTGGAACATAGCAATCTAATAAGCCAATAAAGTCGACTTTTTCGTCAGTTTGCTCAAGTCGTGCAGCGATGTCTTGGCATAACGCCCCGCCTAACGACCATCCCACTAAAGTGTAAGGGCCGTGGGGTTGAATTTCTTTTATGGTAGCAAGGTACAAATCGGCCATATCTGAGAACGAGGTATCGAATCGATTAGGATAGGCAAAACTTTGAGATTTAATGCCATACACACTTCGTTGACCCTCTAGTGCTTGAGCCAATTTTTGATAGCCAACCACACGTCCAGTAACAGGATGAATGCAAAACACAGGGCGTTGATTGGTATTCTCGCTATTAAGTTTTTCAACGAGGTTTGTATCGCCGCATAGCGGTTTTTGTTTTAGCGTCGAGATAAACTGACAAAGTGCTTTTAGCCATCGAGTGGCTAGGGTGTTAATCTCGGACTCACTGTAATGCGTGGCAGCAAACTCCCAGCTGGATGACAGTTTACCAGCGACAACTTGGCTGTTAATGGTTAAGGGGGTCAACATACTATTGAGGCCCGATTGGGCAGGTCCGCCACTTTTTATTGGTTGGCACCAATGGGCAAAGCTGTTGTTTGAGTATTGTCCTAAATAGTTAAATGTGAGTGCCGCTCGAACTTGCTGGGCCTCTGGCTGAAAAAAACGAGTAGCAAAGCTGATACCGCCATCTTCTCGTATGCTAGTGATCTGTTGTTGAATTTCATCACGATTTTGATCTGAGCTGACAATAACAGGGTATAAGCTCGTCATCCAACCGACGAGCCGGCTTAAATCTATATCCCCGAAAACCGATTCTTCTCGGCCATGGCCTTCTAAAAACACACTAATGGCTTGGTTATTATCGGCGATTGAGTGGATAGGGAGTGCCGCGAGCATGACACTGGTGATGTCTTCGCTGGCGGTTAATAGTGCGCTTGTATCTTGTTCGCTCAGCTCTACTGTGATGCTTTGTTTGTCGGCATAGAAAGCCGATTCGGTCGCTTTATTAAGCGTGTGTGATTGCTCAACAATGGTCTGCCAATAGGGTTGTTTTTGTTGGCAATAGTCAGATTTCCGCCATTCATTGAGTTGCTCGACGGCCATGTCTAAGCTGGTGTAGTTGGTCGGTAAGTTGATTTTTTGATCGCTGATAATCTGTTGATAGGCGGTCCACAAATCGTCAAGAAGTACTCGCCAAGAGACGCCATCGACCGCCATATGATGTATTACCAATAATAGTCGGCTGGCTTGGCCGTGTATTTTGGCTAATCCTGCTTGCAGAAGTTTTCCGCTGTTAAGGTCCAGACTGGTTTGTATTGAATGAGCGAAGGTGTCGAATTCGGCTTCATCTTGAGCCTCTAGTTGCCATAACCGCTCGCTTTGCTCAAATGGCTGATAGGCTTGCTGCCACTGTCCAGCCTGATTTGAGAACCCTAAGCGAAGACTAGGGTGATGCTTTACAAGGGCGTTTAAGGCGCTATTGAGTGCCGTTGTATCCATTTCTTGCTTTAATTCGACACAAACGTGCTGGTTCCAATAATTGGGCTCCGCAAAATTTTGCGCCATGAAGTGCGCTTGAATTGGCATTAGGCCAAAAGCATGCTCTGGTAGCTGTCTTTCTTGTGCTTGCTGGGCGCGTTTCAGATTGTTAGCAAGGTCGCACAATACTGGGTTCGCGAAAATTTCTTTAGGCGTGATGCTGAACCCCGTTAACTTGAGTTTACTGACCAGTTGTAAGCATAGAATCGAATCGCCGCCAAGGGCGAAAAAGTGGCCGTCTCGGCTGATATTATCGATGCCAAGTAAGGCTTGCCAAATGTTGGCGAGTAGGACTTCTTGTGGAGTTTTGGGGGCTTGATATTGGTTCGCTATCCTTGTGTTATTTGGCACGGGAAGTGCGCTACGATCGACTTTTCCCGCAGGGGTGAGCGCCAGTGTATCGAGCACCATGAGTTGTGCGGGCACCATGTAATCAGGGACTTGTTGCGCCAATTGTTCTAATACCACTTTTGGGTCGCATTGTGTGGCGTGGCGGCCATGAAGATAGCCGATCAGTTGACTTTGGTTCTGGTACTTATGAAGCGCCACAAGACAGGTTTCGACACCGGATAATTGTTGGAGGCGATTTTCTATTTCACCTAATTCCACTCGGAAGCCACGGATTTTGACTTGCTGGTCGATGCGGCCGAGGTATTCCATAACCCCATCTTCACGCCATTGAACCAAATCACCAGTACGATACATGCGCTCCCCATTGGCTGTGTAGGGGTCGGGGAAAAAGCGTTCGCTGGTTTGTTCTGGCTTGTGTAAGTAACCACGCGCAAGGCCAGACTCATCACCAATATAAAGTTCACCCATCTCGCCAAACGGTACGCGATTGAGTTGTTCATCCAAAATGTATAAACGACGGGACCCAACGGGTTGGCCAATGGGAGCGTAGGCGCTTGTTAGTGGATCCTCTGGGTAAGCCCGCCATATCATCGGTGTGACTACGGTTTCTGTGGGGCCGTAGCCATTGATGATTCTTGGCGGTTGCAGCAAGGATTGTAGCCTGTCGTAGGTCTCACGAGTAAAGGCTTCTCCCCCTAATGTCCAAGATCGAACGGCCAATGTCGGCTGAGTTTCTTCTATCCAATCTAACAGAGGCGCCACATAGCTTGGCGGGAAGCAGGCAATGGTGACGCCTTCTTTTTGCAACACATGACAGGTGGTTTCAGCACTCCACAAGGCTTGATCACGAATGATTAATCGAGAGCCAAAGGCGAGTGGCACCGTCCAGCGCTCCACGGCACCATCGAAGCTGATCGACGCAAAATGCAGCTCAATATCGTCTGGCGTCATACCGTATTGTTTGCCAATGGTTTGTACATGCATGCTCAAACCATCGTGAGGGATAGCAACGCCTTTCGGTTTTCCTGTTGAGCCGGAGGTATAAATAATATAAGCCAGCTGTTTTGGCAGAATAGTCAGTGTCGTTGGCGTTTGCTTTTGCACCTCTAAATTGAGGGATGATAAGACTAAGAAATCCACACTATGGTTTGTTATAGCCTGTTCTATTTCTTGCCAACGGGATGCTAGATTGGCGCTAGAAAGCAGTCGTTTTGCACCAGAATCTTCGATCATGTAAGCCAAGCGTTCTGTTGGGTAATCTGGATCTAGCGGTAGAAAAGCACCGCCAGCTTTCATGATAGCAAGCATGGCAACAATCATCTCGCTGCCACGTTCAAACAAGACACCAACGGGTTCGTCTGTGCTGACCTTTTGCTCAATAAGATAGTGAGCCAACTGATTGGATTTTGCTTCTAACTCGGCAAAAGTATATTGGCTTTGTGCGTGCTTGATTGCGATGGCATCAGGGCGCTCTTGTGCCTGCTTGGCGATCATCTTGGTGATTGGTGTAAAGTGCCATGCGCCTTCTGGTTCAGAGAGTGTGGTTAATCGTTTTAGGTCAGTATTTGATAGGGGATTTATACTTGCTAGCGAAAGCGACAGAGAATCTTCTAATGTGTCCGTCATGTGTTGTAGCGTTTGCACTAGACGCGACATTGTCTGGCGTTCAATTCGATCCTGAGCAAACGTCAATACGATGCTCGTGCTGTTTGATTGTTCGCGTACATCCAAGGCAACATCAAACAAGGCCAAGTTACCTTGCTGTTTTACTGGCTTGATACTCACACCTTGGGTCAGTTCGCCAAAGGGTTGTGAGGTAACTTGATGATTAAACAGTACTTGAAAATACGGCGTTTCCCCAGCCATGCGTTCTGTTAGTAAAGAAGCGACGATCTGATCGAAGGGTAACAGCTGGTGGTCTTGTGCTTGCAGTACTTTTTGGTGGGCGGTTTGTATCGTGTCGATAATAGTGTGGTTCGCTGAGACTGGCTGTTTGATGACCAAAGTATTGACAAAAAAGCCAATTAAGTCTGCGACTTCTGCACGTTGGCGGTTGGCTAATGGAATGCCAATAGAAAGCGTGTCTTGTTTACACGTTTTTGCTAAGGCGCTTTGCCACAATCCTAGCCAAAGACTGGAGGTGGTAACAGACAGTTGGCGAGCCAATTGTTTTAGCTTCTGGTATTGTGATTGAGTGAGAGTGAACTCAAGGGTATCGGCGATACGTCGTTGGTTTGGAACCACCTCTGAGTGCCAAGGAAACAGTTTTTTTGGCTGTTGAGTGCCAATTTCCTCTCGCCAAAAATCCAAATGGGCTTGGTCTTTACCTGCTTTTAACAAAGCATTTTGCCAAATGGCATAGTCGACGTATTGAATTTCCAGAGGCTCAAGTTCAATAGACTGGTAGGCGCTTACCAGGTCCCGCATGAAAATATCCACAGACCAGCCATCCGAAACAAGATGGTGCATGACCATAAGCAAACGATAGCGATCTTTCTCTAAAAGAAGGCTTTGTACTCGAATAGGAAGGTGGCGATAAAGATCAAACGGTGCGCTGATAAAATCCGCATTGGCTTGATTTAAGGCGTCCTTATCGGCAAAGCGTCGCTCTTGTCTGTCGATAGAAAAACTTGGTGTTTCTTCGATAAACTGGAAAGTACCGCCTGAATCATCCTGAACAAAACGTGTTCGCAGCGCTTGATGTTTTTCAAGTACCTTTAGCAGAGCGTGTTCAAGCTGATCAAGATCCAGTGGCCCAGATACCTCAAAACACCCACTCATATGATAAGCACTGTTGCCTTCATCTAATTGATAGATGTCCCACATTCTTTTTTGCGCTGGAGACAAAGGGATCAACTTGGGTTTGGTGCCCGCGACAATAGGCAGCTTTTCAAAATTTAACCCTTTACTGTCAATTAGCTTAATGAACTTAATTTGCTCTTGTTCGCCAAGCTGTAAAAATCGTTTTGCTAAGGCGATTTTGTCATTTTTTGCGGTCATAACATTTCCAAGTCGTCCATCAATGCGGCCATCGCATCGAGTTCCTCTTGCTCCGATTCATGTTGGTTTTGATAGTGGGACTCAAGGTTGTCCGTCAATGCTTGCAAAGACGAGGCGGCAAAGAAGTCTTTTAATGTAAGCTCTACTGCGAGCTCTTTTTGCGCGAGTGAGACGATTTTCGTGGCCAGTAAAGAGTGTCCGCCTAGCGCAAAGAAGTTGTCGTCTAGCCCGACCTTGTCGACCCCTAAAACACGCTGCCAAGTATTAGCAAACCATTGTTCTAGTTCTGATTCTGGGGCGCGGTAGTGCACTTGATTCCACTCAGGCGATGGCAAAGCTTTGCGGTCACGTTTGCCACTTGGCGATAGGGGCATAGCATCAAGCGCAATAAATATCGCGGGGATCATGTAATCCGGCAGATGCTCAGCGAGGTGTGCTTTTACTTGTGCCTCACTGTCATTTGTCCATTGGCTAGACACGATATAAGCCACCAGTTGAGTGCTGGTTTTTTCATTTGTTGTGCCTATCTTGTAGTCATAGGCAATCACGGCTGATTCCTCGACTAAAGCCTGTTGATTGAGCACGTTTTCAATTTCTTCAAGCTCAATGCGCAGGCCACGGATTTTGACTTGATGATCGAGTCGATCAAGATACTCAAGGCGTCCGTCTGGCATGCGTAATACTTTGTCACCCGTGCGATACATACGCGAACCAGGCTGCCCCAAAGGGTTAGGCACAAATCGTTCAGCGGTGAGATCTGCACGCGCTAAGTACTCTCGTGCCAAGCCATCGCCAGCCAAATACAGCTCCCCTGGAATGCCAACTGGTAGCGGATTCCAATATTCATCGAGAACATGCAGTTGTATGTTGCTAATAGGATGCCCAATGGGCGTGCGTCTGCCGACAGGTTGCTGACATTGCCAGTAACTCACATCAATGGCCGCTTCGGTTGGTCCATATAAGTTGTGCAGTTCGCAAGACGTCATGGTGGTGAGCACGTTATCGGCCAATTCTGCTGGCAAAGCCTCACCACTACAGATAATGCGTTTTAAACTGGTGCAATCGGCCATATTGGTATCGCTTGCAAACGCATGCAGCATAGACGGCACAAAGTGGATGGTCGTTACCTTTTGTTCCACGATGGTGTTATGGATCAGTTCTGGTTGACGGTGGTGTTCTGGCGGTGCGATAGCGAGGCGAGCGCCAAACATTAAAGGCCAGAAAAACTCCCAAACAGACACATCGAAGCTAAACGGCGTTTTTTGCAACACACAGTCAGAGGCGTTGAGTTGATATTCGCTTTGCATCCACTGTAGGCGGTTTTGCAGCGCCGCCTGTGTATTTACGACTCCCTTTGGTAAGCCTGTAGAGCCAGAAGTAAAGATCACATAGAGAGCAAGGTCTTGCTGCCAATTAACGGGTGGCGGTATGAGACTCTCATTACTGGTATCCAGTGTGTCTATCGCAATATAACGACAGTTCGGGTTGTCTGGCCATAGAGTAAGCGTTTGCTCATCGGTGAGGAGTATAGAAACGTCGGCTGAGTTGAGAATATAAGCTAAGCGATCTTTTGGATAACTTGGGTCCAGTGGCACATAAGCACCACCCACACGAGTGATGGCGTGCAGACCTATTACCAAATCGATAGAGCGAGGTAAGCCAAGGCCAACGCGGGTTTCCTCTTTCACCCCTTGCTTGCGTAGCCAGTTAGCCAATTGCGTAACCTTATGGTCAAACTCTTGGTAACTCATGGTCTGCGTGCCCATGGATAAGGCTGGGGCATCGGGTGTTAGAGCCGCTTGCTGCATAATGCTGACAGGTGGCGGTAGTAGTCCTCCCCAGTCTTTATTGGTTGCATTAGATGCCGCAATAGATTGAGACGATTCGCTATTCACCAAGGTGAGCGCAGCAATGGTGTGCTGGTGGTTGTCTGATACCGTGTCTAAAAGCAGTAACCAATACTCAATGAGAGATTGGACAAATGCTTCATCAAAGACAGGCGCGGCATAGTTAACAAACCCTGCCCATTTCTCGGTCGATGCCGATGAGTCAGTGAATTGTTGGATATCGAGGCTCAATTCTAGTTGAGCGCCCACAACGCCTGGATCAAACAATTCGATGTCTACATCCTCTATCGTTGGAAGCGCGTTCAATGCTATTTGCTGGAAATTGAAGCTTGTTTGATAGAGCGGGTGGTGCTGCAAATTCCCTGTAACGCCCAGAGCTTCCACAATGGATTCAAACGGCACATCCTGACGGCTAAGAGCTTGCTTAACAAAGGTTTTTACTTGGTTAAGTAGGTCTGAGAAAGTCTCCGTAGCCGACACGGTGGCTGGAACGGTGACGCTGTTAATAAAGCAGCCTTGCATCTTCTGTGTCTCTGTTTGGTGGCGTCCTGCGACAGGCACCCCGACACGAATCTCATTCTGGCTTGTGTATTTGTGCATCAACACATGCCAAAGGCTAAGCATTACATTAAATGCTGTTGTTTTATGAGCCGAGGCCAGTGCTTGGATCTGTGTAACTTGTTGCTTGCTTAACTCAAAATGGTGGCGTCTGCCGTGTACCTGCTGCGGATCTCTAGGTACTTCGCTGTGAAGGATGAGTGGTTCAATATCGGCTTTAAGAGCCTGTTTCCACCACAGAAGATCTTGCTTGGCTTGCGAGGATTGCAGCCAATCCTGCTGCCAATAAGCATAGTCGGCGTAATCTAACCTTGTCTGAGAATCTGCGTCTGATTCAATTCCTTTTATTTGATCCTGATACAGGGTGAACCATTCCTGAATAAGCGCCTGCATGGAGAGACCATCGCTCACAATATGATGGATAACCAAGAGCAGCTCGTGTTCGTTCGAATTATGCTCGACAAGATAAGTTCGCAATAGAGGCGCTTGGGCAAAATCAAAAGGGTCACTAATCCAATGCTCTCTTTGCTGTTCAAGTGAGGCAAAGTCGCTGGCTCGATGGCAAGGAATGTGAATAGCCACATCTTGGTGGATCGTCTGCATCAGCTCGCCTTCTACTTGGGCGAAGGTGGTGCGAAAAATCTCATGCTTATTTATTAAGGCTTGCAACGCATTCTCTAAGCGAGAGTGATCGATTTGCCCGCTGAGTTTGATGCCTAAAGGCATATGATACGCAGAGCTTTCTGGCATCAACTCTTGAACAAACCAAAGGCGCTTTTGTGCGGTACTGACCGGCATGTACGTTAAGCGAGGCATGGTTTTTATTGGTGTACTGTCGTTTTTGTTTGCTTGACAGCGTGATGCCATATCACAGAGCGTCGGAGCATCGAATACGGCCTGAAGTGGCAAGTGTATTTGATGCCTTTGTTGCAAGCGGCCGACCAGTTGAGTGGCAAGAAGAGACTGTCCGCCTAGGGCAAAGAAATCGTCTTGTCGGCTCACTCGGTCAAGCTTGAAGAGGTGCTGCCATTCGCTAGCGAGCTGAATTTCTAGGTCACCTTGAGGCGCGACGAACTCTGTTTGCGTTATCTGTAAGTTGGGTTCTGGTAAGCGCTTCTTATCGACTTTACTGGCAGGCGTTAGAGGCAGTGAATCTAATACGATGAGTTGAGCGGGCACCATATAATCAGGCAGCGCTTGTCTCATTTTCTGTAAAATATCGCTGCAATCGATAGTATGTTCAGAGAAGGTTGTTGTGGTGCTTTCTATGTAGCCAATAAGCGTTTTGCCTGTTAGTCCATCAAAGGCGACAACGGCACTTCGTCTACTGCCACTGAGCTGTTGTAAGCGTGATTCAATTTCGCCTAATTCTATGCGGAAACCACGTATTTTGACCTGATCATCTGTGCGGCCGAGATATTCCATCACGCCATCATCACGCCATCGTACAAGGTCGCCCGTTCGATACATGCGCTCGCCATACTGGCTAAAGGGGTTAGGGATAAAGCGTTCTGCTGTTAAATCAGGACGGGCAAGATAGCCACGGGCTAAACCTGTTTCGTCGCCAATATACAGCTCACCAGAAACACCGGAGGGAACAGGGAGTAAGTGTTTATCGAGTACGTATAGGTCACGGGCGCCTACGGCGGTGCCAATTGGCGCATAGGCGCTATTAAGCGGTGTATCGGCATACGCTTGCCAAATCAGTGGCGTCACCACGGTTTCGGTTGGGCCATAGCCGTTAATAATACGCTGTGGGTGTAAGGTGTTTTGCAATTTATAGTAAGTGTCGCGGGTAAAAGCTTCTCCGCCTAGTGTCCATGAGCGAACCACAAGATCAGGTTTTTCTGTCGTGGATTCAACCCATTCTAACAAGGGCCCTACATAGCTTGGCGGGAAACAGGCAATGGTGATCTTTTCTCTTTCTAGCACGTCACAGGTTTCTTGAGCACTCCACAGACGTTGATCGCGAATGATCAGTGTCGAGCCAAATGCTAAAGGCGTTGTCCAGCGTTCAATGGCGCCGTCAAAACTGATGGAGGCAAAGTGCAGCTCTCTATCCTCTGGTTTCATGCCATAGCGTTGACCAATGGTCTGCACATGCATGCTCAAACCAAGTTGAGAAATACACACGCCTTTTGGCTTGCCCGTGGAGCCAGAGGTGTAAATCACATACGCTAATTGGTCTGGCAGAAGCGTTGGTTGTTCGCTTAGTGTTTGATGCAAATTGATGCTGTCAAAGCCAATGATACGGCCTTTTGTATCAATTTTTTTAGCCAATTCGAAAGATAGTTGATCGCTGATGACACAAGAGGCGTCGCTGTCTTCTAGCATGTAGCGCAAGCGATCTTCTGGGTACGATGGATCCAATGGCAGAAAAGCTGCCCCTGCTTTTAGAATACCTATCATGGTGACGAGCATGTCGTTGCCACGCTGGAAAAGAGCGCCCACAATCTGCTCTCTCTGGATGCCTTGTGATAGCAGTTCTGCGGCTAATGCATCACTTTGTTGATCCAGCTCTTGGTAGGTCAACACAACCGCTTGCTTGCCATTATTCTCTAATGGATTAGCGACTAAGGCTTGGTGGTTTAGTCGTTGTTTTACTTGCGTTTTAAACAGTTCCGTAAAGGGCGAATAATCCCAAGGCTCAGAGGCTTTATTGTGTTGTTGAAGCGTGTTCTCTTGGGTTTTATCGAGCAGGTTAATCGTGCTAAGAGGTTGCTCTAAGTGAGTAACCAATTGCTCAAGATAATGCCGCGTTGTGGCCTGTAGCGCTTGAATCTGTTCGTCATCAAAGTAGGCTGAATCATAAGCGAAGACAATACGTAATTGTTCGCTAGGCAGCACGGCCAACGTCAGAGGATAATGGGTGAACTCATAGCTATCTGGCTCGCCAATCGTCAGTTTATCTTGGTGGCTATCTTGATTAAACAGCGCGTCATCAAGCGGATAGTTTTCGAAAACGACGAGGGTATCAAATAGATTTTCCCCTTTAAGAGGTGAGAGGTTTTGTACCATAGACAAGGAGGTATGGCTGAATTCTCTTTGGCTACTAGCTTGATCTTGTAGCTGGTTCAGCCAGTCTTTCACATTGCGTTGCCACTGGATATCACTGGTGACTGGCAAGGTATTAATAAATAAGCCGACCATGGCATCACTATTGGCTAATGCGGTAGGGCGGCCTGCTACGGTATTACCAAAAACAGGGTTATCTTGCCCTGTATAGCGTTGTAGCGTTAGTAGCCAAGCTGACTGAATTAAGGTGTTCAGTGTTAAACCAGAATGTTTAAGCTTGCTCTGCCAAGTTGCTAAGGTAGTAACATCAATATCCACATTGCTGCGAATATAACCTTGGCTAGATTGTGCTTGGCCGTATAAATCCGCCAGTAAGGTTGGCGCATCAACCTTATTTAGTGACTCACGCCAATATTGCTCAGATTGTGTGTCCTTTTGTTGGCTAACCCATGCAAGATAATCCGAAAAGTCTTGTTGCACACGAGGCAGAGAATGACCTTGATAAAGCGCAAAAAGTTCATTGAGCAAAATGCCAGTGCTCCACCCATCCATTAACACGTGATGAATAGTGAAGATGCATTCTATTTCTTGCTCAGTGGTTTGGATTAAATCGACGCGCCATAAAGGTTCTGGCACGTCAGTGGTTAGAGGTTGTTCTAAATGGAAGCCTTGTTCAATCAAATGACGTTTAGCGTGCGGTAAATTAAAGGCCTGGTTTCGTCGTTCATCTTGATAGGAACTCTTGAGTGTTAGCTCTGGCCAAACAAATAAATGGGCCTGACCATCGATTTGGCTAATGGTCGAACGCAGCATGGCATGGCGCTCCATTAGCGTTTGCCAGCAGACTAATAGCTTGCTTGGCTCTGCTCCACGAATCGGCAAGGTGATTTGGTTCACATAAGTGTGTTGTTGGTTAGATAGCTGAGCGTGGAAATAGAGCCCTTGTTGTAAAGTCGATAAAGGCAATATCTTCTCAGGTAGTCTAGAGTCATCTTCTGTCGATAGCGATTGGCTAATGGTGGTTAACGTCGTTTGGTTAAGCTCCGTACCCTTGGCGTCATGTGTTGTCAAAATCGGTGTATGTTGCTGGCAGTACTGAATGATGGTTGCAACAAACTGTTCAAGATATTGGATAAGGTTGTTGGCTTCTTGCTCCGAGAAAAGCTGATTATCAAGTTCAATAGCAAACTCAAGGCCTTGGTCTGTTTCTGCAATATTGATGACGATGGCTGCATCACTTGGTGAATCATCAGGTCGCCATAGGCCAAATTCGCTTAGCTGAATGTCAGTGATCTTGGTCTTAGTTGCGCTGCCAAGGTAGTTAAATAACACATCGATGCTGTCGGCATAATGCCAAGCACCTTGCAATACACCTGCTGAATAACCTATGCCGCCAGATGGAACTGCTAGACCTACGTCTTTTATGTGTGCCAGCGTGTCGTTTAATTGGTCGCTGATGAGGATTTTTTGCGGGAACAAAGCCGTATGCCAATTGACGCTGCGTGCTAAGTCTAATTGGAATGCCTCGGCAAAACGCCCATGACTTTCTTTATGAATCAGTAGTGTTGTTTGTTGTTGCTGAGCGGCAATAGCGCAAGCCACAAGGCTTAATAAACTCGCTTCTTTGTCGAGCTTGGCAAAGTGTTGCGTGCTACTGAACAGGGCTTGTGCCGTCTGCTGATTCAGATGCCATTGTGCTCTTCTGGCCGTACCTCTGGAATGAGGAAAGGCAATAGGCGCTTGTTGCTCTGACCAAAACATACGTTCTTGATCGGACATTGAATAAGATTTTAGCGCTTGATGCCAATCGCCTTGGTGGTGTGTTTTAGGTGAGAGTGTATAAGGTCGGTTTTTTATCAAGCCCTGATATAAGTTAATCAGATCGTCGAGCAGTATGGGCCAAGATAACGCATCAATGACGAGATGGTGAATGGCAAGCAATGCCTCGCCACTGTCTACCTGAACGCCTAGTGATAGTTGGCGTCCTATTTTTGGATCAATGGCCTGTTGCACTGCGTTACTGTCGAGTGAATTGTCGTATAACTGAAAGGCAACATCCGCCCCATTGAGATAAGTCGCTTGTTGATTATCATCAAAGGCGAGTCGTAATGCGTCGTGGTGTTGAATCAGTGAGGTCAAGGCGCTTTTAAGGGCGCTTTGATCAATGGGTGTAGGCAACTGAAAACGCGCGAACTGATTGCATAAGCTCAATGAATAATGGTCCACAAAGCGAGTTTGCATTGGCAGTAACGATACGGCGCCGATTAGCGCTGTTTGTTGTGCCGTTTTAGTTTGATTATCCACCAGGCATTCTGCCATATCCGCTAAGATAGGGTGATCGAATACCTGTTTTGGCGTCAGCATTAGGTTGTGTTGACGTAACTTGCCAACCAGCTGTAATGCAGCAATAGAGTCGCCACCGGATGAGAAAAAGTGGCTATTGGCACCAACCGTAGGCAGTTTGAGAAGGTCTCGCCATAGTGACGCAAGCAGCTCTTGTTTGGCGTTTTTTAGTGGCTGTTGAGCGTCGTTATTGTTTTGCCATTGTGGCGCTTTTAGGCTTTTGCGATCAATCTTGCCAGCGGGTGTGATGGGGAGACTATCCGCTACGACAATCTGAGAAGGAACCATGTAATCGGGCAGTTGCTGTGCTAAATCTTCCAGCCAATATGCGGCTTCTTGTTGTGACGCATCCGTTTGAACATAGCCAACCAATTTTTTCCCTGTAGGTGATTCATGGGCCATCACGGCACAAAATCGTGCCTTGGATAAGGTTTGTAGGCGAGATTCAATTTCACCTAACTCGATACGAAAACCACGAATTTTCACCTGCTGATCGGCTCGTCCAAAATATTCGACAATGCCATCATGGGTAAAACGAACAAGATCCCCTGTGCGATACATGCGCTCGCCGTTGTTGGCAAAAGGGTCAGGTAGAAAGCGTTCGGCGGTTAGGTCAGGGCGTTTAAAATAGCCCCGAGCGAGGCCTTCTTCCATGCCTATGTACAACTCACCAATGGAACCGACTGGTAAGCGTTGTAACTCTTCATTTAATACATAGAGTTTGCGAGCGCCTACCGCTGTACCAATCGGTGCATAGGCGCTTTTTAGTGAGTCGTTCGGGTAGGCACTCCAGATCAAGGGCGTCACTACGGTTTCGGTGGGGCCATAGCCATTAATGATTCTAGGCGGAGCGATCACTCGTTGAATTCGTTCAAACGTCTCTTTTGTAAAGGCTTCGCCGCCTAAGGTAATTGAGCGTAATGCTAATGGGCGCTGCGTCTCTTTTTGCCAATCACCCTTTTCTATCCAATCCAAGAGAGGACCGACATAGCTTGGTGGGAAGCAAGCGATGGTTACTTGTTCCTCACATAACACCTGAGTCGTTTGCTCCGGCGTCCAAAGCGCCTGATCACGAATGATAAGCCGAGAGCCAAATGCAAGAGGGACGGTCCAGCGCTCTAAAGCACCATCAAAACTGATAGAGGCAAAGTGCAGCTCGGTGTCGTCTGGCGTCATGCCATAGCGTTGTCCAATAGTTTGCACATGCATGCTTAAACCGCGATGATCGACCGCCACCCCTTTTGGAGTGCCTGTCGAGCCTGAGGTATAAATCAAGTATGCGAGATTTAGCGGCTGTAGATTCAGCGTCGGGGCGACGTCAGGAAAATGCTCAAGATCGAGAGATTCCAACGCAATTACCGAGCGTTGAGTCAGAGAATTGCCTTTTTCTAACAGAGACGATTGTGTCATTAGGAACAAAGCGCCACTGTCTTCTAGCATAAAGCGTAAGCGCTGTTCTGGGTAATCAGGGTCTAACGGTAAAAAGGCCCCCCCCGCTTTTAGAATACCGATCATGGCGACGAACATGCTAATGCCGCGTTCCATCATCACGCCAACAACGCAGTCCGGCTGAACGCCATTGTTAATAAAGTAATGGGCTAGCTGATTTGTCTGACGATCCAGTTGACGATAGGTAAGCGTTTGTTTGCCATGTTGTAGGGCAATATGATCTGGCTGTAATTGCGCTTGTTGCGAGAGTAAGTCACAGAATAACGTGTTTTTCCATTCTTCATTAGGCCCTGATACCTGATCGAGCCATGTACTTTCTTGCTCGGACAATAGGTTGAGGTTGGCTTTTTTACTGCTTGGAGCGAAACAGATTGCCTGTAGTGTTTTTTTATAGCTGGCAATGAAGCGCTCAATAAAGTCTGCTGAGAATTTTTCTTTGGCGTAGACGAAGCGTAAGGTTAGATCAGTACTGCTGATGGCATCTAAAACCAGTTCAAAGGGGGTTTCTACAACGGGAAACTCTTCAAATACAAGACGATAATGGTTTGCGGTTAATTCTAGCCCTTCACCATGGGTTCGGTAGTTAAATGCATAGCTTGGTAGCGATTGCTGGCCGCAAAGCTGTTCGGCTGAGAGGTGTGAAAAAGCCACAGACTGCGACAGTTTTGTTTTTACCGTTTGGGTTATCTCTTGCAATGTCGTAGTGGCCGTTAGTGGAAGACCAAGCAATGAGTTGCTAACAAAAAAACCAGCGGTGCGTCGGTTCTTACTGTTCCTATTTAGTGTCGGAACCACAACCGAGGGGTGAGAGTGATTTCCATACTGAGATAAGGTCAGCAGCAAAGCACTAGACAACAGTTCGAAACGCGTTATGCCAAGGGATTTTGCCGCGTGGCTAAGAGCCACTTTTTCTTTTTGGTTTAAGCTGCTTTCGACGTGTCCAGCGGTATAACTAACATCCGTTGACCTTGTTAAGCTAGGTATTTGTAGCGGCTCGTCAGACATTAATCCTAATGATTGCCATTCGCTACGTGATCTCTCAATCTCCTCATCCGATGCTGTATTCGCTGCAAAAGTGAGATAGTCCGTCCCTTTGAGTGTGTTATTTGGTTTGTTTGTTAAGTAAGACAAAATAGATTTACAGCATAGCTGTAAGGTCCAGGCATCAATAATAAGATGATGAGCCGCAAGTAACGCGGCAAAACGTCCTTCACTAATTTTGTACAGGTGAAGCCTAAGCAATTTGGCGTTCACGAGCTGATAAGGTTGTATGTATACCTGTTTGGTTTCTTTCTCAAGCCAAGCAATAGGGTCGTCATAAGAAGAAATATCTTTGACTTCTATCTGGTAGTTTGATTCATCGTGCTTTTGTAATGGGGTGCCAGTGCTATCATCAAAGATCATAGTAAGCGCTGGATGCTCATTTAGCATGTGCTGTAGTGCATCGAACAGACGGTTAATATCAAGGCGATCATCGTCAAACCACAGTAGGCCGCCATTATTGTAGGCGACGCTGTTTGGTTTTAATTGATGGAACATCCATAAGCGTTGTTGGGAAGCGGAAAGAGGGTGATATTGACCTGATGCCGGAGCTTTATAGAGATCGTCAACTGACATAATAACTACCTGTAATATATGAGAAACAAAAATGGCGCCATGAGGCTAGTAAGTTGGCGCCTTTTATTCGCTAAGTAATGCGTCTTTTAGGCTTTTTGGTCTCATGTCTGTCCATGTGGTTTTGATATAGGCAAGACAATGTTCTTTGTTGCCAACAATACCGGCTTCTTCCCATCCCTTTGGTACGGCGTGATAGGTTGGCCAAATGCTGTATTGTTCTTGATCATTGATGACGACAGTAAACTCTGTGTTTGGGTTATCAATACTCATAAAATCCTCAACTGATCTTTGTGTTGCTACTTTGGTTTAAAACGGTTTATTAAAAAAACAACTAAAAAACGATGCTTGAAAGTGCGTGGCTTTGGTCGTTTGTATTAAGCTCAGTGAGTTGCCCAAGGTCCATTTTGAAAACACGATCTGCCGCATCGAAATACTTATCATCGTGAGTAATGGCGATAATGGTGACACCGCGCTCTTTTAAGAGCGGCAATAGCTCTCGGTAGAAGGTTTTGCGGAATCTTGGGTCTTGATCGGCCGCCCATTCATCTAGCAATATACAACCGCGTTTTTCCATGACGGCCATGAGTAAAGCAAGGCGTTTACGTTGCCCTTGGGAGTAACGAGTATCGGATAAATTTCCTGCTTGATGAGAGACCTTGTGTGCCATTTCTAAGCGTGTCATCCATTCATCTATCTCAGCGTCGTTCACATTGTCGCCATGGCCATCCGTGATCTGATGAAACAGGTAGAAGTCACTGAATACGGCCGAAAATTGCAAACGATATTCGTGCCATTTTTCTAACGAAACAGGCTGATTATTAAGAAAAACTTGCCCTGAATGCGGGCGGTATAGGCCTGTTAATAGGTTGGCGAAAGTGGATTTACCACTGCCATTACCGCCAATGATAAAGACGGTTTCTCCTTGTTTAATAGAAAAGTCGATAGGACCCACTTGGAAGGGTTTGTCATCGCCATCAGGTCGGTATTGGTAAACCACTTGGTGTAGATTGAGCTGTTCAAAGGGCAAAGACACTTCTTGCTGCTCAATGAGTGATTCGTTTTGGCTTAATGACAGCGCCTCTAGTTTTTGTATAGAGATATTGGCTGTCACCAAGGTAGGCAAAGAGCCAATCGCTGACATAAGCGGAGTGCGCATAAACAAAATGATCAAAGCAAACGAAGAGGCGACTTCAAAGCTGGCCCAGCCAAGCCCAAGGGCGAGATAGTAATTTAAACCAATGAGTGCAAGTACAATGGTGTTGGCCATGTTTCCCGCAAAGCCATTTAGGATATCTGCGCGTGTAACTTGGTCGCGGTAGTGTTTGGCGTGTTGATTAAATTCGTCATTAAAATAGCGTTTAGCGCGACCAGGATTTAGCGAAATTTCTTTACGTCCTTCGATAAAGGATTGGTAGTCTTGATAGAGCTTGTCGTCATACTCTCGTACTTGCTTAATGTGATGAGTGATCTTGCTGACTAAACCAAAGCCGAATAGGCCAGTTAGAGAAAGGAGTAATAAGCTAACACCAAACAGAGGCAAGGATAAAAAAGCGAGATAGCAAAGTGCAATAAGGCAAAGCACCACACCATAAATAAGCTCAGGTAAATGAACAAAAGCAAAGGTCACGTTACGGATATCGGTGCTTAACGAGGCAAGTAAGCGAGCACTACCGATACTTTCGACTTGTTCAATATCGGTATTAATGAGTTTTTTGATTAGCTGGCAGCGTTTTTTATAAACAAACTGATGGCCTAGTTTATGTAAGGCGATTTGAGCCACGCTGGCTGTCACTAGCAGCACCATAAGTAGCGCGACAAACTGCCATAATACGCTGTTGGTTAGACCCTGTTGATTGAGTAATTTGTATTGAATAAAAGCAATGACACCAACGGTAAGTAGTGCGCTTGCCATACTCAGCAAGATCACCAGAATAAGAGACTTGCCTTGCTTATCAGCGAGTTGAATCAGTAACTTCATTCCATATCCATTATATAAATAGTTTTGATTTCGATTATCATTATCATTTGATGTATATCATACCCCTTATTTTTTTCTTTCATAAGGGGGATTTACATAAGTTTGATAAAAATTAGAGACCTTTGCTGTGCAAAGACCTCGATTAAAGTCTGCGTAAGCCCCACATGAGGTAGAGGCCACCAATGATAGACGCCACCATGCCAGCAGGAATTTCTTGAGGGTAGAGCCATTGTCGGCCCAGCCAATCAGACAGCAGCATTAATAGCCCCCCCATAAGCATCGAAGCGATAAGATGTTCTCGCGCTTTACTAAAGCCAAATAAGCGAGCTAGGTGTGGTGCCATTAGACCAATAAAGCTTAAGGGGCCAACGACTAATGTCGCGGCCACCGTTAGGCAGGCCGCCAGTAAAAGCAGTAACAGTCTGGTGTGGGACACTTTCATTCCCAGCGATTGAGCTGTTGTTTGCCCTAAGGGAAGAATATCCAGCCATTTACTCAGTAAAAAACCAAGGCACACAAAGACAATAGTGGCAATTGCTAGAGGCAGTAAAGTATTGGATGTCACATAATAGGTTGAGCCCGATAGCCAAGCTAGGAAGGCATAACTACGAGGATCACCGCCTGCTAAAATAAGCGTTTGTACTGCATTCATTAAGGCGGTAATAGCAACACCAGTTAGCAGCACTCGCTCCGGTTGAAAACCAGATTTATGATTCAGTAAGATAATGATACCCATGGTCACTAGAGCACCAATTAATCCCCCAAAATACAGCCCCATGGTGCTGGTGGCAAGTCCAGTATAAATGGTGACAATTAAGCCAATGGCGATACCGGAGCTGATGCCGATGACTTCAGGGCTGGCCATTGGATTGCCACTCAACCGCTGAATAATAGTACCAGCAACGGCAAGCATCACACCTGCTAATAAAGCGGCCACTAATCTAGGGATACGCCATTCAAGCATCGACCAATCGCCATTCAACACCAGCCATTGCCAGCCATCTGTCTGTATGGAAAGGGTTGAAAATACGCAAAAACCGATCACTAGAGCGCCACAAGTCCATAAGATTGAAGACTTGCTGAGTCGGCTAATATGGTTATTGTGTCGTGTTAACACAGTTTCTGTTTGTGTCTGATGGCGTATCGCTAATTTAGGCAGTAGCCACAGCATTAATGGTGCGCCTAGAGCGGCCGTTGCCGCGCCAGTTTGAATCACCATCGACATCATGTCGGGGAGCCGTTGAATCAATAAATCCGTCAGAGTCAGTAACAGTGCCCCTAGTATCATAGAGGTGATGAGCTTTGGTACGAGGCGACGAACGCCCATTAAGCGGGTGATGGCTGGAGCGGCAAGGCCAATAAAGCCAATGACACCGACACTGGCGACTACCCAAGAGGTGAGCAGAACCGCTAAGCCAAGGCAGATAAAGCGTAACTTGGTAAGCGACACACCTAAGCTTTTCGCTCCAGACTCAGAGAGCTCTAATAAGCTCAAAGGCTTGAGGAAGATAAACGCAATGAGCACCGCTGCTAAAATACGTGGCCATAGATAATTAACGTTCCCCCAACCTGTTTGCACTAAAGAGCCAGCACCCCAGATCATTAAGCCAGAGAGTTTTTCTTGGTTTTGCATAAGCAAAACAGTACTGAAGGCGCTGAAATACAAATTGATCACCAGTCCCGCAATCACCACGACAGTGGGAGACAGCGCGCGGCGCCATGACAAAGCAAACACCAGACCCATGGAAATAAGACCACCTGCTAAGGCGACTAAGCTATGAGAAAAAGCGATTAAGCTTGGTGCGTAAAGTGTTGCTAGCATTAAGCTGAAGCTTGCACCACTGGCAACACCTAGAGTCGATGGTGAAGCGATTGGGTTACGCAGCACTTGCTGCATAAGTACCCCCGCGACGGCTAAGGCTGCGCCACAAAGTATGGTGCTGAATAGGCGAGGCCACCAAGTTAGCGTCAATTCTACTGAATCACTTGAATGCCAATCGGTATAGAATGGGTTTATGAAATGTCCATTTAATGCGCCAGCGCTGGACAAGTGTGACCCCATCAACAAGACAACCAGCGCAGCAAGAATAACCATCAGTGTCAGAGGGAGAATGCGCATTATTTTACTTCCTTATTAAGTGCGGCGGTTAACAAGGTCGCAAAGCGTACCGTTGAAGGAATGGCGCCAAAACTCCATACAGGCGGGATGGTCAACATGGGGTGACCTGTTTGTGTGATCAGGTATTGCCAAAATGCGTCTTGCTGTAAATTATGCATCACTCCAGCGGGCAAAGGTTCTATTACAACAATTTGCCCTTTTATACCAAGCAGCTTATCGATACCTACTAAAGAAAACCCCCAGCTGTTGGTGTTGCCTTGCCACGCATTTTTTAAACCGATTTGATTAGCGGCAATTTTATACATGCTGTTATTACCAAATACGCGAACGTGGCGAGCATCCATAAATTGCACCATCAGTAATGGTGCTGCATTGGCTGGTACTTGTGCCGTCAATTCGGCTAGTTTGCTTTGAGCGGATTGGATGAGTGCTTCTGCAGCACCTTCTTTGTTTGTGTCTTTGGCAATGGTGCGTGTATAGGTTTTTAGGGTTTGCCAAGACACATTGCCCTTTTTATGTAGAGCAATGCTGGTGACAGGTGCAATTCGAGACAGCTGGGGTACAAGTGACTGAAACATTGGGGAAATAAAAATACGCTCTGGCTTTAATTCAGATAAGCGCTCTAAGTTAGGTTGAGTGCGTAGGCCCAAATCTGCCGTGCTTGCTGGAATAGTAGGGGATTTTACCCAAGCGTTGTAATCTGCTACTTGCGCTGCACCAATGGGCTGAATACCTAAGGCCAATAATGTTTCGATCTGCGTCCAATCAATAGCGACCACTTTTATTTTTTGCTCTTGTGCGCTGGCAAAAGGAGTTGTTAACGTGGCAAGCAATATGAGTAGATAAGAAAAGGTACGTTTCATAACTTCCTGCTTAGCTAATAAGGCATGGCTACTGGATACCCAGCGGGGTGATCCATGATGTGCATATTGATGCCGTAAATGTCTTCTAATGTCTGCGGGGTAAATAGGCTCTCGACTGAGCCAGAGGCAATCATCTTGCCACTGTGAAGCGCGACGATATGATCACAGAAACGTGCAGCCATATTGATATCATGGATAACAAGAATCACGCCTAGATTGAGTTTTTGGCTGAGCTTTTTGATCAGATTGAGCATGTCCACTTGATGGGCAATATCTAAAGCAGAGAGAGGCTCGTCGAGTAGTAAGTATTGAGAGCGTTGAGCCAGTAACATGGCAAGCCAGAGACGCTGGCGTTCGCCACCAGACAAGGTATCTACTAAGCGATCTGCATAATCCTGAGTATCGGTTAACGCCATGGCCTCGTCTATGTATTGATGGTCCTGCTTGTTTAAACGACCAAGCAAGCCATGCCATGGGTAACGACCAAAGCTGACTAGATCTCTGCCCGATAAACTGTCTGTTGCGGGTGTTTGCTGAGGAAGGTAGGCAACCTGTTGGGCGAATTTTTTAGGTGACCATGATTCAATGGCTTGATCATTCAAAAGAATCCGACCATGGGTTGGCTTTTGCTGCTGAGCGAGTAATTTAAGAAGTGTGGATTTACCTGACCCATTGTGACCCACTAAAGCATAGATTTTTCCTGGCTCAAAGGTTATTGAAAAGTCGGCTAGTAGAGCTCGGCCCTCAACATTAAACCCTAGTTCTTTCGACTCTATCATTCACCAACCCACCATGATTTTGCATTGTATGACGTCTTTTTAAGCCGACGTATTTTATATAACGGTAGCGCTAATGCAAATCATTTATATTTATTTTTTTAGAGTGTGGTCTTTTTATTGATAAGAAAATGACTCATCAATATTGATGAGTCATTCGTTAACGTTGGTAAGAAAGGGCTAAAATGTGGGTTTAGTGAAAGGTAGTAATCACTTTATTATTTGTGCATTGCAGACAGAGCGGAAGGCACATGGGAAAAGCGGCGATACAGTTGACGGCTCTTAATTAATACATATTGTTTGCCCGCTTTAGAGTGAAAATCGCCTAGGTGTAGTGTTAAGTTGCCGCCGAGCAATACCACATCACCAGAGGCCTTGATTTGGCTTGTATCTTTTATCCATATTAATTTGCGTGGTACCACCTAGTTGCGTGTAATTGATCACTTTTAAAGGCCCTTTTGCACTGACATTATGAAAAAATAAAAGACTTTATCGTTTTTGGAAACGACGACTAGGTAGGGTTTAACCGACGCTCACCGTTATGAAGCTTCACGTGATTCAAGTTTTTTGAAGTCTTTATAGTGATTCAAGGGTCGAACGCCTTCTTACCCTATAGGTCTTATCTAGCCAGAAACACGGCTGCAAAAAGGGCTTTGGCCTGACTTTCACCTCACCACTCGGAATAAGGTAAATATCACCGTTCGATGTTACTTTTTTAGATAGCCGCTTGGCCTTGATCTAAACACTTGCTTTGCTTCTCTGATCACAATCGCAACACTAAAAACAAAATCTAATGGCCAAAATTAAGGCAGTTAGTTAGGTGGTTCATGATAGAGCTAAGTAAGACAGGAGCTAAGTAAGACAGGCATGTATAAAAGCCAATAAACACAGGGAGTTAACTTTTTAGGTTAATTCCCTGTGTTTTTTCGATTAATTGACGATGACACGCTGCTGAACAATAAATGCTCTGGTGTGGTCATAGATCAGATTATATAGAAACGCATAAAGTGTGATACAGATGGTCACGCCGATATCCATTATCAGTGCTTCCCTCAAACTAATTTCTAGTAAGAATGCGATAACAGGAATGGTAACAACCAATAAACCCGCTTGGAATATTATGGTGTGAACAACTCGTAATACGAGTGAGCGCTGTGTTTTATCACCAGTGCAAATACGATCGAAGAACCAGTTATAGATAAAATTCCACATCATGGCGATGGTTGCTACAACTATCATGGTTCCTGATAGTGAGCCAGCATGGTGGTTGGTGAAGGTGGTCAATATAATAACGGCCAAGGCAACGGCTAATACTTCAAATAATATCGCATGGAAAATGCGCTCTATCGGTTTCATAATCAAACTTTCTCTTTTTCAAAAATGGCTACACCTACACTCTGTAGGTGGTGTGAGTATAGCGATTCTAGTTTGACAATAAAGTTAAAATCCATCACGAATAGTGATAGCCTAAGTGACTGATTTAGCATGAGTGGGTAGTATGTATAGTCTTGAGCAGTTAAAAATTTTTGTCGCTGTGTGTGAGGCAGGGTCGTTTTCGGCGGCGGCACGTCAATTAAAACGTGCTCAGTCTGGTGTAAGCCAGGCCATTTCTAACCTTGAAATTGCCATTAACCAAAATTTGTTTAGTCGTGAAAAAAACACCCTAAGCTTAACGTCGCAGGGGAGTGCACTCCTGCCAATAGCGAAATCCATTCTGCACCAGCAAAAATATTTCGACCAAAAGGTCGAATCATTAGACAAAGATTATGAGCATGAATTGATCGTTGCGATAGACGACAGTGTGATTAATGATGAACTCATTGAGATACTCTCGCCTTTAGCGGAGCAATTTCCCACCACGAATTTTGAGATCGTTATCGCCTCTACTTTTGATGTAGAAGAGTTAATTCGATCTGGTGAAGCACATGCCGGCATTGTCTATGTTGATGGTGAACTAAAAGTTGATATGGACTTTTTTACCTTGGGAAATGCTCGATTTTTAACCATAGCCTCTCCAATACATCCACTCGCGGCTTTGGATTTGGTCAGTGAAACCGATTTGAAGACCCATCGACAATGCGTGCACCGCAGTGCTCAAAAAAAGGAGCTTTGGTTCAGTTATAAAATCAGCTCTACCGCTTGGTACGCAAATAGCCACATGGCTTTGGTTGAATTGGTTAAAAAAAATGTAGGCTGGGCTGTTGTTCCAGAGTTACTGGCTCATCAATACATTAAAAATGGCGATGTTATTTCATTACCCATTTCGCATGAATACGATGGTTGGTTCACTATGGTGGGCTGTTTGGTTTCTCGAAGCCACGTATCAGGGCCAGTATTAAGAAGTGTTATTAGTAGACTGCAACAGTACTGCCTGCTTGATAAACGCTGGGTGCTAAGAAATAACTAAGACAGGCATGTATAAAAACTAATAAATACAGCAAGTTAGGTTTTCGGTTGCCTTATCATTGTTTGCTAGGTTTAACCTTTGCTTTCTCGCGTGAAAAAAAGAGGCGAAGCTAGCTTTATACGCCAAATTATTGTTATTTAAGAGATTTAACTGTGCCTGTCTTGTTAGCGATGCCGGTTGAGCTTACCTAAACGTAGGCCATCATGAACCGAGCAATGTCGGGAATCCGGCACCTCAGCTAGAACCAGCTCAGCCTGCTCAGCCGGCGTTTCTCTTCGAAACTGCCGCCTACCTCATCGAAAACACCGGTTGAGCTTACCCAATCGTAGGTCTGCATGAACGGAGGAACGACGGGAATTTGGCAATGAAAGCAACGCTTTCACAAGGATTTGTTGCCGCAAATACTCTATGAATACGAGCACGAGTTTCTTCCCCTTTTTTCTTCAAGGGGAAGATGGGGTCATTTCTTTGGTTTTTATGGGCTTTACTTCAATCGTTTTACTGACTAAAGGGTCGAACCCCTTTTTGACCTACGAGCCTCTCGTAACCAGAAACACTGCTTCAAAAAGGGCTTTGACCTGACTCTCACTTCACCACTCGGAGTGACGGAAATATCACCGCTCGATGTTGCTTTTTTAGACAGCCGTGTGACCTTGATCTAAACACTCGCCTTGCTTCTCTGATCACAATCTCTACGCAGAAGTCGGACTCTAATAGCCTAAATTTACGTCGTCAATTCATGATAGAAAAAACCAATAAGTAGAAAGATTATTTTTAAACCAGCCTATTGCTTGCTCATTTAGCCATTTTAAATGACTGTATTTTGACCGTTTACACTGGCATAAAATTAAAAACCGCTTTAAGATCAATGATTAAGTATTCACAGTACTGAGATAATAGGCTTGAGATAAAAGGGATAACACGCACGCTCGTTTAGCCAGTTTTTGGTTTTGTGAATATGCTTATAAACTGATTCTGATTCAGTGGCTTATAGGGATATTTGAATAAGTTTGAAAATGTGTAAATGCGCACTATTAAGCTGTTAGCAATATTTAATCTTACAATTTACAATTTACAATTTACAATTGGAGTAAACGTGAAAAATCAAGACTTCTATGAGCTGTTAGATCAAGATTTATTGAAAATAACAGAAAAATTCGATGACTCACTCAAAAGTTAAAGCAAGATGAGCAAAGAAAATCATATGCTTTTCTTATTTGGTTTTTAAATTTTTATTCAAAAATTTCACATGTTGACGAGTATATAACTGATGGTCATGGCGACCATTCATGCGACATAATTTTAGACATGGAAAATAGCCAAGGTGATAAAGTATTTTATTTAGTGCAGTCTAAGTGGAATAGTATTGGTAACTGCGATGGTCAATTTGAAAATGAAGTTTTAAAGTCTTATTTATCTGATGTACAAAGCATTCTTAGAGGTGATAAAGAAAATACGACAAATGAAAAATTTAACAGTCGTTACCGTGATTTATTAGCGCATGTTAAAGGCAATGGAGAAGTCAAAGTTCTATACTTAACTCTAAAAAATGACTGTGTTGAATCGAATGCAAATATAAAATCCTTTGAGAGTTGCTTTGGTGGTAAGGTTACTGTCGATTGTTTTGATATAAAACGGTTAAAATTAGATTACATCGATCGTAACTTTAAAAAAAGTAGTCCTCCAAACCCTTTAGAAAAAGTATACTCGCCAGAATTTGAAAAGATTACTCTCTCAATTGTTCAAGATGATGAACGTAATTTACTTAAAGTTGATAAGCCTTACCCTGCACATGTATTCAACATACTCCCAAAAACTATATATGAACTAGTCCAGCGATACGGTGTTTCTTTGTTTGATAAAAATGTAAGAAACCCACTTGTATCATCAAAAATAAACAATGAAATAGTAAATTCTTTGAAAAATGATCCATCAAGTTTCTGGTATTATAATAATGGTATAACTGCAATTACTAAGGCGATTCCTGGAATTAATAGTCAGGCAGAATCATTTCAAGTCACAGGTCTACAAATTATTAACGGCGCCCAAACTGCATATTCGATATATCTTGCTTATTCCGAAGCAACTCTGGAAGAGCGTGAAATTATTGATGCCGAAGCTAGAATTACTCTTCGTTTGTTAAAGTCAGGTGGTAAGGACTTCGATTTAAAAGTTACTAAGTTTACAAACTCACAAAACCCAGTTTCTGAGAGAGATTTTTGGTCTACTGACCCGCTTCAAACAAAAATTCAAAATTATTTTTATGGTACCAATATTTGGTATGAAAAAAGGTCCGGTGAGTTTAGAAAGAAACCGAAGGGTGTAATTAAAGTACCAAATAATATTGTTGCATCAGCACATTTAGCATTCTGGCTTTCAAAGCCAGTTTCGGTATTTGAAGCAACAATGAGACGAGAAAGTAATGGTCTTGATTTGATATTTACATCTTACAAGGAAAACAAAGATGGACTTTACGAGACTATCTTTAATAAAGAAACTCAAAGTGAACAAGTGTTTGCGTCGTTTTGTATGTTTGACATAATAACTGATGCAGGCTCTTTTGACTTCAAGAACGTATTTTTCTCTAATGCGTTTCATATACTCTCAATTTCAAGACTCATATTGAAAAAGTATTTAGATTTAAAATTTAATGCAAATGTTAGCTTGTGTGCTTTCATAATAAAAGCATACAAAAAAGACGAGAAAGAAATAATTAAAAAATGTATTCAATATTCTTCAATTCTAATGAAAAATGAATTTGAGGCTGTGACGGATCAAATGGATCAAATGGATCAAATGGATCAAATGGATCAAATGGATCAAATGGATCAAGTTGATATTAACGATGATGAAAAAACAGAAGCGGTGTTTAATCTGATGACTAAAAACTCTCATTTTGAATTGCTTTTAGAAAAAGTGAATAAGTTAAATATAAGTGCGGAGGAAATTGATAAAATAGTATTGAAAGTTGCTGATGCTGATATTGATGAATTAGATGAAAAAGAACTAAGCTTATTGGAAGAGCAAGTCGTTTATTAAACATATTGCTAACAAGTTGCTTAAACGGAACTAAAACAGTTGGTCATTGCTTCGCGATTATAACCAACCATTTTAGTCCGCTTAGCAAGGCGTTGAGGCTGTAGAATTACTCTTTATTTAGAAAAATAGCCTTTTTTATGGGGTCGAAATGCATTACCTAGTACGCTAAAAGCGCTTAGGGTGGAGCTCAGAGACTCGTTTTTTAATTGAATTTGGCTGTTGGAGTAATTCTACAGCCTCGTTAGGTGAAAGGAATATGAATAAGCAACGGAGATGCATTTGAGTAATCCAATAACAGAACATAGGAAAGCTACGAAGAAGCTCGCAAGGACGCTAAAGAAAGTAGATGTATATCACTGGCTTTGTGAGAGAGGATATTTTCCCGAAAGCTACGTTTTGCCTCCATGCTTCGTTGTTGATAAGAGACCGAATAAACCGAAGGTTTATACTAAGGTTACGGGGGGAGGGAAAAAGTATAAAGTCCCACGCACTGAATGCCTTAACGTTCATTTTCCAAAAACCGAATATACAGATAGAAATTTCGGACTTATTCATCCAGAAATACATAATGATATTGCTTATCACATCTCGACTAATTGGCTGACGATCGTCGAGGCAATGGTTCCCAAAGCCAGCCAAGTTACATCATATACTTTTCCTATTCCGATAGACTCAAGAACTCCTGGTCGTGTTGGCTACTTACGTAGTGGCCGCATGATATATGAATTTATTGGAATGATAGATGATGACATTACATCTGAAGCTTATAAATACAGCCATATTGTTAAAGCTGATATCAAGAGCTTTTACCCATCAATATATACACATAGTATTGCATGGGCAATTCACGGGAAGAAGTTCATACGAAAGCCTGCCAATATGCACAACTATAAATTGCTCGGCAATAGATTAGATAGATTGTTTCAAAATGCTAGTGACGGGTGTACAAACGGCATTCCAATCGGCCCTGTTGTTTCGGATGTAATTGCTGAAATAGTTGCGTCCGCTGTAGACATCCATTTCTCAAAGCTAATAAATGCCGCCGAAATAGATTGTGAAGCCGTTCGCTTTAAAGACGACTATAGGATACTGACAAAATCTGAAGCTGACTCCAAACGGATTATAAAATATCTACAGGCTTCGCTTAAAGAGTTTAATTTAGAGTTGAGCGACGAGAAAACATCTATATCGACACTACCTAATGGCCTTTTCAGGGAATGGGTTTCAAAGTATCACGCCATTCATCCTTCAAAGAAAAAGTCATATACATGGAAAGAATTTAGGGAGCTCTATTTAGCAACCATTCAAATAGATAAAGAATGTAGTGGAACGGGTGTAATAGAACGTTTCTTGGCTGATATAGTGGATAAAAATGGTAAGCTTAAAATAAAGGTAGGAACTTTTAATCTCCAAAAGGTTATAAGCATGCTAATCATGCTTGGTACATTAAGGGTAAAGGCGTTTCCTAAGATTATTGCCATTCTAGAAAACATTCTTAAAAGCGATTTCGGGTTATATCATCAAAAAATCATCGTTGATTACCTAGAGGAGTACTTGATTACGCTGTCAGAAGAGGAAGAAAGGAATAAATACCTTATTTCATGGATTAGCTATTTTCTGGTTAGTAATGGCTTGGACAAATTACTGGCAGTAAAGCCAAAGTACAAAGACCCTATAACCCGATCAATACTAAATAATCGTGGGAATGTGTTTAAGGGATGCAAGGAGCATAAAATTTTTGTAGGCTGTAAAAAAATAGCAAAGAAGGTGAGCATGATGGAACACCTAGATATATTTAACCCTCCAAAAATCACCTAACAAGGCGCTCCAAATCGACCGCTAAAGTGATGTTTTAGCTTAGCGTTGAGACTGTAGAATGGGAGAGTCCAAGACAGGCATGCATATAACTTAATAAAAACAGTGGCTTAGTCGATTTCTCTTTGTAGATTTTGAACTTTTCTATTATTAATATGCTCTTTCCTTTAAAGAGAAGAAAGTCTGTAGGGTCGGTGTACTAAACCTTTGTTTTTTCTTGGTTTTAATGATGCCTGTCCTGTTAATATTCTGTTCTTTACCATTTCAGTCAATCTTTGGAGATTTCTATTATGGATGCCCATAGTCTATTTACCTTTATGGTCGTTGTGGTTTTACTGGTTATTTCTCCTGGGCCAAATGGTTTTCTGATTGCCAAGACGGTGCCGTTGTCCGGAAAAAAGGCGGGGTTTGCGAATGTATGGGGATTTTTCGCCGCCTTTTATGTGCACGGAACCCTGTCTATTTTTGGCATTTCTTTGTTATTGGTTCAATCTGCTGAGGCCTTTCTTGTTTTTAAACTGTGTGGCGCGGCGTATCTTATTTGGATTGGTATTAAAGCATTGATAGGGGCATTCAAGCCTAAGCGTCTTGATGCTGTTAAACCAACTCAGACGGTCAAAAAAAGCCAATCAATACGAGGCGCTTTTATAGAAGGCTTTTTCACCAATGCCCTTAACCCTAAAGCTTCTATGTTTTACTTGGCGGCTTTTCCACAATTTCTCACTGTAAACGACAGTCCGTTAACGGCGTACGCTTTGGTGACGATTCATTCTATGGTGAATTTAATCTGGTTTTCTCTAATGGTACTTATGTTGTCACGGGTGAAAAGTATGGCGAATAATGTGCGTTTCAAAAAGTGGTTAAACGCGGTCACGGGAGTGGTATTTATTTGTTTTGGCTCCAAATTAGCATTTATGAAAAGCAGTTGATTCATCTTATAGGTAGGCATGCTAAGTCTTTGTTTTTTCTTAGTTTTAACGGTATCTGTCCTGTTAACAGCTCGGCTGCAAGCGCTCTAAAAGACGTTTAATTTTGTGTTAACAATTAGGGTCAGATGAAAATAAAGATTTATTTTCATCTGACCCTAATAATATCATGTAGCCAGAAACACGACTTCAAAAAGGGCTTTGACCTGACTTTCATCTCACCACTTTGAACAGCGTAAATATCACCTTTCGACGTTACTTTTTAGATAGCCGCTTGACCTTATTCTAGGCACTCGCCTTGCTTCTCTGATCGCTATCTCAACGTAAAAACCGGTCTCTAATAGCCTAAATTTACGTCGTCAATTCATGATAGAAAAAACCATCGTCCGAAAAAGTGTTTAGGGTTCAAGCAACCAGCGGTAGTTTTTAAAGAAATGTGCTTAGTTGCTTGAAATGAAAAGTGTCGCACTTCGGACTTGAATTCAGGAGTATTCACAGTACTGAGATAAGAGGCTGTGGGTAAAAGGGATAACACGCACGCTCGTTTAGCCAGTTTTTGATTTTATGGGTAGCTTTATAAACTGATTATAATTCAGTGGCTTATAGGGATATTTGAATAAGTTTGAAAATGTGTAAACGCGTATGCGCACTATTAAGCTGTTAGTTTCCGCTTTTTTAATTTGTGATTGTTTTAGATTGCATTAAAAATCAAGTGTTGTGTCATCTGCTTCGATCTCAGTTTGCTTAACTATTGCAAATTGGCAATCGAAATTACAATCTTAAAAGGGGCTATTTTACAATACATCTTGTGCTAAACAGGCTTGATTAATTTACGCCTAAAACTGAATGTTAGTATTGGAAAGTATTACTTGTTATTGGGCTATTTCATTGTGTTTTTATTTCAAAAATACAACGAAATAGTTTTCAAGTTAAAACAAAAAACAAACTGTTTATTGAGTTTCGCTTGGTTAAAACCAAGCCCATCGCAGTAAACTAACAAAGCAAATCACTGGACGCATTACGGCTGTCACAGTTTTTGCTAAAAACAAAAAGCCGCAAAAACAGCGCCAACCTACGCGCCAGTGTTCGCGGCGTTAGCATTATATTCTAAATATATTTTTTAATAATACAGGAAGAAAACAATATGAAATTTAACATGTCGATCAATGAAAATTTTGCAAAATTTACTGATGAAGAAAATGATGTAACAGTGTTTATAGATTCCTTTGATAATGAAAATTTTGATATCCGAATTGGATCATTAACAGATTCTGTGAGTGTTGCGCTGATAACTGCCACAAGCGATGAAGAATTAAATTTAAAGCTTATGGAAGTATATAAAAAATACAGAGGGTGTAAATAATGACTATATCTAAGAGTGAAATAAACGCATTAGAATCATCTATTAATTCTTTGCTCGTTTTGTCTAAAAAATGATCATTATTTTGCGCGTTTTTACTAGCAGAAAAATAAAAAGTCTTTTAGTATCAATGAATAATAATTTCCAGTGCATAGATAACGTGCTGGGGATAAACGTGATAATGCGCACGCTCGTTTAGCCAAGTTTGGATATTATGAATAACTTTATAAAACACTTTAAATTCAGTTGGTTATAGAGATATTTAGACAGTTTTTGAAATGTGTAAATGTGCGTGCGCACTATTAAAATGTTAGGTATTTATAAAGGATTTGAGTAAATAATGAACCTTGAAGTAACATTCGATAAAAATATAAGTGAAGCTGAAGTTATCGCTTTATACAAAGCTAA
This sequence comes from Marinomonas sp., assembly GCA_052107635.1. GTDB lineage: Bacteria > Pseudomonadota > Gammaproteobacteria > Pseudomonadales > Marinomonadaceae > Marinomonas. The sequence continues at coordinate 158,701 of JBQEFB010000001.1, read as the reverse complement.
CGAGTGGTCATCTGCTGAAAAGCCTAAAGAGTTAATGGCAGCATTAACAAATTCGCACTCACTTGTTACTGCTAGATTGAGTGGTAAATTAATTGGTATTGGTAATGCTATTTCTGACGGGCATTTGGTTGTTTATTATCCTCATATGCTTGTCCATCCAGAATTTCATGGGAAAGGTGTCGGGCGTAAAATGATGGAAACCTTTCAAACGAAATATAATAGTTTTCATCAACAAATGTTAACTGCTGATGGTGAAGCTATTGAATTTTATAAACGACTTGGTTTCGAGCGTGCTGGTAATACTGAGCCTATGTGGGTTTACGCAGGTAATGAGCACTAAATACCTAACAAGAACTTCAAACGGAAAAATAACAGATGGCTGTTTTTCGTTCCTCAAACATTATAGCCAACTATAATTTTCTGCTTATGTAAGCGTTAGCTGTCTTTGGAAACGTAATGAATTCACCTGAAAATTTAGTTAAAAAATTTATATTAGCGTACGAAAGTTGGAATTATTCATCATTTTTAGCGTCTAAAAATGGTGGATATGAAAGTGTGAAGATAGCAAAATAGTCCTATCAAATACTGATTAATACTTACTGTTCTACAAATGTTATTCCTCAAGGAATTTCTTTTGGAAGTAAGTCAAATCATTGCCTTGAAAGTGAAAAAATTATCAGCTCCGCGCTATCAGACTATAAAGCTGTGATAGCAACGAAAAATACTGACACTAACGGTTTTGTTAGCAGTCTCTGGATCGCGTGCTTTTGTTTTATTCTTAGCTGGACTGGCCGCTTTAATAATTGTGGCGTCGACAATCGTGCCTTCTTTTAAGTAAATTCCTGCGCCAGACAACCACTTATTGACCTCTTTAAATAGCTGACGGGAGAGCTTAGGCTTTTCCAGTAAATGCCTAAAATTCATGATAGTTGTATGGTCAGCTTTCCAATTTTAAAAAGGCACTGTCCAGCGATAACCCAGCAAACAAAGGCATTGACGTGATTTTATAAAGTGCATCCTCCATGGTGGGGTCGCTCATGTTGTACCAATGTTGCATGCAGTGAATGCGAAACATGGTGGACAATGGATACGATCTTCTTCCTTTTCCTGCGTTAGGGTAAAAAGGCTCAATCACGGCTTCAAGCTGGTCCCAAGGCATCAATTCATCCATCCGAGAAAGGAACGTTTCTTTGCGTGTTTTACGACGCTTATTGCTAAATTTTCTGTCGGAAAAAGTAAGTTGATGTGACATGACTAAGCTTGAAGTTTAAAAATAAATTGTCTCATGAGAAAGACTTATTCGCATATTCCTTAATGCAGCCTGAGGACTGGGCAGGTTGCGGTAATCGTCGCATTAGATGCGTAAGAGGGTATTATTGCTGGAACGGCAGGCACTCGTATCAGTAGGGATGTTTCTGTGATGACGTGCTATTCATAGGTTGTTTTAGAATTATGTCACGATATAAACAAGACAAAGTATCGGTGTTATTTATATCGTGGCATAGCGTCGTACTGATGCTGTTTTAACACTATTTTAAGAGTATGAATTACAATCTAGCGGCAATTATGGGGTAGTCATCCAGTTGGATTATTTGTGAATTGACGTTGAATATGTCTTGAATGAGTTGTTCATCAATGATTTTTCTGGGCTCCCCGTAGGCAAACAGTTTTCCATTATGCAGTGCTGCAACTTTGTGAGAATACTGAATGGCTAAGTTTAAGTCGTGCATGACCATAATGGCGCAAGCGTTATTGTGCTGGGTGTAGAATTTGACGAACTCTAATAGCTTGAATTGATTATGCATATCGAGGGCGGCGGTGGGTTCGTCTAATACGAGCACTTTTGGTGTATTAATCACGGCTTGCGCTAAGCCAACCATCTGGCTTTCACCTCCGGATAATTCTGTACAGACTTTATTTGCTAAGGCCATGATACCGACATGTGACAGTAAATTGAGTACTTTCTCAGCGCTATTGGCTTTAGTGAAGAGTGAATTTGCACCCACGTGCATGGTGGTTATGAGTAGTTCAAGTACGGTGATGTTAGCGGATACGCGGTGATCTTGTGGTAGATAGCCGATGTCATCAAGTGCCAATGGTTTTCCGGCCAGTAGAACTGAGTTAGGGTTTAGGCGAATACGTTTGGTGATTTGTTTGAGTACCGTTGATTTCCCCGCACCATTTTTACCGATGAGAGACACCATTTCACCAGGGTGGATTTCAGGAATGCTCATATTGTCTAAAATAAGGTTCTTACCAAAAGAGACACATAAGTTGTTTATTGTTAGCGCCATTAGAATTTTCCACCTTTTTTGATAATCAAGAAGATAAAGAATGGGACGCCTACTATCGACATCATGACGGTTAATGGCAGTATGATGCCTGGCATAATTGATTTACTGGCGATGGAAGCGAATTCAAGCAATACCGCGCCCAGCAAGAAAGAGGCGGGCAAGAAAAAGCGCTGATCTTCCCCCAACACCATGCGAGCAATGTGTGGGGCGACTAAGCCAACAAAGCCGATAGCGCCAACAAAAGCAACGGATAGCGCGGTGATTAATGATACAAGTAAGAGCGTCTTAATGCGTAAGCGTTTAACATTGATCCCCATCGATTCTGCGCGTTCAATGCCGACTTTTAATGATGAAAGCTTCCAAGAGTCCTTCATCATGATGGCTAACACAACGGGCAATACAATAGCCAAAATGATTATTTTATCCCAGCTACCTCTATCTAGTGATCCCATTTGCCAAAATACCAAGGTCTGTAACTGTGTCTCGGTGGCAATATATTGCATCATAGTTAACATGCCATCATAGGCAAACATGATAGCAACACCAAAAAGCATGACGCCTTCAATGGAAATACGTTTGATCGAAGAAATGCCGGCAATCATAAAGGTGGTTAATAAGCACATTACAAATGCCATGGCAGCAACTTGATATTGCTGAGGAATAAAAGGGATGGCGATAATATTGGTGATGACCAGGGACGCTCCAAAGCCTGCCGCCGCAGAGACACCAAAGGTATAGGGGTCAGCCAACGGATTATTTAAGGTGGTTTGCATTTGGGCACCGGCAATAGCCAGTGCTCCACCGACAAAGGGAGCCATAAGAGACATGGGCATACGAATATCCCAAATAATGATACGACTGGCTATGTCACTAGAGCTTGGGTGGAAAATAGCGCTGATAACTTGCGTTAATGTAAGGCCCTGAGAGCCAATAAGAATATCCGCAATGAGACCCACTAAACTGAGTAGGAAAAAAATAAAGAGGGCGAGTTTTTTTCGTTTAATGCGCAAGCGATGCAAGGTTAAGGCTTGCATCAAATTCGTATTATGGGCGTTGTTATCGAATTGACTCGACTGCTCTGTGATTCCTGACGTGCAGCTAGAATGGTTCATTATTGCGTAGCCTGTGCGTTATTTTGTCCAAACAACCCTGTTTCTGTTCGTCCTCCAAAGCGTAAGTTCATTTCTTCAAAGGTATGATTAGGATTAAGGTCTTTAAACTGCTCTGGGTGAATCCACTTGGCGAAGTATTCTATGGCTACTAAGTTATAAGGGGAGTTATAAAAAGGCATGTAGATAGAATAGATTTGCTTGTGCTGGTAAGCATTAGTGGCTTTTAACCATGCTCGACTCATTAGTGTATGGGTGGCTGTTTTAATCGTATCTTTATAAATAGGTGCATAGCCCAAGGGGATGCCAGCGGTCGCATTACCGTCTTTGTCTATCCAGCCTGTTGTTTGCATGATGTATACATCAGGTTGTGCCACTATGATGCTTTCTGTCGACATTTGGCCTGACACTACGCCTTTAAGTGGTTTCTCAGCAATGTTGATGGCGGCTAAATAAGGAATGTAAGCGCCCATATTACCACTGGAGAAGGTACGGCAACATGAGTCACTGTACCCTGCAGCACGTTCAATGAAGACCTTTTTTTGTCTTTCTGTGGGCGGTAATTGTGTAATGATATCGGTAATGGCTTTTATATGTTGCTGGTAGTAATCCGCAAAAGCTTGACCTTGTTCGTCGCGGCCTAACGCTTTAGCTAAACTTGTGACAGATCGAAGGGTATTTTTAACTGGGTGCTCACGAAAGTCGACGGCTAGCACTTTAATTCCTGCCCTTTCTAGCGTTGTAATGAGACCCTTGTCTTGCGCTAATTTTATATTTGAGAGATCGACGACGAATAAATCAGGTTTGTTAGTAAGGTTAATAAAGCGTTCTACATCGAACTCACCAGATTTAATCGTACCGAGTTGAGGGATGTTCTTAAGTTCTGGATAGTCTTTTATATAACTGGCATACATGCTGGGTGCAGACAATCGCATATCATCACGCCATGCTACCAAGTGTGCTACCGCATTTTTTTGATACATAATGTCCAGTAATGGTAATAAACGACCGGTTGATAGTGCTATGTTTTCTGGTTCTTTATCGATGGTGATAGTTCGACCAGCGATATCTGTTACCGTGATCGGGAATGTACCTGCCAATGCGGAATAGGATAGAAGGGAGCATGCTGAGATGAGCAGGGTTGCAATAAGGCGCTGAGTCGTTGTATGGGCTTTCATGAAAGATGTCTTTTTGTGATTAATAACGGTTTTAGTAATGATAATGAATTCTATTTTGCCTTTCAATGTAATTAACTGTAGCTTTTTATGTCATTCGCTATTTCTTAACACCGTTTTCTATGCTTTTTTCTCTTTGGTATTGTTAGGCAAAATATTGATTTTCAAGTAAAATATATGACTATAGAATCTTTGTATAAGTCCCATCTAAGGGGAGTTGTATATAGAAGAGGTAAGCTGTACTGTCATGAATACTTCGATTTTAAAAAAGAGTAGAGCGGCTAATGTTTGACGTTAATATTCTGCATAAAGCTTCACAGAAAAATAGGGAAGAGTGGTTTGAGCATTTTTAAGCATAAGTTTTTAAAATTAAATCGCCTTATTTTATTTGTGGCATTAACTGCCACGATATTAACGTTTTTAAACAGTTTTTATTCAAACTACGAAGTGCAAAAAGCACAACTTATAGCGCAGTCTATTGAAGTAAACCGCGCCTATGCGAATAAATTATCTGATACCACGGAAGTTTTTCTTCTATCTTCCCGTCAGCAGTTAGCGTATGCGGCGAATGAAGTTCGCAATAAAATGAACGATGCTGATTTTTTAAAGCAAGCGGCGAATCGCCTAAAATACCAAACAGATAGTTTTAATTCAGTGGTTATTAGTGATGCGTCTGGTTTAGCGCGGGCGGTGTCTCCAGAAACGATAGGCTTACTTGGGAAACGTTTACAGTCAGTTGGTAGTGAAGAAGCGTTAAAAAAGAAAAAGGAGTTAATTAGTAAGCCGTATATTTCTACGATTAATAATTTATTGGTGTTTCTATCGGCTCCTATTGTCGATGATCAAAATCAATATCGTGGTTTTTTAGGAGGGACTATTTATCTTAGAAGACCGAATATTCTGAGTGAAATTTTGGGTGAGCATTATTATAAAAATGGCTCTTACATCTATGTTATAGATAAAGAAAAAGAGATTTTATATCATCCCGATCAGGCTCGAATTGGCTCTTTTGTAGTTGATAATGACGGTATCGATGAAATTGTCGCCCGTAAAGAAGGTGGTATCGCGCTAAAAAATAGCAAAGGTATTGAGATGCTTGCAGGGTATGCCAATATTCCTAGTACCGATTGGATTGTGATCACCCAGAGCCCTTTAGATTCTTCTTTACTCCCTCTGACAGGGATTATGCAAAAAGTTATTCTAAAAACATTGCCAATTACATTTGCAGTATTTATGTTCATATGGATATTTGCCCGAGCAATATCATACCCACTTAAGCAGTTAGCAGATAAAGCCAAAGTGCTAGATAGTCCAACAGTGAGCGATGACATAGAGCATATTAAGTCTTGGTATGCAGAAAGCTCAAGTCTTAAAAAGGCGATGTTAAGTGGGGTTAAATTACTGCAAACTCAAATAGGGCAGCTGAAACATGATGCTGATACAGACCCTCTTACCGGGGCAAGTAATCGTCGAGGTTTTCAGTTTAAGTTAGAAGAGTTGGTAGAACAGGGAAGCGCATTTTCGTTATTGTCTTTGGACATTGATTTCTTTAAAAAAGTGAACGATACCTTTGGCCATAATGTGGGCGATGATGTGCTGAAGCAGCAAACAAACATAATGAACCGTTTTTCTAGAGCAGAAGATATGGTTGCTAGAACTGGTGGTGAAGAGTTTGTCTTATTACTGAAGGGAGCAGCTATAGAGGATGCCATTATTGTAGCTGAGCGTTTAAGAGAAGCGGTTTCTAAAGAGAACTTTGATACAGTTGGGCATATTACCGTTTCTATTGGTGTTGTTGCGTGGGATGCGCATAATCAAATATCGATTAAAAAGACCTTGTTATCGGTGGATGAGGCGCTTTATGAAGCGAAACGGCAAGGTCGTAATCGCTGTGTAGTAGGTAAATAAGAAAATACAGATTGGTGTAAAAAAAGGGTGTGGCCTTATAAAGCCACACCCTTTTTTCGTTGTATTACTTGCTGTTTTAGGTAGTTGATTATGTTTCTTTAAAGACATTAACCTCGCACTAAAGTGCTTATTGGGGTTATGGTAATCAGATTACTGTTTCTTCGATGCTTTCTAAGTGTTTAATTGCTTGGTGCTGAGTTAAAAATACTTCACCGTTTAATTCTTTAAGGAGTTGAGAGTCTCTCAGTTTGTCCATTACCGGCCCTTTGACCTCGGATAGATGTAGTTGCACTCCGGCATCAGCGAGTCTATGTAATATTTTTTCTAAACTTTGTATCGCACTCGCATCGACCATATTAACGGCCGTACACATTAGTATTAAATGTTTAATGTCTTTATTTTCAGAGACGATTTTTTGTAGTCTTTCTTCCAGCACTCTGGCGTTGGCAAAGAACAAGTTTTCATCAATTCGTACTGTTAAAATGCTGTGGTGAGTTTCTACCGTAAAACGTTGAACATTACGGAAGTGTTCAGTGCCTGGTACGCGGCCAACGATAGCGATATGAGGATGGCTAGTGTGCCAAAGGAAAAACAGCAAAGATAAGCATACCCCTACGATTAGCCCTGTTTCCATGCCGGCTAAAAGTACAGCGAAAAATGTGATAAGCAATAACATGGCTTCTTTTTTTGAAAAGCGCCATAGTTGACGAAGGTCTTTGATGTTGATCAGCTTGATCACTGACAGTGAAATAATAGCGGCTAAAATGGCCTTCGGTAAATAGAAAAACATAGGTGTTAAAAACAGCAATGTTAATAAAATAAGCGCTGCTGAAATGATGCCTGCCATCGGTGTTTTTGATCCGGAATCTACATTTAGCACAGTACGCGAAAAGCCACCAGTGACGGGAAAGGCGCAGCTTAATGCTGAGCTAATGTTGGCAAGACCAAGTCCAACTAACTCTTGATTAGGATTAATATCTTGTCTGTGTTTTGCCGCATAAGTTTGGGCAACGGATACGGAACCGATAAAGCCGACTATACTGATTAAAACAGCGCTAGGTATGAGCTCTTTGATCATTGGTAAAGTAATGCCATCAATGTTAATGCTAGGGAGAGTGTCAGGAATTGCTCCAATGATGCTAACGCCCATAGAATTTAGGGAAAAATACGCGACACTAGCGGTCGTCATTATCACCACAAAGATCGGTCCTGCTTTATCGAGTATTTGTATGGTATGGGTGGAAAAGCCAATACCATGGAGTATTTTTGCGAAGTAACGTCGAACCATTATCAAGGATAATATTGAAATAATACTAAGCCCTAGAGTAGGTAAGTTTGTTGAGTTTAAATGATGGTATAGGCTTGTTAGTAAAGGGATTAGTGTGCTGCCTTGTGCCTGAATACCTAATAGATGTTTTAACTGTCCAAGAACTACAATCACAGCAGTTGCGCTGATAAAGCCTGAAATGACAGGGTGGCTTAGTAAACTGGTCAGGAAACCTAACCGAAATAGACTTAATACTAGTAAAAAACTGCCTGACATTAAGGCGAGCAAAATAGCAATAGTTGCGTAATGTTCAGAACCTGATGCTGCGAACGGTAGTATAGCAGAGGCGGTCATAATAGAAGTCAGTGCAACAGGCCCTACGGCAAGTGCTCTGCTGGTGCCAAATAAGGCATATAAAACAGCAGGTAAAATACTGGCGTACAGACCTGTAACCGCAGGTAAGCCTGCTAGCATGGCATAAGCGAGACTTTGCGGTATGACCATGATAGTAAAAATGATACTGGCGACAGTATCGCTTTGTAGATTGCCTAAAGAATACGTTTTTAGCCATTTCCATGCAGGCATCATGTCTTCGATCGTGATTTTTTTCATCGCTAAGGTATCAATCAATTCTATTATAGGAATGCCTATTTAGGAATAAGCTTATTCCTAAATAATATACCTGTTTGTTTTTCTAGTAAATACTCATCCTCTCTGAAAGAGCTCTATTGTGTGGTTACTGCTAACTAAATTGCCATTAACAGAGACAAGTTGTAATAAATCGAGAAGAAGACCGTCTAATGACTTAATCCGTTTATTTTGAACGAGTTCAATCACAATAAGTTAAGGCATAGATGATGAGAAAAGTGCTGTTTTTACTGTTTGTTTTTTTTGGTGGGCAAGGGGGTTCTGCTAATGCAGCAGATTTTGATCATCAAGTGTGGGGGAGCTTATTACAGAAGCATGTGCATCTGATCAATGGTGGTAAAGCAAGTCAAGTGGATTATCAGGGTTTTGTTGATGATAAGGTACTGCTTGAAGGATACTTGATGCGGTTATCTCGCGTTGATAGGGACCAGTTCGATACTTGGGGAAAAAATGAGCAATTGGCTTTTCTTATTAACGCCTATAACGCATGGACGGTTAATTTGATTTTAACGAAATGGCCTGATGTAGCGTCTATTAAAGATCTGGGTAGCTTGTTTAGCTCGCCATGGAGTAAAAAGTTTATTCCGTTATTAGGTGAAAAGCGATCTTTGGATAATATAGAGCATAAACTTATTCGAGGGTCTGGCCGCTATAATGATCCGCGCATCCATTTTGCAGTTAACTGCGCTAGTATAGGGTGTCCTGCGTTAGGCAATCAGGCTTACCAAGGTACCAATATTGAAACCTTATTAAGGCAGCAAACACAGCTTTTTTTGTCAGATCGTAGTAGAAATTATATCGAGGGTGACACGTTAAATTTGTCGTCTATTTTCAAGTGGTATCGAGAAGATTTTGAAAAAGGCTGGCATGGATATTATTCTTTGGAAGACTTCCTAGTTGCTCATGCACATGATTTATCATTGAGTTCAGGCATTACCAATCAACTAAAGAATAAGTCATTTGATATCGATTTTTTAGACTATGATTGGCAGTTAAACAGTAAATCTCAGTAATGTTTTAATACGCTACATGACTACATTGTAGTGAGTAGCAATAGTATTACGATGATGCTCATGAATGTTGCCTTAGTGTAGATATGCTAGGCTTTTTTATAGATAGGGTTATTTAAGTCAGGTTGTAGTATGGCAATAGTAGAACTTCGTGAATACAAAATTAAATCGGGTAAAGTAGATCAATGGGTTACTTGGATGCGGGATGAGTTGCTGCCGTATCAAAGGTCTAAAGGTATGAGAATACTTAATACCAATCTTTATCAAGACGAGAGTGGAGATGATTACTTTATTTGGATGCGGGAATTTGAGAGTGAGCAGCAACGACAATCTATTTATAAAGCAACCTACAACGACTGGTGGATTAATGAAATCCGCCCTAAAGTATTTGAGCTTATAGAGGAGCATACGATTAAGGTGCGACTTATTAAGTCAGTTTCATTGTAATAATGTTTGTTATTTTTCTGAATATTAGCATTTTTTCACCTAGTGCTAAGTCACCGCTCTTGCTGTAGAGCGGTGACTTTCCCTAGTTCTAGGGTGTGATTTAAGTAAAATACAAATATTTAATAATAAAAAATGCTGCTAAAACATAAACACTAATTCCCACTTTTTTACCTTGTCCAGATAAAAGCTTAATGGCAGCATAGCTAATAAATGATAATGCAATACCGTGAGCAATAGAGTAAGTCAGCGGCATGGTAAACGCAGCAATTAATACCGGTGCTGATTCAGAGATATCCTCCCAATCAACTTTTGCTAAACTGCTTGCCATTAAGACAGCGACATAAAGGAGTGCACCTGCTGTCGCATAAGTAGGAATGGATGCAGCTAAAGGTGAAAAGAATAAGCTTAATAAAAACAGTAGGCCGACAACAACGGCAGTTAATCCTGTACGGCCCCCAGCCGCTACACCAGACGCACTTTCAATGAAACTGGTTGTCGAAGATGTACCAAATGCTGCGCCGATAACGGTGGCTGTTGAGTCAGCTAAAAGTGCTTTTTTAAGTCGAGGTAAATTTCCCTTGCTATCTAATAGCCCGCCACGCTGGCCAACGCCCAGTAAGGTTCCTGACGTATCAAATAAATCCACAAACAAAAAGGCGAAAACAACGCTAATCATGCCGACATTAAATGCGCCTTTGATGTCCATCTCTAAAAATGTTGGTGAAATGCTTGGTGGCGTGGAAATGATGCCAGAAAATTCACTGTACCCAAAAATAATAGACAGAAGAGTCACGCATAGAATACCAACCATTACTGCACCAGTGACTCTTAAGTGAGATAGGGCCGAAATAATAAAGAAGCCTAATAAGCCAAAAATAGGACCTGGTTGTGATAAGTCACCTAGCGTTACTAAAGTATCTTTACTATTAACGATGATTCCGGAATTTTGCAGGGCAACCATAGCAAGGAATAACCCGATACCTGCGGCAATGCCAAGCTTTAAAGAAGAAGGGATTGCACCAATGACCCACTCACGTATTTTAAAAATACTGATAAGAATGAAGACACAGCCTGAAAGAAAGACCGCTCCTAATGCTTGCTCCCATGAGTAGCCCATTTGTTGAACAACACCGTAAGTAAAGAAAGCGTTTAGCCCCATTCCAGGAGCTAGGGCTATAGGGTAATTGGCATAGATACCCATAATAAAACAACCCACTGCAGCAGCAACACAGGTTGCAACAAAAACAGCGCCTGAATCCATCCCAGCCTGTGCCAAAATAGTCGGGTTAACAAAAATAATGTACGCCATCGTAAGAAAAGTAGTAATTCCGCCGATAATTTCATTTTTAATGGTTGTGTTGTGAGCTTTAAGTTGGAAAAGACGTTCGAGCATTAAGTAACCTTTAGGGTTGAATAGCCCAATGTCGTACAAAAAAGTAATACCGTATTACTTAAATATAGGTGATTGGACCAACATAGGGGTAAATGTTGAGCAAATGGTCAGATTATTTTAAAAAGGTCGCTAGTATAAAAAATATGGCCTAAATATGGCAGTGTTAATGCGAAAAAATTGTCTCTCGTATCAATATTCAGTATTGATGAAACAGCGCTTGATCATTGTATTGGTCTTGTTTGTGTTGAAGGCTGATAAAGCGTTAAGTACAAAGAGCAATATAGTGTTTATTTACATTAATCATGTGCGCTAGATATATTCGACTAGAAAAGGAAGCCGAAGCCGAAGACATCCCTTTTCTATTGTTGGCAATGTGGTTTTTTTAAGCTTGAAAAATAAGCGCCTTTAAACCACTTTCTATTTCGATATCAGGAAATTCTACAGGGTTCTCTAGGCGAGTTTGATATACCAAGCTAGGCGCCTCTTGTTTCATATTGTCGATCAAAAATTGAGAGGTTAATGTAGGATCATTTACGCACGCTAAGACAATGCCTTGCTCAGATAAAAGCTCGGGTAAGCGTCGTAAAATTTTTTGATAGTCTTTCGTAATAGCGAAGCTACCTTTCTGAAAACTGGGTGGATCAATGATGATGAGGTCGTACTGTCCGTATTTTTTGATTTTCCCCCAAGATTTAAAAATATCATGGCCGAAGAACGATACTTGGGTTAAATCCTGTTTATTGAGGCGATGGTTCTCTCTGCCTCTATTGAGGACAGACTTTGCCATATCAAGGTTGACAACATATTCAGCGTCACCGGCAATAGCGGCGACAGAAAAGCCACAAGTATAAGAGAATAGGTTTAATACACGTTTATTATGGCTATTTTCTTTCACCCATTTTCTACCAAGGCGCATGTCTAAAAAGAGGCCGTTATTTTGGTTGCGATCTAAGTCGAGTTGAAATTTCAGGTCGTTTTCAATGATGATTTGTTGTGGCTGGTGGTCTCCCCAGATACATTCTATCTGGTGGTGATTAAGGTAGCGATGTTGAAGTAACAGTGATGTACTTTTACTTGCTTTCCATGCCATAGATGCAGGCCATTTTATTAGTGCTTGTTGTAGTGCTAATAAAAACTCTTCAGAGGGTTCTTTGAATATGGATACTAAGACTTGTCCTTGTAGCCAGTCTACTGTGATGTGTTCTAAGCCCTCGAAACAGCGCCCACGTCCGTGAAATAATCTACGGGTTTCTTGTTGAATAGAAGTGAGTGCGTCCAGAGTATGTTGAGTTAAAGTAGGTAAGTCTTTGTTATTCATAATATAAGTTTAATTTTGGTTATGTGTGTGTCGTTGTAAGGTGCAAGGAAAAGAGCGCACTTTACTGTGAAGCCATAGAGTGCGTCAGTAAAAATACAAAAAGCCGCGTCAAGAATGAATTTGACGAGGCTTTTTGTTGCGTGACTAGAGCCACTATAGTTTATGTCGCTAGAAAACTAATTAGGCTTGAATATCATGTTGGTGTTCTTGCGCAGAGGAAACAATGCATTCACCTGCAAGATTGGATGCAACGCCGACACAAAAACCATCATTTTGCATACCGGTTAGCCATTTTTCAGACCAATCTTGCGCAGAGACTTCCATCGATTGAAAGCCTTCGTATTCTTTCGCTGCCCACTCAATAGCAAGTTCAGCTGTGGGCCAGATAGGTAATACTTTGTCACTGCCTAGGTCAATGATTAAACATCCTTCAGTATCCGCCAGTAGAAAGATACTGTTGCCTTTTTTAAGGTGTTTAATAACTTCCTCGTAACGGCTGTTACTAGGTAAGCGGAAAAAAGCATCAGAAGAAAAGTCAGATGTAGTCATTGAAATGAAGCTCGAAATAAAAAAGAAAGCATAATAGCATGTTATGATTTCTTTTTAGTAAAGTTTGAATGCTATTACGCCCTCGTCAAATAAAAAGGCTTAAGCGAACAGTTTATTAAGCGTTGCGATGTGGTGTGCTTTTTGATCCATGTCCATCCAGCTGCCTGTAATACCATTATGAGCTAGTTGATATAATGATGCTTTATCGATTCCTGAGTCCTTTATTAATGCTCGATAATTATCATTCATATAGCCACCAAAATAAGCCGGGTCATCCGAATTTACGGTTGCGTTTAACCCTAAACGAAGCATGTGTTTAATGGGGTGATCAGATAAATCCTCTACGACACACAGTTTCAAATTTGAAAGTGGGCACACTGTTAAGGTGAGTTGTTTCTCTTTTACTTTAGCGATTAGGTTGATGTCTTCTAACGCGCGGTTTCCATGATCGATCCGGTCTACTTGAATAAGATCGATCGCTTGCCATACATACTCTGGAGGGCCTTCTTCACCTGCATGCGCGGTAATTTTTAATCCTAAGTCTTGGCATCTTTTGAAGACATTCTTAAATTTCTCAGGGGGATGGCCAACTTCGGAGCTGTCTAAACCCACGGCGTGAATCCACTCTAAATAAGGTTCGGCTTCTTCTAGTGTTTCGAAGGCACTTTCTTCGCTTAAATGACGTAGGAAGGACATGATGAGTTTAGACGTCATGCCCCATTTTTGTTGTGCGTCTTGGAGTGCGTTATAAATGCCGGTAATTTGTGTTTTAAACGATACCCCACGAGATAAATGACCTTGAGGATCAAAAAATATCTCAACGTGAACGACGTTTTCACTGTTTACCTTTGTTAGGTAAGCCATGGTTAAATCGTAAAAATCAGCTTCTTTTAGCAATACCGACATGCCTTGATAATACAGGTCTAAAAAATCTTGAAGATTAGTAAATTGGTAAGCTTCTTTTAAGTCTTCAACAGATGCGTATTTTAACGAGACCTTATTACGAGTCGCTAGTTCAAACATTTGTTCAGGTTCGAACGTTCCTTCTATATGTAAGTGAAGTTCTGTTTTTGGCATTTTCTCTGCCAGTGTCATCAGTGTATTTACACTCATGGCGTACCTCTTTTTATTTAATGTGCATTGCTTGTGTTGCTTGGACCGGCTGTTTTTCACGAATTTTTAATAATTGTGCTAAAACGGAGATAGCAATTTCTCCAGGTTGTTTGGAATGTATTTCAGTATCGCCTATTGGACAATGCATCGAGGCGATTTGTTCTTTACTAAAGCCTTTGCTTACTAAGCGATGTCGAAAGCGCGCACTTTTTGTAGTTGAGCCAATTACGCCGATAAAAGCCGCATCATTACGTTTGATCGCAGCTTCCGTTAATTCTAAATCTAACTGATGGTTGTGGGTCAATATCAAGTAATAACTTTGTGCTGGCGACAGTGCTATTTCATCAATAGGGAATTCACTGACCAGTCTCTGGACATTTTCTGGTATCTTGCTTGGGAATTCTTGTTCTCGACTATCTACCCACGTGACTTGGCATGGGATATTGGCAAGACAGTGAACGATAGCGCGTCCAACATGACCAGCGCCAAAAATAGTAATATGAAGGAGGGGTTGCAGAACGCTTTCAAATAACAAGGTAACAAACCCTCCACAGCATTGGCCGAGCGTTGCGCCTAATGGGTAATCATGTGTTTGTGTTTCAGTAGTGCGTTGAGAAAGGCGTTCTCTGGCTTTTGCAATGGCTTGCCATTCGAGGTTGCCTCCGCCTACAGTACCATATAGAGCATGCTGGCTTACTAGCATACGAGCACCAACTTCTCTGGGGGTTGAACCTTTAATAGATAAAACAGAGACCATGACAAAGTCGATGCCAGATTTTTCTAGACGTGCGGCTTCTTGTACCCATTTAGTATTCATACATCCCCCTTAGAATATTTAACTGCCGCGGTAAGTACTGTAACCATAAGGAGAAACAAGCACAGGAACATGGTAATGACTGGATTCGTCATTAATACCAAAACGAATGATGACATCGTCTAAAAATAAAGGCTCTGCTAATTCGGTGTTTTTGCTGCGGTAATAATGTCCTATGGCAAATTCAAGCTCATAGACACCTTTCTTGAAGTTTTTTTCTGGCAAGATTGGTTGATCACAGCGACCATCTTCATTGGTGATGGACTTGACCAATTCAATTTTTTGACCATCAATTATTTCATAAAGTGTTACGGCTACGTTGTTAGCAGGTGTGCCGTGTGCCGTATCTAGAACGTGAGTTGTTAGGTATCCCATTGTTTTCCTTATATATTGTTGAGTGGTAGTGTGTAGTGAAAGTATATGGAGATTCAATGCTAGGGATCATAGATGGTAAGAAGGGCAGCCAGTAATCTGGCTGCCTTACCTTATTAGTTAGGCACTTTGTCTGTAATACCTTCAACATACCAGTTTACTTTGGCGAGCTCTTTGTCTGTGAGCGTGTGACCAGCGGGGACGACGATTTTACCTGTATTATCTGTAATAGGGCCTGTGAAGGGCTTCAGAGTACCAGATTTTATACCTTGGTAGGTTTCATCAATTTTAGCGCGAACATCTTTCGGTAGATTAGGGTTGATAGAAGACAGTTGTAGCATGTCATCATGGAAACCACCCCAGAAGTCTTGTGATTTCCAGGTACCATTCATTACTTCTTTTACCGTTTTTATGTAGTACGGTGCCCAGTTATCACGTACCGAATACACATGCGCTTGCGGTGCAAACTTACTCATATCTGATGCTTGTCCAATAGCGCGAATACCACGTTTCTGGGCGGCGATTAAGGGAGCAGGACTGTCTGTGTGTTGAATCAGAACATCGACTCCTTGATCCATTAATGCATTTGCCGCATCCGTTTCTTTACCTGGATCGTACCAAGTATTAGCCCATACAATTTTTAACTTAATGTCAGGGTTGACGCTTTTTGCGCCCATATAAGTGGCATCGATATCACGGATGACCTCAGGGATAGGAAAAGCGGCAATGTAACCAATCGTATTCGTTTTTGTTAGTAAGCCTGCAGTCACACCTGAAATATAGCGACCTTCATAAGTACGAAGGACATAAGTACCAATGTTTTTTGAACGTTTATATCCAGTAGCATGCTCAAAAACAACATTAGGGTAACGCTTGGCAACTTTGACAGTTGGGTTCATAAAGCCAAATGAGGTGGTGAAAATAACCTGATTGCCTGCTTTAGCAAGTTGTGTAATAACGCGTTGAGCATCAGCGCCTTCTGTTACATTTTGGACAAATGTTGTTTTAACTTTGTCGCCAAAGTATTTTTGCATTTCTTCGCGACCGCGATCATGCTCGTAACTCCAGCCTAGATCTCCAATAGGACCGACATACACAAAGCCCACTTTAAAAGGTTCTTCTGCCTGCGCTGAACTAACGCTAGCCATGCCGAACCCTGCTAAGAGACCAAGTCCTATGAAAAGGTTTTTTATTTTCATTTATTGCTCCTTTTGCGCCCTAAGGCATTTTTTATAATTTCTATTATTTATTATGGTATACATTATTGATAATGCTTATGCCATATTTCTAGGATCAAATGGTTTCCCAAGAGAGCGCGGCGCTAATAGTTTTTCTTTGAAGCGGTCTGCACTGATGATAACCATAACAATGACAGTCGCCACGTACGGCATCATAGCTAACAGATTAGAAGATATATCGACCCCTAAACCTTGTAATACTAAATGCATAATGCTCGCGAAACCAAATAGATACGCACCCAGCATGATTCTGCCTACACGCCATGATGCGAAAACAACCAAAGCCAGCGCAATCCAACCGCGACCAGCCGTCATGTTTTCAGCCCACATTGGCGTGTAAACTAGCGACATATAAGAGCCTGCTAAACCTGTCATTGCACCGCCAAACATAATAGCAAGGTAGCGAACGCGGAGAACCTTAATGCCAATAGCATTGGCTGCATGTGGGTTTTCACCAACGGCTTTTAGCACCAAACCAATACGTGTTTTGTTCGCAATATAAGCAATGACTATGGCCAATAGGATCGACAGATAAACGAGAATGTCATGATGAAATAACACCTCACCGAGGTAAGGTATTTTAGATAAAAATGGAATGGCAATAGGTTGGAAGCCTTGAACTGTATTGCCAACGAAATCAGAGCCAATAAACGCACTAAGGCCTGAACCAAAAATGGTTAACGCCAGCCCAGTCGCGACTTGATTGGCACCGAGATGCAGCACTAATACGCCAAAAATGAGACTCATGAGACTCCCCATTAGCATCGCTGCGAGTACGCCGAAGCCAGCATTCCCAGTAGAGTAGGCCACGATAAAGCCAGCCACTGCACCCATTAGCATCATGCCTTCTTGGCCAAGGTTTAATACCCCGGATTTTTCACAAATCGCTTCTCCTAACGCAATCAGTAATAATGGAGTGCCGGTTTTAATGGCAGCAAATAAGATAAGTACGATTAAATCTGCGTTCAAAACGGACTCCTACTGGTTAGTCGCTGAGTTATGAAAAATAAGGCGGTTACGAATAAAAAAGTCACATGCCAACAAGAAGAAGAGTAAAACACCTTGAAACATACCTACGATAGCGACAGGAATGCCCATTTGAATTTGGGCTAAATCCCCTCCCATATAGAGTACAGCTAGAAAAATAGCCGCCACAATCGCTCCGATTGGGTGTAATCGACCTAAATACGCGACAATAATGGCAGAGTAACCATAGCCTGGTGATACATTAGGAACTAATTGTCCAATAGGACCAGTCACTTCAGAAACACCAGCTAACCCAGCCAACGCACCTGAAAATAACATAACAAACCAGCTAATTTTTTTGCTGTTAAAACCAGCGTATTTTGCCGCAGGTTCATCTGCACCAAATACCCGAATCTGAAAGCCCAAATGCGTTTTAGATAAAATAAACCAACCAATAAAAGCGGAAAGAAGTGCGAATAAAATCCCTAAATGAATTCGACTTCCCTCGATTAATATAGGGAGTGTCGTCACATCGGAAAAGAGAGCAGACTCAGGAAAACCATACCCATCTGGATCGCGTAAAGGGCCATTAACCGCCCAAATTAAAAGATAAAGAGCGATGTAGTTAAACATGATGGTGCTTAGGATTAAATTTGAATTAAAACGAAGCTTTAGATAGGTTGGGATCGATGCCCATAACATGCCTGATACAACCCCCGCGATTAATGTTAATGGTAGTGCAATAGCGGAGTCGGAATCGATAAAGATCAATGCCACAGCAGAGCCACCTAATGCACCTGCAAGAAGTTGACCTTCTGCCCCTATATTCCACATGTTTGCTCGATAACAAAGAGATAAACCAACAGCACAAAGTAAAAGAGGCCCCATTTTCACGAACATTTCTCCGATGTTGTACATATCGGAAAGGGGGGCAATCAGTAGTACGTGAAGAGCTTCAAATGGGTTTTTATCTAAGGCAGAAAATAGCATGCAGCCAAAAATAAGAGTAAAGGCAATAGCAATCAGTGGAGAGGCCACTTTCATGATAGAGCTGGGCTCAGTCCGAGCTTGTATACGGATCATGCTGTCGTTTCCTCAGCGTCTTTTGATGCATTATTAATAAAGGTTCCTGCCATCCATTGTCCGATTTGATCAATCGATGTGTCTTCGGTTTTAATCACAGGGGATAAGTAGCCATCACAGACCGCAGACATACGGTCAGCAAGTAAAAAAAGCTCGTCTATGTCTTCAGATACGAGCAAAATAGCCGCACCTTGATCCCGTAGTTTTAATAGTGCCTGATGAATGGCAAGTGCCGCGCCTACATCAACCCCCCATGTAGGGTGAGCACAAATTAATACTTTTGGGTTTTGACCGATCTCACGACCCATGATGAATTTTTGTAGGTTACCTCCACTAAGGCTTTTCGCTTCAGAGAATTCCCCATGGCACTTTATTTTGTAATGGTTAATGAGCTTGTTAGCGTATTCTTTAAGTGATTTCCATTGAACAAGGCCATTTTTTACAAACCCTTCACTGTGTGTAAGTAGGGTGTTTTCTGTCAAACTCATATCGGGTACTGCACCACGACCTAAGCGTTCCTCAGGAACATAGGCCATCCCGAGTTTACGCCGACGCCCAGCGCTTAAATTACCAATGCTCTGTTTGATAAAAGTAAGCGTGTTATTTACATTACGGTTATCTTCACCGCTAATAATGGCCATAAGTTCATCTTGACCATTACCTGCTACGCCCGCCATGCCCAATATTTCACCCGCTTTTAGATCGAAGTTGATGTTTTTTAACGCGGTACCAAAAGGGTGCTTGGAAGATAAGTTAAGATCTTTCACTTCAAATAAAGTATGAGTGCCGGTTTTTTTGGAATAGCCAGCATCTTGTTCAGCAAGGTCTCCGACCATCATTTTTGCGATCGAAGCAGGGGTCTCTTTAGAGGGTTCACATGTCTCGACGACTTTACCACCACGTAAAATGGTTGCTTGCTGGCAAATTTCGGTCACTTCATGCAGCTTATGACTGATAAAAAGAATACTGCAGCCTTCTTTCGCAAGCGTGCGTAATACATCAAATAAACCGGACACTTCTTGTGGCGTTAAAACAGAAGTGGGTTCATCTAAGATTAATAATTTCACCGATTGTACTAAGCAACGCATGATTTCCACTCGCTGCCTTTCACCAATTGATAATGAATGAACGTAACTGTGTGGGTCCACATTGAGCCCATACTCTTGGGATAATGTCGTAATTTTATTAGCGAGATCACCAATTGCCGTTAATTGCTGCTTATTAAGACACAGCTCGATATTTTGACTAACGGTTAATGTTTCAAACAGTGAGAAATGTTGAAAGACCATACCAATGCCAAGGTCTCTGGCTTTAGAAGGCGATTTAATATCAACGACTTTACCATCCCAAATAATATCGCCACTGTCAGGTGCGACAACACCGTAAATTGTTTTAACTAA
Source organism: Marinomonas sp. (assembly GCA_052107635.1). GTDB lineage: Bacteria > Pseudomonadota > Gammaproteobacteria > Pseudomonadales > Marinomonadaceae > Marinomonas. Next base: position 138,597 of record JBQEFB010000001.1, on the reverse strand, counting down.
GGTGCTTTTACCTGCGCCATTTTCGCCCAAAAGTGCGTGTATTTCACCAGGCATGAGCGTCAAGCTGACATTGTCATTTGCGAGGCAACCGGGGTACTGTTTAGTGATATTGACTAACTCGATACGTGCTATCGAGTTCAGCTTTTTCAATGTGTCCGCCACCGTAAGATCTCTGCAGTTATGCCCATAAAGAGCGGGTTGTTGTTAATGAGTTTTGCTTCTATTTACTTTGTTGTGCCGCAAGCAAAGTCAAAACTCTTATATAAAACTGGTTTGCGCGCTGATATTGTGCGTTTTCTTGTATTAATGATCTATTTTGTTGCTTTATGCTTTGCTCATAAGGTTAACCGATCGGTCAATCTATGATTTCATGGTTTAATTTTGAAACTTATGTTTCACATAAACAACTTTCGTGCCAATTTTTTTAATTTAGTGTATGTTTTTATTAAAGGCGCGAAGGATACGAGATTTTTAGTTATTTGTCTTGATGGTCAAGTTTTTTTAAGTAAATAATAAACTGTAATTGCTTTAAATATAGGAGAAAAGTATGTCTTATGATCGTGATTTATTTGGCTATGGTGCAAAACCTGTTCATCCGCAATGGCCAAACAATGCTCGTGTTGCCTTACAGTTTGTAGTTAATTACGAAGAGGGCGGCGAGAATTGTGTATTACATGGTGATAAGGCATCAGAAGCGTTTCTTTCTGAAATAGTCGGTGCAGATGCTCGAGAAGGTGTGCGCCATATGAGTATGGAGTCGATTTACGAATATGGGAGTCGTGCTGGCGTATGGCGCGTGTTGTCTTTATTTAAAGAAATGGATATTCCTCTAACGATCTTTGCAGTAGGAATGGCACTTGAGCGCTACCCTGAAATGGCCAGTGCGTTTGTCGAGGCAGGACATGAAATTTGCAGCCATGGCTATCGCTGGATAGATTATCAGTATGTGGATGAAGAAACCGAACGTGCTGATATGCACAAAGCCATTAATATCATTACAAAGTTAACAGGACAGCGACCTTTAGGTTGGTATACCGGAAGAACCAGTCCTAATACACGGCGTCTTGTGGCGGAAGAGGGTGGTTTTTTATATAACGCAGATGATTACAGTGACGACCTTCCTTTTTGGCGACTTGAGAATGATGTCCCACAGCTAATGATTCCTTATACACTGGATACAAATGATATGCGTTTTGCCGCATTACAAGGCTTTAATACAGGTGAACATTTTTTTCAGTATTTAAAAGATGCCTTTGATACTCTTTATGCAGAAGGTGAGACTAGCCCTAAAATGCTATCTATCGGGCTGCACTGTCGTTTAATTGGTCGTCCTGCTCGTATTGCGGGTCTGCGTCGATTCTTAGAATATATTCGTCAGTTTGATGATGTATGGTGTGCTCGACGTATTGATATTGCTCATCATTGGCATAAAAACTTCCCTTATAAAGCAGACTGTTAGGTAGAAAATAATATGGACAGTGAGAATACCTTTTTATTAAATAAACCTAGCGGTCTAGATGAAGGGCGCTTTATTGCACAATTTAAAGACATTTATGAACATTCTGTCTGGGTTGCGAATGCTGCGTGGCAAGCAATACAAACTAATGAACAGCCAGAAAAGTATGATGATAGAGTATTATTTCAATCCTTATTGCATGAGATTGTAGAGCGTAGCGGTGATGAGGCTAAGTTAGCCTTGTTGAGGGCGCATCCAGATTTGGCTGGAAAAGCCGCATTATCGGGCGAGTTAACGCTCGCGTCGACTTCTGAGCAGGCTGGGGCAGGGTTAAGTCAATGTACTCAACAAGAATTAGAGCGGTTTACTCGCTATAATTCTGCTTACCAACAAAAATTCGGATTTCCTTTTATTATGGCCGTAAAAGGCGCGACTAAAAAGATGATATTGTCGGGATTTGAAACACGTATTAACAACTCGATAGAGCAAGAGTTTGCAATGGCGATGACGCAGGTCCATAAAATTGCGGCTTTTCGTCTGGCAGAAAAATAAATCATTGGTTGATAGTCGCTAATTGTCACCGAAGCAGTAGGAAAAATCGCGTTTGTTAGGTAGAATTTGCCCATCTAAGTGTAACAAGCGCGGTTCTTCATTACACAGTTTGCCATGAGCTCGCCCTTCTAGGAATAATATCTCCCTTCACTTTGTAATAATAAGCTGGAAATGCCCTGTTGATGGGAGAGTTAGCAATGACGCCAGCGTTACCATTCTGTATTTTAAATCTATGTACTGCGGGTCATTGCATGAATGTCAGCCGTGATTTATCGCATTATACAGATGTCTTTCTTATTTGTGTTTTTAGAGGTTTACTTTGTTAAACGTTGTATATAAATGTGATGATTTTTGGGTAGTAAGCAAGCCTGCTGGTATGAGTTTTCATGCTGAGTCTGAGACGCCAGGGGTTATGCAGTCACTTAAGTTGTTGTACCCAGAGCAAACGTTTTACCCAGTTCATCGTTTAGATAAAGTAACGTCAGGTCTTTTGATTGTCGCCCTTAAACACAGCGCAGCGGTATTATTTGGCGAGATGTTCGAGAAACACCAGATAGAAAAACGTTATGTAGCACTTTCAAATCGAAAACCGAAAAAAAAGCAAGGAACGGTTCGAGGTGGTATGGTGCCCAGCCGAAGAGGCCAGTGGCGTCTTACCAAAGAAACGGAAAACCTTGCGGTTACCCAGTTTTTTTCTGCAGCGTTTAATGGCAAACGTGTTTTCTTGCTGCGGCCTTTAACAGGGAAGACCCATCAAATTCGAGTGGCGTTAAAAAGCGTTGGTTCTCCCATTTTTGGTGATGAACGCTATGGTGGCGATAGTGCAGATCGTGGCTATTTACACGCCTATTCTCTTGCTTTTATGTGGCAAGGGAGAGAACAAAATTTCAAACAGGCTCCTGACATAGGAATGTGTTTTAATTCAGAGTTTCGTGAGTTCTTAGAATCGAATTTTCAGGAAGCGTCATTAAAATGGCCTTCTGGCCAGTAAATGTAACCCACGCTAGAAATAGTGTAGGGGTAGGAAAGTAAATGAAAAATATTTTGGCTTATTGCCGACCGGGGTTTGAGAAGGATTGTGCAGCTGAGCTTACTCAGGTGTCATCAGAAAAAGGCTTTTACGGTTACGCAAAAGTAGTCCCAGATGCTGGGTATGTGGTGTATTGTTTTGATCAAACTGATGTGAGTGAAGAGTTAATTGCTCAGTTAGATTTTAACCGTTTGATCTTTGTTCGCCAGTTAATTGCCATTAATGACTTGATAGAGCTAGAAGCTGGAGCTCGGGTTGAGTCGTTACTTGAAGCTGCGCGTCAGTTGCCATTGGCGGAAGATATTTGGATTGAAACAGCAGATACAAACGAAGCTAAAGCCTTGTCCGGACTGATTAAGAAATTGGATAAACCCTTAAAAATGGGTTGGAAAAAATCTGGAGTATTGCGTAATAAAGCGGTAGGTGTGCGACATCATGTATTTTTGCTGGATGGCGAAAATGCCTATTTAGGGGTTTCTTACGCAGCTTGTCGTAGCGATTTTCCAATGGGGATTCGTCGTTTACGTTTTCCTGCGGCAGGGCCAAGTCGTTCAACGCTTAAATTAGAAGAGGCTTTCTTACAATTTATTCCTGAGCAGAAGCGTGATAGGGATTTGGTTGAAGGTATGTGGGCGGTTGATCTAGGTGCTGCACCGGGAGGCTGGGCATACCAATTTGTGAAACGCGGCATCCATGTGATTGCGGTTGATAATGGGCCAATGCAAAAAGAACTCATGTCGACAGGTTTGGTTGAACATGAAAAGGCCGATGGTTTTAAATTTGAACCACCTTATACCGTAGATTGGCTTGTCTGTGACATGGTAGAGCGCCCGATAATGGTGGCTGAACTAATGGCGAAATGGCTTGCGAGTCGTTGGACACATCGTGCTATTTTCAATTTAAAACTACCAATGAAAAAACGCTACCAAGAAGTGGTATTGTGTTTAGAGTTGATAGAGCAACAATTGCGAAAAGCGGGAGTTGCCTATCATTATCAAGCTAAGCATCTTTATCATGATAGAGAAGAAATTACGATTTGCATTATTGCGCAATAAGTATTGTGTAAGTTGTAGGTTTAATAAAGGCCCCATTAATGGGGCTTTTTAGTATGCCGTTGTTTTGAATGGATACTATTAAATCAGGACTAAAGCGGTTCACTAGATAAAAAGGGTTTATATCCCATTGCTTGTTCCATTAATGTATCACGATGGTAAATATCATTACGGAATTCCAGCATGCCATTAGCATTGGGCACTACCGTAAAATAGACGATATAGACTGGAATATAGGTTGGCAGAGTGATAACAGTCGTTTTTTTACTTTTTATGGCTTGCACTAAGGTATTTGTTTGAGGTGTGCCGCTCATAATAGTTTTAGCAAACTCTTCTGCTTTTTCTAGGCGTATACAGCCGGAGCTGTAGGCTCTGTTGGTTTTTGTGAAAAGATATTTAGCTGGCGTGTCATGTAAATAGATATCGTTTTTATTAGGGAACATAAACTTAAATTCACCTAGAGAGTTTCTTTCATCTGGGATTTGTTCGAAACGAAAAGAAAGTGTATCTGGTGGAATTTTTTTCCAGTCAATTCTTGTTGCGTCGAGTTCTTTGGCGCCAATGCTCCAGCTTGAGAATACACGGAATCCGTGTTTTTTAAGGTAGTTAGGGTCAGCTTGTAGTTTAGGTAGCAAATGCTCTCGGGCGATGCGTTGCGGTATACGCCAACTAGGGTTGGCTACCATATAAGTCATCATTCCTTTAAAAACAGGGGTCATTCTGTCTTCTTTGCCAACCACGGTTCTCATGGTTGTACGGCTGCCATTTAAATAGGTGTCTACAGAATAATTAGTAAGGTCGACCCAAATGCGATTGGCTTCAAGTTTATTTGGCAACCAGCGCCAACGCTCAAGATTGAATGCAATCTCTTTGGCTCGTTGTTGGAGTGGCACATTGAGCATAGCCAAGGTTTTTTCCCCTGCTGAGCCATCTGCAATTAGATTGTGTCGATGTTGAAACCCTCTAAGGGCTGTTTTTAGTGTACGGTCAAATCTGGACTTATCTATTTTTTGGGCCGAAAAACGTATGTCACCAAGTTGAATCAACCTTTCTCTAAGTTGTGCAACTCTTGGGCCTTGATCTCCTAGTGACAGTATCTTGCCTGGCGTTACGTAGATGTCTTTTTCTTTTTTGGCTTGCTGTTGGTAGTAAACAAGCCATTTTTGGAGAATTTGATATTGCGGATTTCTAGGAGTAAGTAATGGTAGTGCGTTAACCATATTACGTGCCGAGCGCAAAGAGAGTAAGTCTTTCCAATCTCTACTCGGAGCGTCTAGTTGCCAGTTTGGATCAATTAGCTGAGGTTCGTAACGGCCGTTACTAATGTCGTGGGCGTAGTTGGATAGCGCAATAGTGGTAATAACATCCATCTCAGCCAGCTGTTGAGAGGTGGGTGACTTTAGAGCGAGATAGCGCTTAATGATGTTTGCATGGTAATGAATGGGATTAAGGCCATGACTGTTTGCTTGTTCGAGAATTTTAACCAGTTGATAGATAGAAGGGTCTATTTTTTTGTCTTTGATCCAAATTGGCTGATAGCTTCGCACTGCATAGGTTGATAGTACCGTATTATTTAGTAAGGCTTGACCTGCTACCGGCGTAAAGGCGTTTAGTGTCATGGTAACTTGATCTTTGACACTGGTTTTTATTTGAGATTCGCTAGGAGGGTCGGTGATATAGCGCTCTCCAGTATGTGAGGTAGAGCAAGCGACTAGCATAAGAGAAAATATTAATAGGGTAACAGGGCGTTTTAGCACCTGAATAAATGACATTATGTATTCTTGCTAATGGGATTGTTGTTCGTTGGCGTTGTTGCAATTTCAATCGAGGATATAATAAGCATCGCCTCTTCTCTAGAATTGCCACAAATTATTTCTTCTGCCATAAAGTCGCTACACACCTTTGGTCTTGCTGGGTCATGAAAAATAGCACAGAGATAGTTGCTTTCAAGGTGGAGGCAGACTTGTCCAGCGGCTTTGCCATTGGGCATTCCTGGAATGGGAGATGAAATAGAAGGCGCTGTGCAGCAAGCACCGCAGTGAGAACGACATTGCATATCAGCGGAATACCTTGTTAAATAGTAAGGTTATATAAAGCAATAAGTTAACGTAATAATTAGTAATTTTCATTAATTTATGCATTTCTTGCCTATTTTAAAGTATCTAAGGTATAGGGCAATAGAAAAGCACTAAATAAGCGTATAAGTGAGTCAATTAAGTGTCTTTCTGTCAGGTGTTGTTGTCATGATGAGTAAAATTTTAGTGGTTGAGGATAGCCCTGTTGTATTAAAGGTTCTTAAGCATTTATTGTCTAAATCTTCCCATTTATCCCCTGTTTTATGTGCCTCCTATGGTGAAGCGCAAGCGGCCTACGAAGAGCAAGGTGGTGCAGATTTCTTTGCGGCTATTGTGGATTTAAATTTGCCTGACGCACAAAGCGGCGAAATTGTGGATCTCGTATTATCCTGGGGTATCCCTTGCGTTGTATTGACAGGCACTTACGATGATCAATTGCGTTTGGATTTATTAAATAAAGGCGTTTTAGACTATATAGCCAAAGACAGTCGGTATTCGTTTAATCATGCTATTAGTGTGATCGAGCGACTTAAAAAAAACCAATCTATAACCGCTCTAGTGGCGGAGGATTCTTCCACTAGCCGTTTGTTTATTACTGCCTTGCTTGAGCAGTATCGATTCAATGTGATTAGCGTAGAAAATGGCCAAGAAGCACTGTCTATGCTGGAGTCTAATCCAGATATTCGGTTGTTAATCACAGATCATAATATGCCATTGATAAATGGTTATGAGTTGATACGTTTACTGCGCCAAAATGCTCGCTTTAATGATTTGGTGATTATTGGCTTGTCGGCAGAAGGGGATAGCACTTTGTCTGCCAAATTTATCAAAATGGGGGCGAATGATTTTTTAAGAAAACCTTTCTACCATGAAGAATTTCATTGTCGTGTTATTCATAACCTCGAATCTCAAGAAATGCTTGAAACGATTCGAAATATGGCCAGCATAGATGCTTTGACTAAGCTAAAGAATCGCCGCTATTTGTTTGATGAAGGTCAGCTGATTTTTAATAAAATGCTTTCTAGTGAACAAGGTGTTGGTGTTGCTTTGCTGGATTTAGATCATTTCAAATTAATTAACGATGCCTATGGTTATATGGTAGGTGACGCATTATTAGCAGAAATTGGTGAAGAAATAGCGTTGTCGTTTCCTCGGGCATTATCCGTTCGCTTTGACGGTGAAGCGTTTTGTATTGTGGCAGAAGGTGAGGATGATTTAGAGCGAATATTGACTGATTTTATGAGCGGGCTTAAAGATAAACATTTTACAGATGCAAAAATCACTGTCACCTTTAGTGTTGGAGTGTGCGTAACAAAAGAGGCCTCATTGGAAGAGGCGCTTAAAATGGCAGATGGTCGCTTAGATAAGGCGAAACAGCTTGGTAGAAATCAAATAGTGTTAGCTTAGCAGTTATGTAATAGACGCTTTCTCAGGTTATGAGTTAGTTGAGAATTTGTGCGAGTAGCTTTTTTACTGTACTGGGTTCAAATGGTTTTCCACAAATGGCATCCACGCCTTCGTGGGCGATATTAGCCAGTTGGTTTTCTCCAGCATTAGAGCTGATCATGAGAATAGGGATGTGAGCGAATATTGGAGAGTGGCGTACTGCTTCAGTAAGTTCTCTGCCATCCATTTCTGGCATATTGTAATCGGTAATTATCAAATTAAACTCTGCGTTATTCAGTTGTTCTATCGCTTCCTTGCCATTCTCGGCAAATTGGATATGGACAATACCCATCGCATTTAAAGTGCGGTTAATGTGTTTTCGAGCCATTAGACTGTCATCGACAACCAGTACCTTTAAGGTGTTTGGGTCAAACAGTTCTAGGTCTATTTCCTCTTCCAAGATTAGGTCTAAAGCAGAGTAGAGTGCTCTTTCTAGATCTTTATTGGTGAAGGGTTTTGGCAAAATAGCGAGGACACCGGATTGGCGTAAATGCTCCAGATGTTGACGATTATTTTCACTTGATATTAACATGAAGCATTGGTCTTCTGTGCTTTCGTTGTTTCTAATTGTATCGATGAGCTCGTTAGCCGTACCATCGGGCAGATACATAGCGGAAATAATTAAATCTGGTGGAAAAGTGCCAATGAGTGCAAGGGTCTCTTCGATGCTGTTAGCAAACTCAATTTGCTTAATGCCGGTATTTGCTAATGCGTTAGCTATGATTTTTCTCTGCATGTCAGAGGGTTCGACAAGCAGTAAAGATAGGTCTTGTAGTGCGATATAGGCTTCCATTCACTGATCACCATATTTTGTCGTAAAATTTTATGCTAACACATCAAATACGTTAGAATGTGTCGTTTGGTCAATATCAATGGGAGATTTCTGATGGCGATGGCTAGTGCGTGTCATATTCTGGTTAAAACTAAAGCGGAAGCTGAATCCATTAAGTTAAAACTTAAGGAGCCTAAAGCGAATTTTTATACACTCGCTAAGCAGTATTCTACTTGTCCTTCTGGTAAAAAAGGGGGAGATCTTGGTGAGTTTCATAAAGGCGATATGGTGCCAGCGTTTGATAGAGCTGTTTTTAATGGCCCGCTGTTAGAAGTTCAAGGTCCTATTAAAACGAAATTTGGTTTTCATTTAATCAAGGTACTGTATCGATCTTAAACGGTTACCTAAAAAGGAGAGAGAAGATGAATAATCCTATACAGTTGAGTGATAATTATTTTGTTACCCCTCAGATTGTTTCAGATGACCTGCTTCAGTTAAAAGCGCAGGGATTTGAGCGTATTATTAATAATCGACCTGATCATGAAGCGGAGGATCAGCCGTTATCAATCGATTTACAAGAGCTTGCCGAAACGCTGGGTTTTGAATATTTTCATAATCCAGTAGATTTAAAAAAACTGAGCAAGGTTGAAGTGGAAGCGCAAATGTCAGCGTTGGCTGATACTAAAAAAACCTTAGCGTTTTGTCGCACAGGTACTCGATCGTCAGTGTTGTGGGTATTGATGAACACTAGCCAAGGTCAGAATTATAATGACCTTAAGGCAGAAGTTGCTGGGAAAGGGTTTGATCTATCTCGTTGTGAGCCAGCCATGGAACCATTGGTTAAGTAAACTTCATACTGATAGTAAAAAAAACCGCTTCATGATGTGAAGCGGTTTTTTTATGCCCTAGATTTTCTGACTATTGATAATAGTGATCTAGGTGAGTGCAGTGCGATGATTGCGTTTAGGCAACTGCAGCGCTTTCACTTTGGGTTGTTTTTTGATTGATTGTTGCTAGTAATGCTTGAATAGAAGCAGACACAATGTCGTTGTCGATAGCAACACCGTTAAAGCGTTCACCATTAATGTTGGCTTGTACATAAGCAATTGCTTGAGAGTCACTGCCCACGGTTAATGCGTGTTCTTGGTATTGAATGATATCAACGCGCATATTGAAGTGATTACCTAGTGCCTCGCTGAAGGCTGAAAGAGCACCATTACCTGAGCCACTGATTTTCACACTACCACTGTCGCTTAATAATTCTGCACGAACGGTATCTTCCTCTTCTTTAGCTAGTTCATATCGGCCTAATTTATAAGGGCTAGTGCCGGTTACAAAATTGCTTTCGAAAAGGTTTTTCATTGATTCCGCGTTGACTACGCCACCGTCTTTCTCTGCAAATTTTTGAACGATTGGGCTAAATTCAACTTGTAACCAGCGTGGTAGAGCCAAGCCGTATTCTTGTTCAAGTGTATAGGCAATGCCGCCTTTGCCTGATTGGCTATTAACGCGAATGACTTCTTGGTAGCTGCGACCAACATCGCGAGGATCAATTGGAAGATAGGCAACGTCCCAAGGTTTGTCGTCTGTTTGGTTAGCAAGACACTTTTTAATCGCGTCTTGGTGAGAGCCAGAAAAAGCTGTGAATACTAATTCGCCAGCGTATGGGTGGCGAGGATGAACCTGAAGCAAGGTGCAGGCTTGGATGACGCTAATAATGCGGTCCATATCGCCTAGAGCCAATTCAGGGTCGATGCCTTGGCTGTACATGTTCATGGCCATGGTCACTATATCCATATTACCAGTACGTTCGCCATTGCCTAGCAAGGTTCCTTCAATGCGGTCGGCGCCAGCCATAATGCCCAATTCTGCTGCTGCAACACCACAGCCACGGTCATTATGAGTGTGTAGGCTGACTAATATGCCGTCGCGATTTTTAATGTTACGACAGAAATACTCAATCTGATCCGCATAGCGATTTGGTGTAGATACTTCAACGGTAGCAGGTAGGTTGATAATGATCTTGTGATCAGGTGTTGGTTGCCAAACATCGGAAACAGCGTCGACAACTTCAATGGCATAATCAATTTCTGTACCAGTAAAACTTTCTGGTGAGTATTCAAATACCCATTCTGTTTCTGGGTATTTTGCAGCACACTCTTTTACATATTGAGCACCATCAACGGCGATCTTTTTAATGCCTGCTTTATCCATGCGAAACACTTGTTCGCGTTGGGTAGTAGATGTGGAATTATAAACGTGAACAATGGCTTTTTTAGCGCCTTTTAGAGACTCATAAGTCCGTTCAATCAACTCTGGGCGAGCTTGAGTCAATACTTGAATATAGACATCATCAGGTACTTGGTCTTCTTCGATTAACCAGCGAACAAAATCAAAGTCCAATTGAGACGCAGCGGGAAAGCCTACTTCAATTTCTTTAAAGCCAACATCAACAAGTAAGGCAAAAAATTGTTTCTTTTGTTCCACCGTCATCGGTTCTACTAGGGCTTGGTTGCCATCACGTAGATCAACACTAGACCAAATCGGAGCTTGAGTGATTTCTTGATCTGGCCAAGTGCGGTCCTTTATATCGACTGCTTTGAATGGTGTGTATTTAGTGTGGTCAAAAGACGTCATGATTTGGTCCTTGCTAGTTGTGGGTCGATAAACCCTATGTGTTGTGCGCTTTGTTATTATGCGCTTTGCTATGTTTCTATAATAACTAAAAAGTTAGGGTAAAAGATTGCGTTTTTTTATAAAAACGACATCTATTTTAGCATTTAATTGCTAATATTTATGCTGTTTAGGCATAAAAGGTGGCTTTATGGGTTTTGACAAGATTGATTTGAGTATATTGAGGGAGATTCAGCAAGATTCTAGCCTTACTAATCAAGAGCTGGCTGATCGTGTTGGTTTGTCGCCTTCTCCCTGTTTAAGAAGAGTTAAAGTACTTGAAGCGAGTGGGATAATAGATAAAAAGGTAACCTTGCTGAAGCGTTCTAATTTAGGCTTAAAGCTAACGGCTTTTTTGCAGATTAGTATGGATAGGCATACGCCAGATCGTTTTAGTGTTTTTGAAGCACAAGTAAATTGTTTTCCAGAAGTGCGAAACTGCAATCTCGTCACGGGACAAAATTGTGACTATTTATTAGAAGTAGTTGTAGAAGATATGGAAAAGTACCATGATTTTTTACTGGGTCAGTTAACGCGTATTCCTGGGGTAACTGGCGTTCAGTCCAGCTTCTTATTGCGCAGTGTGAAAGAGAGTACTGCATTACCTTTGGAGCATTTAGTGTAGTTTTCCTTAGTGTAGGGATTGAAAAATACTTATAATACACTCATATAATGCATTAGTTTATAAAGAGAGTGAATGTAAATGGATCAGTTAACGGTTAAACGTCGCGTGATGATTCCCATGCGAGCTGGCGACGTCATGGCTGAGTTTATTTCTTTTAATGGTGATGACTCAGGTAAAGAGCACATAGGTATTTTTTGCGAAGGGCAAAAAGGCGCTGAGCAGAATCCAGTTCCCTTGGTGCGTTTACATTCCGAATGTTTAACTGGGGATGTATTTGGTTCCGGTCGTTGTGATTGTGGCGAGCAGTTAGACGAAGCAATAGATAAAATTAATGAAGAAGGTGGTTACATACTGTATTTACGTCAAGAAGGACGTGGTATCGGTTTATATGCAAAGTTAGAAGCGTATGCATTGCAGGATCAGGGTTTTGATACTTATCAAGCGAATGAGATGCTGCACCTACCTGATGATGATCGTGATTTTGGTGTTGCCGCAGAAATGCTTAAATCCCTAGGGGTGCATAAGATTCGATTGTTGACCAATAACCCAGATAAGGTAAAGCAGCTAAAAGAGCATGGCATAGAAGTGTCAGAGTTAATTCCAACGAAAGTGCATGTGAATCAGCATAACCGCTTATATCTACATACAAAAGCGAATCGCAAGCATCATACTTTAAAGTTCGATGATGAATAAAAGAATGCTGACATAAAAAAAGGGCTTTTAAATAAGCCCTTTTTTTTTGTCTATACTTGTTGTTTATTTCTTAGTTTTTGTTTTGGATGGTGCTTTTTTCTTTCTTGGGCGATTACTTGGTGAGCGGGCTTTGGTTTTTGCTTCTAGGCCTTCAATGCGACCAAATTTAATATTGGTTTGCATGAAACGCTGAATTTTTTCGATCATAGGTAGGTCGTTAACATCGATCAAAGAAACGCAATCACCTGGCTCGCCTTCGCGAGAAGCTCGACCTGCTCTATGGACGTAAGAGTCCGCTTTACGTGGTAGGCGAATGTTGATGACGGTGTTTATTTCCGGAAGGTCGATGCCTCGAGAGGCAACATCCGTTGCAACCAAGACTTGCAGACGACCACGAACCATTTGCTTTAGGTGTTCACTGCGGTCACCTTGTTTCATTTCGCCGTGAAGGCCATCACACATTAAGCCCATTTTACGAATGCGCTGCACCCACACATCCACGTGTTCTCTATTGGAAACAAATACCACTGCTTGCTGAACTCTGTCTTGAGTCAGTAGATGCTTCAGAATAGCTTCTTTGTGCTCTTCGTCATCCACGCGGTAAGCGATTTGGCGAATTTGACTTGGGACTGCACGCGCAGATTCCCCAAGGCGAAGTTGTTGTGTGCTGCTATTCAGTAGGGCGCTGGCAAAACGTCCCATTTTTTCACCTTCTAATGTGGCTGAAAACATCAGAGTTTGGTGTTCTTTAGGGAGTAATTTGGCTAAGCGAGTAATGGCGCTTGAGAACCCCATGTCTAACATGCGATCAGCTTCATCAATGACGAAGTAGGATACATCGCTTAGATCGAGCCATTGTTTTTCATCAAGCTCTACTAGGCGGCCAGGGGTTGCAATTAAGATGTCACAATTTTCGCTTAATTGTTGTTGTTGCATACCGTAAGGTGTGCCGCCAATAATCAATTGTGATTCGATTCTTGTTTGTGCGGTAAGCTCTATAACCACATTGTATATTTGTCGAGCCAGCTCACGACTAGGTGCGATAATCATTACTTTTGGTGCAGTAGTGGATTGCTCATCACGGTCAATAATGTGTTGGATGGCCGGTGCGCAAAAGGCAATTGTTTTGCCGGTGCCGGTAGGGGCAGTTGCCAGTAAATCTGATCCATCTAAAGCAATAGGGATCGCCTGTTCTTGTATCGGGGTTGGGGTTTCAAATCCCATATCCATGATGGCGCGTTCTATCGTGGTATCAAGATCTAGTTCATCAAATGACATGTACACTCTCTATTACGGAAAAAAAGGAGCAGCGAGTTAAATCTCTTTGTCGCATTACGGCTAATCTATCGGCGTAATGATCTGCATAACACCCGATAATACCCTGTTTTATAAGGTTTCGGAATCTAAACCTTATTTGATGGTGAGTTAAGTTAGACCCTTTCGGCTGTTTGTTCTAAAATGGCGAAATTATAGGAAGAAGATCGTTATGCATTTATCTGATGAGCAAGTAACTACCCAAACCGCTAAATGGGTGAATGATTTTATTATAGATTTGAATGTTTGCCCTTTTGCTAAACGCGAAATGGAGCGAGAGTCTGTTCGATTTGTTGTTTTGCGATCTAAAAAGACGCAAGTGGCGCTCGAAGAGTTGATGTCAGAAGTGTATTGGTTGGATGAGCACCCTGAAACGGAAACAACCATTTTGGTTTTCCCAACCTTGTTTACTGACTTCTATCGATACTTAGATTTCGTTGATCTGGCTGAAAATTTAATGCTAGAGCAAGAGTATGATGGCGTATATCAATTGGCGACGTTTCATCCTGATTATTGTTTTTCAGGAACTGAGCCAGAAGACGTTTCGAACTACACTAATCGCTCTCCTTACCCGATGCTTCATTTGTTACGTGAAACAAGCGTCGAAAAAGCCATTGAGTTTTATGGCGATACAAATGAGATTCCAGAGCGAAATATTGATGTGATGGAAGAAATGGGTCGAGAGAAACTTGAAAAAATACTAGCCAATAGCATGCAAATAGAAGAAGAGTAGTTCGGTATTGCTGTTTATTGGGTATAGTGCGTAAAAACTTAATGCCGGAGACTTCATGGCTACACAAATTGGACGCTTAAATACATTAAGAGTCGTAAAAGAAAAAGAGTTTGGCGTGTATTTAAACGCCGATGAACTGGGTGAGATATTATTGCCTAAACGATACGTTCCAGAAGGCTTAACGGTCGGTCAAGACGTAGAAGTATTTGTTTATCTAGACTCAGACGATAAATTGATTGCGACTACGGAGCTTCCTAAAGCTCAAGTCGGTGAATTCGCTGCATTAACCGCGATTGCAGTGAATCAAGTAGGTGCTTTTTTCGATTGGGGGTTGCCAAAAGATTTATTGGTGCCTTTTAGTCAGCAAAAAAATCGCGTGGAAGAGGGCGAGACGCATTTACTTTTTATCTATTTAGATAATATTACCAACCGTATTGTTGCAACAACGCGTGTTGATGCATTACTTAATCGTGAAGAAGTGCCTTATAAAACAGGCGACAAGGTAAATGTCATCATCGGTGATAAAACCAACATTGGCTTTAAATGTGTGATTGACAATCGCTTTTGGGGTGTATTGTTCTTCGAAGATGCCTTTAGACAATTACGTAAGGGTGAAAAAACCACAGGCTTTATCAAGCGCATTCGTGAAGATGGTAAAATAGACCTGAGTCTTCAAGAAGTAGGTTACAAGAAAGTACGAAATATTTTAGATGATATTTTGGATTATTTAGACGCTCATGGTGGTGAATCGCCGTTGACGGATAAAGCCTCTCCAGAAGCTATTTATGCTGTGTTTAAAGTCAGTAAAGCGACGTACAAAAAGGCATTAGGTGCGCTTTATAAAGACAAGAAAATACAACTGACAAAAGAGAAGGTCAGTAAAATCTAAGATTTTTACTGACTAATATCGCCTCTATAAAAAGCTACTAAGTGTGACTTAGTAGCTTTTTTTTGATCTCTTCACGCTGTTCTGGGTGTGATACCGCAGTATAGAGTGATGCTTGAATGGGAAGTGCGTTGTTACTTTTTTCAACAAGATAACCGGAAATAAAATCATTTTCCGTCTGTTTTTTTAGCCTGATGTCTTCGTGCATAGAAGATCGGTTTAGTCGAGTTAATTGAGCAACCGTTGAGATCCGATTGATCAGATTGTCACTGTTTAAGTGCTTGCTATATTCTCGTAAAGCAAAATCAGACCGAGTGAAAAAAGTGGCCAATTCTGATGTGGCATTTTTAAATAAAGGGCTAAAGTGGTCGTTAAGTATGTCGCCATTTTGAATGCCATAAATTGCGGTTATAGGGTTGATTACCGCATTGATGGCCAGCTTCTCTATTAATCTTTGGTGGATGTTGGCGACACCAAAGCCTTCAATGGGGAAGTTTTTTTCAGCATTACTTTCAAGCCAAGGTCCGAAGTAAGTGTCGCCTAAGCCGGTGTGTTTTACCTTGTTGGTTGATATTTTTAAGGCGCCTTCGCTGGTGGTGCCAGCCCACAGTGTTTGTGTATTTTTAATCACGGCTTGCAGTTGTTCTTGGGCACCAAGTCCGTTGCATAAGCAGGCAATGTCGGCGGTCTCGATAAGGTGTGTTTTGACAGCTTGATAGGCGTTAACAAGGTCGTATGCTTTGGTGCAAAATAATACTTTATCGTATTCTTTGTTTAGCTCGGACGCTTGAAAATGTTTGATTTTGAAGCTAGATAATATCGGAGCCTCCTCGAGGCCTGCTAAGGATTCATCTAAGGTGATTACATCGCTTGGGTCTTCGTTGCGATAGACCAAATGTACTTTGTAACCAAGTTTTTTAAGCTTACAGGTCCATAATAGACCAATGGCGCCAGCGCCAACAACGAGCCAGGTTGTGGTTTTCATAGTAGGACTTCCATTAGGTATTTTATTTCAAACCCTGTTATTATCGCGCCCAAATTAAATATTGAGCATGCAAAGGAGCATAAATATGCCATCATTTGACGTTGTTTCTGAACTGGATTGGCACGAAGTGACCAATGCCGTCGATCAAGCAAACAGAGAAATTACCACACGTTATGATTTCAAGGGCGTAAAAGCAAGCTTTGAAGTCAAGGATAAAACCAGTGTTGTTATGTCAGCAGAGGCAGAAGTGCAGCTGCGTCAATTGTCTGATATTTTAAATCAAAAGCTTGTGGCTCGTGGTATTGACCTTAAAAGTTTGGAAAAAGAAGAGATTATTAAAGGTAATATGCGTGTTTCTCAGGGCGTAAAAATGAAAGAAGGCCTAGAGACGGACGAAGCTAAAAGAATTATTAAAATGATCAAAGACAGTAAAGCCAAGGTGCAGGCACAAATTCAAGGTGATCAGTTGCGTGTGACAGGCAAAAAACGTGATGACCTGCAGCAGGTGATGGCGCTATTGCGTGGTGCTGACTTGAATCAGCCGGTTCAGTTTACGAACTTTCGTGACTAGATCGTTAGTGTCATGTGTAGCGCATCTGGCGCATACCTAGCGTTTAATACAGTGCTAAGTCTACTTCGATTGGCACTGTATTGTTTGTTATCGGCATGTAGCATTCGGTGTTATGGCTAGTTTAGTGCCGATAATGATCCACCCTTCTTCCTCTAGTTTTTTCTTTTGGTGC
Source organism: Marinomonas sp. (assembly GCA_052107635.1). Classification (GTDB taxonomy): domain Bacteria; phylum Pseudomonadota; class Gammaproteobacteria; order Pseudomonadales; family Marinomonadaceae; genus Marinomonas. The sequence goes on along the minus strand of JBQEFB010000001.1, from coordinate 121,562 downwards.
AAATAACCGTCGGTATTCTCAGGAAAACTGATCCTTCGTTGTGCATTAACGACTCTATGCCATGGCAGTTTTGTGTCTTTGGGTAAGTTTTTCATCATGGTTCCCACCTGTCTTGCGTGATTAGGAAAGCCGGCTAGTTTCGCTAATTCACCGTAAGCAATGCATTCCCCCGCTGGTATGGTCGCCAAAATCATAAAGACTTGAGATTTAAAGTGGTCTATTGGTTGATTAGTCACTGTATCGTCCTCAAATACGTAATTGAACTTATTATAAAGAAGGTAGCTATGAGATTTGCGCTTTTGTTGTTTATTTTAGTCCCTGTCATTGAGTTAACGCTCTTGATTAAAGTAGGGAGTAGCATCGGAGCTTTACCAACTATTGGATTAGTGTTTCTTACCGCTATTCTAGGAGTGACCTTGATTCGTAAGCAAGGGTTAGAAACGTCGATGAAGGCACAAGAGAAAATTCGCCGAGGTGAATTGCCTGCGTCCGAAGTCGCCGAGGGTATTATGCTGTTGTTTGCAGGGTTGTGCTTGTTGATTCCTGGTTTTGTGACTGACGCAATTGGTGGGCTTTTATTGATTTCGCCCGTTAGAAAGTTGGTCGCAGCGGGGTTGGTGGTGAACTTTATAGCCTCTATGATGAGGCGTGGTAGTCAGTGGAATTTTCAAGGTGATCAGTTTTCTCGAAAAGAAGGCGATGTTTTTGATGGTGAATATTCCAAAGAATCGAAAGATGATCATGATTTAATTGATAAAAAATAATTGCATCAAAGGGTTGAAATGCTTTTTGTTAGCCGTATATAAGAACTCGAGATAGTTACTTACCTTTACGTAGGTGAGTTTTGCCTTGCCAGGGGCGTCCTGGCTATTATTTTTACTTTGTTTTTTTAATTGGAGAGATTGATCAATGAATATTCGTCCTTTGCACGATCGTGTCGTTGTTCGACGTAAAGAAGAAGAAACAACAACTGCATCTGGTATTGTTCTACCAGGATCTGCTACAGAAAAGCCTACACAAGGTGAGGTTTTAGCTGTTGGCACTGGCCGTATTCAATCTAATGGCGATGTGCAAGCTTTAGCCGTTAAAGTTGGTGATACTGTGTTGTTTGGCCAGTACTCCGGTCAGACCGTGAAAATTGACGGTGAAGAACTGCTTATCATGAAAGAAGACGAAGTTTACGGCATTCTAGAAGCCTAATCCGTCTTTTAGTTCTATTACGATTTATAGCATTTACAACAGTTTAAGGTATTAAGAAAATGGCAGCTAAAGAAGTTAAGTTTGGAGATGGCGCTCGTCAGCAAATGCTGAAAGGTGTAAACGTTCTTGCAGACGCAGTTAAAGTGACATTGGGACCTAAGGGTCGCAACGTTGTTATTGAGAAATCTTTCGGTGCACCGCTTGTTACTAAAGATGGTGTGACGGTTGCGAAAGAAATTGAACTAGAAAATAAGTTTGAGAATATGGGCGCTCAAATGGTGAAAGAAGTTGCTTCTCAAGCCAATGATGTTGCTGGTGATGGTACAACTACGGCAACGGTTCTTGCTCAAGCAATTATCACAGAAGGTTTACGCGCTGTAGCGGCGGGTCGTAATCCAATGGATCTTAAGCGTGGTATTGACCAAGCGGCAAATGCTGTGGTTAAAGAAATTGCTGCACTTGCAACACCTTGTAAAGATACTCGTGCGGTAGAGCAAGTTGGTACTATTTCTGCTAACTCTGATTCTTCTGTTGGTAAAATTATTGCAGAAGCAATGGAGCGAGTTGGTAAAGAAGGCGTTATTACCGTAGAAGAAGGTTCTGGTTTTGAAGATGAGCTAGCGGTAGTAGAAGGTATGCAGTTTGATCGCGGCTACTTGTCTCCGTATTTCATCAACAATCAAGAAACAATGAATGCAGAGCTAGAAAACCCATTTATTCTTCTTGTTGATAAGAAAATTTCTAATATCCGTGACTTGCTACCAATTTTGGAAGGTGTTGCTAAAGCATCGCGTCCATTGTTGATCATTGCGGAAGACGTTGAAGGCGAAGCGTTGGCAACCTTGGTTGTTAATACTATGCGCGGCATCGTAAAAGTAGCTGCAGCGAAAGCGCCAGGTTTTGGTGATCGCCGTAAAGCAATGCTTCAAGACATTGCTGTGCTAACGGGTTCAACTGTTATTTCAGAAGAAATTGGCATTAAGCTTGAAGAAGCGACAATTGAACAGTTGGGTACAGCGAAGCGCGTTACATTGACAAAAGAAAGTACAACGATTGTTGATGGTGCGGGTGTTGCAGCTAATATTACTGGTCGTGTTGAGCAAATTCGTGCAGAAATTGCTAACTCTTCTTCTGACTACGATAAAGAGAAATTGCAAGAACGCGTTGCTAAATTGGCAGGTGGTGTTGCAGTTATCAAAATCGGTGCGGCTACTGAATTGGCAATGAAAGAGAAGAAAATGCGTGTAGATGACGCACTTCATGCAACTCGCGCTGCGGTTGAAGAAGGTGTTGTTGCTGGTGGTGGTGTTGCACTGGTTCGCGCATTGACTAAAGTTATTGATGTTAAGGGCGATAACGAAGATCAAGATGTTGGTATTGCTCTTGCTCTACGTGCGATGGAAGCGCCAATGCGCCAAATCGTTACTAACGCTGGCGCAGAAGCGTCTGTCGTAGTAGATAAAGTAAAACAAGGCGAAGGTAACTACGGTTACAACGCAGCGACTGGTGAATACGGCGATATGCTAGAGATGGGTATTCTTGACCCAGCGAAAGTAACTCGTTCAGCGCTTCAAGCAGCTGCGTCTGTAGCGGGTCTTATGATCACTACAGAAGCAATGATTGCTGATGTTCCTCAGGAAAGTGCTCCAGCTATGCCTGATATGGGTGGCATGGGCGGAATGGGTGGCATGGGCGGAATGATGTAATCATCGCCTAACTCATTGATCTAAAGAAAGCCTCGCTAACGCGGGGCTTTTTTTTGCTTTATATTTTTGTTAATGAGAACTATTATCTCTTGTTGTTTATTTATGTGTAAGGAATGCCTAAGTGCCTCACTTGTTGAATGATGTGTTGTTAGATGTGATTGAAAATCAGCGGTTCGGGGTGGAATATCAACCGATTGTGAGCTTGCAAAATAATGAGGTGGTTGCGTATGAGGCATTATCGCGTTTTTATGATGGTGATGGGGTGGCAATTAGGCCTGACCTTGTTTATTCCTCGCTGCATGAGAATCCGTTGACCTTATATCGGGTTGAATATGCGCAGAAACGGCTTCAATTGGATAATATGCCAAGCGCTCAGGTTTTTGTGAATCTAGATCAGGATGCTTTTTATGCCTGTGGCGGGGACGTATCCGTTAACCCGATATTACAATGCATTCAGGCGGCGGGGGAAGGGCGAGTGGTGGTTGAGTTAATAGAAAATTCAGAAGTTAATGATGCATTAATGAGTTTGTCGATGATAGAGACCTTTAGTAACTCAGGAATAGAGACTGCGCTAGATGATTTGTGTAATCCGCGCTCTATGCTATCAGTGGCTGTGTTGCAGCTTGTTAATTGGATTAAGCTGGATAAGCATGTTGTAAGAATGCAGGGTGATATGAGTTATATGCTGTTCGTTTCAAAGATCATCGATTTTGCTCACGGCACTGGTAAACGAGTGATTTTGGAAGGTGTGGAAACGATGCAGGATCTAGCATTTGCCAAAAAAATCGGAGTAGATTACGTGCAAGGCTTTCTTTATAAAAATCAGTTTATAACTGTTTGATGCGTAAAATCAGGTTGGAATTGCACTATTAATCAACTCTTGTGTTATAAGTCCAAACCATTGATTCTAAAGCTATTGATAAATGCTCACCTGTGTAAGATACTTAACAAAGTATTCATTGCCATTTTTGAACAAAAAGGGAAGCTTATGCTCAGGAAAACCCTCATTAGTCTGGCTGTCGCTGGTGCATGTTATATCTCTAACAGTTATGCATTAGAGCTAGGTGAGTTAACTTCCCAGTCAAATTTAGACGAACCTTTTCGAGGTAAGATCGAGCTTTCTGATTATGGTCAGCTCACGCCAGAGGATATTTTGGTGCGTCTCGGCAGTGAGAGTGAATTTGCTCAGGCGGGATTTCGACCGGCTGATTATTTGTTGTCTCTAAAATTCAATATAGCGCGTTCTACTAATGGTCGAGACCTGATTATAGAGGTATCTTCTGATCGTGCAATTAATGAAAAAGAGCTGCATTTTGTCTTGGCGGCTCGTTGGCCTAGTGGTCAAGTTGTTCGTGAATATCAAACCCCGTTAAATCAATCTGCTTTGGTTAATAAATCCAAATCGGAATTGTTGCGTTCAGCGAAACTGTCTTCTTCTCAGGGTAGTCAAGATTCGGTCTTTCGAGGAGAGGCCTCATCGGCTGAGGCGATGCCTTCTCGCGGAAATATGTTTACGACTAAAGGTAATACCTTATGGTCAATAGCAGACAAAAACACCCTGTCCAATCGACTTGATATTTTCCAAACGATGATGGCGATTCAAGCCCTTAATAAGAATGCTTTTTATTCTAATAATATTAATTTATTAAAAGAAGGTGTGGTTCTTAGATTGCCCACGGAGCAGCAAATTGCTCTGTTTAATAAGTCTCTCTCTAAAAAAGAATTTGATCGTCAGCATAATGCGTGGATGGCATTTAAACAGTCATCAGGTAAATCGAAAATAGAGCAAGCTCAGCTAAACACTCAAGCCGTTGCAAAAGGTGCAGCGGCTTCTTCTGTTTCGGGTTCTGATAAATTGACCTTATCGTCCGGTCAAAGTGCCTTGCCAGAAAAAAATGCGAGTTCCAATACAGGTAAGGGGCAGAGTGGTGCGAGCGTTAGTAATCAACTGTCTTCGGCACAAGAGTCGCTAGATAAAGAGCAACGAGAAAAACAAGAGTTATCCGATAGATTAGGGGATCTTAATGCTCAATTAGAGACATTGCAGAAGCTTATAACCCTTAAAGATAAGCAAATGGCAGTATTGGAAAAAGAGTTTACGAGTGCTCAGCAAGCGTTGCAGGAACAGAAAAATACAGTTGATCAGTTGCTTGAGGCAGATCAAGCGCGTCGAGCAAAAGAGCAGGCAGAAGCAGATTCTATTGTTAATAAGATCTTTGGCAATCCTATTATAGTGTCTATCACCGCCGTTATCTTACTGCTGTTAGGCTTCTTGGGTGGTTTATTGATGCGTCGCCTAGGAAAAAAGAAAGAAGAACCTAGTACGCCAACTAATGAATTTGATTTAGCGGCTCCTGCTGTTCTTGCTGGTGCCGCCGTTGCGGATATCGCAAGTACTGAGCCTGCAGCGGAAGAGCCACCAAAAGAAGAAGCACCTGTTGCTTTTGATATTGGGGAGCCAGAACTAGAGCAAGATGATACAGATGTTGCTACTCCACTTGCGGTAGATGAAGAAGAATTTGATTTTGCAGAAGATTTGTCACTTCCTGATGATGAAGGCATGGAAGGTGATGCGACAGAAGATGATTTAGAAGATCCTTTTGCGTCATTAGATGCGCAAATGGATGAGTTGTCAGACGATGGCGTTGAAGAAATAGATGATGCTTTTGAACAACTTGAGTCAGAACTAGAATCCGTACCTGAAGAGGAGGAGAGTATTCCGACTGTTGTCGCTGATATTGAAGATGCCATAGCTGAAGATGTAGAAGAGAATGGCGACTCAACTGAACTAAGCGAAGAAGAATCTTTCGTTTCTAGTCTTCTTAATGATGGAAGCCAAGACGATGTTGATGAGTCGGCGCTATTTGATAAAACAACGCCTGATGAATCTTTAACTTCGAGTATTGAAGATACCTTAGAAGAGGCGCAAGACGGGTTGGATGATATTGATGTTCCATCGTTTGGCGAGGCTGAAGCCGCCGAAGGGGCGGATGTTGATGACGAAGAAGAGGCGTTTGATTTCTTTGATGCTAGTGGTGATGAAGTGGCCACTAAGCTGGATCTTGCGCGAGCTTATATGGATATGGGCGACGATGAGGGGGCGCGTGTTATACTTGAGGATGTAGTGTCTACGGGTAATGAAAAACAAATTACCGAAGCGAAAAGTATGATGGATCGGATGTTCCCAAGTGACTAAAAAAGTTGTTTTATTAATAGAATATAATGGTTCAGCCTATAAAGGCTGGCAAGCACAAAAATACGATGTGCCGAGTGTTCAAGAGAATTTAGAAAAAGCGTTAAGTGTTATTGCCAATCATAAAGTGAGTGTGATTTGTGCTGGTCGCACCGATTCTGGTGTTCATGCTAGTGCGCAAGTTGTGCACTTTGAAACCGACCAAGAGCGCAGTGAGCGCTCTTGGACTTTAGGTACAAATACACATCTCCCCGCCGATATTTCAGTGGTGGCGGCTCATTATGTTAGTGACGAGTTTCATGCCAGATTTAGTGCGTTAAGTCGCCGTTATCGGTATGTTATTTATTCTTCAGCACTGCGTCCTGCGTTGCTGGCCAGCGGTCTTACTTGGACTTATAAGCAGCTAGATGTCGATGCAATGGAAGAAGCCGCTAAGTGCTTTTTAGGTACGCACGACTTTACCTCTTATCGAGCTGTGGGTTGTCAGGCAAATACACCGACAAGAACTATTTTGAATTTCTCGGTGCAGAAGCTGGGTCAATATGTCGTTATTGATGTGCGTGCGAATGCTTTCTTACATCATATGATTCGGAATTTTGCGGGTGTATTAATGACGATTGGTGCAGGTGAAAAGCCTGTGTCTTGGGCTAAAGCTGTATTAGATGCAAAAGACCGAACAAAAGGTGGTATTACCGCATCACCAACCGGGTTGTATTTTGTTGATGCAGAATACCCAGCACACTTTAATGTTCCATCACGACCTTTAGGTCCACACTTTTTACCTTATGTAGAAGAACCTAACTATGTCTTGTCGCGTTAAAATCTGTGGAATCACTAATTTAGAAGATGCATTGACGGCCTGCCATTATGGTGCCGATGCGTTGGGCTTTGTTTTCTATAAAAACAGTCCACGTTATATTGATCCTGTTATGGCAAATGAGATTGTAGCGAGGCTACCACCTTTCGTTGTGCCTATTGCGTTGTTTGTGGACGCAAAAAATGATGAGGTGACACAAGTGATTTCACGCAATGCTCGATGGATGATTCAATTTCATGGTAATGAGTCAGAAACAGAGTGTTTGTCCTATAATCGACCTTATATAAAAGCATTAAGGGTTAAAGAAGGCGATGACTTGTTAGTTGCAACAGCGTCTTACTTATCAGCGACGGCTATTTTGTTAGATGCCTATAAAGCCGGTGTTCCAGGTGGCACAGGTGAAATTTTCAATTGGTCTTTAATCCCTAATGCGTTACCTTTGCCTGTTATTTTGGCTGGTGGACTTACTCCAGATAATGTTGCTGGTGCCGTTGAGCAAGTAGCACCTTATGCCGTAGATGTGAGTGGCGGTGTTGAGGCGTCTAAAGGGCGAAAGAATACAATAAAAGTACAACAATTTATAAGTGGAGCAAAGCGTGAGCAATAAAGATATAGATCAAACCTTGCCGGATGAGCATGGTCATTTTGGTCAGTACGGCGGAGTATTCGTTTCAGAAACGTTAATGTCTGCACTTGATGATTTAACGAAAATGTACGAAGAGTTATCTCAAGATGCTGGTTTTCAAGCGGCTTTTGATAAAGATTTAGCTCATTACGTCGGTCGTCCTTCGCCTTTGTATTTTGCTGAGCGCCTAACCGAAAAAGCAGGTGGTGCTAAAATCTATCTTAAACGCGAAGATTTGAATCATACTGGTGCCCATAAAATTAACAACACCATAGGCCAAGCTTTATTGGCGAAGCATATGGGTAAGCCAAATATTATTGCTGAAACAGGTGCCGGTCAGCATGGTGTGGCCTCGGCTACTGTTGCCGCCCGTCTTGGTTTGAATTGTAAGGTGTTTATGGGGGCGGAAGATGTTCGTCGTCAAAAACTGAATGTGTACCGTATGAAGTTGCTGGGTGCGGAAGTTATTTCTGTTGAGTCTGGTACGAAAACCCTAAAAGATGCTTTAAATGAAGCAATGCGTTATTGGGTTAGTAATGTTGATGATACTTTTTATATTATTGGCACGGCGGCTGGTCCTCACCCATACCCTAAATTGGTGCGAGACTTCCAGTCCGTGATTGGTCGTGAAGCGAGAGAGCAGTGCATTGAGCAAGAAGGTCGTCTACCGGATGCTTTAGTGGCTTGTGTTGGTGGCGGGTCCAATGCGATTGGTTTATTTCATCCTTTCATTGGGGATGATGGGGTTGCTATGTATGGTGTAGAAGCTGGAGGTGATGGCCTAGAAACCGGTCGTCATGCCGCGCCACTTTCTGCTGGTCGACCTGGTGTGCTCCACGGTAACCGTACTTATGTTATGGCAGATGACGATGGTCAAATTATTGGTACGCATTCGATTTCTGCTGGTTTGGATTACCCAGGTGTTGGGCCTGAGCACGCTTGGTTGAAAGATATTGGTCGTGCTAACTATGTCGCTATTAATGATGATGAAGCGATGGATGGTTTTCATGATTTAACCCGTCTTGAAGGGATTATGCCGGCATTAGAATCAAGTCATGCCGTGGCTTATGGTATGAAGTTGGCTGCGATGATGGAAAAAGATCAATTTATTGTTATTAACCTTTCAGGGCGTGGCGATAAAGATATTATGACAGTGGCTGAATTAGATGGGATTGTAGTATGAGCCGAATTAAACAGTGTTTCACGCAATTAGCTCAATCTGGTAAAAAAGCATTAATCCCTTACATTACCGCAGGAGATCCGACGCCTGAGCATACTGTTACTATTATGAATGGTTTGGTAACCGCAGGGGCGGATATTATTGAACTCGGCATGCCATTTTCTGACCCTATGGCTGATGGTCCAGTGATTCAGTTGGCTTGTGAGCGTAGTTTGGCTGCTGGCACATCAGTGCGCAAAGTGTTAAGCATTGTGGCTGAGTTTCGTAAGCATAATACCCACACGGCAATTGTGCTTATGGGGTATTTAAACCCTATTGAGTTCTTTGGTTACGACGCTTTTGCAAATTCTGCGAAAGAAGCGGGTGTAGATGGCATTTTATTAGTCGATCTTACTCCAGAAGAGGCAGTAGATGTAGTAGAATGCTTCCGCCAAAATGAGATTGATCTTATTTATTTGTTAGCACCGACGACGACACCGGCTAGAGCTAAGAAAATTTGCGATCTAGCATCGGGTTATGTTTACTACGTTTCTGTTAAAGGGGTGACTGGCACCGCAGAATTGGATGTTGATAGCGTAAAGCAGCACCTTGATTCATTGCGTGAAATTACCTCCCTCCCTATTGGTGTGGGTTTTGGTATTCGTGATGCTAAAACGGCAGCTGCGGTGAGTAAATGTGCCGATGGTGTTATTGTAGGTAGTGTTTTAGTGAACGCTATTGCTGAAAATAAAGATCAGCCAAAAGAATATATCGCTGACGCTTTACAAGCTATTTTAGCGCCTATGCGCTCTGAAATGGATCTTTAAGCGGCAGTCGTAAACCGTAATGTGGAGAATAAAATGAGTAGCTGGTTAGACAAATTTGTACCGTCGCTTGTACGTAGCGAATCAAAACGAGGCCTAGGCTCTGTTCCAGAAGGTCTGTGGAAAAAATGTCCTAAATGTGACAATGTTCTTTATCGTCCAGAATTAGAGAAAAACTTAGACGTTTGTCCAAAGTGTCATCATCACTTGCGTATAAATGCGCGTCGTCGTCTTGATATCTTTTTAGATAGAGAAGGCCGTTTTGAAATTGGTGCTCATCTTGAACCTGAAGATAAACTAAAATTCAAAGATTCAAAACGTTATAAAGATCGTATTACTGCGGCACAAAAAGCCACGGGTGAAAAAGACGCTCTTGTGGCAATGGAAGGTGCTTTAAATGGTATGCCTGTTGTAGCTGTTGCCTTCGAATTTAGTTTCATGGGTGGTTCTATGGGAGCGGTTGTCGGTGAGCGTTTTATTCAAGCAGTCAATGTGTGTCTTGAAAAACGTATTCCATTGGTGTGTTTTTCTGCCAGTGGTGGTGCTCGAATGCAAGAAGCGTTGGTGTCTTTGATGCAGATGGCAAAAACCAGTGCAGGTCTTGAGCGTTTGAAGCAAGAAGGCATCCCTTATATTTCTGTTATGACGGATCCTGTGTTTGGTGGAGTGTCTGCGTCTCTTGCTATGCTTGGTGATTTAAACGTTGCAGAGCCAAATGCGTTAATCGGTTTTGCTGGCCCACGAGTTATAGAACAAACTGTCCGTGAAAAATTACCAGCTGGTTTCCAGCGTAGTGAATTTTTATTGGATAAGGGTGCGCTTGATATGATTATTAAACGCGAAGAAATGCGTGACCGTTTATTTAATATCTTGTCATTACTAACAAATAGAGCGGCATAAATAAATGGCATCAATGTCATTAGATGACTGGCTTTCGTATATCGAAAGCCAGCATCCTTCTGAGATCGAGTTAGGTCTAGAACGAGGCAGTACAGTTTTAGCGAAACTGAATATCGCTAGGCCGAAAGGCAAAATCATCACAGTCGCAGGGACGAATGGCAAGGGGTCTACCTGTGCCATGTTGACGCAATATTTGCATACCCAAGATTATTCCGTCGGCACTTACACCTCGCCTCATTTTCTTGATTTTAATGAACGTATTGCGATAAATAATTTAGCGTGTGATGACATGCTTATTTGTCAGGCATTTAACGCCATTGAGGTTGCTCGTGCTGATACTCCACTCACATACTTTGAATTTAGTACCTTGGCCGCCTTGTGGATCTTCTCCCAAGCGGAGCTAGATTATTGGGTGCTAGAAGTTGGGCTAGGTGGGCGTTTAGACTCCGTTAATATGATTGATGCCGACGTCGCAGTAGTAACGTCCATTGCTTTAGACCATATAGACTGGTTGGGCGATTCTATTGACGTGATTGCTCGAGAAAAGACAGGTATCGCTCGTCATGGGAAATTATTGGTGAGCGGCGTGGTAAATCCTCCCGCTAGTTTAGCTGAAACAGCCACGCAACTAGGGGCTGAGTTACGCCAAAAAGGAGACGATTTTTCTTTTAATGTGACCTCAGATCAATGGTCTTGGACGGGTGATGGTCAGGTTTTTAATGATTTGCCAATACCTGCTTTGCCAATAGAAAATGCCGCTACAGTTATTGCGATACTAAGCTATATGGGACTTCAACCAAGCCAGGCAGCATTGAGTTCCTTGTTTGCCACCACCCAGTTAACTGGGCGCTTTCAAAAAGTCAGTGATCATCCATTGGTGTATATCGATGTTGCTCATAACCCTGAGGCCGCTGAAGAATTAGCTAAGCGAGTGTCACAGTTTTCGACACAGCCTATTGCTGTTTGTGGCATGTTGAAAGACAAAGATATTGACAGTGTTATGTCAATATTGGCTGAGCGTTTTTCGTCTTGGTATCTTGCTGATTTAGCTGGACCACGAGGTGCTCATAGTCAAGAGTTGCTTGATGTGTTAGCAAGTTATGGCGTTAGCTCTATGTTGAGTTATGACACTGTTGCGAAAGCATTTGAGTCCGCACTTGATAAAGCATTAGATGAAAATCGACCTGTTGTGGTATTTGGGTCTTTTGTTACTGTGACGGATTATTTGACACATATTAAACAGAAGGGCGAGTAATGTTAGATAAAAGAGTCATCCATCGTTTAATTGGTGCTGGTATTATTCTTGTATCAGTTGCGATTATTTTGCCGCAAATATTAGATGGTGAGCGGCCGCCAGAGCTAAATGTACAGGTAGAGGTTAGTAAGCCGCCTGCATTTCCTGAAGTGAAAATAGCCCCTGCACAGTCATTGGATTCATTCTCTGCAGCGGAAGAGGGTGAGCCTGCGGTCGTGACTAATAGTCATTCGGTAGGTAAAGCTGCTCAAGATATTAGTTTAGTACCTGAGTCTAAAAAAGTTTCAATTGCAGCTGCGCCACAAAAAGTACCGGTAGCAACAACTAAGAAAAAAGAGTCAGAGAGCTCTGGCGTGGTGCTGACGCCGCGTTGGACGGTTCAGATTGCCACTTTTGCTAAAGAAGCCAATGCAACACGTTTAGTGACTAAGTTAAAAAAGGCCAATTATCCAGCTTATAATATTACAACTAACTCATTGTATAAGGTCTTTGTTGGTCCAGAGCTTGAACGTGATGCTTCTGAAAAAGTGCAAAATAATATCCGTAAGCAATTTTCGTTAAAAGGGATTGTTGTGAAGTTTTCTGAGAATTAATACAAGTTTTGTTCAGTTATATTTGGATTATCTTAACCTTCTGTTAAACTTCGCCGCGCTTTCAATAGGGTCATTATGGATGCTGTAAATTCAATTTCTACTTTAGACTGGCTTATTATTGCGGTCGTTGTGGTTTCTACTCTGCTAAGTTTGAAAAGAGGCTTTATAAAAGAGGTCTTATCGTTAGTAACCTGGGTTGTTGCCTTTGTTGTGGCGGTTAAATTTTCGGACAATATGCAAGCATTATTAGTGGAGCAGGTTCAGAGTGATCAAATCCGCTATATAGTGGCTTTTGTCTCTTTATTTGTTGCAAGTCTGGTTGTGTGTGCGTTGGCCAGCTACTTAATTGGTTCTTTGATTAAGGTAACAGGCCTTTCTAGTACCGATAGAGTGCTAGGGATGGTGTTTGGTTTTGCACGAGGTGGTTTAATTGTTGTTGCGTTTGTTTCTTTGTTGAGTTTAAGCCCTTCAATTGAAAAAACGTCACTTTGGAAGTCTTCACAATTAGTCCCTCAGTTAGTGCTATTGAAAGATTGGGCGCGTGATGTGTTAGGCAAGAGTTCGGATGTTATTAATCCGTCTCTTATAAATCGCGCTCTTGGTAATTAGCTGCTTACAGAGTAGCTCAAAAATTAAGAACCTTTATTGTGTTTTATAAACACAATTTCCCCAACACGAGGATCTAGAAAATGTGTGGTATCGTTGGTGTCGTAGGCACATCCATGGTCAATCAATCCATCTTTGATGCATTAACTCTGCTTCAACATCGCGGACAAGATGCTGCCGGTATGGTGACAAGCTATAATGGTCGCTTGTGCTTACGCAAAGACAATGGACCGGTAAGTGAGGTGTTTCGTACACGTCACATGAAAAAGCTCCATGGTAATATCGGCATTGGTCATGCTCGTTACCCAACTGCAGGTACTTCTAGCTCAGCGGAAGCCCAACCTTTTTATGTTAACTCTCCTTACGGCATTTCTTTAGCCCATAATGGTAATTTAACTAATACAGAAAAACTGAAACGCGAAGTGTTTGAGTCGGATTTACGTCATGTAAATACCACATCTGATTCAGAAGTGCTGTTAAATGTATTGGCCCATGAACTTCACTTAGAAGGTAAATTAGTGCCTACGCCTGACGATATTTTTAACGCGCTGGGTCGTGTTTATAATCGGATCGAAGGTGGCTATGCTGTCGTTGCGCTAATTACTGGTTACGGTATTTTAGCGTTCCGTGATCCTGATGGAATTCGACCTTTGATCTATGGTTCTCGACAAACTGATAAGGGTATTGAGTACATGGTTGCGTCTGAAAGCGTTGCTTTGGATGCGGGTGGCTTCAAAATAGAGCGTGATATTCAACCAGGTGAAGCCATCTTCTTTGATGTTAACCACAAGGTTCATGTGCGTCAGTGCACCCCGAAAAAAGTGCCTCGTCCTTGCTTGTTTGAATATGTTTATTTTGCACGTCCAGATTCTGTATTGGACAGTATTTCTGTGTACAAAGCGCGTATGAATATGGGCGATCGATTGGCTGAGAAAATTCGCCGTGAATGGAAAGATCACGATATAGATGTGGTCATTCCGATTCCAGATACCAGTCGTACGGCTGCATTACAAATAGCCCAAACATTGAATATTCCGTTCCGTGAAGGTCTGGTGAAAAACCGTTATATCGGTCGAACTTTTATTATGCCAGGGCAGGAAATACGCAAAAAGTCTGTTCGTCAAAAATTGAATCCTGTTCCTTTTGAATTCAAAGACAAAACGGTTCTATTGGTTGATGATTCCATCGTTCGTGGTACCACGAGTAAAGAAATCATTGAAATGGCACGTGAAGCGGGTGCGAAAAAAGTGTACATCGCCTCTGCCGCGCCAGAAGTTCGTCATCCAAATGTGTATGGTATTGATATGCCTGCGGTGACTGAGCTGATAGCCAATGATCGCAATGTTGATGAAATTTGTGAATTAATCGGTGCTGACAAATTGATTTTCCAAGATTTGGACGATTTGATTGCAGCTTGTGTCGACGAAAAACATTCAGAAGTTCGTGAGTTTGATACTTCTGTGTTTGATGGTAAATATATTACGGGTGACATTACGCCTGAATATCTTGCTCGTCTTGAGAGTGCACGTAATGATTCGCAAAAATTTTCTGTTGAAACGACACCCAGTAGCGACATGATGTATCCAATGTAATTGAGTAAATCAATCATGCGTTACTAACCAAAGCCAGGCAGTATGTCTGGCTTTGTTGTTTCTGATTAACTCTATTAACAGAGTAGCGAGATAAATGGCCTTCTGTTCCTTAAGTGAGGCTGGTGAGTATATTGAGGCCCGCGTTCGTTTTGTTTATATCCGTATTCTCTTTGTAAAAATAGAAAATGTGATCAAGCTTACCGTGTTTATTCTCTTTTAAATCATGAGAAATTGTCAGTATTTGTACTGTGGTTTCTTTGTTTCGCTAAACCTTCGTTCGGAAGGGTGATATTATACGCCCATTAATTTTTCTCTTTTTTTTATTTGGATAGATATGAGTCTATTGTCTTTAGAACAGGTCAGTGTTGCATTCGGGCATAATCCGCTGCTGTCAAAAATTAGTTTTTCTGCGGAAGCAGGGGAGCGTGTTGCTATCATCGGTCGTAATGGCGCTGGTAAATCTACTTTCTTAAAAATCATTTCTGGTGAGCAAGTTGCTGACGAAGGCGTGGTTCGTATTGAAGGCGGCATGCGCGTAGCACAGCTGCCACAAGAGTTACCCGACGCAAATGATAAAACCGTACGTGAAGTCGTTAGTGAAGGGGCTGGTCAAGCGCATGAACTGATGAAGCGTTACTTTGCTTTGTTGGAAGATTTTGAAAACGACCACTCTAATGAGCTTGGCGATATTCAAAGTGAATTGGATAAAATCCAAGGTTGGGATTTAGAACAGCGTGTGAATAATATGATTCAGCGCTTGAAGCTACCAGCAGAAAGCTTGATGTCTGAATTGTCAGGTGGTTGGCGTCGTCGTGTTATTTTGGCCCAAGCCTTGGTATCAAATCCAGATGTACTATTGTTGGATGAGCCGACTAACCATTTGGATGTGCCAACGATTGAGTGGATGGAGCAGCAGCTGCAACAGTTTCGTGGTTTGATCCTATTTATTACCCATGACCGTCGCTTCCTTGAAAAATTAGCGAACCGTATTGTCGAATTAGACCGTGGTAATTTAATTTCTTTTAGTGGCAATATTAACGAGTTTTTGGTTTTTAAAGAAAAACTGCTCGAAGAAGAAGAGCGTGCTAATGCTTTATTTGATAAGCGATTGGCAGAAGAAGAAGTGTGGATTCGTCAAGGCATCAAGGCGCGACGTACTCGTAATGAGGGACGTGTCCGTGCGCTAAAAGCGCTACGTGTCGAGCGTTCTGAGCGTGTTGGCCGCCAAGGCAATGCGAAAATGACGATTGAAACGAAAGAAAACTCCGGAAAATTGGTTGCTGAGTTTACTCAAGTTGCTCATTCGTTTGAAAATAAAGTGATTCTTCAACCAATGGATTTGATTGTGAATCGTGGTGATCGTATTGGTCTTATCGGACCGAATGGTTGCGGTAAGAGTACTTTCTTGAAAATCCTCTTGGGTGATTTGCAAGCGGATTCCGGTACGGTTCGTCAAGGTACTAAGTTAAACGTGGCGTATTTTGACCAACTTCGTGAGCAACTTGATCCAGAACAAACGGTGGCTGAAAACGTTGGTGAAGGCAAAGAGACAATCGAGATTAATGGCCAAAACAAACACGTTATTGGTTACCTTGGAGATTTCTTGTTCCCACCTGAACGTGCGCGTACGCCAGTGAAAGCCCTGTCGGGTGGTGAGCGTAACCGTGTATTATTGGCGAAATTATTTACTAAACCTGCCAACCTCTTAGTGATGGATGAGCCGACTAACGACTTGGATGTGGAAACATTAGAGTTATTAGAAGAGCTGCTATTGAATTACGAAGGTACTCTGTTGCTAGTCAGCCATGACCGTGCATTCTTAGACAGTGTTGTAACCAGTGTGATTGCATTTGAAGGGGAAGGTCGTGTACGTGAATACGTAGGCGGTTATCAAGACTGGATTCGTCAAGGTGGTAAATTCCCAACAGAGTCTACCTCTCAAACGAACGATGCTAAGCCTGTAAAAAGTGAGACAAAGAAAGAAACGGATGTCGTCACGGCTAAGCCTAAGGCTAAATTAAGCTACAAAATCCAACGCGAATTCGATTCGATGCCCGAAACGATTGCGAAATTAGAAGCTGAGATCGCGGCGTTACATCAAACAACAAGCGCAGCAGGTTTTTATACCGGTGATGCCAAACAGATCGAAAAGACCTTAGCGAAAGTGGCTTCTAAAGAACATGAACTTGAGACAGCTATGGAACGCTGGCTTGAGTTAGAAGAAATGCAGAATGGGTAGGTTATGAGTCAAAAAATCATATCAGTCTCTTTTATACCGCGTTTTTTTGGCGCGTTCGGTCAGTTTTTTAAATACATGGGCAGTGGCGATTATGCTGCCCGATGTGTGGCAGTTGCCAAAGGTGAAGCATTTGCCTTTGAGGCCGAGCCCACGGTAATTACCAAAGAAATTGAAGTTATTCGCGAAGTGGAAGTTGCGGCGCCAGTGTTAGATACCGTTAACGAAGATGGTGCTCACCAGTTATTACAACTTTTGCAGCATGAAGCTCGCTTTATCGACTTTATTCAAGAAAGTATCGATGGGTACGACGACGCCGATGTTGGCGCGGCAGCTCGTCAAATTCATGCTGGTTGTTCTAAAGTGATTAAACAACATTTTACAATAGATGTAGTAAATAGCGCTCCAGAGAATAGTCGAGTGCAGGTCACAGCAGATTACGATGCTAAACAAATTAAGTTGGAAGGTCGTGTTGAGGGTTCAGGCCCTTACTCAGGTACCTTGATTCATCCGGGTTGGAAAGTAACGAATACTCAGCTACCTAAAGTGAATAATACAGACAACTTAACCATTTTAGCACCCGCTGAAATCGAGGTATAAAAATGAGTGACTACTTTATTGGTATCGATTTAGGTACCACGCATTCTGCTGTC
The DNA here is from genome assembly GCA_052107635.1 of Marinomonas sp. Taxonomy (GTDB): domain Bacteria; phylum Pseudomonadota; class Gammaproteobacteria; order Pseudomonadales; family Marinomonadaceae; genus Marinomonas. The sequence continues at coordinate 104,203 of JBQEFB010000001.1, read as the reverse complement.
TTCTATGCTGAAGCGAAACAAGAAAATGCTACAGCTGATATTAAACAACTGAATATTCCACAATTTACGGCAGCGGGTCAGGTGACAGAATGTCCTTTGTTGCCTTCTTTTGTTTATTTTCCTCATACGACAGAGTTTTTAGAAAGTGACTTGCAACTGCCTTGGGGGAAAACCGATTCTATTGTTGGTCAATTAGCTAGAGAGTTGGGGGCTAAATCGTCTGGTCGTCTTGTGCAAAGTGCCAAAAGTTGGCTGTGTCATGCTCGCGTTGGGGCGACCGAAGCGGTTTTGCCAATTGATGCGTTAGATGAAGTATCTAAAGTGTCACCGGCAGAGATCACAGAAGCGTTATTGTCGCATTTAGTGAATGCATGGAAATTGGCTTTTCCAAATGTTTCTATCGCGGATCAAGAAGTGGTTATTACCGTGCCTGCGTCTTTTGATCCTGCTGCGCGAACCATTACAGAGCAAGCAGCAGAGCGTGTCGGTTTACGAGCTCGTCTAATCGAAGAACCCTTAGCGGCTTTCTATGCATGGCTGGCAGATCAAGCGTCTTGGACGGATGCTTTGCAAGTTGATGAGCATATCTTAGTGGTTGATGTTGGCGGTGGTACTACCGATCTGTCTTTAATTCAAGCAGTGGAACAGGATGGTATCTTAGGCCTAGAGCGGGTGGCGGTTGGTCGTCATATTCTGCTGGGTGGTGACAACATGGACATGGCATTAACGTATCATGTGGCAGGTCAACTGGCCCAAAATGGTACTATTTTGGAGCCATGGCAGATTTCAGGTCTAACTCAAGCGTGTCGTGAAGCGAAAGAGCGATTACTGTCTAACGCAGATTTATCTGAAGTAAGTGTTGTCGTGCCGAGTCGAGGTCGTAGCTTATTTAATAACAGTATTAAAGCTAACTTGACTCAAGTAGATGTTCAGCAGCTGATTCTTCAGGGCTTTTTTCCTGCCGTCACTTTTGGCGAACATGCTCAAAAAGCACCAAGAAGTGGTATCAGTACGATTAACTTGGATTATGAAAGCGATCCTGCTATTACACGTCATATTAGCGAATTTCTAGCACAACATAATGCCAAACCAACGAAGGTGTTGCTAAACGGAGGTGTCTTTAATGCCTGTTTAATTCGCAACACACTCGAAGCGCATTTAAGAGCTATGTTAGAAGGTGTTGAGCTGACGATGCTAACGCCATCACACCTTGATCATGCGGTTGCGAAAGGTGCAACGTATTACGCCTTAGTGCAATCAGAAGGTGGTGTAAAAGTAAAAAGTGGCTTAGCAGCTAACTATTATATAGGTGTGGCAAGCCCGATGCCGGCTATTCCTGGTATGGCACCACCTGTGGACGCTATTTGTGTGGCTCCGTTTGGTCTAGACGAAGGATCAGAAGAACAAATGTTACCTAATGAGTTTTCACTGGTTGTGGGAGAGTTGGTGACGTTTCGTTTCTTTCAATCTCAAGGCAATCAAGTGGATACTGTCGGGAAAGCGATTTCTTCGTTTGCACTGGGTCAACTCACTGAGCTAAACCCAATCAGTGTTCAATTAGAAGCAGGTCATTATCAAGCAGGTGAGATGGTGCGAGTTTATCTCACTGCCCATGTTACCGAACTGGGGCTGTTATTGCTGCAAGCTCACGATACTCAATCAGATCTACATTGGACTATTGAGTTTCAAGTTAGGGAGGCGTAATGCCAGAGTCTGCTTTTCGGGTTGGGATTGATTTAGGGACGACTAACTGCGTCGTGTCTTATTTATCGAACGAGGGGAGCGAACCGACCCTATTACCGATACCACAGGTTATGGCAGATGGCTCGGTGCAAGAGTTTCATTACTTGCCAAGCGCCATCTACTTATTGGCAGCGGATGAAAAATTAGATCCTGTTTTACCTTGGCGTCATGGTGATAAAGCTCGTATCGTTGGTGTGGGTGCGCTAGCACTTGGCCAACGGCGCGCGGGTCAATTAGTGCAAAGTGCGAAAAGCTGGCTCAGTCATCGACAAGTAGATCGTCGTGCCGCAATTCTACCTTGGGCAAGTGATTTTGCTAAAAAGTTGAGCCCAGTAGAAGCCAGCGAAGTGTTGCTGACTCACATTAAGCAAAGCTGGAATTATCGTTTTCCAAACAATCCTCTTGAGCAGCAAGCAATTGCCTTAACATTACCTGCGTCTTTTGATGAAGAGGCTCGATCTTTAACATTGGAAGCGGCCAAAAATGCCGGACTGGAAGATCTGTATCTTCTTGAAGAGCCGCAAGCGGCTTGTTATCACTATATTAATGATGATGAAAAACTCGCTGCATTGGCCGATAAAAAAATGCTGTTGGTGGTCGATATCGGTGGTGGCACCAGCGATTTTAGCTTGGTGGCTATTCAAGCTGTTTCCTCGGCCTATAAAAGCGTTGCATTAAAACGTATCGCGGTTGGTGAACATTTATTATTAGGTGGCGATAATCTAGATCAGGCTCTAGCGTTTCAGTTGGATCCTAAGCAAATATCCGCGTTATCAGCGACACGTTTAGCAGCTTTAGTGCAGCAAACGCGTCAAGCGAAAGAAACCTTATTAAGTGAGCATGCACCTGATGAGGTGAGTCTGACCGTGTTGGGCGGGGGTAGTCGTTTAATCGGCGGTTCGCAAAAATTTACTGTCTCACGTGATGCGTTGTTAGAGCAGATTCGAATTGGCTTTTTCCCTTTGGTAGATCAGCAAGCTACCGTAGAAAAAAGCGATTATGCCATGCATACATTAGGTCTTCCATACGAATCGGACCCTGCTTTTACACGTCATCTAGCGGCGTTTTTGCACGCTCATCAGGATGTTATTCAGCAGGCGACTGGCAACACTATGCCTGATGCTGTTTTATTTAATGGTGGTTTATTTAATAGCCCATTATTAAAAACACAATTATTAAATCAACTTAATACGTGGTCTGAATTCCCTATATTAACGTGTGTTGCCAATGAGCCAAATGATGCGGTTGCGAAGGGTGCTGCACTTTATTTGAATGCGCTAGCAGGGAAGAGTGTGCGGATTGAAAGTGGGGTTGCCCATGGGTTATATCTTAAAGTAGGCGAAGACAAATTTGTTGGTATTTTGCCAAAAGGAACGCTAAAAGGGCAATCTTTAACGCTTGAACAAGCATTTTTTGTGACCTTGGGTCAGCAAGTTCAATTTCCACTGTATCGCTCAGATGATCACATTGAATGTGAGCTTGGACAAGTGCGTTCTCAGGATGGCTTGCATTATATATCGACATTATCGACAGAGTTAGATGCTTCGGTAGACGCAAAAGAAGCGGTGGTTAAGTTAGTTGTGCAAATGACCGAAGTGGGTGTATTGCAGGTTACATTGAAGAGTGACAACGCTCGCGACCAATGGCGCTTGAATTTTTCAACGCAATCAACCGCAGAAAAATCTAATGCATTAGTCGGAAAAAATACCGATCAAGCGGGTTTACTGCATGCCCATATGGGACAAGCAGAAGAGCATCTAACAAAATGCTTTTCCAGTGTCGGTCAAAAACAAGCACCAGAGTTAGTAAAGTCGCTTAAGCAAGAGTTAGACTCGTTGCTTGGCAACCGAGATGGTTGGAATTTGGCGACATCAAGACGTTTGGTTGATAAATTATTGAGCCTTAAATCTGGCCGAATGAAAAGCGCACAACATGAGCGTCAATGGTTACAGTTGATCGGTTATTGTTTGCGTCCTGGCTATGGTGCAGACGAAGATCTAGCGCGTGTACAACAAGTGATTAATATTACCAAGGCAGGTACTCAGCATAATACGGCAGCCGTTTGGGGGCAGTATTGGACATTGTACCGCCGTATTGCTGGTGGATTATCTGTTGAGCAGCAAACCGTATTATTCAAGAAGTTTAGTCTTTTTTACTCACCTTCTGGACAACGCTCTCGTGAAAAAATGAAAGCACTCACCACACAATCCAGTGATGATTTGATTCGTTTAGTAGGTGCCTTAGAAGCATTAGACCAAGCGGATAAAACGACAGCTATTGAATGGTTATTAAAGCGACTTGCTAAATCTTCAGAGCCAGATACCGCGTGGTGGACTTTGGGGCGTATTGCGTCGCGTCATTTGCTATGCGGTGAGCAGGCATTACGCATTCCTGAAGAGGGACTTTTTCCTATTATAGAGGCTGCTCTAAAAGAAGATTGGAAAAAGCGTAAGCAAGCTGGGCTTGCTGCTGTGTTGATGAGCCAAATGAGTATTGGTGAGTCAGATGCGCTAAAAGGCTATCGCAAAAAAATAGCTAAAAAACTTGTCAAAGATAAATGTCCAGGCCAATGGCTGGAGCGCCTTGAAAGCCAAATTGAGATTAGTAGTGATGAACTCAATGCACTTGTGGGTGAGAGTTTGCCGATTGGATTACGTTTATAGTTCAGCTTTCGTTACGGATATTGGGCTTAAGGGATTTGCTTATATTGGCAAGACATAAAAAAACACTTAGAGAGACGCTCTCTAGGTGTTTTTTTATGTCTGACAAGAAAACTAGCGAGTATGTATCACTAGTCTAGTGAGAATCCAAATAAATTGATTTCTGTTTTATAAGGCACTTCTACAGGGTCTTCTAGTAAATCATTAATTCGACCTAGGTAAGTCGCCATCTTATGAGCGTTTAAATTTTTCTCACTGGGAATCGAGGAAGTGAATTTCGTGGCTCTTAGAGCGCTTTTGACGCCGCTGGTCTCAGCGTATTCTTTGTTATCCATCAGAATAACTTCTTGTCCCATGTGCCAAAAAATATCTAAGTTTTTTATTTGTAGTGGACTAATAGGGGGAACAAGAGGGACGATATCATGCAAGGTAACTACTCGAATTAAAGGCAATGAGTCAAACTGTTTTGCGCCAGTTACATTGGTGATTTTAGGTTGCCCAAAGGTGATCACCTGACTGACTTGATAATTATCTTGTTGTAAGTACATGCCAAGAATTACCGCAATCGCCCCACCTAAACTGTGTCCGGTAATATGAATAGGTTCGCCTGTTTTAAGATAAGGCTTCATATCGGCATAGATGGCTCTTGCCGCAGAGGCAAAGCCTTGATGTAGCTTAATATCCAGTACTGGGTCGTCTTGCAGTGAAACACTTAAATCAACAATGGCATTTTTTAAATTGGCGGTACCGCGAACGGCAATCGTCTGAATGCCATTTTGTGTGCTTAAAAAGTAACTAACCTGTGAGGTATCAATTAACGAACGATGGACTAGTGTTTGATCTTGTGCCTGAAGCTGTTTTTTTAAGGCGCTGTCTTCTAAGTAGGTGTCATTAGAAAGCTGAGCTTGTGCCTTAATAAGAGTGAAATCTTGCGCAGCAAATGCAGACTGAATAGGACTAATGATTAGTATGAGAGCAAAAAAGATAAAAGCGTTATACATGTTATTTTAATTTACTTGTTGGTAGGAGCCTCAAGAATACTAAAAATTGGCTTTTTCGAATAGCGCTATCTTCTTTTGTCAGTAGGCTTTTACTTTGTGTGCAGCAATGGGTGCAATAAAGAAGGAATAACAGGGTCATTGTTGTTTATTTTAGTTAAATAATTACCTTATTCTTTTATATTATTAATGCATGCTTGCACCGAACCTATACTGCTTTAAAATCCTCTTTTTTTATCAATTAGTCTCTATGTTAGGCGTAGTTTCTATCAAATTGGAATGTTTAATGAATTTTAAAGAGCACCTAAGTGGTTTTATATTACTTGGACTAATACTGACATTGGGTGGCATTGCGCTGGATTCTATGATCTTTTTTCGTTTGGTGATTGGGCTAGGGTTAGGTTATGCCTTAACGCGTTCTGCGCTTGGTTTTGCTGGCAGTGTAAATCGAGCTTATCGTACTGGTTCGACTCGTTTAATGCGGGCATTGATGCTGATGTTTAGCGCCACTGCGATTGCCTCAGTCGCATTTTTGTATAATAAAAACCCTCATGATATGAATTTATGGGTTAATCCTATTAATGCTGGCTTAATTGTTGGTGGATTGTTATTTGGTTTTGGTATGTCTTTTGCGAGTTGTTGTGCGTCAGGGGTATTAACGTATTTTTCTAGCAGTCTAACAAGACCAATGTTGGTACTACTGAGTTTTGGCATTGGAGTATTTCTTGGCTTCCCTTTGCAGGCAGAACAAGGGTGGATACGTGATAGTTGGTTTTCGAGTGCTAGCTATGTAGACCAAGGTATTTACCTACCCGATTTATTTTCTGGTACGCCTATGGATGGTTATCTTGGTGCTGTCATGATGACGGTGTTGTTTTCTGGCATAGTGATTTGGTTTGCACATCGATATGAATACCGTCGCCGCCAGAATGATACTTACATTGGGGCGGCTGCTGAAAAAGAACAGATAGAAAGTGTGCCTCATGATCTCGCGGCTCATCATTTTTTCAGTGCAGAAACCTATCGTGCGCTGTTTATTAAGCGCTGGTCAATGACGACGGGCGTCGCTGTCATTGTTGTATTGTTCACGCTGTTAATGGGGGTGACAGGGGCTGGTTGGGGAGCTTCTACTCCTTTTGGTCTCTGGTTTGGTCGCTTACTAATTATAGGTGGGGTTGACCCTCTGAGTATTGCGGAATTTACTCACCGCCCGGTGCAGCTTTTTACAATGCCTTTCTTTAGTCATCCGATCAATGTACAAAATATTGGCATCATGTTGGGATCAGTAGTGAGTCTCTTATTAGCGGGGCGCTTTTATAGTGGTATTTCACGGCTTAGGTTGAGCTGGCGCGAAGCGGGCATGTTAATAATGGCAGGCTTAGCAATGGGGTTTGGTACGCGCTTGGCCAATGGCTGTAATGTAGGAGCCTTATATACACCAATTGCAAATTTTTCACTTTCTGGTTGGATTTTTCTTGTGGTAATGATTGCTGGTGGTGTTTTTGGCAACCTATTGGGTAAGCGAATGAAAGCAGCCTAATCTAAATGTTGCGTTAAGTGGGTCTATCGTAAGTATCACAACCGTCATTTTTGGATAAAAATGGCGGTTTTTTATTATTAAAATAAAGATGAATTTCGTATTATTGAAGGCCTAATTCGTTTTGTAATATTCATAACTATCTATTAAAAACAATGCCTTATCGTTAATTAATTTTAGGTATTTACTTTTACAATATGTTTGAAACGCTGTTTTTTCGTTAAAAATAACGTCTATATTAAGTCTAAAAATAATTTTTTATGACTAATAACGCTACATAACCTTAGGAATCTAGGGGGTATTTGAGCGAAGATAGTGATGTTTGGTTGGTCTTTATGCAATCAAGCTAATTCGTCTATAAAGGATTTCTAGATGCTTAATGTCACAGGTTACAGCAGGTTAAAGGTGGGGGTTCTATCCGCTACTATTAGTGTTTCTTGTCTGCTTGTTTTTTTTGTTTTTTATACTTTTCTCGCTTTATCTATTCCTACACTTCTTTTATTAATGTCTGTATGTGTCTTTATTTCGGTAGGTTTGACGGCATTTTTTTTAGATAAAATGTTTCTCAAAAATTTGCAGGTAATTACCGGTATTTTGAATGAAATGGATGAAATAGTGGCGGTGAAAGACTACCAAGGAAGGTTTGTTTTTTGTAACGAAAAAATGGCGGAATTATACGGTAGTACGTTTGAAAGTATGCTGGGCAAGACAGACTATCATTTTGAAAAGTATAAAGGTCAAGCGGACGCCTTTTTAGAAAGTTTACAGTCTATTATTGATAAGTCTGAAATCGAGATGGTTGCTGAGGTCTTAATCGATCCGGATACGGGAAAGGTTAGGCACCTATGTTCAACTAAAATCCCTTACAAAGACACAAAAAATGACAACAAAATTGCGATCTTTGCTAAAGATATTACTGAAATTACCTGTTTAAAAGAGAAGATAGATAGAGATAAAAGGTGCCTCGAACATGTATTGGATGTTTCGGATGAAGGGTTGTGGGAATGGAATATACACACGAATCAAGTGCTTCATAATAAGCGATGGATCGAGATTATTGGTATCGATACGAGTCAGGAAACCTTTAAAGAATTTGAGGCTTGCTTGTTATTAGAAGACAGAGAAAAGGTCACCAAAGCGTTAGAGTTATTACTGACAAAAGGTCAGCCATATAATGTTGAATTCCGAGTAAAACGACCGGATGGTAGCATTGTTTGGGTGTGGGATAGGGGACGGATAGCGGAATACGATGAGGATGGTAATCCCATATGGCTAGTAGGTATTGTTCTTGATATTACTTCTAAAAAACTCAATCAACAAAAAATTGAGCGTCTTGCTTATTATGACGGTTTAACTGGGTTACTAAATCGTACTCAACTTGAGGTTAAGTTAAATAAGGTTATTGGATTAAGCCATCAACAAGACTTATATAGTGCCATTTTGTTTTTGGATCTGGATCGCTTTAAATTACTGAACGACAGTTATGGGCACCATATGGGAGATAAATTGCTCGTGATGGTTACTGAGCGTTTAATGGCTGGTAGCAAAGAAGATGTGGTCATCTCTCGGTTCGGTGGCGATGAATTTGTTATTATTTATCCGCTCGTAAGTTCAGAAAAAGAAAAGGCGATGTTGGCAACCAAGCATTACGCAAACGCGGTAATGAAAGATATATCCAAAACGTTTTATATAAAAAATGATCACGACGATATTCTTATTGAATATGATATTGCAATCAGTATTGGCGGTATTGTGTTTAAAGATGATGATATCTCAGCAGGTTCTTTGTTGCAGTTAGCGGATCTCGCTCTGTATCGTGCTAAGTCGACTATAGAGCATGAAGCACTTATTGTTGATATAAAGATGAAAGAAGAGCTAACGTATTCTAGTCAGCTGCTTAAAGAGATGAGGCAGTCAATTGTAGATCATGATTTTGTTATTTATCTGCAACCCAAAGTGAACAGTAATGAAAAAATTATTGGAGCAGAAGCGCTGGTACGATGGCAGCATCCTAGGCATGGTTTATTGCTTCCTGCTGACTTTATGAATCAAGCGGAAGAGAGTAATTTAATTGTTAAAATAGGCGATCAAGTACTAATGCAAGCGTGTGAACAGTTGCAGCGTTGGCAGAAAAATCCCACGACTAAGTCTCTATCAATGGCAGTGAATTTGAGTGCGAAACAAATTTGGAGAAGCCATTTCGTAGAAGATTTTCTGGCGACGATTAATGCGTATGATTTCGACAAAAGCAAGTTAACGGTAGAGGTCACTGAAACGGTGCTGTTACAAGATATCAATGATGCAACTGACAAAATGAACCAACTTAAATTATTAGGCATCTCTATTTCCTTGGATGATTTTGGCACTGGGTATTCGTCGTTAAATTATTTGCATAGATTGCCGATTGATGAGTTAAAGATAGACCGTTCGTTTATTGCAGATTTCATTCAGAACAAACAGATGGGATTAATGGTTAAGTCGATCATTGATTTGGCTGATAATTTCGGTGTTAAAGTGGTCGCAGAAGGGGTTGAAGATCAAGAGCAATTTGAACGTTTAAAGAGCCTTAATGTGGCTGTCTATCAAGGTTACTTATTTAGTAAACCGGTGTCGTTAGAAGTGTTCGAACAAAATTTGAGCTGATAAAAAGACAGTGATTGGTTATGTGTTTCACTAAATTAGATATGGCTGTCCACTTGAAATAGTCACAATTCTTGTCTCAAGTGGACGACTATAATTAAGCCTTAAACTTATCGGTAATGTTTTTAATGGTTTGTGACTGAGCCTCGAGCTTATCCATTTGCTCGGCAGTTTTGGTTGCATCAATGCCAATATCTTCTGCTAGCTCCGCGATACCAGACACATTCTTAGCAATGCTATTTGCCACCTGGGATTGCTCATTAGCAGACGTCGCGACTTGTACGTTCATCAAGGTTAAGTTTTTAATGGATTCCGTACTGGAATCAATAATGTTATTGATTTTAGACATGGCATTTACCACTTTCTCTCGTTGTTCAGTAGAGCCATGCATTTCATTAATGGTTTTGACAGCACTGCTCTGTAACTTTTCAAGAATGTCTTTAATCTCAATGGTGCTTTGTTGTGTACGCTGAGCAAGCCCGCGAACTTCATCCGCGACAACGGCAAAGCCTCGGCCTTGTTCACCGGCTCTGGCGGCTTCAATCGCGGCATTTAATGCGAGTAGATTGGTTTGCTCTGAAATCCCCTGAATCACACCAAGAGCAGTATTTATCTCTTCAACATTGTCACCAACCACTTCAACAGAGTGTTCTACGTTGGTTAATACACGGCTTAATTCACTCAGTTGCTTACTGGAGAACTGCACCTGTTTCACCACTTCTTGAATCTCTACTTCGACATTTTCCGCTGAATGTTTTGTAGATTCGGCAATGTCGGCAATTTGAATAGAGTTAGAAGCCATTTCCTCAACGGCTGTCGCCACCATATTGGTTTCATCAATTTGTTTAGCAGACACGCGTTGTAATGTGTCACGTTGAGTATTGGCGATCGCTGAAATTGAGTGCAGCTCATCACTGGAATGTTTAAGGTCTCTGATATCAACTGCCATAGATTCTAAGAAAGAATTAAAGTCGTTGGCGATGTTGTTTAGAATATCTATTGAACTACTTGGTAATTTATTTGTTAAATCACCTTGTCCTGATGCTAACCCTTTAACCGAATTGCTGAGGACAAATAATGGCTTAAGAATAGTGCTAGAAGAGAATAGGACGCATAAGATTAGAATGATAAGTACGGACAGTAATATGATCAGAGCGTTTAACTGACTATCTGAGCGTATCTCGTTAATAGAAGAGGTGATGCCTGCGATGATCTTGTCGGTGGTGTCTATATAAAATCCTGAACCAACGATAATATTCCATTTTTGAATATACACTGCGTAACCGTATTTTTCAGAAGCGATTTTTTCTCCAGGTTTAGGAAAATAAAAAGTACTAAAACCATCTCCTTTTTTTGCTGAGGCAATAATGTTTTGAATAAAGTAATCGCCTTTTTGGTCTTTGGCTTCCCAGTGGTTGCTCCCGATATTTTTACTGGACCCCAGTAATACTCTTATTCCTTGCGTATCATAAGCATATAAATAACCTTGGCCATTATCGAACTTGACCTTGCTCAAGGTCTTTAACGCATCGCTTAAGCCTTCTTTACCAGGCTTATTTAAATCCTCTTGTATAATGCTCAAAGACGTGTTTAGTACAGAAACTAAACGTTTTTTCTCAATATCAATAGTCGATTTTTCAGTGATCGTTGAAACACCGTTAGTAATTGATTTGAGGGTGTCCATTTGAATGATTGCACTAATAGCGGCAATTAAAAAAAATGGTGTGAATGCAAGTAAATAGATACGCATTTTTAACGACTTAAATATCATGGATAGACTCTTCCTATTATTGTCAGATCTAATCGCGCTATAGTGTGATATTTACCAAACTATATAGAAGCGGGTAATACTAGGTCCTAAAGTAAACTGAGTTTAGTGGGGAGGGCAAGTATTCTTTTTAGCCATTAAAAAATGATGAGGCTTTTATATTTAATGACCTATAGCGTCGGCATAGGAGTCTACTCGTTAAAAACTGTTAACCTACTATGTTACTGAAGAGAAGAGATTCGAGTGCTTTTAGAATGAAAGCCTATTGATAAATAAATTAGTTTGATAATTTAGCCATTGGATAGCATTCACGGTTTGTTGGAATAACGTTATCTTTTTGTTACAAGAATGGTGCAGTATCACCCAAGGTATACATAGATGCATTGCGCATACCTTGAGAGTATCTGTGGCTTATATTAATTGTATTTATACGATTTTAGGCATAGCAAGAGGCTGTTTAGCGACAGCAATGCCATTTAAATCACAATAGATATAATCACCTTGTTTAATGGTGATACCAGCAAAGTGAAGGGTTTTACCTACATCCCCAAGGCCGCGTTTTTCTGTTGGCATCGGGTGCGTGTTCAGGGCGTGGATACCAAGGTTAATTTTAGATTGCGCCGCCACATCACGTACCGCACCATTAATGACGATACCTTCCCAGCCATTGTTAGCGGCTTTTTCAGCTAACATATCGCCTAATAAAGCCCGACGAACGCTGCCACCACCATCAACGACCAGCACTTTTCCTTTGCCAGGCGTCCCCACTAGCTCGCGAACGCGACTGTTATCTTCAAAACAAGAAACAGTGACCACTTCACCGAAAAAGTGGGATTTTTTTCCGTAAGAGGTAAAGAGCGAATCAGCTATCTGAAGATGCTCACGATATAAGTCGCATAGGTCGGGAAGAATATCTTTCACAAGGGGACTCCAAATCAGAAAAAGTCAAAATTATTTCTATTAATTTTGTTGTTTCTGAACTCTAAATAGGAATGCTTACCGACACCAGTTTATTGTGCTTATAGTCATCATTTTACTGCGCTATAAAAGCGTCAAGAAATTTTACTCTTCTGTGCTATTTGGGATATCTTCAGCATCAATTAAGCCATATTCCACTGCAATTTGTAGCAATAAAATGATGATTTCATCCGGTGGTAACAAATGCAGAGGCGTGGTTTGGCCCTGTTCAGCAAGCGCATCGTTCAGTGAAACTTCACGTTCTTCAAACCAAGAATGAATGCTCAGGATTTCAAAGCTAGGATCCAATCCTTTGGTGTTATAGGTCGCGTCGACTAAGACACTGAGTTCGTCAGGGTCCAACCCATAAATAACATCAGTATCAAACTCGTTGGTCCATTCTGCGAGAATATCACTGGCTTCGAAGCCGAATTCGTACAGTTGGTTTTCATCAAGATCAAGGGCATTAGCGTCTATGTGATGGTTTTCTAACCACTCGTCATCTGGAATCACAAGTACTTCTTTTACTTGTGCTTCTGAGGTTGACCAAGTGAATAAAAGTGGAAAAGCGGGCTCGTCAGATGAGTTGGCGACAGCCGTCATGAATATAGGTAAACTTGCCATATATAGAACCAATGTTTGATTTTTAAGGAATAAAGAATGACCAGCCGAATCAAGATCAGTAGTGCGTTTGATGGCGGTAACATCTCCGTGATTGAAGCCTCGGAGCCGGACAATATTAGAGTAAAAATCCCTAAGGATACAAACTCTAAATTCCTCCAGTGGTTTTATTTTCGATTACAGGGCGGTATGGGCGAGAGTTGTGTGATCAAATTTGAGAACGCAAGTGATGCGGCTTACCCAGAGGGCTGGGTCGATTATCACGCCGTTGCCTCCTACGATAGAGAATACTGGTTTCGTGTTCCTACGGAATATGTGGATGGCAAACTGGTCATTAACCACCAGCCTGAGCAAGACAGCGTTTATTATGCTTACTTTGCGCCTTACAGTTATGAACGTCATTTAGACATGATGGCCTGGGCGGCCAGTAACGAAGATTGTATTACCCACCACCTAGGTGAAAGTGCGGAAGGGCGTGACATTACCATGCTGGAGATCAGTAAGACGCAAGGCTTGGCGAAAAATATTTGGATCATCGCCCGCCAGCATCCAGGCGAAACCATGGCTGAATGGTTTGTGGAAGGTTTGTTAGAGCGACTGTTTGACGAGTCACACCCTATTTCTCGTGCTTTGTTAGAAAAATGCCGCTTTCATATTGTGCCAAATATGAACCCTGATGGCGCAGTACACGGTAATTTACGTGTTAACTCAAAAGGCGTGAATTTAAATCGTGAATGGAAAAATCCAACCAAAGAATTCAGTCCAGAAGTGCTAGCGGTACAAGCCAAAATGGCAGAAACAGGAGTAGATATGTTTCTGGATATTCATGGTGATGAGGCTTTACCAGTGAACTTCGTAGATGGTTGCCAAGGTGTGCCATCGTTCGATGCTCGCATGGAAGCCATGGAAACTTTGTTTAAAGACATGTTTTTAGCAGTCAGTCCAGACTTTCAAACAGAGATTGGTTATACACCTGATCAATTTGGCGAGGCGAACTTAACCGTTGCAACAAAGTGGGTAGGCGAAACCTATAAATGTTTGTCTTTTACCTTAGAAATGCCTTTCAAAGACAATCAGAATCTAGCCGATGAGATAGTAGGCTGGTCTCCTGAGCGTGCCAAAATTTTAGGTGCCGATGTGTTGTATCCTATTTATCATGTTCTTACGAGTAAGCATATGACCGTGGACAACGAGTAATGGATTCTCTTGAAACGCTGACATTAGCCATGCGTGACTTCGCCACAGAACGAGACTGGGATCAATTTCATTCTCCAAAAAACCTGTCGATGGAGTTAGCAGGAGAAACCGCAGAGTTACTGGACTGCTTTCGTTGGCTAACAGAAACGGCCTCATATCAACTGGACGATAAGCAACATCAAGCGGTGCAAGAAGAGTTGGCTGATGTACTTCTTTTTACCGTACGTTTAGCAGATAAACTGAATATTGACCTAATGGCTGCCGCTGAGCAGAAAATGGTTAAAAATCATCGTAATTATCCCGTTGATAAAGTGAAAGGCAGTGCCAAGAAGTATAATCAGTATTAATGAAAATATGTGTCACATAATAGGAATTATCGCTAGCAGTATTTGATTAACTGGATTAGCATTTGCTGCGAAAAATAGGGTACTAACACACCATTATCTTGGTGCCACAATAGGTGAATATTTGGTTGCCAAAAAGGATAAAACCTTACCTATTTAAATAACATAACCGTTTAGGAATGAGAAAATGCCAAAGGCGAGTGATATTAAAAAGAATATGGCTGTCGAATATGATGGTAAAACATACATAGTACGAGATATCGAACGTTCTGTACCACAAGGTCGTGCGGGTGGAAGTCTTTACCGTATGCGCATGTATGATGTAGTAACGGGTCGTAAAGTGGATGAGACATTTAAAGATTCTGAAATGTTGGATCTTGCTGATTTAATTCGTCGTCCGGTGATGTTTTCTTATGTAGATGGTGAAGAGCATGTCTTCATGGACAGCGAAGATTACACCCCTTATAGCTTGAATAAAGACGCGATAGAAGAAGAGTTGTTGTTCATCAACGAAGAAACCGCTGGCATACAAATGGTCTTGGTGAATGATGTGCCAGTGGCATTGGATATGCCTTCTAACGTTGAGTTAGAAGTGGTCGAAACGGACCCGTCTATCAAGGGTGCTTCTGCGACGTCTCGAAACAAACCCGCAACATTAGCAACGGGTGCGGTAATTCAAGTGCCTGAGCATATTTCTACCGGTGACAAAATTAAAGTCAACGTAGAAGAGCGTAAGTTTGCAGGTCGCGCGGATAAATAACCGCCATCTGACATAACGTACAAATATCGATAAAACGCAGCTTAGGCTGCGTTTTTTTATGGCAGCCTATTGGCGTAAAGCGCGTTTTATTTCTCAGCGCAGGTGGCTTTTCCTGTACAATTCGCGGATCGTATTTTCTGTGTGTTTCTTCTTATCCAGATGAACGCAGCTTCCACCACTTTTACGCAGTAAGTGATTTAACAACATGGCGACTAAA
Organism: Marinomonas sp.; assembly: GCA_052107635.1. GTDB lineage: Bacteria > Pseudomonadota > Gammaproteobacteria > Pseudomonadales > Marinomonadaceae > Marinomonas. The sequence continues at coordinate 88,761 of JBQEFB010000001.1, read as the reverse complement.
GCAACCGTATACAAAGCTTCTTTACAAGTGTCCGATATGGACCGCAATCATTACCAAAGTTACGATTTAACCCTAGCACTTCATCCATCAGAAACAGAAGAGCGGATGATGGTGCGCTTGGCCGCATTTGCCTTATTAGCCGATGAAAAAGAAGGCACTGAACAGCTGAGCTTCACGAAAGGCATTAGCACCGAAGATGAGCCAGATCTTTGGCAAAAAACCTTCTCGGATGAAGTATTGATCTGGATAGAATTAGGTCAGCCAGACGAAAAACGTTTGCGCAAAGCCTGTGGCCGTGGACGTCAAGTTATCGTTGTTAACTACAATGATAAATCTGATATCTGGTGGGAACAAAATAAAGGTAAAAATAGCCGCTTTAATAATCTGCGCATTTTAAAATTCGCAGAAGCAGAAGTGCAAAAATTGTCCGCGTTATGCGCTCGCTCTATGCAGCTGAATGTAACCATCCAAGACGGTGAAATGTGGGTGTCTAGTGAACGTGGCGAATGCAGTTTAACCCCAACTTGGCGAGGCGAGCATTAAGCTCACCTCAACCACTTTATACTTGGAACGTTAAAAGATTACGCCTTGTGCAGTGTCTTTTGAAACAGCGCCACGGCTTTTGCATAGCACTCTAAGGCAAGAGCCGGGTCGTATCTATCCCCTTCGTCGCGCATAAATGCGTGCTGACCATTGACTTCATACCAAGTAAAATTTCGATCTGTATCAAGCAATTGCTGATAGATTTTCTGGCGACCTTGCGTAGGCACATGAGGGTCTTGTTTGCCCCATACCATGGTTAACTCGCCTTGGATCTCTTTTGTACGAGTAAAGGAGTCGTTGCCTTCATCGCAAGGGATAGTATTTGAATGGATGTCTGTTGCATACAAACAGAAACTGGCTTGGATGCGAGGGTTGAGCGCCGCACGATAAGCTAGGTGTCCACCTAAACACACACCCATGGAGCCAAACTGTCCTGTACAGTATTCCTGTTGAGTAAAGTAATCCAACATGGTGACAGTGTCCGTGTCGTGGGCTTCTAATGTCTTGGTAAACTTGTCCTCGTTGCCTTTGTCTTTCCCTTCGTCGTCGTAACCCAACACGGTGCCAATCGGGTTTAACTCATGAAACACCTCAGGTACGACAACCACAAAGCCATGGCCAGCCATAATGGCGGCAGAGCGGGCAATGGGGGCAGTTTGTTGGAAAATCTCAGAATAGAAGAAAATACAAGGAAAGCGGCCTTCGGCTTGGGGGCGGTACACAGTACAGCGCATGGTGCCTGTTGGCGTGTTAAGATCCTGATCGTGTTTTTGAATAATCATGATTTTCCTAATGTCAGTGTCTGATGAAATAAAAGAGTGAAAAAGCGTTCAACAAGAATGGCAAATTCGTTATGGCTAACATGATATTCGACCCAACAAGGATGAGCCAGTGCTGACCATACTATCGAAACCGAATAAGGGCATTTTGTGCGGATTTTACTAATTAGTGCTTACGAAGCAAGCAGTCATAAGGCGTGGGCGCAAACCTTGATGGATCACCTCACCGAGCATGATTGGACCTATATGGCATTGCCGCCGCGGCATTTTGCTTGGCGGATTCGAGGCAACGCCATGAGCTTTGCGTTTGACCCTAAGTTCAAACCCTTATTAGAAAAACCTTATGATTTGATCATCGCTACCTCGATGACGGATTGTGTTGGCTTGAAAGCCTTTTGTCCTGATCTACAAAATATCCCTTGGTTACTGTATTTTCACGAAAATCAATTTGTCTACCCTGCTAGTGATAAGCAGCAAGGGCTAGTCGAAATGCAAATGGTGACTTTGTACAGCGCGTTGGCGGCGGATCAATGCGTGTTTAACAGTCAATTTAATAAAGACTCTTTTTTCTCTGGTGCGCAGGCCTTGCTTAAGAAACTGCCGGATTATGTGTCGCCAGATTGGCTCAGCGTGAGCGAAGAAAAAGCCTGTGTGGTGCCGGTTCCTGTTTCTGTCCCTACTTTAATGACAAAACCTCAGATCGATAAGCGAAAAGGGCAGGCGCCGATGCGCTTAGTCTGGTCGGCCAGATGGGAATACGACAAAGGGCCAGATCGTCTGCTCGCCATTCTTCAGGAATTAAGCGCTCGTCATGTGCCGTTTGAAATCGCCATCTTAGGTGAACAGTTTCGTTCAATCCCCAAAGAGTTTGAGCAAATTAAGCAGGCATTTTCAGCACAAATCAGCCAATTTGGATTCGCTAAAAACAGACAAGACTACCTTGATTGTTTAGCGTCTGCTGACATTGTCTTATCCACTGCCTTGCATGAATTTCAAGGCTTGGCCGTACTAGAAGCCGTCGCCCTTGGCTGTGTCCCAGTGCTACCAAACCGGCAAGTGTACCCAGAGTTATTTGGCGATGAGTTTTTATATCACAGTGACCTGCATGACCCAGAAAAAGAAGCTCAGAGTGCGGTTGATCTGATGATAAAACTGGCCACAGAGAACGCCGAAGCGCCCTCTGTTCGGCTGTTTCAGATGGAGCATCTATTGCACAATTATCGTAATTTAATCAAGGTTATGCGGTAGTAATTATTAATTCAGCGTTGTATTTTATGAGGCCTAGAGTGGCTTAGGTACCGTCATTGACGTGATGATACCTTTGAAAGTCTTTATTAGTTATTTATGGAATGGATTCTATGGAAGTAGCGCAGCGCTATTGGATGCTCGAATTGATCGCCTTTTGGGAAGGGCAAATAAATACCAAACCACTCATGAGTGCGCTAGGGCTAACACGACAAAGTGTGAGTCATCTCCTAAAGCAGTATCAAGAGGCGTACCCAAATGCGCTTCTTTATGACACAACTCTCAAGTCGTATCTGATAACCGAGGATTTTGCGCCTCACTATATTGACCAAACGGTAGATGAATACTTCTCATGGCTACACTTTGGCAATATCCCCACTTTTCCTGAAGAGCGAATTCAACGCACTCAGCATCGGATTTTACCGCTGCCGCGCTTTGTTTCACCTCATGTAATGCGGCCTTTGCTCAAAGCCGTAAAAGAAAAAACCGCTGTAGATTGTGAATACCTATCTGTTTCCAGCAGTGACCCACAAGGTCGATTACTGTATCCCCATTCTTTTGTGAAAACAGCGAACCGCTGGCATGTCAGAGCCTATTGCGCATTGCGACAACGCTACCTCGATTTCGTATTAAGTCGCTTTCAAAAAATAGACTACGACGGGGGCGTTAGCGAATTTACTCAAGAGCAAGACGACGACTGGAATACTCAAGTCACCTTGATCTTGGCGCCAGATTCACGCCTGAATGACAAACAAAAACGCGTGCTAGAAAATGATTACGGCATGAAAGATGGCCAGCTCCATATCGTGACTCGTGGCTGTCTCGTTAAATACACACTCGACGATCTGCAGATAAAAACCAAAATGCTCGAAGCCAACCCACAAGCCCAGCAGCTGGTGTGTGTTAATTATGGCGACATAAAAAAGTGGATGTACGACTGATATAACCACTTTTAACTTGATTTAGAGCATAACCTGTCAAATTTCTTTACCTGTAAAAAATGACAGTATTGTCGAATAAGAAGAACCATGGCAGAGTGTGCTGCCTCGGTTAAAACGGCTAAAACGGATTTAAGGAATAGGAGTGGAACAGTTCTCACCATCGGATATGAAAACCATATTGCACTCCAAACGCGCCAATATGTATTACCTAGAATACTGTCGAGTTATGCAAAAGGATGGGCGAGTATTGTTCCTCACAGAGCAAAAGAAAGAGAATCTTTACTACAACATCCCCATTGCCAATACCACCGTTATACTACTTGGAACGGGCACATCTATTACTCAAGCGGCAATACGTATGCTATCGCAAGCAGGAGTATTAGTGGGTTTTAGCGGTGGAGGCGGTACACCGCTTTACATGGCGAATGGCGTAGAGCAACCCATTGAATGGATGACACCACAAAGCGAATACCGACCAACAGAGTATTTACAGGGTTGGATGCGCTTTTGGTTTGACGATGACAAACGCCTTGCTGCCGCCAAATCATTTCAACAAGCACGAATAGCATTTATTGAAAAAACATGGCAAAAAGACAGAGACCTTAAAAGTGAAGGTTTCCAGTTCGACGACAAGAGTATGCAGGGCGCGTTTCAAACCTTTCATACACGCACCGACAACGCGACAAAGCACGCTGAGTTATTGTTAACCGAAGCCCAGCTAACCAAAGCACTCTATAAATTCGCATCGAATAACACGAGCACGGAAAGATTCACACGTCAGCACCAAGGCTCTTCGAAAAGCAATATAGATAAAGCCAACGATTTCCTTAACCATGGCAACTATCTCGCTTATGGGCTTGCCGCTAGTTGTTTATGGGTATTGGGTATTCCTCACGGCTTTGCCGTAATGCACGGAAAAACCAGACGCGGCGCGCTTATTTTTGACGTGGCCGACCTAATAAAAGATGCCCTTGTTTTACCGTGGGCGTTTATTTGTGCGAAAGAAAATGCCACAGAACAAGAGTTCCGCCAACAAATACTACAAGCCTTCACCGACCACAAAGCCCTCGACTTCATGTTCGATACAGTGAAAGACATCGCCCTTCAAAATCATGCTGTTACTGATGTATCGAAAGAACAAAATGGAGAGCAACAAGCATGATGGTCACCTTTATAAGCCAATGTGAGAAAAACGCTTTAAAGAAAACGCGCAGAGTGCTGGATGCTTTTGCCAACCGCATTGGCGACAACACATGGCAAACCCTGATCACAGAAGATGGATTACTCACGGTCAAAAGAATGCTGCGCAAAACAGCCAGCAAAAACACCGCCGTGAGTTGCCACTGGATAAGATCACGCGCAAGAAGCCAATTTTTGTGGGTAGTGGGAGCCAAATCAAAATTTAACGAACAGGGAATTGTACCTGTAAATGCAACCGGAAAAGAGGTGTTTATGGATGTAAAACAATTAAAACCAGTCAAGGATATGATATACGCTAACACGCATTTACAGCCATTAGATCATCATTTATTTTCTGTTGGTTTTGTTGCTGAGAAATTATATCTACACTTTTATCCAGAGAAGAAAAAACAAGCCAGTGCGGTATTCATTTCAGGCTGTTTGCATGATATTGGGAAATTAGATCCATCGTTTCAGAGTTGGGTTATAAAACCAAAAAACAGAACATACCAAGCAGAAGATGGTCAGCATATTGATGACACTAAATTTAGTTTTGAAAAACATCCACGGCATAATGAAATATCATCACTTATTTTTCAATGTCTCTCAGATGGCGTGAAGGGGGCTATTTCACCGATTAAACCAACCATCAAACACGCTATTTATTGGCATCATGCAAGACCTTTCAGGACCAAAGAGCGAGATGGTTTTGATACCTATGGAAAAATTTACAATAAATTAAAAAACAGTCTAGGTGATAAAACTCTGGCTCTAATTTCTGATCAATCTATTAATATGTTAAACACGGTCTGTGAAATTGATCAGAAATATCGTGGAGTAGAAAGTAGCTTACTGAAAAAATCTTACGTAGAAGAATTTGATAACGAAGTTATTGTGAATTATGAACATACCCCGGTGCCCCATTATAAAGAATACCCACTTTCAGACAACCTAAGTGATTATCAGGATAAGATATTAAGGAATGCCCACAACAATGAGGTTCGAGCTTGTTTAATCACGGCAGATCGTTGGGTGTCGTCATTATCAGCTAATGAATTATCTTCCTACATTGAAAACAAAAAGCTAAGTGAATTTGTAGAAGAACAGTTAAGCAACAATATAGTCGTTGAAAGTAACCTTACTTCTCATGTTGAGCACTGTATTAGTTCTTTTCCTGATAGCCCTCGTAGTCAAAAACAATCCGTTGTTGCCGCAAAATTAGCAGAGGACAGTGAGCGTATAAAAGTACTTGCCGGTGCAGCTGGCTGCGGGAAAACCAAAATAGCGTTGGAATGGGCTGGTTTAAGAAACGCACAGCAAATTATCTGGGTGTGCCCACGAGTACAAATATGCCAAGGCATGTTTACAGAGTTAAAAGCCTCAGACAACCCATATTTACAAGATGCCACAGTGGAAATTTTTACTGGTGAATTCAAATTTACCAATAACTTTGAAACCCTAACACCAGAAGATGAGCAATTGACCGCAGATATTGTGATTACCACGATTGATCAATTGCTTAGTGGTATTATCAGTCATACTAAGGCGGATCGCCTACTCAATTATCTTAGTGCTCATATCGTGTTCGATGAATATCACGAATACATTAACATGCCAGCATTTAATATATTGTTTGCTGAACTGGTGACGTCAAGAAATGACCTTAGGAGCGGCAGTAACATATTATTAGTATCGGCTACGCCAAATTACTTTTACTTAGAGCGTATTTTAAAGCTTGATGTTAATTACGATGTTGTCGAAATGCCGTCTTTTAATGAGAAAAAATATCAGTTTAACTTTGTGACGTATGACGAAACGCAAGAAGATGAAAGTAATCCTCTTTATCAAACGCATGAAGAAACTACGTTTGTGATTAGTAATACAGCAACCACCGCGCAAAAAAGTTTTATCCATAATTTATACAGTGAGAATGCAATCCTATTGCATTCCAAGTTTAAAAAAAGTGATAAGAAACAGATATTTCATCGTGTGTTTGAAGCTTTTAAACGAGATGGAAACAACATGTATGATCTACTTCGCAGCGGACCGATTGTTCAAGCATCGCTTAATATTAGCTGTGATTATATGATTTCTGAAATGACGACAGCAGAGAATTGTTTACAGAGAATGGGACGATTGGATCGATTTGGAAAAAATGATGAAATTAATCATTACACTATTGCTGTGCCAGAAAATGTTTATAACAAAAAAGGTTCTGGGGCTGTTACTCGTTTTTTATCCTCGTCAAATTCTCTGCTTTCCACAAAAGCTTGGTATCAATTTCTCTTTGATAAAACAGGCAGTGGCAAGGTTATATTTACTATTGCGGATGTTTATCAACTCTATAAAGACTTTTATCAGTCAAGCTTGGAGATAGAGTCAATTGAGCAAGATACCATTGCCTCAATGAAAAAAAGTGCAATACTGATTACAGCAAAAGTCAGTGAGCCTCAGACAATGATTATTCGTAAAAAACAGCAAACACAACGAGCCAAAATTAATGGCAATTCACTGCGAGGTGATAGCAGATTCGTGCAAATGGCAGTGTGCAATTTAGACAATAAAAACGTTCCAGAATTTATTGAAGAATACGCCTATACCATTTCTGTGGATGAGATGGAAAGCGTTGATAACTTCACTGCATCGTGTGAGCTTATTCAAGGTTATGGAGACAGTGCAAATAACTTATTGACGCACATGGTGAAAAAACATCACAACATCATGGGAGGAACAAAACCCTATAAAGACTTTATCCTTCTTAACGATGCAAAAGACCCAGAGTTTCCAATTTATCTGAGCTATACCCCAAATGATTTACTCGCCGTTGGCGGTGAATCGGCAAGACATAACTCAGCTATTTATTATGGCGTATGTGAAAAACAAGCTATAGGAGCAATCGCAAACAAAAACTTAACTCATAAAAAGGACTAAAAAATGAAAAAAGTAACTGGCATTAAAAGCGTGGATTTTAAAATCACAGCATTAGGTCACGGTGTTGTGAACTGGAATGGTCCAACGTCTTTAATGGGGGATAGTGGGAAAACTGTAGATAACCATACTCTCCCTAAACTGCGAGGCTATACAAATTTGTCAGGAAAAATAAAAGAAGAAACAGGTTATAAATATAGAAAAGAAGCAACAGATATCGATTTCAAAAAAACGCCTTTATACATAAGTCAAAATTGTATTCGTCATCACTTGTTCAGAAGCCAAGCGTTTGATGTGCATTACGCGAATAAAAGTAAGATTGAAAACCTTACACAAATGTTAGCGTCTATTACTGGTTTGATTCGTGGCTATGTCGTCCCATCTAGTCAAAATAAACGTACAAGCCCATTGTTGATTGAGGATTTTGTTGATCAATTAGGTAACGGTAACTTTGAACAGTTTGGTCAGGCTGGTGAACGAGATAATTCGTCTTTTTTCTCAAAAACAACCTTTGGTGATACAGAATATATTTCTTATGGTTCGATCAGTATTGAGCAGCTTCAATTTATTTCTTTAGACAAAAAATTTGATCGAGAAGCAATGAGTATAAAGGCTGGACAAGGCGAAGAAGTCGCGCAAGCGGTTCAAGACTTTATTCAATCTCTTAACCCTGATTTAAAGCCGAAAGCCACTTTTCATGAAAACTATGTTCGCAGTGGTACTATTTTTGAAGAAGGTGAAGTGGGTATCCTGTTAGATCAATATGCGATAAAAGCGCTAGTTGATTGTACGATTGAACTGATTAGTGAATTGGCTATTCGACAAGCTAAATCTTATATGTATGTAGATAATGTTGTCGTTGATTATAATAACAGCAACAAAATGATGCGTATAAAACGTGATGAAAGCAGTATTTCACCAGAGCCAGAAGAAGAATTTGCCACTTATTTTTATCAAAAATAAAGGAGGCATTAATATGAAGATTGAAATTAAATACGAATCTAGTTGGCGTAATTCTTTTCTTGATGGTTCCAACAATGAACCTTTACCTAAAGCAGGTAGGAAGTTCGTTGGCTCAATGACGAGTTTAAAGAAAGATGGCAATTATATTCCTAGAAAGATCGAACTTAGCACTGTTATGGGTGTTTTGAATCGCTTAATTGGTGATCAGAGAAAGCTTTATCAATCAAGAAATACTGATGCCTACTATTTTAAAGAGCTGGAACCTCTTATTACTTTTGAAGATAAACCAAACTATGTGAATCAAGAGATCACCTATATTCGAAACATTTCTGGAAGTGAGGATCAAAATTCCTATACAGGAATGATTCAGGTAGATGACCCTATTTTTACATCGGGTTATTCGCAACAATTATGGGGTGTTTTACAGCTAGATTTAGATGAACTTTGTAAATTTATTGTAGATGATACTAAAGTAGAAAAAGTCATCTCACACAATCCGCTTGTAATTATTTCGCGACTTGAAGAGCTATTTAAGCTCAAGCCTGTATCGAATGAAAATACAGTAAAAGAAGCATTTGATTATTTGGCGTTGAAATTTGAAAAGTTTAATGGTCTTAACCGTAAAGAAGAAGTGCTTGTCAGTAGTTTGTATTGCTCTGCCTTGTACTTGCAACTTGAGCGTTTGTCACAATACTTTGATGTTTCATCGGCAAAAACGAAGGCGGGTGGTTTAAGCGGAATTTCTAATAATGGCTTTACCAAGAAAGACTTTATGAGTCGCTATACCTCAGGTGAAAAAAAGAAAATATGGGGAAACCCTTATATTCGAAAAGAAAAAGTGAAGGGCGTAGGTGAGGTCACATCTGTTATGGAAAAAGCAGGAGGAACGTTAAATATTGATATTGCCGTTGACCGAGAAAAAGCCAAAAGCCTATTAACGATGATTGAAAATGCTGGCGTGTCGAGTTTTTATCTAGGTAAAAAAGGTCTTGCTTATGTATCTGATATCAGACTGTAGGAGAACAAAATGAAACATTATCTTGATATTACACTCCTGCCCGATGCTGAAATGTCTTTAGGTTTTGTTTGGTACAAACTGTATCAACAAATTCATCTCATGCTGGTGGAAAATAAAGTCGGGGAGAAAGATTCAGCCATTGCTGTGTCCTTTCCACATTATGCTAAAAAAGGTTTCCCGCTAGGTGACAAGTTACGCTTATTAGCTGGCACGCAACAAGATTTAGAGAGGTTAGATGTAGGTCGTTGGTTATCTCGCCTTGAAGACTACCTCCACATAAAGAGCATAAAACCAGTACCAGACGCTGTAACAGAGTTTGTTTACTTCAAACGTTGGGTATACAAGTCACCTGATAAGATGCGGTCGCAAGTCAATAAACGCGCAGAATATCTAGCGAAAAAAAACGGTTTGAATACAGAGCAAGTGAAAGCACGATTATTGGAATCCATAGATAATATGGAACAACAATCAAGGCTGCCGTTTTTAAACATGAGTAGTTTATCAACAGACAGCAATGTGCCAGCGTCTGAAAGACGTAACTTCAAGCTTTTTATAGAAAAGCAACAGGTGGAGTCATTAGGTAATAATCAAAAATTATTTACCTGTTATGGTCTTAGTCGACGAAGTGAAGAGCAACAAGCTCCAATACCTTGGTTCGATTAACCCTCCTAGATGAAAACATTGCTAGAAATACCAATGTTTTTAGTTCTTTAAAAATGACATTATAAAACAATAAGTTACGGAAAGGTCTAAAAACATAGGTAAAAAAGGTATGTTTCACCTAAGGCTTTGATGTAACTTATTTTTGTGTTTAAATTTCACTGTTCACCGCCACCAAGGCGGCTTAGAAAATAAGTAAAGCATTAGATTGCATTTAATTTAAGTTCACCGCCACCAAGGCGGCTTAGAAAAATTCTTGGATTTCCGCTTAAGCGCTGATCACGTTCACCGCCACCAAGGCGGCTTAGAAAACCCCGCGATCTTTAATCTGAGAGGTAATAAGGTTCACCGCCACCAAGGCGGCTTAGAAAACTTCCGCAGCCAACCGCCCCACGGCCTCAACGTTCACCGCCACCAAGGCGGCTTAGAAAAGCGGTAGATGAAAAGGCACGTATTGAAGGCAGTTCACCGCCACCAAGGCGGCTTAGAAATTCCTTCCGCCGTAGTTCGTGAAGCACTTGAAGTTCACCGCCACCAAGGCGGCTTAGAAATTGTTCTATATAGACGTTTTCTCCCTCCACATGTTCACCGCCACCAAGGCGGCTTAGAAATGAAATAAGCATAGGAGGTCACTATGTTTGGAGTTCACCGCCACCAAGGCGGCTTAGAAAGATACGAAAGCGAGTATGCATGGCCGCTGATGGTTCACCGCCACCAAGGCGGCTTAGAAACATCCCTGATTAGTTTATTGCTGCTCTAATTTGTTCACCGCCACCAAGGCGGCTTAGAAATTGATCCTCAACCCACACCTCACCAAGCGTGGGTTCACCGCCACCAAGGCGGCTTAGAAACTGATGGTTGAGGCCGTGGGGCGGTTGGCTGCGTTCACCGCCACCAAGGCGGCTTAGAAAATAGGTGTCGTCAACGCCTGGCGTTTCAATATGTTCACCGCCACCAAGGCGGCTTAGAAAAATGGGCGCGGCGTATGTGTGGCGCGGGGCCGGTTCACCGCCACCAAGGCGGCTTAGAAAGCTGTGTTATTTGCCATAAGCCTATCGGCCACGTTCACCGCCACCAAGGCGGCTTAGAAATGATAATACAAAACCATCCCCCACTTTTTAGCGTTCACCGCCACCAAGGCGGCTTAGAAAGGTCATAGTGCTAATGGGTCGCGTGCCGCAACGTTCACCGCCACCAAGGCGGCTTAGAAATCGAGGAGAGGGCTTTTTATTCGTGCTAATTAGTTCACCGCCACCAAGGCGGCTTAGAAAGCTTTACAATGGTGGCTTCCATCCAAAAACGCGTTCACCGCCACCAAGGCGGCTTAGAAATTTCTTTGGTGCGCCGATGTCTATCGTCAACAGTTCACCGCCACCAAGGCGGCTTAGAAAGCTACACTCAATCCCTCGGGCGAGGCTTGCAAGTTCACCGCCACCAAGGCGGCTTAGAAAACTCAAAAAACCATCATCAGACTGACGACGGCGTTCACCGCCACCAAGGCGGCTTAGAAATTGAAGCGACCGCGCCCCGGTTCGTCTCGTTCGTTCACCGCCACCAAGGCGGCTTAGAAAGCTTTCGCGGCCATGTTATTTTTTCACTTCGTGTTCACCGCCACCAAGGCGGCTTAGAAAGAAATCAAACATACAAATAGCAAGAGACTCACGTTCACCGCCACCAAGGCGGCTTAGAAATCAAAGAGGTGTCTGTTTTTGGTTTTTAGCTGGTTCACCGCCACCAAGGCGGCTTAGAAATTCAAGCTTGGTTTGTTGGGTCTGTTGGTTTTGTTCACCGCCACCAAGGCGGCTTAGAAAATTCACGATCTTCACTCTCATATTTCTTCTCAGTTCACCGCCACCAAGGCGGCTTAGAAAAACGGAAGGGTCACTCAGATCACCAAATCCTAGTTCACCGCCACCAAGGCGGCTTAGAAATGATACATAACCATGGCATCCTCTTCCCCAGAGTTCACCGCCACCAAGGCGGCTTAGAAAAAGCAAAAGCGATAACAAACATAATTGTCACGGTTCACCGCCACCAAGGCGGCTTAGAAAATCTGATTTAATCTTCTTAGGTTCAACCTTTTGTTCACCGCCACCAAGGCGGCTTAGAAATAGCAACTCGTCGATTTCTGCAAGCTGACTATGTTCACCGCCACCAAGGCGGCTTAGAAATGTCATCTAGTTTGTTGAACGAGGTATAGAGCGTTCACCGCCACCAAGGCGGCTTAGAAATATCATGCTGTTTTACAAGGCTCAACAAGAATGTTCACCGCCACCAAGGCGGCTTAGAAATAAAAGACTTTTTTAATGTTAAATATTTTGGTGTTCACCGCCACCAAGGCGGCTTAGAAAAATAAAAAGCTATCGCAGGACGATTAAAAGGAGTTCACCGCCACCAAGGCGGCTTAGAAAGCATTCTTTGACGGTGATTCAGGCACTGCCCAGTTCACCGCCACCAAGGCGGCTTAGAAATATTGGGTCATTTCGTTCAGCTTTACGATCAAGTTCACCGCCACCAAGGCGGCTTAGAAATGATACTTCTCAGAAACGCTAGGTACTAGATTGTTCACCGCCACCAAGGCGGCTTAGAAAAGTGAGGCTGGTCTTTCTAACTAATTCAAACAGTTCACCGCCACCAAGGCGGCTTAGAAATTGACAACCCAGTCAACTTAGAGAACAACCCCGTTCACCGCCACCAAGGCGGCTTAGAAATAATCCAAGATAGATAGAAGCATTAAGCTCATGTTCACCGCCACCAAGGCGGCTTAGAAATTATACAGTCTCTGATTTGCTAAGCCACCCATGTTCACCGCCACCAAGGCGGCTTAGAAAAATGAGAAGAACAAAGGTTAAAAACGCTTTAGGTTCACCGCCACCAAGGCGGCTTAGAAATTTGCTGAGCGAACACTAATGGAAGGGAATGCGTTCACCGCCACCAAGGCGGCTTAGAAATGTTAGCACCACACTCAACCATACGCTCAACAGTTCACCGCCACCAAGGCGGCTTAGAAAGTGAAGTAGTGGAAGAAATCACAGCGGGTAATGTTCACCGCCACCAAGGCGGCTTAGAAAACTAGCGCTAGGCATCATCATTTTTTCAATGTGTTCACCGCCACCAAGGCGGCTTAGAAATCAAAGGCGACGTTATGAAATTCGCAGAACCAGTTCACCGCCACCAAGGCGGCTTAGAAACGTTGTGTGCGTGTGGTACGACTCGTCTAACGGTTCACCGCCACCAAGGCGGCTTAGAAAACGCAATGCGTCGCCCCGTGCGGGGGCCTTTAGTTCACCGCCACCAAGGCGGCTTAGAAATCATACGGCTGTGTGCACACTTTGCACGACTTGTTCACCGCCACCAAGGCGGCTTAGAAAGCGATCAGCGGCCATTAAAAATCACTCTTCAAGTTCACCGCCACCAAGGCGGCTTAGAAAAGCTCTCGACAGTACGGCGGCGAATCCTTAACGTTCACCGCCACCAAGGCGGCTTAGAAAAGTTAGCAGAACGCGACCCGGCATTCGACCCAGTTCACCGCCACCAAGGCGGCTTAGAAATTAAGGTCGTTTGAGGTTGTGTCTCGCATTACGTTCACCGCCACCAAGGCGGCTTAGAAAGTCATCAAGGGGCATAGGTCCTGTTTCTGCTCGTTCACCGCCACCAAGGCGGCTTAGAAATCTGATATTTCCTTAGCGCTCATAGCAGATTTGTTCACCGCCACCAAGGCGGCTTAGAAAATCACTTTTAATTACATACGTCTCAAAAACATGTTCACCGCCACCAAGGCGGCTTAGAAATTGGTTTCGTGCCACTTGCACAGGGGTTGAACGTTCACCGCCACCAAGGCGGCTTAGAAATGCAGACGTGGCGCGCCAATACGAAGCGGACAGTTCACCGCCACCAAGGCGGCTTAGAAATGACCACGGTTGTAAGAATATTCCACTCGGTTGTTCACCGCCACCAAGGCGGCTTAGAAAACTCCTGAGAACCTATTGCGGTTGATAGTCCAGTTCACCGCCACCAAGGCGGCTTAGAAAGAATGAGCGTGCATCGTCTTCACTGATACCAAGTTCACCGCCACCAAGGCGGCTTAGAAATTTTATCATTCTTCAGCTTCCCATCATACACAGTTCACCGCCACCAAGGCGGCTTAGAAAAGGCAAAGATCAGGTGATCTGCTTCCGCAACAGTTCACCGCCACCAAGGCGGCTTAGAAAACTTCTTCGTCTTTAAAAACGGCGGGGGGAGTGTTCACCGCCACCAAGGCGGCTTAGAAAGAAGAAGCCTTGGCTTCGTTTCAAGCTGAAACGTTCACCGCCACCAAGGCGGCTTAGAAAAGTTGCCGCCGCGGATCGGGAGTCTATTCATAGTTCACCGCCACCAAGGCGGCTTAGAAAAAACTGACTCAATTTGACGAAAACGGAACGATGTTCACCGCCACCAAGGCGGCTTAGAAAGTTTTTATCAATGAATGAGCGCCATTCTGTGCGTTCACCGCCACCAAGGCGGCTTAGAAAGTTTCGGCTAAGGTAAGAATATGTCTTTACACGTTCACCGCCACCAAGGCGGCTTAGAAAACTCTGGGCAACTTCATGCGGGATGCGTCGATGTTCACCGCCACCAAGGCGGCTTAGAAAAATGCGGCATGCTCATTACTTCGCCAAGCGTCGTTCACCGCCACCAAGGCGGCTTAGAAATTGAACATTCATCAGTATGGCACAAGCAATTGGTTCACCGCCACCAAGGCGGCTTAGAAATCTGTGTAACTAATACGAGCCTTTGAATACTCGTTCACCGCCACCAAGGCGGCTTAGAAAAAATTATGATGGTGAAGATGTTGATGCAAAAAGTTCACCGCCACCAAGGCGGCTTAGAAATGCCAGTTCTTTAGGACTCATTTGTGTATTGCGTTCACCGCCACCAAGGCGGCTTAGAAATAAACTGTACCCGTATCATATCGTATTAACTGGTTCACCGCCACCAAGGCGGCTTAGAAATTTACTTCTCCGGCAGGCGTATGAGTCATAGAGTTCACCGCCACCAAGGCGGCTTAGAAATATTTTTACTCGCC
This sequence comes from Marinomonas sp., assembly GCA_052107635.1. Lineage (GTDB taxonomy): Bacteria > Pseudomonadota > Gammaproteobacteria > Pseudomonadales > Marinomonadaceae > Marinomonas. Next base: position 73,440 of record JBQEFB010000001.1, on the reverse strand, counting down.
CATTCTGCTGCATTCCTCGTTCACCGCCACCAAGGCGGCTTAGAAAAGTTACCGCCACGTAGCGGGAATCGATTCCGTGTTCACCGCCACCAAGGCGGCTTAGAAAAGCCTATTTTTTATTACGAATTGCCACCTAGTGTTCACCGCCACCAAGGCGGCTTAGAAATGGATAACATTGCCCAGGAGAACAAAGCTAAAGTTCACCGCCACCAAGGCGGCTTAGAAAATAAGGGACAACAATCCCCATGCCTGGCTCAAGTTCACCGCCACCAAGGCGGCTTAGAAAATAATCAGCTGCTCAGCTGCCAGGCTATACATGTTCACCGCCACCAAGGCGGCTTAGAAATCTTTCCATTGCTGATGAAAGTAATTGCCTACGTTCACCGCCACCAAGGCGGCTTAGAAACTTCTGTGTATGTTGACGCCCCTTGTTGACGAGTTCACCGCCACCAAGGCGGCTTAGAAATAAAGCGCCCTAACACGCCCTAACCGCCCTAAGTTCACCGCCACCAAGGCGGCTTAGAAAAGTAGTAATAGTGGCACCTGCATTATTCGCATGTTCACCGCCACCAAGGCGGCTTAGAAAATAGGCATGCAACTATGCTTGTTGTTTTCTCTGTTCACCGCCACCAAGGCGGCTTAGAAAATAGAGGCAGATAACGAAAACGATGATGTGGTGTTCACCGCCACCAAGGCGGCTTAGAAATGTTTTATAAATCAATGATACTGCACCCTCTAGTTCACCGCCACCAAGGCGGCTTAGAAAAGAGGTAAAATCTGATGAATGTTTTAAAAAAAGTTCACCGCCACCAAGGCGGCTTAGAAAAAATCAAATTTTGCATCATTCACCTTAAAATCGTTCACCGCCACCAAGGCGGCTTAGAAATTTAATAGCAACAATCTCCAACAAGGGTATGGGTTCACCGCCACCAAGGCGGCTTAGAAATGTTGATAATGGGGACGGTACTTGGACGGCCAGTTCACCGCCACCAAGGCGGCTTAGAAAATTTGATAGAAATATCATTCCAAATTGCTGACGTTCACCGCCACCAAGGCGGCTTAGAAAGCCCAGCAGCGACGGCAGGAGCAGATTATTGAGTTCACCGCCACCAAGGCGGCTTAGAAAATCAGGCGTGTTTGAAAAAGAATTACCATCAGGTTCACCGCCACCAAGGCGGCTTAGAAAAATAAAATCTATATATCCCCCAAAATTAAAACGTTCACCGCCACCAAGGCGGCTTAGAAAGTGTTTTTACACACCATAGGCGTAAAAAAACAGTTCACCGCCACCAAGGCGGCTTAGAAACTGAAAATCATGATTAACACCTTTATCATAGGGTTCACCGCCACCAAGGCGGCTTAGAAATTATAAAATAGATTTTTAAAATCAGACATGCCGTTCACCGCCACCAAGGCGGCTTAGAAAATACACGTATGAGCCATGAGATTTGACGATAGGTTCACCGCCACCAAGGCGGCTTAGAAAAGCAATGGTGCGCGAACTCTATTATCAAATCCGTTCACCGCCACCAAGGCGGCTTAGAAAATGATGTGGCACGCACGGTTGTAGCCAATTTTGTTCACCGCCACCAAGGCGGCTTAGAAAAAAATTCCTCACTTATGACGCTTCGAGCAAGAGTTCACCGCCACCAAGGCGGCTTAGAAACCTTGCTCTTGCTCTTGTTCGGCTTCTTCTTTGTTCACCGCCACCAAGGCGGCTTAGAAATTCTTATCGATACGCCTAGCGTATCATCTAGCGTTCACCGCCACCAAGGCGGCTTAGAAATGCTAGTGAGGGGTTTAATTGGGCAACTATCGGTTCACCGCCACCAAGGCGGCTTAGAAACGACGATTTAAAAGAGTTTAGCTACACGTTTGGTTCACCGCCACCAAGGCGGCTTAGAAACAATTGCGCCATGTAGCTTTGTCGCCCTATGGGTTCACCGCCACCAAGGCGGCTTAGAAAAGCACCGCTAACGAGCTACTATATTGCCATTTGTTCACCGCCACCAAGGCGGCTTAGAAAGTGCGGGCGGTGTATTAAAAACCGCCGCTTATGTTCACCGCCACCAAGGCGGCTTAGAAAAGTGAAAGAGAAGTTTTGTAAGTTTTCGAAGCGTTCACCGCCACCAAGGCGGCTTAGAAAAGTTTCCGATAGGGTCTAACAGCCTCTATCCTGTTCACCGCCACCAAGGCGGCTTAGAAAACTACAGGGGTTGTGTCAGGTATGGCATCAGAGTTCACCGCCACCAAGGCGGCTTAGAAATAACTGGAGCTATCGCTATTGCAAACGAAGATGTTCACCGCCACCAAGGCGGCTTAGAAACTTAGCCCTAAAGCGGTATCGGCGCTTTCTCTGTTCACCGCCACCAAGGCGGCTTAGAAATCCATAATTGGCAGTTTAAAATACTGATCGATGTTCACCGCCACCAAGGCGGCTTAGAAATATAGAGTAAGTGCCAGCTTCAAAGGTTTTATGTTCACCGCCACCAAGGCGGCTTAGAAAGCTCGGGCGATAAACGATGGTCAATATGTCGTGTTCACCGCCACCAAGGCGGCTTAGAAAACTTCCATACGTCAAAACTGAAGGAACCCCCGGTTCACCGCCACCAAGGCGGCTTAGAAAGACTTAGGAGGAATTAGAGCAAAGGTTTACGCGTTCACCGCCACCAAGGCGGCTTAGAAAGTAAAGCTGATCGCCGCCTACCTTGATACCTGGTTCACCGCCACCAAGGCGGCTTAGAAAATATACTCTTAACCTTCTCATTCAATCTAGGCGTTCACCGCCACCAAGGCGGCTTAGAAACCTTCAAACGCAATCAAACCGATGCGATTTATGTTCACCGCCACCAAGGCGGCTTAGAAAGTTTAGAAGGGACGAGGATAAGAACCAACATAGTTCACCGCCACCAAGGCGGCTTAGAAATGTGGGTTGGCTCTGCGGGAGGGCTTAGAATAGTTCACCGCCACCAAGGCGGCTTAGAAATCACTATTCTCATGAAGCACAGCAAAAATTTTGTTCACCGCCACCAAGGCGGCTTAGAAAGCCCTTCAAGACGTGAATTATTCGCTTTGCAGGTTCACCGCCACCAAGGCGGCTTAGAAAGTTAGCGCGATCAAGATAAGGGATTTTTTAGAGTTCACCGCTACCAAGGCGGCTTAGAAAGCCTCAAATGTGGGCGATTTTATATTAAATAATCTGTGTTTCTGTGCTGATTTATTCCGGTGCAGGTAAGTCTATACAGGAGCCTGACATGGCTTTGGCGTCTTCTGAATCATGGGTGACGAGCAGAGCAGGGATGTTGGCTTTGCGGATTTCTTCTAAAACAAAGGCGCGTACATCACGGCGTAATGCTGGGTCAAGTTTGCTGAAAGGTTCATCTAATAGCAAAAAATTAGGCTCAGACAATAATGTTCTTTGTAGTGCGACACGGGCTTGTTGCCCACCGGATAGTTGCTCTGGCGTGGCATTGGCTTTGTCTTTAATACCCACTCTTTCTAGAGCTTGGTAAGCGCGTTCTAGGCGTTCGCATTTTTTTACATTAGCAGGGATCGCAAAGCTTAGGTTTTCTAAAATACTCATGTGAGGGAACAGCAAAGGTGTTTGCTGCAATAAACCGACTCTGCGATCTTGGGCTATTTTAGTGTGCAGGGCAACGTCATTTAAAAACACTTCACCTTGTGCGGTGAGTCCTGGTGCTAAGGTGCCGCTTAAAAAATTTAATAAGCTGGATTTGCCAATGCCACTGGGGCCCATGATAGAAACCACTTGTCCATTTTCGATTTGCACATTGAGCTGTTTGATTAAGGTTTTTTGACCTAATGCTAATGAAAAGTTTTTGATGATGAGCACGTTTTCTCCTAGTGACGGTTAATGCGCGTAGTGTGCTTAGTGGTTTATCGGGATTTGTTTGTAGCATTTTTTTACGCGTAAAAAGAGCGCGAGTCGCCATTTTGTCCAACGTGGAGGCAGCGTATGTGCTAGCCAAAATACAAAAACCGGGAAAAAGGCTTGGAGCAAGGCCATGCTGCCTACTTGTTTTCGATCACCAGAGGCCGCTTGAGCGACGGCTTCTGTGGTCAGTGTGCTATAGCGACCTTCTCCAGCAATTAATGTGGGTAAGTATTGTGCGATACTGACTGAAAAGCCGATGGCAAACGCGGTCAATAAGGCAGGTTTCATCATCGCCAATTTGATAACAAAATAGTTGCACCAAGGTCGATTACTGAGTCTGTTGGCTTGTACTAGGTAGTCTTCCTGATACGCTAAATAAGGGCCTTTTAGCGACAAATAGACATAAGGCAATACATACATTAAGTGCAAAGCGGTAATGGCAGTGAGTGTGCCGTTTAAATTAATTTTAATGAGTAGAACATGGAGGCCGAATAAAAAACCAATCTGTGGCAGTAAGATTGGCACGTAAATAAGCCAATCAAAAGGGTGTGTTTTTGATGATGTGGTTAGGCGTTTTGTCTCTAGCATGAGTAAGCTCATGAAGCAGGCAATTAAGGTCGCGGTTAAGGCAATAATAAGTGTATTGGTCGATAGCTCCAATAACAGTGGATAGGCGCGTTCTATGTTGTCGAAAGTCCATGAAGAAGGCAGTGAGTCAGGAAAACGCCAGCGCCGTGTTAAGGACCAGATAGGCAGAATAATAAGAGAGATAAAGGCGCTTAACAGTGTAATGAGTCCTACTATGGTGCCACTCCATAAAAAGACATCTGTAAACCCTTTTCGTTTGCCATTACTGCGTTCTGCTTTAGTGAGACGAGTAAATAAGCAATGTGCCATCTCCCAGCCAAAAATCACCAAGGCAATCATAAGGACTAACGCGATAGAGCCGGCGCTGGCAATAAAGCGTTTCGACAAAGACGGGTCGTTAAACCAGTGAAATAATGTGACCGCTAGTGTCGAAGGCGTGTTCGGGCCAATAACGAGGGCGAGATCGACCACGGTTAAGCTAAAGGCAATGACAATAAAAATAGGCATACGAATGATGGGGTAAAGTTGTGGAATCAATACTTTTCGCCAAATCGTCAGTTGTCTGTACCCCAATGTTTGGCAGATTTCTAGGCTTTTTCTGGCATCAATAGCATGCAAGCTGACCAGCATAACAAATAATAAATACGGCATCTCTTTCATCACCAAAGCAAAGATCAAAGAGAGTCCATAAGGGTCTTGTACTGTGATCCAATTGGGTGGTCGATCAAAGCCTGTTAACCAAGGGCTAACTATTCGCATTAACCAACCGGATGGACTTAGCAGAAATAATAATCCAATGGCGATAGCAGCATGAGGAATAGCGAGAATAGGCGCTAGCATTTTTTCTATTTTTTGAAACATCGGGCGCTGATAGCCCCACGCTAATAAAGACAGCGCCAGCCACAGTGCGATTATAGGTGCAATAATACCGGTTATAAGGGTGAGTTTTAGACTGGCGTAAAATTCCTCGCTGCTAAATAAACGGCTCCAAGAGGTAAGGGACACATGGTATTCACCGAGTGGAGGAAAGTAATTAAAAGCGGGTAACAGTGTGCCGACTAACCCAATAAGAACAGGAATAGCAAGCAAGGTGGCGATTAGCCAGGTGATAAGTCGAACACTTTTTAATGGCATGAAAAACGGCGGACTCTTTTTAGTGATGCGATGTAATTAATATCGTGTTATCGACAGACGCCAGATAAATAGGAAAGTCATCTTATCTATCTGGCGTCATTGCGCTGTACTGTCATAAAATAGCATTGTTTTGCGGGCAATATGTTGACTGAAAACACCTTGCTTAACAATAGCTTAAAATTTTATTGTGCGTAGCGTTTACGCCATTCTTTTTCAAGCGCTGCGCCCCAGCTAATGTGTGGTTCAGGTAAGGTTGTCCCTAGTTCTGCTAGGCTTAGTGTGGCAATGCCCCGAGGAATAGCGTCGAATTTTTTCTGATCGCTAGGCTGTAGTTTGTCATAAGATAAAACGCTTAAATCGCCCCAGACCGTTGGGTCTTGTTTGTGGCTCTGCGCTTCGGGAGAGAGCATAAAGTTGGCAACCACTTGAGCCCCTGCTTTGGCACTGCTGTTGTAAGGGATAGCAAGAAAATGCGTGTTGCCAATGGTGCCTTCGGTAAATACATAAGAACGCACCGTGTCGACAAGGTTACCTTGCTTAATTTGTACGGATGCGGCTGAAATATCAAAACTTAAAGCAATATCGATTTCTTGGTCGTCTAGCAGTCGAATCATCTGTGTTGAGTCGGTCGGGAAGGTTTTGCCATGTCGCCATGCGACTTTATGTAACTTATCGAGATAATCCCATAACGGCGCGGTGACTTTTTGAAAGTCTACTCTAGTGACAGGCTCAGACAAGAGCGGTTTATTATCGCTTAACTCATACAGCGCTTGCTTCAAAAAGGTGGCGCCTAAAAATTGTGGTGGTGCTGGATAAGTGATTCGTCCTGGGTGTTGTTGTGCATAGGTTAATAGTTCAGGGATGGATTTAGGCGGAGTGGTCAGTGTTGCTGTGTCGTACATAAAGATAACTTGCGCCATTCCCCATGGGGATTCTAAGCCGTCTACTGAGGTACCAAAATCATGCGTTATGCTTTGGCGGGCGTCTTCATTGATGTATTTTTGATAATCTGGGAGTTGAGTGCTGAAAGGGCCAAAAAGTAATGCGTTCTCTTTCATGGCGCGAAAGTTTTCGCCATTTAGCCAGATTAAGTCAATTGACCCATTTGTATCTTTCCCCGCCGCTTTTTCAGCCAGAACGCGATTCACTGCGTCAGCGGTGTCGGTGAGTTTGACTTGTTTTAAAGTGACTTGATATTGCTCTTTAATGCGCTTGGCAGACCATTGAATATACTCGTTAATATTATCCGCGCCGCCCCACGCATTAAAATATACCGTTTGGCCTTTGGCTGCTTGTAAAGTGTCCTGCCAGTCGGCCTTGGCATGGACGCTGGCTAATAGCAGCATTCCGCTGATGGATGCGGTGATGAAAGGTTTTATCATGCTTTGCCTCTTATTTTATATCTAAAAATACGCCGATATTTTTTAGACGTAGTTAATGGGCGATTTCTTACAATTATTTATTGTAGAGAAGGTTTTTATTAACATTTGGTTTTAGCGTACCATGTTGCTTGCGCAATTTGGGCGTATTTTTACCGATCTATACGAGTTCATATGTCATATCAAATTTATTCTCATACTTTACCGAGCGCGACACCTGGTACTTTACGCACACTCAAAGCCCATCACTTTGGTGAACGAGGGGCGCGTCCTAAAGTATATTTACAAGCAGGGCTTCATGCGGATGAATGGCCTGGTTTTTTGGTGCTTAATACATTACTTAAACGACTGATAGACGCGGATCAACAAGGGCTTATTCAAGGGGAAATCATCGTTGTACCGGTGGCGAATCCGATTGGCTTAGCGCAAAATTTTCATGGCTATATTCCGGGGCGTTTTTCTTTTTCAGACGGTGGTGGCAATTTTAATCGTAATTGGCCTCAGTTGGGTGAAAAAGTAAAGCGTCGTTTGCAAGGTAATGTCAGTGCAGATGCGCAAGAAAATATCACCCTAGTGCGTGGCATGATGGCTGAAGAAATCGCTGCATTACCGGAGATAACTGAGCTCCAAGGTCTGAAGAAAACCTTGTTGGCATTGTCACTGGATGCGGATGAAGTCATTGATCTGCATTGTTCTGGAGAAGCCAGCATGCATGTCTATGTTGCGCAGGAATTTGAAGCACATTTTAAGCCGTTACTGGCGTTGTTAGGGGCGAAAGTTGGCTTGTCTGAGTTGGAAACGGGAGCGGCGTCGTTTGATGAGACCAATGTGAATGTGTGGCGTACGCTTAAAGCTGATTTTGCTCATTTAATTCCGTGGGGGAGTCGTTCTTTAACCGTGGAATTGCGCGGTGAAAATGATATTTCAGATGAGTATGCGTCACATGATGCGCAAGCACTCTTTGATTATCTTGTGTTACGGAAGGTGATCGCTGGAGATGCGCCTGAAGTAGACGATAGTCAGGTGGTTTATTACCCGCTGGATGCGATGGATTTAGTGAAAGCTCCCAGTGCAGGTATTGTTTGTTATCGCAAAGCTATTGGCGACTTCGTTGAGGCGGGTGAGGTGATTGGTGATGTGGTGAATTTGATGGAGGACGATGTAACACATTCTCGTTATCCTTTAGTGGCGCGGGCTGATGGTGTGTTTTTTGCTCGGGTGCAGCGCCGTTTGGTTGTTTGTGGTGAATCGATTGCGAAAATCGCAGGGCGTGAACATTTGGCTTTTCGAGAGATTGGCAATTTATTTGAAGACTAGGCTAGCTTATTTTGATTGACGAGACCTTGATAGAAGCACAGACCGCTGTACGCCAATTGACTGCAGAACAATTAGCGGTGGTGCAGCATAACGTAACCACACCAGCCAAAGTGATTGCGGTGGCCGGTGCGGGTAAAACCACAACTTTGATTTCGCGTATTGAATTTTTACTAGAACAAGGTGTAGATGCCTCAGAAATTGGTGTCTTTATGTTTAACAAAAGTGCTCAAGAAGAGTTTACTCAACGCTTGAGCATGCAATTAACACGTATCGGGCAAAGGCGCGTTCCTAGCGTTATGACCTTCCATGGTTTTGGTCTAAAGCTGTGTCGTCGCTTAGAGCAGCAAGGCTGGTTGGCCAATGCAAAATTGCTCACGGATGATTTTAGTCTCGTAAAAATGCTACGCGAAGCGCTTAATCGCTTAGTGCGTAAAGGTGAAAAAATCACCCTGCAAGATGAAAAAGACTGGCTAGAAGATGTGCTCTTGTTTATCGATCAAGTAAAGGCTTCTGCGACCTCGGCAGGGGTTGTCTTTGATGCGCTGGGTTGGTCTAAAGAACGTCAGTTTTTCCCAGCCTTATATAACGAGTTAGAAGATTTACGAAAGCGTAATAATGTGCGTTTCTTCGCTGACTTATTAGCCGACCCTTATCAACTTTTATTAGAGCTTGATGAGGCTGAGCGTCATCAAGTAAATGGTTTTGTGCCTCCGTTTCGTTATTTATTGATTGATGAGTTTCAAGACATTAATCCTTGCCAATACGAACTGCTTAAAATGCTGTATCCAGAACCCTGCCAATGGATGATAGTGGGGGATGTTCAGCAATGTATTTATGAGTGGCGTGGGGCCAGTCCTGACATTATGGCCAGTCAATTTGATCAAGATTTCCCTGCTGTTCAAACGTACCCATTAAGCAGTAGCTTTCGCTTTGGACATGCGGTGGGTTTGATGGCATCGAGCGTGATCAGCGAAAATGATCCTGATGCTTTGGTGATCGGAGAGGGAAAGAGCACGCAAGTTGCGTTTGCCCGAGCACCTAAAACAGGTAAGGCGTTATTAAGTGAATTAAAAGCATGGGTTGGGTCTGGCCGAGCATTAAATGAAGCGGCGGTATTGGTGCGTTTGTACAGTGATATGGTACCAGTGCAGCTTGCTTTAATGCACAAAGGTGTACCTTATCAGTTGCATGGGGATTCGCCACTGTTGGAAAATCGTCAGATCCGTATGTTGATGGCGTATCTTGGGATTATTGCGGGCGGTTTAGAGCGAGCGGATCTGTTTTTCCATCGGGATGATGTGGAATATTTGCTGAGTGTACCAAGTTTAGGTGGCTCTGTAGCGCAACGTAAAACCTTGATTCAACAGGCGAAACAATCGCCTCATTTGTTGCCACAAATCATTGAAACTATGGCAGAGCAAACGGAAGGTTGGCGTGCGAAAAAGTTGTACGAGCGAGCCGATTGGTTGAGAAGTCTGACTATTTATCGTTCTGATCCTGCGCAAGGTTTGGTGCATACCTTAGAGAAACTGGGTATTTATCGTTACTTTGAAAGCACCAGTAATAAAGACATTCAGACCCAAGAAAAAATAGCGACGTGTGAGGCTTTTATCGCTTATGTTCGTGGTGTTGGCGGCGATGCAGAGAGTGTATTGACTCAGTTGGCAGGGTTGAATGAAAAGCAATCAGATGATGTACGAGGTATTCATTTGATGACCATACATAAATCGAAAGGGTTGGAGTTCGATCTGGTGTTGTTGTCGGGTTTGCAAGAAGGTCGCTTTCCTTATTATGACGAAGATTTAAGTACGATCGATAAAAAAGCGGCCAGTCAGATGGCGTCTGAACGGCGCTTATTCTATGTAGCGATTACGCGGGCGAAGCAAAAATTGGTGTTGTTAGAAACCCCAACCGCAGAAGAGGGTAAGAAGATGAAGCGTGGAGATATTCCACGAGCCGCTTTGAAAAACCTGACCTTGTCTCGCTTTGTGTTCGAGGCTCAGCCTTATGCGGTCAGTCAAATTACTCAGCGTTGGCATGAAAGTAGCAGTGATGAGCCCATTGATACCGAGAAAGGCGCTTTATTTCAACGCTACTTGAGTCGTGTCACGCCATCGCCAAGTCTGATATTTCGTCACCAAATGGCGGACAATAATACGGGCTTACAATCAGGTGATAAAGTACGCCATGACCAATTTGGTCAAGGGGTTGTCGTGCGCCAAGAGGCAGAGGGTAAGCGAATGATCTTTGTTGATTTTGCTGAAGAAGGATTAAAGCGCTTTAATCCACAACATACCCAGCTTGTAAAATTATCGTCTAGGTCTTAGGGCTCTGGTGATTGCTATCAACGACGCTAATAACGTATGAATATACGACTAAAAAGACGAATGTCTCACTGAGGAGAATGGCACAGTGTCTATTCCATTAATAGATTTGGAAAAGCTAACGCACAGCAGTGATTCTGTACGTTTAGCGGAAGTTGCGGCGCTTGATAAGGCGTGTCGTGAAATCGGTTTTTTCTACCTTATCAATACTGGTATTCCTAGTGCCTTATTTCAGCAATTAATGTCGACGGCGAAGGGGTATTTTGCTCAATCGGATGAGGTTAAGCGAGTCATTGATATTAAGAACAGTCCTAATCATCGTGGTTATGGTCGGATTGGTGAAGAGCAGCTAGACGAAGTACTGCGTGCTGATTGGAAAGAGACCTTTGATATGGCGTTGGATTTACCACTGACGCACCCATTGGTGGCGAAGTATCCTAAGATGTATGGACCAAACCAAAATCCAACAAACCCAGATTATGTTGAGGTATTGCAAGATTATTATGTGGCTGCTTTTGATGTGGCTAAAAAAGTCTTAACGGCCATGGCGCAAGCGTTATCGCTTGAGGATAATTTTTTTACTCGTTGTTTTACCAATCATGTGACGGTATTGCGGATGATACATTATCCACCGCGTCCACAAAGTAGTCATCATAATGGGGCAGGGGCTCATACTGACTATGGTTGTGTGACCTTGCTATTGCAAGATCACATTGGTGGACTGCAAGTGAAAAATAGACAAAATGAATGGGTTGATGCGACACCGGTTGAAGACGCCTTAGTGGTTAATATAGGTGATTTAATGCAGCGCTGGACCAATGACGAATATATCTCTACAGCACATCGTGTGGTGTCACCGTTAGAGGGTGTACATCGATATTCGTTTCCGTTCTTTGTTGAACCAGACTATGAGGCGAATGTGGCATGCGTGCCTTCGTGTCAATCATTAGAAAGCCCAGCTAAATATGAGCCTATCTTTAGTGGTGATTGGATTCAATCTCGTTTTGATGCGACTTATGCCTATCGTGATAAAGAAGTGTAAAAATCTATAGGGTAGGGTGATTCATAAAAATGACCGCTTAGGCGGTCATTTTTAATAAATTGGGCAGAGGTTCAACGTGATATCGATTGTGTTTAATTCGTGCCATGTGACCTTGAGGGATGAGTATCCAGCCGTCGCTGGATAAGTCGAGGGGCTCGGAGCCAATAACTATGTGTTGTTCAAACTCTTTGCAATACAAGCTAGGAGCTTGATCATCGCTTGAAAAGCGTACTGCTATCATCTCGTAGCCATCGGATAAAATAGCGGTAAAGCGGAATGGTTCAGTAATATTGCTTTGAGCCATGAGGGTAAGGATTTGCGTAGTAGTGGTGGCGATGGCGTTTTCTGGGTTTATCTCTAGACCATTGGCAATCAGTAGTAAAAAAATCACTTCAGAGTCGGTTGCTCCGCGTCTTTCATTGTATAAATATTCTGGTATTAATCTGTCTAGCTGGCAGCGTAATGTTTCATAGTCCCCAATTTGTCCATTGTGCATAAAGAGCCAGTTTTTATAATGAAACGGATGGCAGTTTGAGCGATTCGTTGCTGTGCCGGTTGATGCTCGAACATGGGCAAAAAACAACCCACTTTTAATGTGCCTAGCGAGACTTTTTAAATTACAGTCACTCCACGCTGGTAATATTTCATGGTAACAGCCTGGCTCTTCGCGCTCGTCATACCAGCCAAGTCCGAACCCATCTGCGTTCACGGTGACATTGGATTTTTTCGCACTAAGGCTTTGATGAATAAGAGAGTGCTCTTGTTCAAATAATAATGATTCTAGATAAACGGGAATTCCTTGGTAAGCCATCCAGCGGCACATAAAAGCCTCCTTAAAAGCAAGGGAATGTATCCCTTTTTACAACTATGTATATAGGGTCGTTTGGTTTGACGTGGCGGTATTACGCTCTGTGATGCATTACAAGTGGCTGAAATAGAATGTGCCAACGCCGGTGTGGTATTGCTTTAATTGGAGCAATACTTATGCCAGAGAAGAGGTTTTATAAAAACAAGGGTGTTTGGATAATGGGGATTGGTAATAGGGTAGTGTAACGGGTGAAGCACGAATGATTAAAAATATTCATGCTTCACGGTAGTGCGATTTTAATGTCGCTCGTAATTATTGTGGTGCGGAGTTGATCGTGACCTTATCGCCTTCCACATGGAAGAAAAAACAATTGCGACGATTAGTATGGCAAGCAGGGCCTTTTTGATCGACCTGAAGTAGTAGGCAATCGCCATCGCAATCTAGTGACATAGAAACCAAAGATTGACGATGACCAGAGCTTTCGCCTTTACGCCAATACGTTTGGCGAGAGCGTGACCAATAGCATACTTGACCAGTTTCCAGTGTTTCACGAATGGATTTTTCATTCATGTAGGCTAGCATTAGCACTTCGCCAGTGTCGTGTTGCTGTGCGATGGCGGCAATTAATCCAGCATCATCTGTTTTTAGATTAGCAAGTACGGTATCCAGCGGAATCGTATCGCCTTTATTTAGGTTTTCAAACGGCTTTAAACTCATTTTTTACTTCCTGTGCTGTTATGTAGTTTCTCGTTGTTGTTCTGAAATAGCCCCTTTACCCACACCTTCAAAGGCGTGAACTTCAATCAGGGAGCCTAAGTGTTCATCTGCCAGTGTATTCGCAATATGTGCAGAAAGAGACTCAACCGTAGTGTCGCTGTTCAGCATATAAACTTGTTTGCTGTCGATAATAAGTTCGAACGAGCCTTGGGCACTAACATAGCCAAAATGGTGGTAATGGCGACCACTTTCGTCTATGACGCCGAGTAAGTCATCTTCAGTGCCGAGATAGATGTCTTTCCATCGAGTGGCCCAGTCTTGTTCTAATGCTAATTTACGTACACCATCGGCATAGATTTCGATAGTAGAGCGATGACCATGAGCAATACGCTGACAATTACCGGCGTGTTTTTTCAATCCGTGGCTGTATTGGTAATCCGCACCATCAATTTTTTCAGGGGAAAAGCGTACGCTAACAGCATCTAGTTCTGCAGGCAGCAAGTCGAGTATTTTAGATTCGACCCAAGCGGCTACGGCGTCGGGTGTAATGGATTCCATAGGTAGTATGCAAATAGCTTGAGTAGGTGCATCGCACTGAAAGCGTCGACCATCATGATGATTAAATTGAAAGGAGATGCGATCACCTTCTAATTCAATGACTTTGGTTTGCGGGTGATTTGCTGGAATCGCTAACATATGGTCGATATGTTCATCTAACCACTTCTTTATGTGTTTTTTAACGATGCTAAAGTCACAGATCATACTTTCATCATTGAGTTTTCCGGTTAACACAATGTCCGTCTGCCAGCTTTCGCCTAGTAGGCCGCGATCAGCGTCAAAATAGGATAAGTCCACATGGGTTAGATTCTTAACAAACAACTTCAATTCGTCACTCCTCACAATATTATGGGCGGTATCTTACCGTAAATAGCGAAACCGTTACTAACCTTAACGCCTAATAGGTTGTCTGTAAGTTACATCTAACGTGTGTTTTAGCGGGTCGAATGGTTTTTTTATTAAGTATCTGAAAAAATTAATGAATGTTGTTGATCTTTGTTTATTTCTACGTATAATTCCGCCCCAAGGTCAACAGGCCTCCTTTATGGTGTTCCTGCTGGTCCCCTCGCAACGATAAACCGTTAATCTGGTCAGATCCGGAAGGAAGCAGCCACAGCGGTGGACTTGTGTGCCGAGGTGCGGCTGGTAGGGATGCCACCTTATTCCCCTCAGTTTTAATTATTTTCCCATTCAGCATAATGATTTCTTAGTAATGCTAAGGAATATTATTTGATTTTAGTATCAAGTTGATTGATGGTGCGATTACTGATTTGGTTATAATTAAGTACTCAACTGCTGTTTTCAAAGTGGTTGTGAAGAGGCAAAGCATGCTCTGTTAATGGGCGCTTTTAAGTATCCAATACTGGCTAATTTTTTATTAGTCGTATATAATGCTTGATCAGGTTTTCCTCTGAGAATTCCCATAGAAATTTCGTTAAGGCATGTAAATTGTTACAGGCCTTGCCCCCACAAAAAAAAGGTACACATTTACATGTCTGACGCTGAAATTCAGCCTACATTTGATTCGTTGGGCTTAATTGCCCCTGTTCTTAAAGCGGTTGCCGACCTCGGTTATGAGCAACCCTCAGCTATCCAAGCGCAAAGTATTCCATATTTACTAGAAGGTCGTGACCTTCTGGGGCAAGCGCAGACGGGTACTGGTAAGACGGCAGCGTTCGCGCTACCGCTACTGTCTCGCATAGACGTTACAGACAAAACGACACAACTACTTGTATTGGCTCCAACACGTGAACTTGCTATTCAGGTTTCTGAAGCATTTCAAACGTACGCTCGCCACCTTCCAGATTTTCATGTTTTGCCAATTTACGGCGGCATGTCATACGACACTCAACTTCGTCAGCTAAAGCGCGGCGTTCAAGTTGTTGTTGGTACGCCTGGTCGTGTAATGGATCACATTCGTCGTAAAACATTAAAACTAGATGGCCTTAAAGCGCTAGTTCTTGATGAAGCAGATGAAATGTTGCGTATGGGCTTTATCGATGATGTTGAATGGGTTCTTGAACAGACTCCACCAACTCGTCAAATTGCTTTGTTTTCTGCAACGATGCCTGCAGTGATTCGTCAAGTGGCTAACCGTCACCTAACGAATCCTAAAGAAATTAAAATCGTTACGAAAACATCGACAGCAACAACGATTACTCAAAAATACTGGCAAGTAAGTGGTCTGCATAAGTTAGATGCTTTGACTCGTATTCTTGAAATGAGCGAACACGATGGCATGATCATCTTTGTTCGTACTAAAGCGGCAACGGTTGAATTGGCTGAAAAGCTAACGGCTCGTGGCCATGCTTGTGAAGCCTTAAATGGTGACATTAGCCAGAATTTGCGTGAACGTACGGTTGATCGTATCAAGAAAGGTCAAATCGATATTCTTGTTGCAACAGACGTTGTAGCGCGTGGTTTGGATGTTGAGCGTGTTAGTCACGTTGTCAACTATGACATTCCATACGATACAGAATCTTATGTTCACCGTATTGGTCGTACTGGCCGTGCTGGTCGTTCTGGTACTGCAATCTTGTTCGTTGCTCAACGCGAACGTCGTATGTTGCAAGCCATTGAGCGTGCTACTCGTCAGCCGATCGAAAAAATGAATTTACCGACTGCTTCTGATATTAATGAGCAGCGTGTAAGTCGTTTTAAACAGCGTATTACTGATACGATGGATAACGAAAACCTAGATTTCTTCTTGGAGCTTGTAGAAAGTTACCAAACAGAAAACGAAGTTGATCCATTGAAAATGGCTGCTGCTTTGGCTCATATGGCACAGGGTAAAAATCCTCTGCTATTGTCTGAGATGGAAGTGCGTCATGAGCGTCGCGAACGCCCAGAACGTAGTGATCGTCCGGATCGCGGTGATCGTTCTGATCGCGCGCCACGTGAGCGTAAACAGCGTCCAGTAACGAAAGATGCAATGCCGTTGAAAGACGATCCAAACACAGCAATGACTCGTTATGTTGTTCAAGTGGGTTACAGCGATGGCGTTAAGCCGGGTAATATCGTTGGTGCGATCGCTAATGAAGCGGACATTGAAAGTCGTTACATTGGTCACATTGAAATTTACGAAAATTTTGCCACTGTTGATCTACCAACTGACTTAAAAGCAGATGCGATTGATAAGTTAAACAAAACTCGTATTTGTGGTCAGCGTTCTGAGATTGCTAAACTAGAAGATGCGGATGCATTGAACAAGCTTGCGGCAGCGCCAGCGCGTCGTCGTCCAAGCAGCAATGGTTCTGGTGATCGCCGTCGTCCGGCTAATCGCGATAATAATCGTGGTGACCGACGCCCAAGAGCGCCTCGCAAAGACAGTTAATCCTGCTTTGTTGATGTAGCGTTTAAAAAAGCCGAACAAGTTTCTTGTTCGGCTTTTTTGTTTGCGTTTTTTATTTTAATTTTTAAGGTGCAGATGAGTTGTGTTTGCACTGGCTCTGATTAATGATTCTGTTAGAATCCCTTCGCTTTCTTTTTTTACTAAAGGGTCTGTAATGAACCAAATTACTATTACTAAGCCAGACGATTGGCATCTTCATTTTCGTGATGATGAGATGCTGCTGGAAACTGTTCCTGCGACAGCTCGTTGTTTTGAGCGTGCGGTTGTTATGCCGAATCTTGTTCCACCGGTCACGACAGCAGCATTGGCAGTCAGCTATCAAGAGAGAATTCTAGCCGCTCGTCCAAAAGGGAGCTCTTTTACGCCTGTGATGACAATTTATCTTACGGATAAAACCACAGTAGAAGATATACAGGCGGCAAAAAAAGTAGGTGTATTGGCGGCAAAAATGTATCCAGCTGGTGCAACGACAAATTCAGATTCAGGTGTGAATTCGCTTGAGTCACTGTACCCAGTATTTGAAGCATTAGCAGAAAACGATATGCTGTTGCTGATTCATGGGGAAGTGACGCAAAAGCACATTGATATATTTGATCGTGAAAAAGAATTTATCGATCAGCATATGGTTAAAATTGTTGATCGAGTGCCAAACTTGAAAATAGTGTTTGAGCATATTACAACAAAAGATGCCGCGGATTTTGTGTTGGCCGCTCGTGATGGCGTGGCAGCAACTATTACGCCTCAGCATTTAATGTTGAATCGTAATGATATGTTGGATGGTGGTATGCGTCCGCATAATTATTGCCTGCCAGTATTAAAGCGCAGTACTCACCAAGAAGCATTGCGAGCAGTGGTTAAGTCTGGCTCACCTAAGTTTTTCTTAGGCACGGACTCTGCCCCTCATGCGAAACATCGTAAAGAGTCTGATTGTGGTTGTGCTGGTTGTTACAGTGCTTGGTCTGCTTTAGAGCTTTATACGCAAGTATTTGATGAGCTTGATGCGCTTGATAAATTAGAAGGTTTTGCGAGTTTTCATGGTGCGGATTTTTATGGTCTACCTCGTAATACACAAAAAGTGACGCTAGTAAGAGAGGCTTGGCAGGTGCCAGAGAGTATTGTTTTGCCAAATGGTGAGCCAATTGTGCCGTTCTTTGCCGGAAAACAAGTGTCTTGGAAGCTGAAATAGTCGCATTTTAGTTAGATGTGAAAGACGAGAGTATTATCTTGACTGAGTTCAGAAATGGACTCGGTTTTTTTATGTCAAAAAAAGAAGATTAAATAAACGATTAGAGAGTAATGTGATGATAAAAAAGGGGAGTATAAAGAAGAGATTAAATGGTGCGGATGGAGAGACTCGAACTCTCACGCCGTGAAGCACTGGAACCTAAATCCAGCGTGTCTACCAATTCCACCACATCCGCATGTCGTGTTGACGGGTGCATAATACGTATATTTAGCGTTGATGCAAGACTTTTAAGTATTTCTTGATAGAAAGTTACGATTCGCTGTTTTGATTTTTGCTCCATGTCAGCAAGGACAAAGAGGTGAAAAAGTGATTTAATGCGGCCTATATTCTGTTTAGCTGATGGCATAGTCATATGATGTACTGATTTATATGATCATGCCTTTTAACATCTTGAGTCGAGGGCTCGTTATAATCCCCATGTTACCTAATTTTCCAAAACCGTTACCCGATCACGATAATCCGACCAACAGGACGGTGAAAGTCGATGATAGGTTGTATCAATATTTAATTGATGTATCCGTGCGTGAGCACGAAATTTTAACCGCTTTACGTCGTGAAACGGCACAATATCATATGGCCAGAATGCAATTGTCCCCAGAAGTAGGGCAGTTATTGAGCTTATTGGTTAAGCTACAAGCGCCACGGAAGTTATTAGAAATCGGCGTTTTTACCGGCTATAGCACTTTATCGATGGCAATGGCGATGAGTGAAAATGCGACGTTAGTTGCCATAGAGAAGAAACAAATGTGGCTTGATATCGCTACACGCTATCTTGATGAAGCTGGTGTATTGGATCGAGTGACAACCTATTGTGATAAAGCGCTGCCTGTTCTTGAGTCGTTGCTAGATCAAGCAGGCTCTTTTGACTTTATCTTTATTGATGCCGACAAGAAGAACTTACTCGCTTACTATCAATTAGCCAAGCAGCTGTTGCGACCTGGTGGCTGTTTACTGATTGATAACACCTTGTGGTGGGGGAATGTTGCGGATGAGTCTTTTGATGACAAGGATACCTGTGTGGTGAGAGAGTTAAATAAAACCATTTATGGTGATCTTGATGTTGAGTTGTCGTTAATTCCTATTGGCGATGGTTTAACCTTGGTGCGAAAAAACACCTAATACGACCTACCGATTCCCTTCGCCTTGATATAACTGGCTCATATTACTGCCTTTTTTGTGGTTTCTTCTTATTTTTATAAAGACGCCTCTTGAAATTCGTTCAAGAGGCTTTATTTAGAATGCACAAGTGTTAAGAAATACGCCCTTAATTTTTTTAGGGTTCATTTAAATAGGAGCAAGCTACAACATGGCAACTGATACTCAAAAAGAAACGTTGGGATTTCAAACGGAAGTTAAACAATTACTTCATTTGATGATCCACTCTTTGTACTCCAACAAAGAAATTTTTCTAAGAGAGCTAATTTCTAATGCGTCCGACGCAGTAGACAAGCTTCGCTTTGAGTCTGTCGCTAACGCAGACCTTCTCGCCGAAGACCCAAATCTACGCGTACGTATTGAATTTGATAAAGAAGCCAACACGGTTGTTATCGATGATAATGGTGTCGGCATGTCTCGTGAAGAAGCCATTACAAACTTAGGTACGATTGCTAAATCGGGCACCTCTTCTTTCTTAGAGCAATTGAGTGGCGATCAGAAAAAAGACAGCCAACTTATTGGTCAATTCGGTGTAGGCTTTTACTCTGCTTTCATCGTTGCTGATAAAGTAACAGTAGAAACACGTCGCGCAGGTGCGACGGAAAATGAAGCGGTTCGCTGGGTATCTGATGGTTCTGGTGAATTTACTATTGAGACGATCGATAAAGCGACTCGTGGTACACGCATTACTTTGCATCTGAAAGCAGATGAAAAAGATTTCGCGGATAATTTCCGTCTTCGTTCTTTGGTGACTAAATATTCTGATCACATTTCTATCCCTGTGGAAATGGAGAAGCCGGTTTACCCAGAAATGGACGAAGAAGGCAATCCAAAACCTGTTGATGAAACCAAAGCGCCTGAATTTGAAGCAGTGAACTCTGCAAAAGCTTTATGGACTCGTCCTCGTAATGACGTTACCAAAGAAGAGTACGAAGAGTTTTACAAGCACGTTTCTCATGACTATCAAGCGCCGTTGAAATGGTCTCATAACAAAGTAGAAGGTAAGTTGGAATACACTAGTTTGTTGTATATTCCATCAAAAGCGCCTTACGATCTTTGGAATCGTGACATGCAGCGTGGTCTTAAGTTGTATGTTCAGCGTGTATTCATTATGGATGAAGCAGAAGCTTTCCTACCTCCTTACATGCGTTTCGTGAAAGGGGTGGTTGATTCTAATGATTTGTCTTTGAACGTATCTCGTGAAATTTTACAAAATGATCACGCTGTTGACTCTATGCGTTCTGCGTTGACGAAACGTGTGTTGGACATGCTGGCGAAAATGGCGAAGAACGAGCCAGAACAATACCAAACTTTCTGGGATGAGTTCGGTAACGTGATCAAAGAAGGCCCAGCAGATGACATGGGCAACAAAGATAAAATTGCGGCACTTATTCGTTTTAGCTCCACTAAAACTGATGCGCCAGAGCAAACGGTTTCGTTGGCTGATTACATTGAGCGCATGGTTGAAGGCCAAGATAAGATTTATTACATCTACGCCGAAAGCCATAACACGGCGAAAAACAGTCCGCATCTTGAGATTCTTCGTAAGAAAGGCTACGAAGTGCTTCTATTGAGTGATCGCATTGATGAATGGATGATGTCTTCTCTACAAGAGTTTGATGGTAAATCTTTCCAAGATGTGACCAAGGGCAAACTGGATATCGCTGAAGACGACAGTGAAGAAGCGAAGAAAGAGAAAGAAGAAAAAGCGGAACAAATCAAGCCGTTGCTAGACCGTATGAAAGCGGTATTAGCGGATAAGGTAGCTGACGTTAAGAGTACTGATCGTTTGACTAGCTCGCCTGCTTGTCTTGTTGTTGGTGAGAACGATATGGGTCTACAAATGCGACGTTTGCTTGAGCAAGCGGGTCAGCAATTGCCTGAGTCTAAACCAAGTCTTGAAGTGAACCCAGATCACCCAATTGTGGCGAAAATGGATTCTGAAACAGATGAAGATCGTTTCTCTGATATGGCGTGGTTATTGTTCGAACAAGCGACACTTTCTGAAGGTGGGCAGCTTGAAGACCCTGCGACCTTTGTTAGTCGCATGAATAAATTGATTGTCCAGCTAAGTAAATAGCGTGTTAGGTTACTAAATAGTCGTTTATTCGATTAGAGTTTAAACGTATATAAGCCCATATTTCATTTGGAATATGGGCTTTTTTTTACTGAAAAAACACCTGTATTGCTTCTTATGATTAGATTGTTTAGCGTATTCTAAAGGCTTAAGTGAGTTCTGAAGGGTGAGTTAAAATGCTCACAGATGAGATAAAAAATATCCAAGGAGTGGATTATGTTAGCAAAACGAATGTATTTGCCAAAAAAAGTATGGCGACTGATGACAGCGACCTTGCTGTGCTTTGTCTTCCCCGTTGCTATACTGGCTCAACCTGCTGTTCAATTAGCAAAATCTTATGCTGATACGGTGGATGTGCAAGATTTTTTAATCAGTGAAAAATACGATGGTGTACGGGCGATTTGGACAGGATCTGAATTACTCAGTCGAACGGGTAACCCGATTCATGCACCGACTTGGTTTACTGACGTGTTGCCTAATCATTGGCTTGATGGTGAATTATGGGCAAAGCGTGGTGCTTTTCAATTTGTTGCTTCTGTAGTGGCTAAACAAGAGCCAGATGAGAAAGAGTGGCGTCAGGTGCGTTATATGATTTTTGATGCGCCTGATTATGATCATACTTTTCAGGTGCGTAGCCAACGTTATCAGCAGATTGTTGCAGAAATTGATTCGCCTTTTGTCATTGCGATTAAGCAATTTGCAGTAGTGGATAATAAGCAGTTAAGTGCTGTATTGGAACGCTATGTGGCCAAAGGCGCCGAGGGGTTAATATTGCATCGTAAAAATGCTTTGTTCGCCAATGGTCGTACAGATAACGTGTTAAAACTTAAGCCTTATATGGACGCTGAAGCTACTGTGGTAGGTATAACGGCCGGCAAGGGGAAATATACTGGCATGATGGGTGCGTTAATTGTCGTTACGCCTAGTGGGTTACGGTTTAAAATTGGTTCTGGGTTTAGCGATGTGCAGCGTGCCGCACCCCCAAATATTGGGGATATTATTACCTATCAATATCATGGTTATACTAATAAAGGGATACCTCGTTTTGCCAGCTTTATGCGAGTACGTTACTTGGCAAAGCCATTTCCTTAACGATTTATTAAGAGAGACAGTGTGAAAAAGATATATTGTTTACCAGGTACCATGTGCGATGAGCGTTTATGGCAATTTATAGGGCCGTTATTAGGAGAGTTCGCGCTTCAGCATATAGTGTTGCCAATGGAAGATACGATTGACGCTATTGTAGAATCCTTAAGTCAGAGTTTGCCTGACGAGCCAATTAATTTGTTAGGCTTTTCAATGGGAGGATATCTGGCGAGTGCTTTTGCGGTTAAGTATCCTGCGAGGATAAAGCAATTAATGGTGATATCGAATACCGCAACGGGGTTACGAGAGCGAGAGATTATTCAACGTAAGCAAGCGCTTAATTGGGTGTGCCAATATGGTTACAAAGGTATTCCTAACAAGAAAGCGCTCGCGATGATAGGCGAGCAGAATAAAAAAAGTGATTGTCTGCTACAAGTGATACGAGACATGGATGCGCATTTAGGCGAGGCGGTATTAGTACAACAACTGTCGAGTAGTCTAGAGCGTCCATCATTGCTATCGGCCTTAGAGCAGCTTGCTATTGAGGTCTGTTTTTGTCTTGGTGATGAAGATGGTGTTCTCTCACCTGAGGTATTCAATAGCTTGAAATCTCATGATCATTTTCGTTATTTTATTGCTAAACATTGTGGTCATATGGTGCCTCTTGAGCAGCCTGTTTGGTGTGCCCAACACATTTCAATGTTCTTTCGATGTTAATAGAACGCTGAAGATTGTCGAAAGGTAATTCTTATCCTTCTATTGAGGGCAAAAAAGGTCATGTAAGGTGCGTATCAGCGTTTCTACTTTAGTATCACCAATACGATAAAAAATCGTTTGAGAGTCGCGTCGAGTAGCAACTAAGCCATCTTTTCTCAGTATGGCTAAATGTTGAGACAGCGCAGATTGACTAAGGGGTAATTTATTATTAAGCGCAGTAACAGAGAGCTCTTCATCTAATAGGTAGCATAGAATCATCAGGCGATTTTCATTGCTGATGGCTTTTAAGAAGCCGGCTGCTTGAGCCGCTTGTTTTACCATTAGGTCAAGGGGTATTTCGTTTTTCTGCATAGGATTTGTCCACTAAGGATAAAGGGTTGAGTGTTGAATACCGTCTCTTTTTGTTAATTCATCCACATTGTCTGTGGATAAATCTGGGGGTAGTATCCGGTAAGCGCGATACGCTTCATAGGGCGCGGCCTCTTGGCTGATTTGATCAAAAAACAACCAATAAGAATCTGTTGATACATAACTAATCGAGATTGAATGTTGTCCAGATTGGTGCGTGATCTGAAGGTTTTTCTAATGCTCTAAGTTCGTAGTCGACATCGGAGTCTTGTAAGTAAGGTGTTAGGCCTGTAGACGACAAGATAACATCGATTCGTAGGCCGCGTTTTGGTTCATCTGCAAACCCTTTAGAGCGATAGTCGAACCAGCTGAAACGATCATTTTTAGTTGGATTAAGTGAACGATACGTATCAGTAAATCCCCAATCTGTTAATGTTTGCAACCATTCTCTTTCTTCTGGTAGGAAGCTACATTTTCCACTTCTGAGCCAGCGTTTTGCATTTACCTCACCAATGCCAATATCTAGATCAGTCGGTGAGATATTAATGTCGCCCATCACGATTATTTTTTCATCAGGAGAATGTTCTGCTAGATACGCCATAAGATCTGCATAGAACTTTCTTTTGGCGGGAAATTTAGTTTCATGATCACGACTTTCTCCTTGAGGGAAATAACCATTCAGAACCTTAACAGGACCTTGTGGTGTATCAAAAGTAGCGATGATCATTCGACGTTGAGTTTCTTCATCATCGCCAGGGAAACCATATTCGACCTTTGTCGCTTCTTGTTTACTAAAAATAGCCACACCATAGTGAGACTTTTGCCCATAGTAATAAGCATGATAACCAACCGATTTTGGAATCTCATGAGGAAATGCATCGTCATGAACTTTTATTTCTTGTAGGCCGATGACATCTGGAGAATGTTTTTCGACTAGCGCCTCTATTTGGTGAGGGCGCGCACGTAAACCGTTGATGTTAAAAGAGACAAACTTCACTGTCATTCCTTGTTAATAGATTTATGTTAATCATACCGAGTTGTGTATTTAGCATAAAGACTTTCTCTATCGTGAATTAATTGTTTTTAATTATTTGGTCGATAGGGGGCTCTTTTCACTGGGAGAGTGCTACTGTTACACTCATAGTTTATTCGCTCATCGTTATTTATTTGGAGACAAAATGTCTTATCAGTTTGATTTGTTTGTTATCGGTGCTGGTTCTGGTGGTGTTCGTGCAAGTCGTGTTGCGGCCTCTAAAGGTTATAAAGTCGCCGTTGCAGAAGGCAGTGCCTTGGGCGGCACCTGTGTAAATATCGGTTGCGTACCAAAAAAATTGTTTGTTTATGGTTCTGAGTTTGGTCATGGCTTTGAACAATCTGCTGGCTTTGGTTGGAATATGGATGGTGTTACTTTTGATTGGTCTGTACTGCGTGACAATAAAACCAAAGAAATTGCCCGTCTAAATGGCATTTATTCAAACATGTTAAATAATGCTGGAGTGAATATTATTTCAGGCTTTGCCTCTTTTATTGATGATCACACAGTAGAAGTTGATGGAATTCAATATACCGCAGAACGCATTTTAATTGCCGTGGGTGCGAAACCTTTTATTCCAGAATTTTCTGGTAACGAGTTTGTTGTTAGTTCAAATGAAATGTTCTATCTCGATGAATTGCCAAAAAAAGCCCTAGTCGTAGGTGGTGGTTATATTGCTGTAGAGTTTGCTGGAATATTAAATGGCCTTGGTGTGGATACATCCTTGGCTTATCGTGGGGAGCAATTACTACGAGGTTTTGATGAAGATGTTCGTGAGTTTGCCTCAGAAGAATACCGTAAATCTGGTATCAATGTTCTGTTAAATACAGATGTTAAATCGATTGAATTAGCGGACTTTAATAAACCAGCTGGAGAGCGACTTGTTCATTTTAAAGATGGCCATTCTGAGGTGTTTGGTTTGGTGTTGTATGCCACTGGGCGTGTGCCTAATGTAGCGTCGTTGAAGTTAGAAAATGCGGGCATAGAAACAGGGAAAAATGGTGCGGTTAAAGTTGATAATAACTTTACTACCAGTGCTGCCAGTGTGTTTGCGGTAGGTGATGTGACGGATAATATTCAATTAACCCCAGTAGCGATTAAAGAGGCTATGGCATTAATTGGTTATTGGTTTGATGGTACTGAAATTGATTTCGATTACGACAATATTCCTACGGCAGTATTCAGTCAGCCATCCATAGGTACGGTCGGCCTGAGTGAGCAAGAGGCAGAAAAACGTGGCTTGGACTTCCGTGTTTATCAAACGGACTTCCGACCAATGAAGCACACGCTCAGTGGCAGTACAGAGCGAGCGTTTATGAAACTATTGGTTAATAATGCCGATGAAAAAGTGATTGGTGCTCATATGGTTGGCGATTATTCTGGTGAAATTATGCAAGGCTTAGGTATTGCGTTAAAAGCCGGTGCTACTAAAGCCGATTTTGATGCCACTGTTGGTGTTCATCCAACCAGTGCGGAAGAGTTTGTAACTTTTTCTGAAGGATCGTTAAAACCTCGTAAATAGTTCTATTTTTGTGTATTGAAGATAAGCGCACTAGTGATAGTGCGCTTTTTTTATGCTTGATACTTTTATGGCTGTTCTTGTTTAGTTTCTTGTTCTTACAGGTTTTTATTTTTTTAATAAATTGTTTTATATCAGATTTTTGTATTTGGTTACAAAACTAAATATATCGCTATCTATCTGATTTTTAATGGATTAATGATGGAAAGTTGATTTTTTTAATAAATTTACGATTTTTTCGTTGTTAGTGTAATAAATAACGACGTAATCTCGACTAATCTTTTAATAGATATTCAATCAATTACGTGGCGACCAATAATTGAGTAATGGAGAAATTTTTTTGATAAATGAATTACAACAGCTTATTAGCATCAGCAGTGATTCTGTTTGGGTGTCAATGTTAGGCATTATAGTGTTGTCATACCTATTAGAAGATGTGGCCATTGTGACGGCGGCGTCGCTTGCTGCGCAAGGTGTGTTACCGGCTAATTTTGCGTTGATAGCGATTATGTTTGGCATCATCAGTGGTGACGGTGGTTTATATTTGATGGGAGTTTATGCCAAAAAAATTCGTTATTTACGTTATCGTGTTTATACCAATAAATATTTTACCCCTCTAAATTCACGTTTTCAGAAAGGGGTTTTTTATAATCTGTGTTTTATTCGTTTTATACCAGGACTACGAACGGCGGGTTATACCTTAAGTGGTTTTTTATCTGTACCTTTGCGACTTTTTTTTGGGGCTGCCATGTTATCTACCACTTTGTGGGTTGCGTTGGTGTTTACACTAATTTATCAACTCGGTAGCAGTGCTTGGTTGCAGGCGGCTCATTATCAATGGGTGCTTATCGTTGTCGCTGGCGTTTTGTTGTTTGCGGTGAATAGAGTTGTCCGTCATTCCATGTCGAGAGGGTTATTATGAGTACCGTTATTAATACGTCATATATAGGGAAAGACAAGATCAATGCAGGGATGCCGTATTTAGAAGAAGATTTAGAAGGTGCAGTGTCAGTATATGAGTTTTTACCTGCTTGGGTATTTTATACTCCTGTGGTAATACAAAGCTTATTACTGGCTGTCCGTTATGGGGATATTCGTTTACCGTTAATTGTTAATCCAAGTATTTTTTTAAGTGGTATGGTAGGGGAATCGAAACATGATATTTTGATGTTAGCAGGTCCTATTGCCAAGCCTTGGATTTCTCCATTTATCTCATTGATTAAAAATCAAGATTCGTTAGAAAATCAGCATGAATTGGCACAACAAGAACTTGAAACCGCGAACCTCACATTTCCTATTGTCGCCAAACCAGATCTAGGTTGTCGTGGTGTTGGTGTTAAGCTCGTCAAAACGCCTCAACAGCTAAAAAACTATATTGATTCATATCCTCTTGGAGCACGCTATTTGCTTCAGGAAAAAGCCCCTTATGAAGCCGAAGCTGGCGTCTTTTATGTGCGCTATCCGAACGAGAAAAAAGGCAAAATCATTTCGATTACCTTGAAATATACCCCATCTGTAATGGGTGATGGGGTGAGTACGCTAAAAGAACTCATTGAGCAAAGTCCTAGAGCAGGAAAACTGAGTCATCTGTATTTCCCTCGTCATGATGACAAGTTAGATTGGATTGTGCCTGATCAGCAAGAATTTCAACTTGCTTTTGCAGGCAGTCACAGTCGCGGGTCTATTTTTCGTGATGGTAATCAATACATCACCGATGCACTTACTAGTCGATTAGATGACATTCTTGCAGATGTAAATGGCTATTATTATGGACGTTTGGATATTAAGTTTCAGAATATTCAAAGCTTTATGGCGGGTGAAAACTTCACCATTCTGGAGTTGAATGGTGCGAGCAGTGAAGCGGCCCATATTTGGGATCGAAAAACGCCACTTAAGGAAATCTACAAAACCTTATTGTCTCAATATCGTATTTTGTTTGAGATAGGGTCTCAGCAGAAAAAGCGTGGCCATCGGCCTGCGTCTATAAAATCTTTAATTCGTGCCTGGAAAGAAGAAAAGGCGCTAATCAAACACTATCCAATGACGGACTAATGGATACTTTTATTGCTATTTTTTTGAGGTTTTTATGTCATTAAATGTACCCAAACGGTTGGCGTTTCAAGACAGTGATTATCATGCCGTGGTTCAAGGTTGCTTGGAGACATTGCAGCAAGGACGAGTGTTTTTACACTCTATTGATAATGAACAATACTGTTATCTTGCTGCGCCTCATGTAGCAAGTGCCATTGGAGGACATTTCCGTCATTTGTTAGATGTGTTTTATGCAATTTATAAAAATCAACAGAACATTGACTATAACTTTCGTCGGCGTGGTCATGCTTTAGAGGAATCGCGAACGATTGCTCTTACTGCTATTGATGAGCTAATGGAATGGCTTAAAACAATCGACGATGATGATCTAATGGCTCCAACTAGGGTGCTGACTGAAGTGTCGCTGAGTCATGCGGAGCATTGTGAAATGACATCAACTTTAGGTCGTGAGTTAACGTTTGCATCACTGCATGCGACACATCATTTTGCGATGTCGAATGTTGTTGTGAGTTTGCTAGACGTTCGTGTTGGGAGTCATTTTGGTTTTGCTCCATCGACGATTTCTTATATGAGGGATCAATAAGCTATGTGTTCGGTTTCTTGGTTATTAGATAGCAATGGCTATCAAGTTTTTTTTAATCGTGATGAGCAAAAAAGCCGTGCATTAGCATTGCCAACCCAGCGCTTATCGCTTGATGGCGTCTCGGTATTGATGCCGATCGACCCAGTAGCGAATGGCAGTTGGATCAGTGTGAACGAATACGGCTTGACCCTTTGTTTGCTCAATAATTATCAAGGTGAAATCCCTCGTGGCGTTTTAACCAGCCGTGGACAGCTGTTAAAACGTCTGTCTAGTGAACGTGACAATCATACGCTAGAGGCTACGTATGATTCTCTTGGTCTTTCTCAATTTGCGCCTTTTACCTTGTTGGTTTTTGATCCTAGTTTATCGGCTTCTAAGGGTTATGTTCAGGCATTTGAATGGGATGGAAAGCACAGTAAAGCCTTTCCTGAATGGTCGCCTAGGTTCTCATCTGGTAAGGATTTAGAGTTGGTTCGAGCTGCGCGTAATCAAGCTTATGATACTTGTTTAGAGGGCAGTGATGATATGCCTAATTTATTGGCCTTGCATCGTAGTCATCATACGGAGCAGTTGCACAAATCTTTCTGTATGCATCGAGAAGATGCTCATACGGTGAGTTTTACTCATGTGCACGTCGCGAACCAACAGCAATGGATGTCTTATATACCAGGTTCACCTTGTGAGCACCTGACGAAAGAAACAATTAACGCAAACCGAGTCACTTTGTTGGCTCATTACACCCCAGAATTACTAGGTTATTAGGAGTTTATTATGAAGAAGATTTTTTTATCCTTGTTATTGCTAATGAGTACGATTAGTTACGCACAAGACCTGGTATATACCGGTTATTTTAGTAACAAGGCATTAAAAGGCTACGATACCGTGGCGTATTTTACTGACAATAAAGCGGTCAAAGGCAATAAGAAGTTTGTTACTCAATATAAAGGTGCCGATTGGTATTTTGTGAACGCTAAGCATTTAGATATGTTTGAAAATAATCCTGAAAAATACGCACCCCAATACGGCGGTTATTGTGCTTGGGCGTTAGCCGCACAGCGTAGTTTTGCACCGGGCGATCCGAATCAATGGGCGCTGGTTGATGGAAAATTGTATTTAAATTATGACGCGGACGTCAAAGCTAAATGGGATCAATCTCCAGCAGAATTTATTCGTAAAGCAAATACGATTTGGCCTCAATTAATTACAGAATAGAAGGAAAAACTATTATGAAAAAAGTGATTCGTTATATCCCTATTGTTTTTATTGCATTCGTTTTTTTACAGTCTTTGGTTTTTAAGTTCTTAGGAGCTTATGAAACACAGTATATTTTTGGTATTTTGAGTACTTGGTCTGGTTTGCATTGGTTTAGAGATTACGGCCCATTTTTAGTGGGCGGGTCAGAGCTGGTCGCCAGTATTTTGTTGTTTACACGTTTTCAGTTTTTCGGTGCGTTATTTAGTGCCGGTATCATGACAGGTGCTATTTTCTTTCACTTATTCACGCCACTCGGCGTGCCTATGCCAGAATTTAATGGCGCAGGAGAAATCATCGGTAATGATGGTGGTGCCTTGTTTGCTATGGCGTGTTTGGTATGGCTAGCAGCGTGTTTTGTGGTGATACGTCAAATATTAGAATGGCGTATTGAAGCCTGTGACGCATCAAACGCAAAAGGTGAGCCTCTATGTTAACGAGCCCATTTAGATTACCTCGCGTTACGCCATTTGGGCTAGGTGAATCATTTGTAGAGTGGCTAACTGGCTTAAATAAACTGGATCACTTGTACCAACAACGACCGGAAAACTTATCCAGTTTTGAGTTCATGCGTTATACCTTAAACGCGTTAGACATTAAGTACCAAGTCTCCCTAGGTGATGTAAATAATATTCCCCAACAAGGACCAGTGGTGATTGTTGCTAATCACCCATTAGGAGCCATTGAAGGGGTGATTTTAGCCGACTTGGTTGGTGCGGTTCGTTCTGATGTAAAAGTACTGGCTAACCAACTATTAAAACGTTTACCTGAAATTGATGAGCTGTTTATTGGCGTTGATGTCTTTGGTGGGAAAAACAGCAGAGCCACCAATAGCGCCGCTATGTTAGAAGCTAATCGACATTTGACCTGTGGCGGATTATTGATCGTTTTCCCAGCTGGAGAAGTGTCCACCTATGCAAAAGGGTCTGATGACTTAGCGGATATTGAATGGCGAAACTCCGTGGCGAAATTTGTTAAACGCAGTAAAGCCACGACAGTGCCTATTTTTATTAATGGTCAAAATAGCCCTTGGTTCTATCGATCGGCGACGGTTCACCCTTTGTTGAGGAGTGCTTTGTTAGGACGTGAGTTACTGAATAAGAAAGCCACTAATATTGCCATTTCCATCGGCGCGCCGATACTTTTCAGTGAAGTTAGTGATTTTGAACATGATAAAGATATGGTGAATTATTTCCGTCTTAACACTTATTTAATGGGCTCTAAGCAAACGTCTACCGAAAAAATAACGCCGCCTAAGGCTGCCTTCAGTATTCCGATTATTGATCCATTGGATGCAGAGTTACTGCAAGCCGAAATAGCTGGGTTGGATGAGTCTTTTCACTTATTGGATCAAGGTGATTTTGCAGTGTATTGTGCGCCCACTCAGGCAATTCCCTCGTTGATGCAAGAGATTGGTCGAATACGTGAAGAAAACTTTAGAATGGTTGGCGAAGGCAGTGGTCTAGCCTGCGACCTAGATGAATATGACCTATATTATCAGCAGTTGTTCGTGTGGCATAAAAAAGACCGTCAATTAGTTGGGGCATATCGCCTTGGGCGAGTTGATAAACTGATTGAAAATAAAGGACTAGAAGGTCTGTATTCTCGCAGCTTGTTTAACTATGACCAAGCCTTTATTGATACCTTAGACAACAGCATTGAGGTGGGTCGGTCTGTGGTCGCGGCCCCTTATCAAAAAAGCCTAAATGCCTTATTAATGTTGTGGAAAGGCATTGCAACCTTTGTCTATCGTCAGCCGAAATACACGCACCTGTTTGGTCCTGTTAGCATTAGTAATGACTACAGTTTAGTGGCTCGGCAATTAATGGCAGAAACTTTATCCGTGCATTATTACGATGAGCAAAAAGCCCGATTAGTGTCGCCGTCAACGCCATTTTCACAAAGTAAAAGTCCGTTCTGGCAAGCAGGTTTGTTATCTGCGTTGGCCAGTGTTCAATTGTTGTCTAAAGTGTTGTCTCGAATGGAGCAAGGCAAAGGCTTACCAGTATTATTACGCCAGTATTTAAAAATGAATGGCAAGCTAGTGTGCTTCAATGTAGACCCTGCGTTTCAAGATTGTTTGGATGGCTTAATTGTTGTGAATCTAAAAGACGTTCCATTGCAAACATTATCCAAATACATGGGTAAAGAAGAAGCAGCATGGTATTTATCAGATCAATGTTAATCAGCGAGTAGGAAACAGAATGTCATGAATATTGTGAAACAATTATTAGCCAGAGTGATTACTGGGGCTGCATTACCGCAAGAAGCCGCTGATAATCATAAACTTGCTGATCAAGTGCGCAATACTCCAGGACTAATTTATGACCATTCGGTGGTTAATCATTGCTCTCAGGGAAAGCCGGTAGGGAAAGTGCATTACGTCACTACCGATGCGCGTGAAATAGCTCGGCCTACGGTGTTGTTTGTTCATGGTAGTCCTGGTAGCTGGGTGTCGTTTGCACCTTATTTTTTGCAATCCACCTTAGTAAAAAGGTTTCGGGTGATTGCTCTAGACCGACCGGGTTGGGGCAAATCTACTGTTGTTGGTAGGGTATTTCCTAGCCAGTTATCAGAACAGGCGCGGTTATTAGGTCCCGCAATAAAAGCCATGTTTCAGCAAAACCAACAACAAAAAATGCTACTAGTCGGTCACTCTCTTGGTGGTTCTCTGGTGCCTATATTGGCGGCTCGTTACCCTGAATATATTCGTAGTGTGATGATATTGGCGGGAGATGTGAATCCCATACTCGCGAAGCACCGTTGGTACAATAGCCTGTTAGCGTGTGTGCCACGTATTTTAGTCGCAAAGCACTGGTACCATTCAAATTTAGAAATACTCAGTTTGTCAGCAAGTTTAACCAGTGAACAAGCTAACATGACCAAAGTGCAACAACCAATCTGCATTATGCAGGGTACAAACGATAAGTTAACCAACCCTAAGAACGTACATTTTGCTGATACGTTATTTCAACAAAGCGCACTGACTATACAATGGATTCCAAATACTGGACACATGATTAATTTACTGTGTGTTGATCTAGTACAAGCGTCAATTATTCATTCTCATGAGAGCAGTGACCCTTTTCTAATTAACACCTTGTGACTTATACATTGGGTATTCTCCTACCTGTTGATATTGAGCTGTTTTATTTCTTTTCTTCATAATCTCCTGTAACAACAGAGATAATTAACCGTATTACCTTACCTGAGTGCATTAAAAGTCCAGTATGTGTTTTATGCCTAACAGTGAGTACAATTTCAATTGCGTCATTCGGTCTGTTTGTCATAATCTTGTTGTATATTTATCGCATAACAAAGAGATAATCGTGAACGAGATATTAACAACTCTAGCACCACAGGCTATTTGGACGCATTTTCAAACCCTTTGTAATATTCCGCGCCCGTCTTATCATGAAGCAGCATTGCGAGATCACCTTATCACATGGGCGGATAAACTAGGTTTAACCACCTATGTTGATCCAGCAGGCAACTTAGTCATACACAAACCCGCAACGAAGGGCATGGAGCACGCTAAAACTGTCGTCTTGCAAGGCCATTTAGACATGGTGGCACAAAAAGAAGCTGGTGTGACACATGACTTCAAACAGGACCCTATTATTACTCGTGTTGTCGATGGCTGGGTACACGCCACAGGTACTACATTAGGAGCAGACAACGGTATTGGAGTGGCGGCGGCGTTAGCGGTATTGGAATCAACCGATCTCGTTCATGGTCCGATCGAAGCGCTGTTTACCATTGAAGAAGAAACCAGCCTTCGAGGCGCTTTACAACTAGAAGAAGGCATACTCAAAGGTAAAATTCTATTAAATCTAGATTCCGAAGATCGAGGGGACGTCTATATTGGTTGTGCTGGTGGTATGGATATTAATGTCGCTAAAAGTTATCGAGCCTTGCCTTATGAGCAAGGTGCACAAGGATTAACCGTCACTATTACGGGATTACGCGGCGGTCATTCAGGGTTGGACATTCACAAAGGCCGTGCCAATGCCAATGTATTACTTGTACGTCTTTTGAACCAGCTAAAACTATCGTCTTCGTTTGGTTTAACTGCGTTCAATGGCGGTACATTACGTAATGCGATTGCTCGTGATGCGAGCGCTA
The DNA here is from genome assembly GCA_052107635.1 of Marinomonas sp. Lineage (GTDB taxonomy): Bacteria > Pseudomonadota > Gammaproteobacteria > Pseudomonadales > Marinomonadaceae > Marinomonas. Next base: position 39,635 of record JBQEFB010000001.1, on the reverse strand, counting down.
CCTTTAATTATGATCCTGAAGATACCGCAGCGATTAAACACTGCATCAACTCTTTTAAACAGGACACTCAAGCGGAATACGCTACGATTGAAGGCAACCTTGATGTTGTCGTTCACGAGGCTCCTGTTGATACTCAACTTGCAGAAGAGCAACAAACGGCTTTGATTAATGCGATTAGTTGCGTTCCACACGGTGTGGATCGCATGAGCACAGAGTTAGAAGGGGTGACAGAAACCTCCTGTAACCTTGGTGTGATCAATTTGAAAAATAACCCAGAAGGCGGCAAATCTTTTGATGCTTGTTTATTAGTTCGCTCTCTAGTGAACTCCGCTGTGGATCACTTATCAAACACCGCGAAATCCGCGTTCAGCTTGATAGACGCAAACGTAGTTTTGGAAAATGGCTACCCAGGCTGGCGCCCTGATCCAAATGCTGGCTTATTAAAGCACTTCTTAATCGTACATAAAGAAGTCATGGGGCAAGAAGCGAACGTCAAAGTAATCCATGCAGGCCTTGAATGCGGAATCATAGGCGCGAAATACCCAGGTATGGAAATGGTCTCCTTTGGCCCAAATATCCGTGGTGCACACTCGCCAGCTGAGCGCATAGAAATAGACTCCGTCAGTGACTTTTGGCGGTTATTAGTCGCCTTACTAGCGTCAACGCCAAAAGCATAGGCATTGTGCTTTTGTTTCACGTAGCCGGGATCTGCTATGCCATTAAGCAGATTAACTCCCATCATTTTTACGATATCGAAAATACGGTTATTTTTTTAACGAGAGGGCGCTGGACTTCCTTGATATTATATCGGCAACTTGTAATGTTGTGTGTCCCTATTGTTGCTTTCTGGCATTTTATCAAAGGTCTCTAACGGATGATTAAACGTGATGTAGTAATGCCACTTGAGCTAATTCAAGAAATAGCTCACATAGTGCATAAAGAAAATTATTTGATTTTGAAGGAGGCTTTTTCAAGTGCTGAGATGCAAGAGTCTGTTTCTCTAAGCGAAGAAGAGGCTGAAGCCTTAGTTGACTTAGCGGTTATAGAAAAAAGAAAGGCTCGGCTTAGATACCCATATTATGATGATGAGCATCCTTTATATAATAAAAATCATGAAGATAGCTTTGATGATATTCAAATGGGTCTTTATGAAAAGACGCTTTATTGCGTGGAATCTGCTTTCTATCAAAGTAGTTTCAAACATTTGCTATAAGATATTGAACAGGGTAATTAAGTCGAATGTGTAACCATCAGCTCATGTTGCTTTGTGTTAGCCAAGGAATACTTTGGAGAGGCTTGTGAAAACTGTATTTGTGTTGTTTGGTTTACTGATGGTCTGCTTGCCTGCGTTAAGTAAATCCTTGTGTAACTCGGAAGAAAAACTGGTTTTTTCCTGTGAGTTAGATAAGAAAAATGTATCAGTGTGTCTGACGAGAAATGGCTCTGTTGAGTATGTCTATGGGTCTGAAGGTAAGGTTGAACTGGCGTTAGATTCTCCTGTGTTTAGTCGAGCGACATGTGCTGGTGGTGGGATTAGTCGCTTAAGGTTTCAGGATGGCAATGTCAGTTATATTGTCTACGATGTTATGTGTCAGTCGCAGCAAATTAGCGAAAATCAGTGGAGTAAGGCGGATGTTGCTGGACAGATGATTCTGAATAAAGGCAAATTGGTTGCGAACAAGGTGTGCAAAAATTTTGACGATAATGTCTTTGGTATCAATTCAGCTATTTTGCCGGAAAACGTTGAAAAAGAGCGTTTTAATTATGATCTTCCGTAAGGTTAGTCGACCGTTTAACAGAGAAAAATCAGAGAGTTTTAGTAATTCTTATGTATCTTGCTCTTCAAGTTTTATTCTATCTCATTGTATTGTAAACTTTCTTTATGGTAATTAATCAAGGATGACAAAAAGAATAGCATGAAAAACATAGTTAAAATATTAATAGTCAGCGCCGCCGTCAGTTTTTTGAGTGGATGTGGAGAGCCGACCATAGATGCGTCGTCTAAAGAGTCACTGGATAGCTCTATGCACGAAATAGTTGAAGGGCTAGAGCCTCAACAAAGAAGAGATTTCGAAAGTGCGATGCGAACGATTTCTATGCGCATTGTTTTTTCTTCTATTGGCGGCTCGAAAGAGGCTGTTGAAGAGAAATTAATTGCTGAACTAGATGGAAAAACGGCAGAAGAGATTATTGAATTAGCGAAAAAATAAAATTTTCCTTATTAGGGTAGAAATATACTTGATGTAATAAAGTGTATTTACTGTTTCCTAGGGATAAATGGTCGTAGTCTATTAAAGATTATGGCCATTTTTTATGTCTGTATGGGTTTGATAGACATTGGCAAGTTTGAGAGTTCTCTTATCTGAGTAGGGCTCGATACTATGTTAGTTGATTTTTATAATCTACAATAAGAAGAGTAGGACTATATGAACCTTTATGTTACTTACGGCGTAGCATTTCTTTTACTTTGTTTGGGCACAGGGCTTTCTTGTATTGAGTTCCTGAATGAGATTAGCTGGTTGGCAAGAAGTGGCTCTGTGATTGTAATACTTGGTATTTTGTATACGATTTTTGAGTACTATGATCATCAAGACGACCATAAAGCGGTTAAGCATCATGCTCCTAACCCTTACGCAGATATTAAACATGAGCATAAACACCTAGATGATAAAAAAGTCAAAATTTGGAAGAAGAATGCTGAAAAATTAGAAGACGATTTTAAAAACGAAATAGAAAAAACAACGATGAAGCATGAAGGTATTTTATTGATTGCCGGCACCTTAATCTGGGGGTTTGGTGATTTGCCCTTCACGCTCCTGTTTCATCGTTAGCTTGTATTTTTCAGGCATTGCGTTGTCGGCTCCCGTGACTTATGTGTCCGCTAATAATTGTCAGGGTGGGGCTCATTCACAAGTAAAGGGGCCTTTTGCGCTTTATATTTTTTTGCGATGATGCGTTAGGGATGAATGTCTCTGTGTTTTTAAAAGACCTTGGTGCCCCATTCAAGGGGAAGTACACGTTAGGCGCACGATTCTGGCAGGGGCGGTTATGGTCTAATGATGTTACATCATATGCTTGGGTCGAGCATAAAAATGAATTGTTAGTCACATCTTCTGGTTTGTATGGCACTGGATCACTCTATTTATTAAATCTTGATGCACAAGAGAGTCGAGTTTTATGTCAGGTCAACAGTGCTAATATCGAAATGACAAAAATAGAAGGTAAGCAGATATTTTTAAAATATAAAAATGAGCAAGGTAAACATCAGACAGTACAAGTCTCTATGTAATCGCTTGTTTTCCCCTTGGCTAGATTAACTTGGGCACCTAGTTTTATAGCCCATACATAGTAAGGTTTTCTTATTTTGGTGTGTGGTTTGAAGTTAACTGGAAAATATCATATGGTCAGTCTCTGACTCTCATTCCTTGATATGATATTTTGGTAAATACTACTTATGGCACAAAGTCTAAAAAAATCGTTTTCCCCTTCTTGTGATAGAAATCAACAACCTATTTTAGAACAGCTTTTTGTGTATTTTAAACAGTGTGAACACGTACTTGAGATCGGTTCTGGTACCGGACAGCATGCGGTTTTTTTTGCTGAGAAATTGCCTCATCTGACGTGGAATACGAGCGATATGCTGGATTATCATGAGAGCATCCAGGCTTGGATGGCTGAAGTCACACTGAGTAATCTTGTTGCCCCTATCGTATTTCATCTTGGTAAAAATGCTTGGCCAAGTTTAGAGGTGGATGGTGTCTTTACTGCCAATACTACGCATATTATGCAGCGTGATGAGGCTAAGTTGATGATGGAAACTGTTGCAACGCAGTTAAAATCAGGTGGTATATTCTGTCAATATGGACCAATGAAGGTGAATGGAAAATACACCAGTGAGGGCAACCGAGAGTTCGATCAGCAGTTACAGAAAAATGGCTGTGGAGGCATTTGTGATGTGGCAGAGTTGGAGGTGTGGGCATCTGGTATGGAACTGATCAAGCAGATTGCTATGCCCGCGAATAATTTTTTATTGGTTTGGAAAGTGAGTTAACGTATCCGTTGATATCACAGGTGCTGAAAGTAGAGACACACAGATCGACTATAATCTGTGTGTCTCTATAACTTTGCAGATAACCCGCTCATTTATCATAAAATAGAGTGATATCGCCCTGTTTTATGGTAAATGAAGAATTAAAGCGTTGTTCGGTTATTTTGTTTTCGGTGCATTTTCTGGTGCTTTGCCACCGCTAGCAAAATATTCGCGTGTTAATTTAAAGACAACAGGGCTCAATAAGACAAGAGCAATAAGGTTTGGAATTGCCATTAATGCGTTCATGGTGTCAGCAAGTAACCAAATAGACTCCAATGAACCAACCGCGCCGATGGGTAACACTATGATCCAAATAATACGGAATGGCATAATCGCTTTTATACCAAAGAAGAATTGAATGCATTTTTCACCATATACACTCCAACCTAAGATAGTGGTAAAAGCAAAAATGGATAGTGCGATAGCCACCATATAGTTACCATACGGAATAGCTTGTGCAAACGCATTAGAGGTTAATTCTGCTCCAGTCGCACCGGATGTCCATTCACCTGACACGACAATCGCTAAGCCAGTAATGGAACATACTATTAGGGTGTCGAGAAAGGTCCCCAGCATACCCACTAAACCTTGCGCAACTGGGTTATTCGTTTTAGCTGCTGCGTGGGCAATAGGTGCGCTACCTAGGCCGGCCTCATTGGAAAAAATACCACGAGCGACACCAAAACGAATTGCGGCCCATACTGCAGCACCAGCAAATCCGCCTTGAGCGGCTGTTTCTGTAAACGCGCTACGGAAAATTAACGCAATCGCCGCAGGAAGTTCAGCAGCGTTAATAATAAGAACAACGATGCCGCAACCAACATAGAAGGCGGCCATTAAAGGAACAAGTTTACCGGCGACATCCCCAATACGCTTAATACCACCCATAATAACTAGGCCAACGAGTACCATTAGGGCAATACCTGTCGCGATATGAGGTATACCAAAATTACTTTCAAGTGCATTGGCAACGGAGTTAGTTTGTACAGTGTTACCAATACCAAAAGCAGCAATGGAGCCAAATAAGGCAAATGCACCACCTAACCAGCCCCATCGGCTCGATAAGCCATTTTTAATATAATACATTGGGCCACCAATATGGTTGCCGTTCGCATCAACTTCACGATAACGAACAGCCAGTACGGCCTCAGCAAACTTAGTTGCCATTCCGACTAGTGCTGTACACCACATCCAGAATAAGGCACCAGGACCACCAAGAAAAATAGCAGTAGCAACTCCTGCAATATTACCGGTGCCTATTGTGGCTGATAACGACGTCATTAAAGCGTTAAAAGGGCTGATTTCACCTTCAACACTTTTATCGTTATTAGAAGTACGACCTGACCAGAGTAATTTAAAGCCTTTTCCTAGGTTTAGAATAGGCATGAAGCGTAAGCCTAGCATCAGGAACAAACCGACACCAAGTATCAGAACAAGCATGGGAACACCCCATACAATGCCATTCAGGCTGGAAATTAATTCCTTTAAAAATTCCATAACAATTTCTCTTTTGTGTTTTTAGATTTTATATTTTTATTTAGATTCAAAGCGCTATTAGAACAATGATTTAATTAGGCATAGTTTCTAATGGGAAATAAAATATCTAAAAAGAAAATAAGATGCAAGAAAAATTTGTATACATTTAATCGATAATGAATGTTAGCAAATACTGTTTTTTATTAAAGTGGTTATAGTTAACCGAATGGTTGATATTTGTGTGAATATCTAACTATTCGGTTAACTTTATTTATTAATAGGTCGCTCACTTTGCATTTATAAGGGCATGGTTTTTGCGCAAGAGTACGTGAAAGGAGAAACGAGCACTGATTTTTTGGTGACGTTGATTCATGCTTAGTCTAATCATCTAGCTTGGCACATAGTAGAGTATTTCCTCCTTGAACGTCATATTGCATAGGGTTGTTAGCACCTAAAAGGGTCAAATGGCAGTTATTCTGATTAGGCAGTTTGCATTTAATATGTGTATCTTTTTAAAGCTATTACACGAATAGAATATCTGACTTGTTAAAGGTTGTTGGAGGGGTAACTTAAATAGTCTGTCTGTCCTGTTATAATTCTAAAAAGGTCATATTTGGATTAAATATTTATATGGATAGTGTGAGAGGCTTCATGGACTCAACTGGGTTGAGAGATAGATTGATACAGTCTATAGAAAGGCGTCACTTAGTAGGGTATTTAGGTTACCAAATTAGCGTTGTTGGAGATGATGAGTGGGTGCTTAGAGATTTTCAGTTGTACTTCGGCGATAAAATAGCCCTGGAGTACACTGTTAGTTTCGATAAACCTAGTTTACTCATCAAGGGCTATAAAAACGATATAGAAAAGGGGCTTGTGGTAGATTCTAGAGGAGCTCTTGTTGAGTTTATTCATAGTGACTTAAAAGTCATTTTATGGGAAGGCAGTTATCATGTTGCTTTCGGACGAGGGTAGTGAAACGGCTGATAATGTTATTTTATGAGTTAAAAATGTAGTCTAGTTTTCATATGAAATTTTATTAGTAGGGGTAGGAGCGGTTTGTGAAGATCATTATAAATGCGGTCTGTATCGTATTACTTTTTTTGAGTGTGTCAGCAAAGTCTGAAACGGTATCAGATGGGTTTATTAATAAGTATATATTAGGAAACCACGATTTTACACTTCAGTGGTTAGATAACTTTAATACCGGAAATCATGGGAGAATAACCTTCACTCGTGTTGATGGTCATATCGTCGCGAATGGTTATGAAGAGGAAATCGTTGGTGAAGACCTAAATTTTATGGAATTTAACGGTCGAGTGGTTGTTGTAAGTCCTCATGAGTTGCATATTACGGGTGATTTAATCACTAGCATTAGTTATATCAACGGTGGTAATGGATTTCGGCGCAGTGGTACCTTTATTTTTAAAGCGCACGGTAAACGCCAATATTGGCGCTTACAGAATATGCGTGAGCACGAAGTGATGGATTATGTGGATATTCATTTTAAGTGAAGACTACTTTTATTACATTAGAAGTCATTGACACATTCACGTTTAGGAAAGTATCTGTGAACAATAGAAATACTCAAGACTTTATTTACAATGCTTGGCATGGAAGAATCGCACTTTGGCAGTCGATTTTCTGCAGTATAGTTGGTTTGGCTTTTTCCGTAATTATTGCTTCTATTATTGGCATAGCAATGCTTTTTTTAAAAACGAATGGTTATGTTCAATTCGATATCACGCTATTAAATAAGCTAGTAACTGTTATTTCCTTGCTAGTGCTGAATGGCTTTTCTATTCATTCTGTTTGGACGTGTGCTTCTTTGCCAAAGGATAAGCTTAGTCACGCTATCGCTCGATTATGGGCATTTTTATTAGGCGCTTACGTTCTTGTTGTATCGTTGACTATGATTGCATCGTTCTAGATTGGGTTGTTATGCCATTTTTTGTATTTATCATTAATTAAAAAATCATTAGATTTAATGGTTTTTATCTATCTTGTATTTATCGGTTATTTATTTTTAATAAAATATAATAATTATTTTCATTTGAATAGTTTTTATTTATAGGGAGTTTAGGTGTTTAATTGTCTATATTTTTATATTGTTAAATCGTAATTTTAAGTAGCTATAATGATTTTAAATAATAGTATAAAAAGGATGTTTAGTGTCAGTTTATCAAATAAAATCTCCAGTTAATTCCTATGATGTGATCGATTTAGACGTTGTTAGTATGGCGAATGCATTAGGTAGTGAAGAATTGCTCAGACCTTTGATGAGAGCGTCTTACGACAATTTTTCATTAAAAGGCTGGTGGAAAAAAGAAGTGTCTTGTCATTACTTTGGTGAAGCCCGACAACAAGGTTACGACGTATCGGTTTTTGGTAGTTATTTAGTCTTTAATATGAAGGCGTATCATCTGCTTTATGATGCCTTTACTGCGTTTGGGGAATTCTTACCTCTGAACGTTGATGGCGTGCGAATGATGCTTTATCACTGTTTAACCTTTGGGCAGGAACAAGATGATTTGTGTGAGCGTGATTATCTTGATGGACTGGATAATGGTCTTAAAACTTTGGTGTTTAACCAAGAGGATATCAATACTAAATTGGTTTTTAAGTCTAAACGTCAAGGTGCGCTAAAGCTATATTGTACTGATGAAGTGAAAAATATCATTGAATTTAATGGATTAAAAGGCGTGTTATTCGACAGGGATTTATTGACGTTATTTTGATCCTATTATTTTATCCTTGTTTATCACGTTATATCTTATGGTAAACAAAGAATTACAGTACGCAGTACTCTTATTGCTTGATAGGTTATGGGGTTAATACTCGATCATAATTTCATTGCGCCGTAAAAATGGTAATGTCCAAGGTGGGTTGTAACGAGCCAGTTCTGCTTTTCCTATAGGAGTAATTTTTTTGCTATCTAACCATGCTACCAACTCTGCTGTTTTTGTTGCAATATCATTGTCACTAACAAGACCCGAAAAGCGTACCACTGCATAATGGCTTAGCGGTACTTGGTATAAAGCGACTGCTGGGTTATTAGGTGTTGGTAGTGTCTTTAGCGTATATTGACTTGGCATCACAAAATACATACGCCATTGTTCGCCTGTCTGCTCCATACTGACTGGTGACGTCATGGTGATTTTTTCTGATATGGGTTTTATGATGACAGGGGTTGTCATGGTGATTTTTTCGCCAGCACCTGTTTTAGAGGTATTATTGCCAAAGATATAATTGGCAAGTATCTTAAAACCAGCACGAGAAGCTTCATCTAATGACCCTGGCACCCATGTTTCTGCTATGACTTTTGAATGATAGGTGCGCAGTTCAAATGCCCCAGATTTTTCAATGAGTGTGTATTTTGGTTCTTCCGTTGCCATCATTGATCCTGTAAAAAATAACACCAATAAACCTAAAGAGAGACGTCTTAACATCGTAGTCTCCATCATAATTATCATCTTAAGGCAGTCTAGCAAAGTCATATCTATGATTATAGCATTTGAGCATAAGGTTGCGTATTAGGTGATTTAGGTCAATGTCGTCTTTTAATCAAGGATTGTTTACATGACGTATATTTTAACCTTTTAAGGATAGGGATGTATGAAATATTTAACCATTAGCTTAGGGGTTGCCATTATTGTTTTAGTGTCTTTATTAGCTGCCAGTCACAAAGAAACGAATTGGCTAAAAAAGAGGTGTTTTTTTTACGGATGCAAAGTGCTGTAACGGATGCATTAAGAGTAGTTGAGGTGACTAAAACAATCCAAATTGGCTGTAATGCGATAAGTATAAAGGAGCATTTCGGTCACTTTTACCGTTGGGATATTGATGTCGATGGCTTAATATTAGAGGCTGGCAAAACCGACCTTGTTTTTCGAAATGCTCATGAAGGTGCTATTCGTAAGTCTTGGTTTTCAAGCACAGAGGACGATAGCTCAGGTGGTGTGGGAGGTTCTGTGTCTATCACGGATACTGATTACAGACTAATGTTTCCTAATAACAACTGAATCATTCGTTTGCTTCCTATATAAGAAGCATTAACGCAATGTGTCATTAGCGAGTATTCACTGTGTGCGTACAGAGCCTAAGCAGGAACGCTGTACCAAGTTTAATGTTAAATCGCTATGAGGAATATTATGAGTAAGTGGTTTGTTGTTGTTCTTATGAGTTGTTCATTTTCATGCTTCGCTGTAGATGATACCGTGGATTGTGATAATGTCAGCTCGACTATGGGTATTAATTACTGTGCGTCGATGACGCTAGAGGCCGCAAAAGTAGAGTTAAATAGGTATCTGGAAGCCAGTCTTGAGCATAATGCCGCAGACCCTGAATTAATTGAGGCAATTAAAGTCGCGCAAAAAGACTGGCAGACTTATGCTAATGCCCATTGTGATGCTATTTATACAAAATGGCGTGCTGGCACCGTTCGAGGTGTTATGTCTATTACTTGCCATACGCGACTAACAGAACAAAGAACCCATGAACTATGGCGCAGTTTCTTAACCTATATGGATGGGGAACCACCTATTTTACCTGAGCCGAAAGAATGACAGTAGTTATTCAGAGTCAATGATAGGCGACCGCACTGACTCTGATTCACTTGAATGGTGAAATAACTGGAATGGGACTGAGCTAAAAGTGCCATTTTAACAGTAGATTGGCGTTTCTTTCTGTTTGTCCTGATACGCCATATTTATTTTTCCAGAATACATACTCGATACCAACATCCAGTCGGCTGGTGTTTAAGTGGAGGGCTGGCGCTATGTTGTATTTTAGCTGTGTGGAAAAGTTAAACCCACCAGAACTGGTGCCGTAGGCGGTGTCTGCGTCGTCTATAATATCGAGAAAACCATCATAGCGTAGATTACCTTCATCAATACACCATGCGAAAGTGATTTGATTGTTGTCGCCACGATCTATATCGATATCGTCTTGAAGGCGTCGGTAGTAAGCGACGGTAAAATAGCTAAATTGCGGAATATCAAGAGAAAGTCCGACACCGACTAGATAGTTATTTTGATCAGTATCCCCTTCACCAAATTCGGTTTCTAGCCCTAAGAAAACTTCTTTAATAAACCCCCCACCTGTTTTATATAAAGTAGGGTTGATATTAAGCTCACCGTATACTTCATCTGGATTACTTAATCTATCTATGAATAAGAAGGTTGACCCCCAAGTTTGTGCTGAGGCGTGTTCTATCGTCACGACATTTCGCGTCTCAGTTGTCTTGGTAAATGGATCTAAGTAGTCATTACCCTTCAGTAAAGTCACGCTAAAATCGGACCAGATCTCCTTTGCTGACAAGGTAGTTGAAGATAGAGCGATGGCAGGGGCTAACGTTAAGCTCGCTATTGTTTTAAATTTAATGTGCGTATTCCTTCTTTTCAAGATCTCATCGTTGCCGAATCAGACTGTGGTTAGGACTGAAGTGTTATATAGAGGCTTAGACCAAAATATTAAATTATGTTGTTGATCTTGTTATGAAAGATTTTTCGAACACTCTTTCATAGTGTGCTCCTATGCTAACTACTTTTTCATTCGCTTAGAAAATTTCTTTACCAAAAGATAAAAGTCACTGGCAAAAAAACCATCATGGATGGCCTTCCTATCTCACCAGTGCCCAATGAAGGTTAAAAGTGACTTTCAAAACTTGTCTAAGTGGTCAGCAAAAAGCAGGCCATATGCTAGTGAATACATTTATTTACTTATTTCTTGAGTATTCATCATGGGATTGTTTTCTTTTTTCTTAGTATAAAAAAGCTAAATAAATCATAGTGTTATCATTAAAGGGCGGGATTGTGGCAAATAAAGTAGTAAATTTCACTAAACAATTAATAAATTGTGCGTGTATGCATATTTAAAACATATTTCCAGCTTGTTCAGAGATAAGCTAAGAGTGCTGTGATGGAGCGTTTCTCAGTATTCTTATTGCTGACGGAAATATTTTATATTTCATATAAAACAATAAGTTAAAAAATATTTTGGTTGTTTTAAACGTTTTATTTTATGCATTAAAAAAATGACTTAATTTCAATAATTTTAGTTATTTTAAATAACTAAAATAGGACGTTTTATCTTATCCGAATCGCTATGTTCCTAATGATCTGATGTTGGCATAAATTAATTGCGCACTACTGGTGCTTGATCTACATAATTTGCGTCACTTCGACAATATTTTTTATTATAAATGGTGCTTTATAATGTCATTTTTATCTAAGAAAATAGTTTAAAAATAATTATTTTTCAGATACTTAACCAATCGGTTAATAGTATTGTTAACGCAAAATTATTTTGCGTGTTCTTATTCGGTGCAGTCTATGCCCTTATTTCTCTATGTTAGAAGCATGTATCTTCTTGTTCGGCCTTTAAAAGACTAGAGTGGATGGAGTTGTTCTTAGCATAGGAATAGGTTTGTTTTTCCTCTGCGTCAGAATTCATTAGTCTATGGCATAATAGCAATATCATTAATGAGTTAGAGTAGGGGATGAGATTGCAAACACTGACAATTAATCTTGATGGCGAGACCGTCGATACGGATGAAGGTGATAATCTGCTGTCAGTATTATTATCTCATGATATTGATGTGCGTTACGGTTGTCGTGCTGGAGCTTGTGGTGCTTGTCGTTTATATGACTGTGATAGAGGAGAGACGATTCTTGCCTGTCAAACTTCAGTTGTCTCAGCTCTATCTTTAACTACTCAGATACCTTCTATCTTCTTGCCTTTTTCCCTAGTTAGTCAGTCTTTATTATCTAACAAAACGTCATTAGATGATGTGGCTTCGAATAGCTCGAGTATTGCTCTGTCATTGTTGGGGCCAAGTGATGATTCTTTTGGTGATCGAGTGATTGTACGTTTTGCTGACGCCGATGAAGAGAGTTCGAGTTATGAATGTATGGCGGTGAACGAGCCGGGAGAATTATTAACAATAGTGGCTCAGCAAGCAATGCTATCTGATGATGCTTGGCAAAAAGTAATCGCATTACCAACGCACGGTAGCATTCAAGTGAGTAGCGTTCAGGGTGTTAGAAAAGGGCGTTTATTATACGAATTGGATTTAGAGGGATCTTGTGTCGTAGTGGTTTCGTCTGCAGCGAATGGTGTATTTGAAAGGTATTGGCAGCAAGCGTTACTGGCGATGTCTGCACAGTTTTTAGGACACTTTACTCTTTCTAATGAGAGCGCCAAAAACAACAATGAGTCTGTTTCTTTGTCATCGTCAGAGTTACATGATTTTTTACAAATAGCACAGTCAAATTCAGGCGGTGCAGTGCTGCATGTTATTTATCATGGACAAAATTTACCTGTACAGGCGTGGGAGCAGATGCTTCGACCGTTGAGAATACGAACCAATCAACTGCATTTTATTCGCTAGTATTACCCAATATTTCAATAGGTTATCTTATCGAATGTCTATAAAAGGTTACACATGAAAATTCTACACACGTCTGATTGGCATCTTGGTCAACATTTTATGGGTAAATCGCGCCGTGATGAGCATGGGGCATTTATTGCTTGGTTATTGGTATTGATTCAGCGAGAGTCGATTGGCGCCGTTATTATAGCTGGCGATATTTTCGATACTGGTGCGCCACCCAGCTATGCCCGTGAAATGTACCATCAGTTGGTACTGGATTTAAAAGCACTGAATTGTCAGTTAGTGATTGTTGGTGGGAACCATGATTCGGTAAGTATGCTTAATGAATCAAAAAGTTTATTGACCTATTTGGGTACTCATGTATTGGCACAGGCTCAACTGGATGATCTTGAAGCTCATGTTGTTCCTCTATTAGATGCTAATAATGCCGTGAGTGCTTGGGTGTGTGCGGTGCCTTATTTACGTCCAAGAGATGTGATGCAAAGTGGTCAAGGGCAGTCCGAGCAGGAAAAAAAGCAAGTTTTACAAAATCAGATAGGACGTTTTTACCAAGCGGTTTATGAGCTAGCGGTAAGCAAGAATGATGCATTAAAACAGCCAGTTCCTATCATTGGTACGGGGCATTTAACCGCCATAGGTGGGCAGGTTAGTGAGTCGGTTCGTGATTTGTATGTTGGTACCTTAGAAGCTTTGCCGACATCGGTATTTCCTAATTTTGATTACTTGGCATTGGGGCATATACACCGTGCTCAAGCGATTAATAAAGAGGGTACTTTTCGTTATAGCGGATCGCCGATTCCTTTGAGTTTTGATGAACTCGGGCGAGATAAAACGGTTGTAGTAATAGATACCCATTTATTATTAGAAAATGAACCTGCGGAAGAAAAACCTGAGCTTGATCTATTTGATACAAAAGCAGAGCCAATCGAACTGCATCAGATTCCAAGCTTCCAGCCGATGTTAAGTTTAAAAGGTAATTTAACAGAGTTGTTAACACAAATATCTGAATTACCTCTGTCGAATAAAACGCTTTGGTTAGAAGTGACTGTGATAGCGGATGAATATTTAAGCGATATACACAAACGTTTGCTAGAGGCTATCAAGGATTCGCCTATTGAGTTGCTTCGTGTAATGCGCAAAAGCGCTGTTGAGAAAAAAAACGAGATATTTGAAAGTCGCAAAACCTTGTCTGAATTGACGGTGAGTGATGTGTTTGAAAAAAACTTACAGATGAATGGTGAGATAGAAAAAGAAGAGGCCAAGATTTTGACTAATTTGTTTAACCATTGCTTAGAAGACATGGAAGCCTATCAGCGTAATGGCGAAGGGGAGCCGTCATGAAAATTTGTAAGCTTCGACTCAAAAACTTGAATTCGCTCAAAGGCGAGTGGGAAATCGATTTTACTAAGGCGCCATTTGATGATGCGGGCGTGTTTGCCATTGTCGGTCCGACGGGTGCGGGTAAATCCACCTTGCTGGATGCCATTTGCCTGGCTCTGTATCATGAAACACCACGTTTAAAAGTCTCTCCAACGCAGAATGAATTAATGACGCGTCATACGGCGGAATGTATGGCGGAAGTCGAGTTTGAAATAAAAGGTAAAGGCTATCGCGCTTTTTGGAGTCAGCGCCGAGCGCGTGGCTTGAGTGACGGTAAGCTTCAACCAATACATTGTGAATTAAGTGAACGCGATGGCGCTATTATCACTACCAAAATCAATGAAAAAATCACCAAGGTCGCTGAGCTAACAGGGTTGGATTTCGGTCGTTTCACCAAATCTATGTTGTTGGCGCAAGGTGGTTTTTCTGCTTTTTTGAACGCTTCAGCGAATGACAGAGCTGAATTATTAGAAGAGTTAACTGGCACAGAAATTTATGGACAAGTATCTCAGTGGGTATTCGAGAAGCACAAGGCGGAACGTCAAAAAATTAAGTTGTTAGAAGCGTCCAATGAGCAGCGTCAGCTTTTATCAGACGAAGCGCTAAACGTCATTATTGAACAAGAAAAAGAGTTTGACGTTCAAGAATCTCAGTTAGTCCATACTTTAAACCAGCAGAAAAAAACCTTACTTTGGCGACAAACTGAAACGGCATTGGCGACACAGCTGGCACTAAGTAAGCAACATAATGCGGCTACGTTATTGGCGTTAGAGGCTTTTGAACCTCAACAAAGTCTTTTGCAAAAAGCGGAAGAAGCGAATCGATTAAAGCCTCAATATCATGCTTTAACAGACATACAAGGTCGTGAGAAAAGTGCGCAAGCCGAGTGGCTTGATATATCGACCCGTAAAGCTAAGCAAGAAGTACAATTTAACCGCTTGGAGCAACAGGTTGGTGGCGCTAAGCAATTGTTTGATGAGCAAACGCTTGCTTGGGAAAAACTCAATGATGAAATAACAACGACGATTCAGCCATTACTTTCTCGTCGAGATAATGTAATTGAGCAGCTAAACACGGTAACAGAACGACAGACTAAGGCGAAGCAGAAGCATCAGGTGCTACTTCAAGAGCGCGATTCACAATCACTACGTTTGTTGGAAGATCAACAGGCGTATGAGGCAAGTAAGAAAAGCTTAGCGGAATGGAAAGCTCCTGAATCTATTGAAGCGCAAGTGTCGAACTGGTTGCATCAGCACCATTTATTTCAAAGCCAAACTCAAAGGCTAATGAGTTTAACGCCTGAAATAACGACAGCGCAGGCGCAGTTAGAAAGCGCATTGGCAGATTTTAAAAACCATAAAAATCAGGTTTCACTACAGAAAAATCATCTTGATCAAGTTACCGAACAGGCAAAGTCCATTGTAGCGGACTGTCTGATACTCTCATCTGGTCGTGACTGGGATGATTGGCAAGCGCATGTCAGAAGGCTGGAAAATAAACAGCAAAAAGCCATGGACCTTGTGAGCCGTTATGAAAGTCATAGTAATAAACAGGCGCAATTAGCGCCGCTTGATGCTTCGATTATTGCGCTGAAAGATAAGTTTGACACTAAAGAAAATGAAATCGCCTTGGCTCGACAGGCGTATCCTGAGAAAAACGCCCATTACAAAGATTTGGCAAACTTAGTAAAAGCAGAGCGTCATATTGTTGTCTTGAATGAGATGAGAGAGGCATTGGGTGACGATGATCATTGCCCTTTGTGCGGCTCGGATCATCATGACCTAGAACATGCTTTGCACCAAGGCGTAAATCTTGACAATCAAGTACGATTGGAACAATTAAAATCTGAGTTAGAAGGCTTGGTGCGAATTGGTCAAGAGTTAAAGTCAGAGCAAGGTATTGTAGAGAACGAATTGAAAAACCGCCAAGCGCAGCGAGATTCTTTGGCGCAAGAGCTTGCGGAATCTGAGTCGCAACTCTTGGCGTTGTTAAATCTTCTTATTGAAATGACGCCATTAAGCGATTTTGATCTTGTGCAAATGAACTCGGCGGTTAATCAAGCTCAAGAGGAGTGGCGTGAGGTAAGTGAGCTGAATGCTCAGCTGGTGGAAAAGCATCAGCAGCGCCTTGTGTTGGATGTTGAAGTAAATAATGCCAGCGCACAATTCCAAGTAATGTCATTGCAGTTGCAAGAGAAAGAATCCGAAGGCCACTTACTGCGTGAGCGATTTGATACCAAGGTGGTAGAGCAACAGAATTTGAGCGCAGAGACTCATGCTATGCGAACGTCTTTAATGGCTTCGATGGTCTCATCTGGTGTGCCAAAAATGTATTTGCTTGACCCTTTAGCTGACTCTTTATTGGCGTTGCAAGTGTCCTTAACAGCTTGGCGTGATGCGAAGAAAAACTACGATGTGCAGCATAAACAAATTGAGCGCTTAACATTTGAAATTACCTCGTTAGATGAGCGTATCAAAGAAAGCTTGGTTGAGGTGGAAGCAGCACTAAGCCAAGCAAATGCACTGCAAGTATCGCTGAGTGAGATAGAGGAGAGCTTAAAGCAAGTATTAGGCGATCAAACCTTAGCGGTCTTTAGAACACAAGCGTATCAATCATTGGAATTGGCTCGGACTCAATTTGAGACCTTATCAAAAGCACGAGAGGTTGCTCAAACGGCATTAACAGCGACTGCTACTTCTCAAAAAGAGGCAGAGAAAGCGATCAATGTGTTGAAAGATGAATTCGATAAGGCGCAAGCTAGTTGGATGAATACCTTAAATGAGAAAGGTTTCGACGCAGAAGGCTCTCAAATAGAAGAGGTGTGGAAAGCTGCGTGCTTGCCTGATGTTGAGATCACTCAATTGCAGCACACTTTGGTTGAATTGAAAGACGACAATACGCGACAATCCGCTTTATTGAAGCAAGCGAAAACAGCCTATGATGAGCATATTGAGAAGCAAGAAGCGGATCTGAATGTGAATGATGACGTTTCACTTGAAGCCTTGTTGGTACACGTTGAGCAGCTTGAAAGCGAGCGCTCTATATTGAATCGAAATCGAGGTGAAGTCGCTCAAAAAATTAAAGAAGAGCGTCAGCGTCGAGCTCAAGCTGAGTCTTCCGTAAGGGCGCTAAGTGCATTGCGTGAGAACTTGATTCACTTGGATCGGTTGAATCATTTGATTGGCTCTGCAGACGGTGCAAAATTTCGTCGTTTCGCTCAAGGGTTAACACTCGATCATTTGGTGTATTTATCGAATCAGCACTTGTCGATTCTCCATAAGCGTTATCAGTTAGAACGTAAGGTAGACGATACCTTGGCCTTATCTGTAATTGATACTTGGCAGGCGAATGCATCCCGAGATACCAAGACCTTGTCTGGCGGTGAATCTTTTTTAGTGAGTTTGGCTCTGGCGCTGGCGCTATCGGACTTGGTTTCCCATAAAACCAGTATCGATTCGCTATTTTTAGACGAGGGCTTCGGTACTTTGGATACTGAAACGCTTGAATCGGCATTGGATGCGTTGGATAACTTGCAATCATCCGGTAAAACTATTGGTATTATTAGTCACATTAGTGCGCTTAAAGAGCGCATTCCAGTACAAATTCGTTTAATGAAGCAAGGCGGTTTAGGTGTTAGTCGGCTTGCGGCTGAGTTTGCAGTTACGTCAAAAGTTTAATTTTATGAGGGAAATAAGTTTTCCCCAGATATATAGGTACAACCTTGTAAATAAACCGTAAAACATCATATTAATCAATCTGTTATTAGTTAGTTCAATATTGTACATAGTGCTGTTTATGAGGCAATATGAGTGGGCAGTGAACAAAGTTCAAATTTGGTGCAAAGACTTTGATTACATGCCTTTATTTAATCAGTAACCTTGATAGAATACGTGTTTTTACACTCTATCAAGACTGTAGGGTTCGCCCATTTCAATTGTATCGTTTCAATTTGAAGATTTTGGGTACAACAAAAGGATAGTTTGCATGACAGACTTAGGCTTCCAGTTAAAAGGAAGTGTCGTTACGACGATTTTACTTGAGATTCAGACGCTAACGATTGACAGTATTTTGGCGCAGTTGAAAGTGAAAATTGATCAAGTACCTCATTTTTTCAATCAAGCGCCAATTATTGTTGATCTTGCAAAATTAGAGGGAGATATCTCTTTAAACATGTTTGATTCACTGATTGAATCGCTTGGTCAGTTGGGACTTTGTGTGATCGGTTGGCGTTGTGGTCAAGAAAATAAACCTAATTGGTATGCAGACGTAGCAATTCCATTATTACCGGCAAGTAAGACGCGACATATTAATGTACCAGAACCTGTTTTGGCATCGGCGAGCCCAGATGTGGTTGTTAAAACGGTCGTAGAAGAGCGTTTGGTGCCGCAGTCGACTAAAATAATGACTAAGCCTATTCGCTCTGGTCAGCAGGTTTATGCTGAAGGCGATTTGATTATTTTGACTCAGGTAAGTGCCGGTGCAGAAGTTTTAGCTGATGGTAATATCCATGTTTATGGCGCGCTCCGTGGACGAGCTTTGGCGGGCGTAAAAGGCGATACGGAAGCACGAATATTTTGTAAAAGTATGGAAGCTGAATTGGTTTCCATTGCGGGCAACTTTATGCTGACAGATGGCTTGCAAAAAATACTTTGGAAAGAAGCTGCACAAGTGTTATTAGTTGACAATAGTTTAGAAATTATACCGTTATAAGCGTATTAATTTTATTAGATATATTTATGGATAGACTCCTAAGAGGAGTCATCGGGGGATATGGCATTGGCAAAGATCATAGTGGTCACCTCAGGCAAAGGTGGTGTTGGTAAAACAACATCCAGTGCAGCGATAGGGACAGGAATTGCGTTAAAAGGCTTTAAAACAGTTATCATTGATTTTGATGTGGGTCTGCGTAACCTAGATTTAATCATGGGGTGTGAGCGCCGAGTGGTTTATGACTTTGTTAATGTTATTAACAAAGAAGCGACTCTCACTCAGGCGTTGATCAAGGATAAGCGAACGACTGGTCTGTTTATTCTTCCTGCGTCTCAAACAAGAGACAAAGATGCGCTGACTCAAGAAGGGGTTCAAGGCGTGCTGGAGGAGTTGGCAAAAGAGTTTGATTATATTATCTGTGACTCTCCGGCGGGTATCGAGAAAGGGGCGCAAATGGCGTTGTACTTTGCCGATGCGGCTATCGTCGTAACAAACCCGGAAGTATCTTCGGTGCGAGATTCAGATAGAATACTTGGTATTTTGCAGAGTAAGTCTCGTCGTGCTGAAGAGGGTAGAGAGCCGATTGAAGAACACTTGCTGCTTACTCGCTACCATCCTGAGCGTGTTGCCTTGGGTGAGATGTTGAGTGTTTCTGATGTAGAGGATATTTTAGCAATACCTTTACTAGGTGTGATTCCTGAGTCTGAGGCGGTGCTAAAAGCATCTAACCAAGGGACGCCAGTTATTCTTGATACTGAGTCTGAAGCGGGTTTAGCTTACACTGATGCTGTAGATCGTTTAATGGGCGAAGAGCGTCCTTTGCGTTTTCTGGATATTCAGAAAAAAGGATTTTTTAAACGACTATTGGGAGGTTAGTGTGGGGATTTTTGATTATTTTAAGAGCAAAAGTGAGCCAAGTTCGGCTTCTGTAGCAAAGGATCGTTTGCAAATCATCGTCGCTCATGAGCGTACTAAGCGTCAGCAACCAGATTACTTGCCGCAAATGCAGCAAGAAATTATTGATGTGATTAGAAAGTACGTAAAAGTGGGTAGCGAAGATGTTCAAATTCAACTTGAAAACATTGAAGACTGCTCAATTTTAGAGGTCAATGTCACGCTTCCAGATAATAGTTAATGTTTCTTTTGCACCTCAATAAGCTTGCTATAATCGCTTGTTGAGGTGTTCGCTTCTTTTTACTACTATTTTTTTGATTTAGTAATCCTTTCTTTTTTCATTTCTCGCGATTAAGTCTAATTGTTTTCATTGATAAAACTGGTCTGTTGGTGCTTTTTTTATTACATTGGCCTTAGTAGCTATTATTTGTGCGTAATGATTACGCCCCACCGAATATAAGAGGATAAAAAATGCAATATGTACCACTTGGTCGGACTGGATTAAACGTTTCAAGAGTGTGCTTAGGTACGATGACATGGGGCACTCAAAATAATCAAGCGGATGCGGATGCTCAAATTGAATACGCTCTTGAGCATGGGGTTAATTTTATTGATACCGCAGAGATGTATTCTATCCCGCCTACGGCCGAGTCTTACGGGAAAACAGAAACTATTATTGGTAATTGGTTGGCACGTAATCCATCTCGCCGTGGAGAGTTTGTCTTGGCGAGCAAAATTGCGGGTATCGGATTGCCTTACGTTCGAGATGGTGGGCCAATTACTGGTGAGGCCGTTATTGCCGCTGTGGATGCGTCATTGAAACGCTTACAAACGGATTATATTGATTTATATCAGTTACATTGGCCTAACCGTCCTCATCCGCATTTTGCGAAGCATTTTCCTGGCGCTATCTCTTTTAGTGATGTTGATAGAGATGAGCAGTCTGCGCAGATGTTGGATATTCTGAAAGGCATTGATGTTTGTGTTAAGGCGGGGAAAATTCGTCATTTTGGGTTGTCTGATGATACTACCTGGGGAATAAACGAATATATTCGTTTAAGCGATCAACACAATTTACCTAGAGTCGCTTCAATACAGAATGAATTCAGCCTTCTGCACGCAAAAGATTGGCCTTATTTAGTTGAAAACTGTGTGCATGAAGATGTGGCTTATTTGCCGTGGTCTGCTTTGGCTGCAGGGGCGTTAACGGGTAAATATGTGGGTGGAGCGCGTCCTGATGGTAGTCGTTGGTCTTATGCGCAACGTAATGGCTTGTTTAGAGATACTGAGTTATCAGAGCAAGCGGTGCTTGGCTATATGGCAGTGGCGGAAAAACATCAGTTGACACCAGCTCAATTGGCGCTAGCTTGGTGTGACCAAGTAGATGGTGTTACTTCCACCATTATTGGGGCGACATCTATGGCGCAATTAAAAGAAGATATGTCTGCGTTCGATATGACGCTTTCTAATGAGGTATTGGCTGATATTATGGCTGTGTTTAAGCGCTATCCGGCGCCTTTTTAAAAGGTAGGCTAGTTGTATAAATTAAAGGCGCCGATAGGCGCTTTTTTTTATTCTTAATAAGGGTGCTAAGAGGAATCTAGCATTCTCTTTAGGTAATAAAAAGCCCGATGCAGAAGCTGCATCGGGCTTTTTTAGGACGGTAATAGTTTGCTATTACTTGTCTTTTTTCTCTTGTTCTTTTTTCTCTTTAACGGCAGCGATAACAGTTTCAGCTACGTTAGAAGGACATGGTAGGTAATGAGAGAACTCCATAGAGAACTGACCACGACCAGATGTCATTGTACGTAGAGTACTGATGTAACCAAACATTTCAGAAAGAGGTACGTCTGCTTTGATACGAACGCCAGTCAAGCCTTTCTCTTGGTCTTTGATCATGCCGCGACGACGGTTAAGGTCACCGATTACATCACCAACGTGGTCATCAGGAGTGAACACATCCACTTTCATGATTGGTTCGATCAACTGAGCGCCAGCTTTAGGGATAGACTGGCGGAAAGCACCTTTTGCAGCGATTTCGAAGGCAATGGCAGAGGAGTCAACTGCGTGGAAACCACCGTCGAACAACTGAACTTCAACGTCTAGTACTGGGAAGCCAGCTAGAACACCTTCGTTCATCATAGACTTAAAGCCTTTCTCTACAGCAGGGAAGAACTCTTTTGGTACGTTACCACCCACAACAGAAGAAGAGAATACGAAGCCAGAGCCTGGCTCACCTGGTTTGATGCGGTAATCGATTTTACCGAATTGACCAGAGCCACCAGATTGTTTCTTGTGCGTGTAAGTATCTTCGATTTCTTTCGTGATTGTTTCACGGTAAGCAACCTGTGGTTGACCAACAATAAGGTCTACACCGTAGGTACGCTTCAAGATATCAACTTTGATGTCTAGGTGAAGCTCGCCCATGCCGCGCAGGATTGTTTCGCCTGAATCGATATCAGTTTCAACGCGGAATGTTGGATCTTCTGCAACCATTTTGCCGATCGCAACGCCCATTTTCTCGTTACCGCCTTTGTCTTTCGGTGTAACAGAGATAGAGATTACTGGCTCAGGGAAAACCATTGCTTCAAGCGTACAAGGGTGCTTAGGATCACAAAGAGTGTGACCAGTTTGTACGTTTTTCATGCCTACGATCGCCATGATATCACCAGCTTGCGCTGAACTGATTTCTTTACGGTCGTCAGCTTGCATTTCTACCATGCGGCCTACACGTTCTGTTTTGCCTGTGAAGCTGTTTAGAATCGTGTCGCCTTTGTTTAACGTACCAGAATAAACACGTACGAATGTTAGTGCGCCAAAACGGTCATCCATGATTTTGAATGCAAGTGCTTTAAACGGTTCGCTAGCATCAACAAACGCTTTTTCGCCGTTTGGATTACCTTCTTCGTCCGTAAGATCTTGAGGAATAACATCTGTTGGGCTTGGTAGGTAGTCGATAACAGCATCAAGAAGAAGCTGCATGCCTTTGTTTTTGAAGGCAGAACCACAGTAAGTAGGGAAGAACGCAAGGTCGCGAGTACCTGTACGGATACAACGTTTGATGTCTTCAATAGAAGGTTCTTCACCTTCCATGTATGCCATCATTAAGTCGTCGTCTTGTTCAACTGCGGTTTCGATTAGTTTTTCACGGTATTCTTCTACCTGATCAACCATGTCAGCAGGAACATCTTCAACACTGTAGTTTTCTGGTTGGCCAGAATCGTCCCATACATAAGCTTTACGGCTCAATAGGTCAACAACACCGACGAATTCATCTTCAGTACCGATCGGTAGAACCATGATTAGCGGGTGAGCGCCAAGTACTTTTTGAACTTGCTCTGTTACGCGGTAGAAGCTTGCGCCAAGACGGTCAAGTTTGTTGACGAAAATGATACGTGCTACTTCAGATTCGTTAGCATAACGCCAGTTAGTTTCTGATTGAGGTTCAACACCACCAGAACCACAGAAAACACCAATACCACCGTCAAGAACTTTCAAAGAACGGTAAACTTCTACAGTGAAGTCAACGTGTCCAGGTGTGTCGATAACGTTAAAACGGTAATCTTTCCAGAAACAAGTCACCGCTGCAGACTGGATGGTTATTCCACGCTCTGCTTCTTGTTCCATGAAGTCAGTTGTAGATTCACCTTCATGTACTTCACCGATTTTGTGGATCATACCGGTAAGTTTAAGAATTCGTTCTGTAGTAGTAGTTTTACCCGCGTCAACGTGAGCAAAAATACCGATGTTTCTGTATTTTGATAAGTCAGCCATTAGATTACTCTAAAAAAGTTAGGGACGAAATTTGCGCGTTAGTATACAAGACTTTTCTTTGTTTGTAGTCAGGTATTTCGCGGTATTCTATTATATTTTATATACTTAAAGAAAGGGGGCTTTGAAAAGCATTTTAGAAACCCCTCCTCTCTAGTGATAGATTATAACAAAGAAAAGCGTTAAGCCTAGTCTCTGCGTAATCTATCTGATATTGCGATGGGGTTTGGGAAGTTTAAAATCACCACATAAGTTGATAAAGCAAAGCTAAGAATAGCGGTTGCTTGGATGACATGTGAGGCTTCTATACCAATTAAGCCGATGTTAGCAGCAAGATAGGCGATCAAAATCGAAAACTCACTGACTTGCCCAAGTCGAAAGCCGACTTCCCAGGATGTATTTGCATCTTCTTTAATGCCTTTCAATAAGAAACGAAAGACGAGAGGTTTTATCAAAATGGCGCCAATCGCTAAGATTAATGCAGGCACAATAACGGCGCTTAGTAAACTTAGGTTAAAGCTAGCACCAATCGTAAAGAAGAACAGGATTAGAAAAAAGTCTCTTAATGGCTTTAAATGAGTAGCAATGTATTGGGATATTGGGCTAGTGGCGAGAGCAACGCCTGCTATAAAAGCCCCCATTTCAGAAGACAGTCCGGCGTATTCTGCGAGCACAGCCATGGATAAGCACCAGCCAATGGAAACTAAAAAAATATACTCATGAAATCGGTCAAAGCGAGTGATCAATTTAAGCAGTATGTAATTAACAAAAAGAAGAGCGCCACCAATCAAGAGTGGTAAGGCGATTAGTGGTTTAAGGTATTGCATCGCGCCACTCTGTGTATCTCCTGACACGCTATAAAGTACTAACAATACTGCGATGGCAATAATGTCTTGTAATAGCAATAAGCCGACAACCAGTTCTCCTGTATGTTTATGGTGTAGCACAGTGGTGGGTAGGAGTTTTATACAAGCAATGGTGCTTGAAAACATCATTGCGACACCAATAATGAGACTTTCTATCTCAGTGTAGCCATAACAGGTAGCGACTAAATAGCCTAGTAAGGCAAAGATGGCGGAGCTTAATAGTGCGATCCATGAGGCTTTTTTAAGCATATTCAGTAGATGGCTAGGTTGCATGTCTAAGCCAAGTAAGAATAACAAGAAAATAATACCAACATGACTCATCTCGTCCATGAGTTTTGGTTCGTTAATTAGAGATAAACCTGAGGGGCCGAGTAGTACACCGAGGGCGATGTAAGCAATGATCATCGGCTGTTTGGTGTATAAAGCGATAGATGCAGCGACAGCAGCCCCACCAAATATTAAGAAAAAGGAGTGTACTATCGATGCGTCCATGTTAAATCCCTATTAGCTCCAAGAGCTTGAGCTGCTTTTTTTCCTACGAGCTAGTGGAATGAAGAAACCAATCACTAAACCACCTAAAAGTGTACCTGCGCCAATAGCAAACCATTTTTGCTGGGTCGTATCTTGCTGTGCATCAGCGAGTGCTTCAGCAGTTGTTAGTTGTTTCTTGAGCGACTCTATTTGATAAGCGACATCATTATTTTGCGATACAATGGATTTCGCTTTTTCAGTGAGTGCTTTGTTTTCTTGTAGTTGTTTAATCAGTAGCGTTTTATCATTTTCGAGTGAGCTGGATTTGCTGTTTAGATCACGGATTACTTTTTTGCTATCTTGTAATTCTGTGCTTATTTTTTGTTTGCTCTCTGATAGCGCTGTTAGTTTTGACTGCAGAGTAATAACTTGATCTCTTGTTACTGCGTCGTCACTCAGAAAGTAGTCGGCAACCCAACCTTCATTTCCGCTTGGAGTTTTAACTCTAGTGTAGCCGTTTTCTTGGTCAAGCACTTCCAGAGGTGTGCCGCTTTTAATGCCTCGTTCAACAGCGCGAGTATTGTTGTCTTGGCCTTCTCTAATTGCGACAAACTGAATGTCTGATACATAAGTAGTCGTTGCTTGAGCAACACTGGTTAGTAATAATCCTGTAAAGAGACAGGCTAGGCGTTTTTTTTGCACGTTAAGATCCTTTAACAATCAATCACTTTTAAATCATACGATAATCAGCACGGCCACAATACGCAATAGGAAAAGGCCCTTAAAGGGCCTTTTCTTGAGATGCTGACAATAGATTTAACCTTTATCGACGTAAAAATATCGGTCTAGGTTCGTTCACATCGCTTTGGTACGCGTTGGAGAAGGATTTATGCAGCTCTAGTGCTTTCTCTAAATTGACGTCATCATTAAATTGAAAGCCATTAAAACCAACTCTTAGTAAGTAACCAAGCTGATCTGGGATGAAATTTCCTAGTGCTCTAATCTCCCCAGTGTAGCCTAAACGTTCGCGAAGTAGGCGAGCATAAGAAAAACCACGACCATCGACGAAGGCGGGGAAGTTGATGCCAATAACATCAAATTGGTTAAGGTCAATATTGGCTAGATCGTCAGTGCCTTCACCAGCATCAATCCAGATGCCAGCAACATGACCGATAGAATCTTGTTCAGATATCCATTTAGACATTGGAACAATTGATGCGTCAGTCGCTTCTGATTCGCTGTCTTGTTGCCAAGTGTATAGGTTGTCGACAATATTGCCGTTCTTAATTAGCTTTGGCATAAGCGGCCTCTTTAAATGGTGTGATACCTACGCGACGGTATGTGTCAATAAAGCGTTCTTCTTCTGTTCGATTGCTGACGTAGACATCCATTAATTTCTGGATGATGCCACTAATTTGTTCTTGTCCAAAAGAAGGGCCAAGGATTTTGCCGATGCTGGCATCATGTCCAGAAGCGCCACCAATTGAGATTTGGTAGAACTCTTGACCTTTTTTATCAACACCAAGTATGCCAATGTTACCAACGTGATGGTGGCCACAGGCATTCATACAGCCTGAGATGTTTAGGTCGATATTACCTAAGTCGTAAAGATAATCTAGATCATTAAAAGTATCTTGGATTTGTTCTGCAATTGGAATCGATTTGGCGTTTGCAAGGTTGCAAAAATCCCCACCAGGACAGCAAATCATGTCGGTTAGTAAACCCAGTGTTGGTGTTGCAAAGCCTGCTTCTTTCGCGGCTTCCCACAAAGTGACTATTTGATCTTGACGCACATCGGCGAGAACTAAATTTTGCTCGTGGCTGACGCGTAATTCACCAAAACTAAACTGATCAGCAAGGTCGGCGGCTTTTTCCATTTGCTCTGCGGTTGCATCGCCTGGCGCTTGTCCTGCTTTTTTCAATGTTAGCGTGACAATTCGGTAACCCGCTTTTTTATGATTAAACGTATTGCGTTCATACCAGCGAGCAAACCCAGCGCTTTGCGCGAGCTTTTGTGTTAATTCAGTTGGCTGGTCGCTGAGTGTTTCATAAGCTGGTTCAGTAAAAAAGCTTTGTAGGCGATTGAATTCACTCATTGGAACTGTGCTTTCTTTGCCGCGTAAATGAACCCACTCGGCTTCAACGCGCTTGCGGAATTCTTCGATGCCAAGGGCTTTTACGAGAATTTTAATACGAGCCTTGTACTTATTGTCACGGCGACCAGTTTGGTTATAAACGCGGATAATTGCATCAAGGTAAGTAAGTAAGTCGGTGCGAGGTAGGAATTCATTAATAGTAACGCCTACCATAGGGGTACGACCAAGGCCGCCACCAACAATGACTTTGAAGCCAATGTTGCCATTTTCATCTTTCTTGATGTGTAAGCCGATATCATGGACTTGAGTTGCAGCACGATCAGCAGATTCAGTCGCATTGACAGCGATTTTAAATTTGCGAGGCAGAAATGCAAATTCAGGATGAAAAGTAGACCATTGACGGATAAGTTCGCAATAAGGGCGAGGGTCAACGATCTCATCATCAATAACGCCAGCGTATTGGTCTGTCGTTGTGTTACGAATACAGTTGCCGCTGGTTTGTACTGCGTGCATCTCTACTTGCGCTAATTCACCTAGGATATCCGGAACATCTTCTAGTTTAGGCCAGTTTAATTGCAAGTTTTGGCGAGTGCTAAAGTGACCGTAGCCTTTGTCGTAGCGACGACTAATGTCAGCCAATGTTCGTAATTGCTTGCTGGACAGCATCCCGTATGGAACAGCCACGCGGAGCATAGGAGCGTGGCGTTGAACGTAAAGGCCATTCTGTAGGCGTAAAGGCAAGAAGGCTTCTTCGCTCAGTTCGTTATTAAGATAGCGGCGTGTTTGATCGCGAAACTGCGTAACACGCTCATCAACAAGCTGTTGGTCAATTGCGTCGTATTGGTACATAAAGTAATAAACCGTGGTTAGTAAATTTTCAGTTGCCTTACTCTATCAAAAAACCTTTATTCTAAAAATGAATATTTATCTATAAGTATAGTGATTTTGCTAATAAGGCTTATTAAAATTGTACAATGTAGAAATAAAGAGAATATACCTTAGTTTATTACTAGGTCTTTGGTTTTGAGTTATATCTACTGTAATATGGAGTGATTAACGGTGTTACAGATTTTAGAAGGTTTATTATGAATATTACTATTACTGATGGCGCTCAAGAGTACCTTTCTTCATTACTTGAAAAACAAGGTGTTGAAGGTATCGCTGTGCGTATATTTATCCAGCAGCCTGGTACGCCTTATGCTGAGACATGTTTGGCCTATTGTCGTCCCGATGAAGTCAATCATACGGACGAAATTTTAAATCTTCCTAAGCTAAAAGTTTACATTGAGAAAAACTCAATAAACTTTTTGGATGAAGCGTTTGTGGATTACGCTACGGAAAAAATGGGTGGTCAGCTAACCATTAAGGCACCAAATGCAAAAATGCCTAAAGTCAGTGAAGATAGTCCAATTGAAGATCAAATTAATTACATTTTATATTCAGACATCAATCCAGGATTGGCCTCTCATGGTGGCGAAGTGAGTCTGGTGGAAGTGATTGATGGTAGTGTGGCGGTGCTTCAATTTGGTGGTGGTTGCCAAGGTTGTAGTTCGGTTGATCTGACATTGAAAGAAGGCGTTGAGAAAACGTTGATCGAGAAAGTGCCTGCTTTGACTGCAGTGAAAGACGCAACAGATCATACGGTAACAGATAACGCTTTTATGTAATTCAATATTAAGTTGTAAAAAAGGGTGTTGATCAAATCGATCAACACCCTTTTTTATTGCCGTTAAGCACTTTAAATGCGCACTGTATTAGCTGCGATCTCTTTTTGGCAATACTGCTTTTAATTGTGCGGCCATAGTGATTAATGTTGTTTCTGTTGTTGCCCAATCAATGCAGGCGTCGGTAATTGACACGCCATATTGCAGGTCGTTTTTATTGGCTGGAACTTTTTGATTTCCCCAGCCAATGTTACTTTCAATCATCAATCCCATAATAGAGTGGTTGCCCGCTAAGATTTGCTGGGTCGCATCTTCCACTACTGTCACTTGACGTTCTGGCTTTTTATTCGAGTTTTCATGAGAGCTGTCTATCATAATGTTGTGTTTCAGCTTCGAGGCGGTCAGTGCTGCTTCGGCTTTAGCCACATTGTCTGCATCATAATTTGGTAAGCCATTACCACCACGAAGTACGACATGACCATATTCGTTCCCTTTGGTATTAACGATAGCTACTTGACCTTCTTCGTTAATGCCTAAGAATGAATGAGGGTGTGAAACTGACTGCATTGCATTAACGGCGACGGACATTGAACCATCGGTGCCATTTTTAAAACCAACAGGGCCAGAAAGACCAGATGCCATTTCGCGATGTGTTTGTGATTCTGTGGTACGAGCGCCAATAGCAGACCAACTGATTAGGTCTTGAATGTATTGTGGTGAGATAGGGTCAAGTGCTTCTGTTGCCAAAGGCAAGCCCATTTCCGCTAAGTCAATCAGTAGCTTGCGGCCAATATGAAGGCCTTTCTCAATATCAAAAGTGCCATCTAGATTTGGATCGTTAATTAAGC
Organism: Marinomonas sp.; assembly: GCA_052107635.1. Taxonomy (GTDB): domain Bacteria; phylum Pseudomonadota; class Gammaproteobacteria; order Pseudomonadales; family Marinomonadaceae; genus Marinomonas. The sequence continues at coordinate 9,979 of JBQEFB010000001.1, read as the reverse complement.
CTTTCCAGCCAACGGTAGTGCGTGGCTTTTCAAAATAAGCACGCATGACGATATAGAGGGAATCGCTAACTTGTTCAGCGAGTACTTTAAGGCGACGGGCGTAGTCCAAAGCGGCTTCAGGATCATGAATCGAGCAGGGTCCAATTACGATCGCTAAGCGATGATCTTTACCGTCCATGATATTTTTGATCGTTTCGCGCGCAGCAGTTATGCTCTGGCTAATTGAATCGCTGACAGGGAGGTTCTGTTTTAATTTTGTAGGGGTTACCAAGGAGGTAAAAGAGGCTATGTTTAAGTCCTCAAGAGGTGTATTGCTCATTACGGGGGTTCCTGCTTACAGCATTGTAAATAATAGCGTTTAACAATATCTTGTTTTTGATCGTTAATGAACTGCCTGTGGCTGATTTTTCTCACGTTTTGCTAGAAGAATAGGTATTTAAGGCCAAAAGCCATCAATGCTGTAGCTAAAACGGGTTGTAACACTTTATTAGGGACATACGTTGAAATGTGTGTGCCTATGTAAATAGCGGGAATCGAACCTATAAGAAGACCTGCTAATAGTGTGTAATCCACATTGCCCAGTAGAACGTGACCAAGTCCTGCAACGAGTGTCAGTGGAACCGCATGAGCTAGATCGGTACCTACGATGTTTTTAGCGCGCATAACAGGAAACAGCATCATCATGATCGCGGTACCTAATGCGCCTGCACCGACAGAGGTCAGAGTGACAAGAGATCCGAGTATAATGCCACAGATAAAAATGACTTTTAGTCCGTTGCGCTCAGTGATGCCAAAATCAAATGTATTAAGCAGTTTGTTGCGAAAGATAATAATGATAGCGGTAGTGAATAGCATTAGGCCTAATGTTGAGCTTAGGATTTGCTGGTAGTGGTCTGGTTTGTCGAACTGAGAAAGTACCCATACGGTAATAAAAGAAGCAGGCAGGCTGCCAGCAGTCATAGCGCCGACAATTCTCCAGTTTATGTTGCCCCGCTTAGCGTGCAGATAAACCCCTGTGCTTTTGGCTATGCCTGCATACATAAGGTCGGTGCCGATGGCAATATGGGGAGGGAAGCCAAATAGCAATAATAACGGCGTCATAAGGGAACCACCGCCCACGCCGGTAATGCCGACAGCAAGACCGACGGCGGCGCCTGCACAAATATACCAAATAAAATCCATCGTAATCTTTCTTCCACTGTTTTAAGCTGGCAACACTAGAGGTTTTTCTCTATTCTATAAAGTAATGTTTTCTTCTGTTTTTAACTCTTTTTGGAATAAGGTGGTCGATGAAGTTACAGCAGCTTAGATATATTTGGGAAGTAGCGCGCCATGACTTGAATGTGTCGGCTACAGCGCAGAGTCTTTATACCTCTCAACCGGGTGTTAGTAAGCAAATACGTTTACTGGAAGATGAGTTGGGGGTGGAGGTATTTGCTCGTAGTGGTAAGCATTTGACGCATGTGACTCCAGCAGGAGAAAAAATCATTGCGTTAGCCGGTGAGATTCTAAATCAAACGCAGAATATTAAGCGTGTTGCTAGTGAATTCAGCGATGAGCGTAAAGGGTCGCTTGATATCGCGACAACTCATACACAGGCGCGTTATGCATTGCCAAGCATTATTCATGAATACATTGATAAGTATCCAGCGGTGACCCTGCATATGCATCAGGGGACGCCAATGCAAATTGCAGAAATGGCGAATGACGGAGTAGTAGACTTTGCTATTGCTACGGAGGCTCTGGAGCAATTTGGTAATCTAGTTATGCTGCCTTGTTATACTTGGAATCGTTGTGTAGTGGTGCCAAAAGATCATCCTTTAGCGCAAGTTGAAAAGTTGACACTGGACGCCTTGGCTAATTATCCGATTGTGACTTATGTTTTTGGTTTTACTGGTCGTTCTCAGTTAGATCAGGCATTTCAGCAGGCAGAGCTTGAGCCTAATGTGGTGTTTACTGCTGCTGATTCGGATGTTATCAAGACTTATGTTCGTCTTGGTTTAGGTGTGGGTATTGTTGCTTCTATGGCCTATGACGAAGTGCAGGATGCTGATTTGGTTGCACTGGATGCGTCGCATTTGTTTGAGGATAGCTGTACTAAAATTGGTATTCGCAGCAATACGTTTATTCGTGGTTATATGTATAAGTTTATTGAGTCTTTTGCTCCGCATTTGACGAAAGATCGTGTGATTGCAGCGATGGAAGCGCCGAATAGGCAGGATGTAGATCTGTTATTTCAGGATATTGAGCTGCCACGTTTTTAATTATTAGACGCTATATCTTGCTTTGAGGGTAAAAGGCCGCACACCAAATATGAGGAGTGTGGCCTTTTTTGTGGCGTGTATTGTAAGTTGTGGCGTTTATTTTAGTAGTTTAAGTGCGAGTTCAGCGATGCGTTTTCCTTGAGCTTCGCAAAGTGAAATCTCTTCTTTACTAAGTGTATTTTCGCTTGTGCTGGTGGCTAAATGACTCGCGCCATAAGGTGTTCCGCCAGTCGTTGTGCTGATGAGTTCTTTGTTTTTATACGGCAGTCCTGCCCACACCATGCCGTGATGTAATAGTGGGGTCATCATGGATTGAAGGCATTGTTCGTGTCCACCGTGCATTGAGCTTGCGCTAGTGAATGCGCAGGCAGGTTTGTCGATCAGTCTTCCAGTCATCCAGATCGTTGCTGTTTGATCAATAAAATGCTTAAGCGGGGCTGCCATTGATCCGAAATAGGACGGTGAGCCGATTGCTAATGCGGAGCACTCTGCAAGTTCATCGAGTGAGGCGTAGGGTGCGCCTTCGGTCGGCATTTGTTCTGTTGTCGCTTCAGATACTTCTGAGACTGCCGGTACCTGACGAACTTTTGCAGCTATATTGCCATTACTGTTGACGCCGCGGGCAATATGTTTTGCCATTTCAGCGATAGAGCCATGGCGACTGTAAAATAAGATGAGAACGTAAGGTTCGCTCATTGGAATAAATCCAACACTTGTTCGGGTGGGCGTCCTAATTTGGCTTTATCATTATGAATGACAATAGGGCGTTCAATTAAACTTGGATGTTCGTGCATTGCTTTAATGCGCTCTTCGTCGCTGTTTTCTGAGTTTAGCCCCAGCTCTTTGTAAATGGCTTCTTTGGTGCGCATGAGCTCAATCGGTGTGATGGCCAGTTGCTTTAATAATGTTGTGATTTCATCGACGCTAGGAGCTTCTTTTAAATAAAGTCGAACATCAGCTTGGATGCCTTTTTCTTCTAATAGAGTCAAAGTTTGTCGGGATTTTGAGCAGCGTGGGTTGTGGTAAATTGTGGTCATAGACGGTTCCTTTTTCTTGGAAAGACAGAGAAGAGAGCAATCACTCGACCTGTAGTCGAGTGATTGTTGGTATCGCTATTTCAAGCTAAGAATAAACTGAACAGCATCCGTAGTGGCTACGTCTTGGTTTTCGCCTTGTGTGCGGTTTTTGTATTCTAATGTGTTATTCGCTAAACCTTTATCGCCAACCACTAGGCGATGTGGAATGCCGAGCAATTCGCAGTCTGCAAATTTAACCCCTGGGCGTTCTTTGCGGTCGTCTAATAAAACGTCTAAGCCTTTGGCTTTTAGTTCGCTGTATAGACGATCACACTCGTTTCGAACCGCTTCTGATTTGTCGTAATTCATCGCCACAATTGCCACATCAAAAGGGGCGATGCTTTCTGGCCATAAAATGCCTTTATCATCAAAATTTTGCTCAATCGCCGCGGCAACAATGCGCGAAACGCCGATGCCATAACAGCCCATGTGCATGATTTGAGCCTTGCCATTTTCATTAAGAACGGTGGCGTTTAATGCTTCTGCGTATTGCTGGCCTAATTGGAAGATATGACCAACTTCGATGCCGCGTTTAATGATGATAGTGCCTTTGCCATCAGGAGATGGGTCACCTGCTACGACATTACGTAAATCCGCCACTTCAAAATCAGGGCAATCTCTTTCCCAATTTAAGCCTGTAACATGGTAATCGTCTTTGTTTGCACCGGCGCAGAAGTCGGACATAACCGCCGCTGAGCGATCGACGATCACACGAATGCCTTTTTCTTTTAGGCCTTGTGGGCCAATGGAGCCTGGCGCGCAGCCAATATGAGTGAGAATCTCATCTTCATCAGCAAACTCAAAAGGAGAAACGATGCCGTCAAGTTTTTCGACTTTCAATTCGTTGATGTTGTGATCGCCACGCAAAACCAGCGCGACTATAGTGCTGGTTTCGTCAGTGTCCGTGCCTTTTACTAGCATGGTTTTTACTGTGTTGGTGACGTCCAGCGTTAAGAGCTCAGCGACTTTCTGAATCGTTTTGCAGTCTGGTGTAAACACTTCAGCGGTATCTTGTGTTGCTGGGTCTGCCTTGTCTTTTAAGGTAATGGCTTCGGCCAGCTCAACGTTGGCGGCAAAGTCAGAGGTGTCGCTAAATGCGATGTCGTCTTCGCCTGAATCCGCTAATACATGAAATTCATGAGAGTAAGCGCCGCCAATGCTGCCCGTATCAGCCAGTACTGGGCGGTAATCTAAACCGATGCGATCAAATACATTGCAGTAGGCTTGATGCATAACATCATAGGTTTCTTGTAGTGATTCAGGGCTAACGTGGAAAGAGTAGGCGTCTTTCATGCAGAATTCACGAGAGCGCATCACGCCAAAGCGAGGGCGCACTTCGTCGCGGAATTTTGTCTGAATTTGGAAAAAAGTCGCGGGTAGTTGTTTGTAACTGGTTAGCTCATTACGAGAAAGGTCAGTGATAACCTCTTCGTGGGTTGGGCCTAAGCAGTAATCGCGGCCGTGACGGTCGACTAGGCGAAGTAGCTCAGGACCGTATTTCTGCCAGCGACCAGACTCTTGCCATAGTTCTGCTGGTTGGACGCCAGGCATGATGACTTCGAGGGCGCCGGCTTTTTCCATTTCATCTCGAACGATGCTTTCGACTTTGCGGAAAACTTTTACGCCGGTTGGTAGCCAGGTGTAAAGGCCTTTGGAAATTTGGCGGATCATACCGGCACGAACCATTAATTGATGGCTGGTTACGACGGCGTCAGTTGGAGCATCACGTAGTGTGGAGAACAAATAGTTGCTTGCGCGCATGATAATAGTGTCTATGTCTAAAAGTTAAAAAGTAGAAGTCTGTGCTCTAGCCGGCAAAACGAGGTTCGATAAGACCTCTGGTGTCGGTTTCAAGAGCGAAAATTCCGCCAGCTTGAGGAAAAGTTTCAAGCTCTTCTTCTGTTTGTGCTGCTCGGCAGGTGCTGACAAATAAGGTTTTCATGTCAGGGCCGCCAAAAGCCACCATGGTAGGGTAGGTCGCAGGGACCGGATACTCGGCTAAAATTTCACCTTGAGGGCTGATTTTAACCACTCGTTGGCCTTGGTACAAAGCGCTCCAGTAGTTGCCTTCACAATCGACTGCGGCACCATCAGGGCGGCCGTTGCCTCTTGGGAATTCGATAAAGGTTCGTTTGTTAGTGGCGCTGCCAGTGTCAACATCATAGTCAAATTGATACACAATGTGGTTCGGCGTATCCGAATAGTACATAATTTTGCCGTCGGGCGAAAACGCTAAGCCATTGGAGGTCCAAGCAGCTTGATCTAGCTGTTTCTCTTGGCCTTGTGAAAATTGGTGAAGCGCGCCTTTAAATGCGTCTTTTGGGCTGTACATTGTGCCAGCTAAGAAGCGTCCTTTGGGGTCGCAGCGGCCGTCATTGAAGCGCGTGGTTTTTTGGTCGTAAGTCGCTTCCCAATAAGGCGTCAATGGCGCATTGAAATCTGCGAACTGATAAACACCTGAGCGAAATGCGGCAATAAAGCCACCGTTTTCATCGAGGGAAAAGCAGCCAATTTCTTCATCAAATAAGCGAGTTTCTATGCTGTAAGAGGTCATGCAGAAGGCATGAAGTTTGAAAGCGTCAATATCAACAAAGTAGAGGGTTTGAGTTTCTTCATCCCATCGTGGGCATTCTGCTAATTTGGCTTGTGCGTCCAAGACACATTGCATATCAGTCATGCTGACTCCGAGTCTCTGGGTGATTTTAAATGTAAGGGTGCTATAGTGCTTATGAAAGGCTTTGATGTAAATAGGGTAAATAAAGATGTTTGAGTTAAATTCAATATTAGCGCGAGACTCAGTTTTGGTTGGAAGTTTTGCTTTGTCTCAACTTAGATTAATAAATGATTCTCAATTTCCTTGGTTGATCTTGGTGCCACAAAGAAATGGGGTGTCAGAGATGTATCAATTGGTAGAAAGTGATCGTCAATTGTTGATGTCTGAAAGTTGTTTGTTGAGTGAGGTTATGCATGATGCGTTCTCGGCAGATAAGCTAAATGTGGCGGCGATCGGAAACAAAGTATCTCAGCTTCATTTGCATCATGTGGCTCGCTTTGAGGAAGATTGTTGTTGGCCAGAGCCGGTTTGGGGGAAATGTTCTGCCGTTGCTTATTCCAGTGAAGAGCTGGTCGATATCTTGCGTAAACTTCGTTCGTTATTGAGTGATGATTTGATCTTGCCAGATAATGATACGACCCTTTACTATTAAGTATATTTGTATTGTTAGTAACGGCAGAGACAGTGTCGCAGGGATAAACGATTTATTATGAGCGTAGGAAAAAGGAAAAAAGCGATTAGTAAAGTTGTTAAGTTGCTGAATTTGGCGACATCAACGAATTCAAGTGAATCTATTGTCGCTCTTCGTCATGCTGAGTCTCTAATTCGGTTGTACAGTATTGCGCAGCGAGAATTACCGATGCTAAAGCTTTGCGATCGCTCTATGTTGTATAAAGTAAGTTGGGGTGGCGCAGTCCCGCGATTTGTAAAAATGAGTATGACTAAGACTAAATCTACAGACTCTATTTGTCAGCGTCGTTTCAGTGAAAAGGCAACTTTAAGTGGCTGTAGTGGCTCATCAGGCGCTTCGTCTATTGAGCTTTCTGATTCAACAGACGTTGGCGACATAACTGTTGGTAATGATCGTATGAAGTGTGCTCAGAAGCAAACTGATGCGGTTTTAAATGGTGACAATGTCATTAATGCAAAGAATGTATTTCGCCCAGATGTGCCAGAAGAAAAAATAGTAGGTGATGCGTCTGTGTTGTTTTCTGATGATCCATATTGGTTATCAATATCTCAGAAAATTGAGGGCTTTGATGAGGTCGAAGCTCAAACTAAGGTTGCATCTCTCAAGTGTGATTTAGTTCTGATCGAAGAGCGGTTGCAAGAGACAAAAACGGCGCGCTATCAGCGAGAGCAAAAAGAATGTCAGGAGCGTGCTGAGCGAGCTCGGATAGAGTTAAGTTTTGAGGAGGCGATAGAGAAGGCGTTTCAAGCAAGAGCGGAAGCTTATGATGCGTGGGAAATAGAGCAGGGTAAAAAGCGATTGCTGTATTTGAATGAAGAGCGTGAGGCGCTGGTTAGCTATGAAAAAGCTGTAGAAGAGCTAGCGAGATCAGAGTGTCAGTTAAATGATCATGTACAGCGTAAGAGAAGTTATCAGGCAGCAAAGGTTATGTCTGACTTACGGCGTTATCTTGCTTTATCTGTCGTTTCTGTAGGTAACTCGTCAGATGCTTATGAGGCGGTAATTCAAATAATGGTGCAAAACTCTCTTTCTTTGAAAGATTTAGAGTTTTCTGATATTCAAAATAAAAGCCTGTTTATTCGTTTGTTGGAGCGTGAAGCTGCTCATATTTTGGATATTCATGAACGCGAGCAGTATACGGAGGAGATGCTAGATAAATTTTTGATAGCTCGGCCGGCTGTGCCGACTAAAGCCCCAGTAACTGAAATGCCGATAGAGCAAATTCGACGTTTGTTAATTGCCGCAAATAATGGTTGTCGCTTTGAAACACAGAAAAATCTTGATCAAGTTATGCATCTTATGAGTCTACACGGCATAGGCGTGCGAGAAGTGGGTTATGATTTTATTAAAAAATACTCTGTTTTTATTAGTCTTATTAATTGGCAAGCGGAGCGCATGGCCTCCCTTGCTGAGCGTGAAATCTTTACTGCTGAGATTTTGGAAGAGTATGTTCAGCACTCAGTCCATGTTGCTAACCAGTCCTCAGATCAGTTGCTTCAGCGATAATTATTGAGGGAGTGTGTGTTTTTTGATTAGATGAGAATCACTCTCTCATGCTATTTATTTAGTGAATGGGCTCTATGTATTGCCTAAATAGGGTTTAGCTCTTTCTTTGCGCTCTCGCATCTTTTACCATTTTGCCTTCGATTTAATCGTAATCCTCAGCAGGAGAGATGCATGAGCATTATTAAAGAAAATGATTTGATTGATAGCGTTGCAGACGCGCTTCAATTTATTTCTTATTACCATCCGTTAGATTTTGTTAAAGCGGTACATGAAGCTTATGAGCGAGAAGAAAGTCAGGCAGCCAAAGATGCTATGGCACAAATTCTGATTAACTCAAGAATGTGTGCCGAAGGTAAGCGTCCTATTTGTCAGGATACCGGCATTGTTACTGTATTTATTAAAGTCGGTATGGACGTTCAGTGGGAAACAACTCAAAGCGTTGCTGACATGATCAATGAAGGTGTTCGTCGTGCTTATACGCTCCCTGACAACATACTTCGCGCTTCTATTTTGGCGGATCCTGCCGGCGCTCGTAAAAACACTAAAGACAATACTCCAGCTGTTATTCATATGGAAATTGTGCCGGGCGATACGGTTGAAGTACATGTTGCTGCCAAAGGTGGCGGTTCTGAGAATAAATCTAAACTAGCGATGTTGAACCCATCGGACGATATTGTTGAATGGGTTAAGAAAACAGTTCCTACGATGGGTGCGGGCTGGTGTCCACCTGGAATGTTGGGTATAGGTATTGGTGGTACGGCTGAAAAAGCCATGGTTATGGCGAAAGAGTCTCTAATGGAGCCTGTCGACATTCATGAGCTTAAGGCGCGTGGACCACAGAATCGTGTAGAAGAGCTTCGTCTTGAAATCTTTGAAGCAGTTAATAATCTAGGTATTGGTGCGCAGGGTCTTGGTGGCTTAACAACTGTTCTTGATGTGAAAATCATGGATTACCCAACGCATGCCGCTTCTTTGCCTGTTGCTATGATTCCAAACTGTGCGGCGACTCGTCATGCTCACTTTGTTCTTGATGGTTCGGGTCCAGCAGATCTAGTTCCGCCATCATTGGATGACTGGCCTGAAATTACTTGGGAAGTTGGTGATAGTGTTCGTCGAGTAAATCTTAATGAAATTACGCCAGAACAAGTAAAAGATTGGAAGCCGGGCGAGACAGTGTTGCTTAATGGCAAAATGTTAACGGGTCGTGATGCTGCGCATAAGAAAATGACTGAGATGATGGCTAATGGGGAAGAGCTTCCTGTTGACTTGAAAGGTCGTTTTATCTATTACGTAGGTCCTGTTGATCCTGTAAGAGATGAGGCGGTTGGCCCAGCTGGCCCAACGACATCTACTCGTATGGATAAATTCACTCGCCAAATTCTTGAGAAAACGGGTTTGCTTGGTATGATCGGTAAAGCTGAGCGTGGGCCAATAGCGATCGATGCTATCAAAGAGTTTGGTGCCGTTTATCTTATGGCGGTAGGTGGTGCTGCGTATCTTGTTTCTAAAGCGATCAAGAAGGCTGATGTTGTTGCTTTCCCTGAATTGGGGATGGAAGCTATCTATGAGTTTGATGTGGTAGATATGCCTGTAACCGTTGCAGTTGATTCACAAGGCACCTCTGTTCATGTAACAGGGCCGGCTGAGTGGAAGGCTCGTATCGAAGAACAAGCATTAGAGCTTAAATAAGCTTTGATTCGTCAAATTGCTATCTGATTGTTTAAAAGCCACATTTATTTGTGGCTTTTTTGTTTTTGGGTGTTGCATCATTATTTTTAATCTGTATTATACAGCCCTCGTTACGCAGCAATGCATAACCGCTCTTTAAGAATTTAATCAGATAATTTGTGTGGGCGCTCATTGGAGTCTTCAGAAGATCATCGCCGTT